>JAIUNK010000010.1 GCA_020161845.1 Actinomycetota bacterium
GCAAGCACCAGGTTGACCGTGTCGATGGCGCGCTGCTCGACGAAGGACACGAACGCCTCGGGCCGCCCAGCATCGGCGGCCGACAGTGCATCGAGATAGGCGGGGGTCTGGTCGGCGAAGATCACCAACGGGATGCCGGGACGGCGGTACAGGAATACCGAGGCCAGCGCCCGCGCCACCCGCCCGTTCCCGTCCGCGAACGGGTGAACGCACACGAAGGCGTAGTGCGCATAGGCGGCTTGCACGACCGGGTGTGCAGCGGCGAACGCGTCGGACCCCAGCTCCGACACCAGGCGCGCCATCTCGGCGGGCGTGTCCTCGACGTACACGGTGTAGCTCTCCTGGGAGGCGCACAACACCTCGTGCAGTTGCCGGATCCAGGACTGCGTGATCGGAACCCGCCCGGTGACGGCATCGAGCACGAACTCGTAGCCCGCGAGTGCGTCCCGGATGTGATGCTCGGCCTCAGGGTGGGCGGCGAGCGTCGCCTCCCAGTTGACCGACCTCTGCGCGATGGTGCGGGTGAATCCGCGGTTAGTCGTGTACAGGCCTTCGATGGCGCCCGTGTCGATCGCGGCGTACCGCGTCGCCACCTCGGTCGCCCGGGCGGCCGCGGCGTCGCCGTACTCCCGCCGAGCCGACTCCAGCTGCGCGGCGAACTCGTCGACCAGCGAACCGTCGAACGAACCCACCCAGTCCGCGAGGGCCGGGAAGGGGACGTACGCCGCCCTCATCGCGGACTCAGCCGCCGCGAACTTCTGCAAGCACCTCGTTCACCAGCGCATCGACGGCGACCTCGCGGCGCTGCCCGGAGCGGCGGTCCTTGATCTCGGCCACCGGCGGGTTCGCCTCCAGACCCTTGCCGACCACCACGATCGTCGGCACGCCAATCAGCTCCGCGTCCTTGAACTTCACGCCAGGACTGACCTTGACCCGGTCGTCGAACAGCACGTCGAGCCCCTGCGCGGCCATCGCCGCGACCAGCTCGCCGGCCTTCTCGAACACCGCCGCGTCCTTGCCGGTGGCCACGACGTGCACGTCCGCCGGTGCCAGCGCCCGCGGCCAGCACAGGCCCAGCTCGTCCAGGGTCCCCTCGGCCACCGCGGCCACGGCCCGGGACACCCCGATCCCGTACGACCCCATCGTCACCGTGACCAACTTGCCGTGCTCGTCGAGCACCTTGAGACCGAGCGCGTCGGCGTACTTGCGGCCGAGCTGGAAGATGTGACCCATTTCGATGCCGCGTGCCGTGCGCAACTCCCCCGCGCCGTCCGGGCTCGGGTCGCCGTCGCGCACCTCGGCGGCCTGGATGATGCCGTCGGCAGAGAAGTCGCGGCCGTGCACCAGATTGACGACGTGCACGCCGGGCGTGTTCGCGCCGGTCGCCCACGCCGAGCCCTCGGCGACCGAGGGGTCCAGCAGGTAGCGGACGCGCCGCGGGTCCTCCTGCGCCAGCCCCGAGTTGGGGCCCAGCGCCGCCGGGCCGATGTAGCCGCGGACCAGCCCCGGCCAGGCCGCGAAGTCCGCCTCGGTGAAGTCGTCGAGTTCCTCGGGCGCGACCTGCGCCTCCAGCCGCTTCTCGTCCACCTGCCGGTCCCCGGGCAGGCCCACCACCAACGGCGTACGGGTTCCGTCCCCCGCCTTCAGCATCAGCACGACGTTCTTCAGGGTGTCCGCGGCGGTCCACGGCCGGCCGTCGTGGCGGGGATGCCGCTCGTTGAGCACCGCCACGAGCGTGTCGATCGTCGGGGTGTCGGGGGTGTCGACCTCGACCGCGGCCGGAGTCGCCGCGACGACCTCGGCCTCGACCGGCGGCGCCTGCGGGACGACGACGGCCTCGACGTTCGCCGCATAACCGCTGGCGTCGCAGCGCACGAAGGTGTCCTCGCCGTTGGGGTCGATGGCGAGGAACTCCTCGCTGGCCGAGCCGCCCATCGCCCCGGACATGGCCTGGACGATCACGTAGTCGAAGCCGAGCCGGTCGAAGATGCGGATATAGGCCGCGCGGTGCGCGTCATAGCTGGCCTGCAGCCCGGCGTCGGAGACGTCGAAGCTGTAGGAGTCCTTCATCACGAACTCCCGGCCCCGCAGCAGCCCGGCCCGCGGACGCGCCTCGTCCCGGTATTTCGTCTGGATCTGGTAGAGCGCCAGCGGCAGGTCCTTGTAGGAGGAATACAGGTCCTTGACGGCGAGGGTGAACATCTCCTCGTGGGTCGGGCCCAGCAACATGTCGGCGTGCTTGCGGTCGGTCAGCCGGAACAGGTTGTCGCCGTAGTCGGTCCAGCGGCCGGTCGCCTCATACGGCTCACGGGGCAGCAGCGCGGGGAACAGCAACTCCTGGGCCCCGATCGCGTCCATCTCCTCGCGGACGACGACCTCGACCTTGCGCAGGACGCGCAGCCCCAGCGGCAGCCAGGAATAGACGCCGGGGGCCGCGCGGCGGATGTAACCGGCCCGGACCAGCAGGCGGTGCCCGGGCAGCTCGGCGTCGGCCGGGTCCTCGCGCAGGGTCCGCAGGAACAGGCTGGACATGCGCAGGACGGTCACCGGTTCTCCTCGAAGGTCGCGCGTCGCACGCCGTACGTCGTGCTCGGGTGCCCGCACAGGATATCGGCCCACCTGGCACCCGCCGTACCGGCTATTTCATCCCCCGCGGCCCCCGCCGTCAGCGAGCCAGTGACTCGATCGCGGCGCCCAGCCGAGGCAGCGACTCGGCGACCTGGGAGCGGGCCTTGGGCCGCAACGCCGCGTAGATCTTGGCCAGCGCCGCGTGGTTCGGGTTCTGCAGGCGCGCGTCGGTCACGCCGAGCAGGGCATCGGACACCGGCTCGCTGTGCCCCTGCAGGTAGGCGCCGAAGGGCTGCTCACCGCGCTGCTGCCAGTACGGGTCGAGACGCTCGGCGAACTCCGGCAGCATCTTGTCGATCGCGTGCGGGACCAGGTCGGGGCGCATCTTGGCCGCCGCCGCGAAGCCCGCCTTGAGGGCCATTCCCCCGACGCCGGACTTGCGGCGGACCTCGTCCTCGACGACGTCGGCGAGGGCCCGCACCGCGGCGGGTCGGCCCACGGAGCTGGTCAGGATCTCGGGCAAGGTGGACACGGCGGACCTTTCGAACGGGAGCGACACGGGCGAGGGCGGTTCGGCCAGGGCCCACCGCGCCCCCAAGATTATCGACACCCGCGGCCCGCACGACGCGCTCCGCTCTGCGATGTCGGTGCCCGATGGCAGGCTGGAACCGCGAACCGTCGAGGAGAGGACGCAGGACATGTCGGGGGACGTGCGGACAATGCTGGAGCGCGCCGTCGCGGACCGGGTGATGCCGGGCGCGGTGGCGCTGGTGGACCGGGGCGGGGCGGTGGACCGGTACGCCGTGGGCTCGTGGGCGCCGGGCGGCCCACCGGCTGATGACACGGCCATCGTCCGGATCCAGTCGATGACCAAGCCGATCACGGCGGCGGCGACCTTGCGGCTCGTGCAGGCCGGCCGCCTTGCGCTGGACGATCCCGTGCAGCGGTGGCTGCCCGAGCTCGCCGACCGACAGGTGCTGCGCGGCTATGACGCCGACCTGGACGACGTCGTGCCCGCGGATCGGCCGATCCAGGTCCGCGACCTGCTGGTCTGTGGGTCGGGCTATGGCATGGACGCGAGCGGGGCGACCCCGTACGCGCAGGCGTTGCGGGCTGCCGGGGTCGAGGCGGGGCCCGACCCGGTGACGATCGACGCCGCGGACTGGCTGGGGCGGCTGGCCGGGCTGCCGCTGGCCCACCAGCCGGGTCGCGGCTTCCGCTACCACCACTCGTTCGCGATCCTGGGGATCCTGCTGAGCCGGGTCGTGGGCATGCGGCTGCAGGAGCACCTGGCGGCCGACGTCTTCGGCCCGCTGGGGATGGTGGACACCGGCTTCTGGGTGCCGACCGAGCAGGCCCACCGGCTGCCGCCCGCCTATCGGCACGGCGACGACGACGGACTGGTCGAGACCGAGCCGGCCGCGGGCGGCGGGATCTGGGTCGGCGAGCCCGCGATCGACGTCGCCCACAACGAGCTGGTCTCGACCCTGGCCGACGTGCACCGGTTCGCGGTCATGCTGCGCGACGGCGGGCGACGTCCCGACGGTACGCCGTGGCTGTCGCAGGATTCGGTGCGCGCGATGACCAGCGACCAGGTGGCGCCCGAGGCGAAGACCCCCGAGAGCTTCTTTCCCGGATTCTGGGCGGGCACCGGCTGGGGATACGGGGTGTGCGTGCGGACCGAGCCCCCGCACGAGGGGCGATTCGGCTGGTCGGGCGGCCAGGGCACCGACTTCTTCGTGGACCCCCAGACCGGGACGATCGCGATCCTGCTGTCCCAGGTGGAACTGGGCAGACCGATGTGGGAGCTCATCAACGCTTTTCAGGAGGCAGCATCATGACCAGCCGCGACGCCGTACCGCGGGCCATCGGTCCCGACACCGCGAGTCCCGACACCGCGGGTCCCGACACCGCGGGTCCCGACACCGCGACCCGGCTGCTGCAAGGACTGCGCGAGCTGCTCGACGTGGTTCAGCAGCTGCCGGCGGCGCACGGCGGCCCCACCCTGGCCGCCGTCCTGGGCGAACACCTGGGCACGAACGCGGCCGAACTTGCCGTGACCCGCGAGGAGGTGCCCGGGCACCGCTTCGTGGACATCGACATCGCCCTGGCCGCGCTGGCCGACCGGGACCCGCAGGCGCGGGTCGTCGGCGTCGGCGGTGGGGACAGGCGCTACCACCACTCCCTCGGCGACCTCGTCGCGCGATCGCTGTTCGGCAGCTCCGGCGTGCCGATCGGCCAGGTCGACTACCAGAACCTCGCCGTCGGGCCGGACCAGGAGCGCGCGGTGGTCGCCTTCGGCGTGCGGCTGTTCCGGTACGACGACAGCCCGGTGGCCGTGCTGCAGCGCCGGGCCAGCCCGCGGTACGGACAGAACATGGGCGCGGTCGAGGTCATCGCCGCCGATCCCGCGGTCGTCGCGCCGCTGCTGGACGAACTGCGCCGGCTGGCCCTGGACCTCAGCGTGGTGCGCGGCCAGATCGTGGGCCTGACCGCCTCGGGCTTCGAACCCTCCGTAGAGGGGCTGACCTTCCACGAACGGCCCGACCTGACCAGCGCCGACGTGATCCTGCCCGAGGGCACGCTGGACCGGGTCGCCGATCACGTGATCGGCGTGGCGGAGCGCAGCGCGGCCCTGCGGGGATACGGCCAGCACCTCAAGCGGGGGGTGCTGCTCTACGGTCCGCCCGGCACCGGCAAGACCCACACCGTGCGCTACCTGCTCGGCGCCACCCCGCGGCACACCGTGGTGCTGCTGGCGGGGATGAGCCTGCGGTTCGTCGGGTTCGCCACCCAGCTGGCCCGGGCTTTGCAGCCGGCCATCGTGGTGCTCGAGGACTGCGACCTGGTCGCCGAGGACCGCGGGATGCACCCGGGCGCCAAGCCGCTGCTGTTCGAGGTGCTCGACGCGATGGACGGCCTGGCCGCCGACGCGGACGTGACCTTCCTGCTGACCACCAACCGGGTGGAAGCCTTGGAACGGGCGCTGAGTCAGCGCCCGGGCCGGGTTGATCTCGCCGTGGAGATCCCGCTGCCGGACCTCGATGGACGGCGCCGCCTGCTCGACCTGTACGCCCCGCCAGGGGCCTTCTCCGCGGCCGTGGTGGACGACGTCGCGCGGCGTACCGAGGGGACGCCGGCCGCCTTCGCGAAGGAACTCGTGCGCCGGTCGGTGCTCGCGGCGACGTTGACCGGTGCGGAACCGGGCGATGCCCACCTGGCCGAGGCCACCGAGCAGTTGCTGTCCGACGCCGAGGCGCTGTCGAGGCGGCTGCTGGGCACCGGCGCCGACCCCGGGCAGGGGGGCGCCGTAGCCGGCTGGTCCGGCTGCGCGCCAGGATTCTGAGCGGACCCCCTGCCGCGCCCAGCGGGGTTGGCTCAGAACAGGATGGTCGCGAACAGGCCGACCTCGGTGAAGCCGACCCGTCGATAGGTGCGCAGCGCCGCGGTGTTGTAGTCGTTGACGTAGAGGCTGACCCAGTCGACCTCGCGGCGGGCCAGTTCGACGGCGCGCGCCATCGCCGGGGCGGCCAGTCCCTGGCCGCGATACGCCGGGTCCACCCAGACACCCTGAATCTGGCCGGCGCCGACCCCGACCGAGCCCAGGTCGGCCTTGAACAGGATGCGGCCCTCGTCGATGAGCACGTAGGCCCGCTGTCGCGCGATCAACCCGCGGACCCCATTGCGATAACCGATCTCGCTGCCGCGATCGCCGTACGGCGGGTAGCCGATCTCCTCGGTGAACATGGCGGATGCCGCGGGCACCAGCTGATCCAGCTCGCCGGGTTCGGCCGCCCGGACCCGGAGGTCCGCCCGCACCCCGATCGCATCGTGGGGGCCGATGGCCAGCAGGGGCTGCCGGGCCCGCACTTCCAGCGGCCGACGCCAGACCTGCGAGAGGTCTTCCCAGAGCAGGGCCACCTGCAGCGCGGGCCCGAAGATCGAGGAGAACTGGTGTTGTTGCCGGCGCAACCGTTCGGCGAAGGCGCGCGCCGCATCCGGCCCGCACTCGACCGGGATGACATTCGCCGTCGCCCAGCACAGGGCCTCGAGTCGCCCGCCCCGATAGTGACCCAGCAACGAGCGAGACCGATCCAGGTCGACCTCGGCGATCCTGGCGGCCACATAGCAGTTCGCGAGCGGGTCCCGGGCGCACAGGTCGAGTGCCGCCGCCCGGTCGGCCTCGCCCACGGCCCGGACGCCGCGTCCGACGAATGGGTTCACGCTCGCCCCCGGGATCGCGGGGGGCGCGTCACCCGACCGTCACCGTGGGGCCGGTGGTGGCGCGGACACCGGCCTCGGCTCCCTCCGCAGGGCCCCCGGCCTCGCCGTCGACGCCCATCTCCTCGGCGAGGCGCATCGCCTCCTCGATGAGCGTCTCGACGATCTCGCTCTCGGGCACGGTCTTGACCACCTCACCGCGCACGAAGATCTGGCCCTTGCCGTTGCCGGAGGCGACCCCGAGGTCGGCCTCGCGGGCCTCGCCCGGACCGTTCACGACGCACCCCATCACGGCGACCCGCAGCGGCACCGTCATGCCCTCCAGACCCGCGGTGACCTGCTCGGCGAGGGTGTAGACGTCGACTTGGGCGCGGCCGCAGCTCGGGCACGACACGATTTCCAGCTTGCGCGGCTTCAACCCGAGCGACTGCAGGATCTGGTTGCCGACCTTGACCTCCTCGACCGGCGGCGCCGACAGGGAGACCCGAATGGTGTCGCCGATCCCCTTGGCCAGCAGGTGCCCGAAGGCGATGGAGGACTTGATGGTGCCCTGGAACGCCGGCCCGGCCTCGGTGACGCCGAGGTGCAACGGCCAGTCGCCCTTGGCCGCGAGCAGTTCGTAGGCCCGGATCATCGTCACCACGTCGTGGTGCTTCACCGAGATCTTGAAGTCGTGGAAGTCGTGCTCCTCGAACAGCCCCGCCTCCCACACCGCGGACTCGACCAGGGCTTGCGGCGTCGGCCCGCCGTATTTCGCGTAGAGCCGCTTGTCCAGGCTTCCCGCGTTGACGCCGATGCGCAGGGAGGTGCCGTGGTCCTTGGCCGCCTGCGCGATCTCCTTCACCTTGTCGTCGAATTCGCGGATGTTGCCGGGGTTGACCCGCACCGCCGCGCAGCCGGCCTCGATGGCCGCGAAGACGTACTTGGGCTGGAAGTGGATGTCGGCGATGACCGGGATCTGACTGTGCGTGGCGATCGCCGCGAGGGCGTCGGCGTCGTCCTGGCTCGGGCAGGCGACCCGCACGATGTCACAACCGGCGGCGGTCAACTCGGCGATCTGCTGCAGGGTGGCGTTCACATCCGACGTCAGCGTCGTGGTCATCGACTGCACGGACACCGGTGCGTCGCCGCCCACCTCGACCGACCCGACGCGGATCTTGCGCGAGGGTCGACGGGGCGCCAGCGGCGTGGCCGGCGCGGTGGGCATACCCAGCTCAACAGTCATGCCGGTCAGTATTCCAGCGAAAACTGGCAGCGCGCTGGCCGGGGGCGGCGTTGATGATCCGTGCCCGGGCGGACCGCTCAGAGTCGGATGGGCTTGACCAGATCCGCGTAGATGAGCAGCACCGACATGCCGATCAGCAGCGTCGCGACGGCGTACGCGATCGGCAGCCCCTTGGCGACGTCCACGTATCCGGGGTCGGGAGCCCCGCGGACCCGGGCGACCGTACGCCGCAGCCCCTCCCACAAGGCCCCGGCGACGTGCCCTCCGTCGAGCGGCATGAGCGGGATCAGGTTGAACACGAACAGCGCGATGTTGAGGCTGGCCAGCAGCATCAGCAGGATCACCGCCAGATCGCCCGGGCCGGCGAGCCGGACCCCCATGAAGGTCATCGTGCTCGCGGTGTCGCCGGCCACCCGGCCCACGCCGACCACCGACATCGGGCTGTCCACGGGCCGCTCCCCGGCCCCGAAGGCCGCCTGCCCGACCGCGACGATCTTCTCCGGGAGCCGCAGCACGACGCCGGCCGTCTGCGCGACGCCGTCGCCCACGATGGCCGGCACGGCGGTGATGCTCTGCCGCTGAAGCACCGTGTTCTGGCCGGTCGAGGTGCCGATGTAGCCCGCGGTCGTCATGACGAAGGCACCGTCGGCGGCCCGCTGCGGCGTACCGTCCGGGGCCAGCTCGGGCACCTGGTTCGCGATCGGGGTGATGCTCAACGCAACCCGCTCGCCCCCGCGATCCACGACGATCGGGATGGTCTTGCCGGCGTTGGGACGCACCAGCCGCGAGACGTCGCTCGCCTGGCGCACCGGGGCGCCTGCGATCTCGACGATGACGTCCTCGGGTCGCAGTCCGGCGGCGGCGGCGGGCGACGGGCGGTCCGCGGCGGTGCAGGCACTGGCCTCGGTGCCGGTCGTCGTCACCGGCCGCACGCATTGGACCACCGTGCCGATGCGTGCCCCGTCGGCCTCCACCTGCCGGCCGTACAGCGTGACGATGCCCGTGATGAGCAGCGTGGCGATCAGCAGATTCATGAGCGGTCCGCCGAGCATCACGGCCAGCTTGCGCGGGGTCGAGAGCCGGTAGAAGACGCGGTGCTGATCGGCCGGGCCGACCTCCTCCAGGGACTGGGTCCGCGCGTCGTCGATCATGGCCGACCAGCGTCCGGTGCTGGACCGGGGCACCGTGCCGGCGGGATCGCCCGGCTTGGGCGGGAACATCCCGATCATCTTGACGTAGCCGCCGAGCGGGATGGCCTTGATGCCGTATTCCGTCTCGCCGACCCGTCGCCGCCACAGCGTCGGCCCGAATCCGATCATGTACTGAGGGCACTTGACGCCGAACCGTTTGGCCGGGACGAGGTGGCCCACCTCGTGCAACGCGATGGACGCGCCGATGCCGAGGGCGATGACGAGCACCCCGAGGACATACATGAGCACGGGCGATGGCCCCTTCCTACGGCGTGGGCGGGCGGGTCCCCGCGACGACCTCGTGGGCCCGCCGCCGGGCCCAGGCATCCGCGGACAGCACCTGGTCAACGTCAAGGGTGCCCGATTCACTCCCGGTGCCGACAGCGGACTCAGACGCATCGGCCCACTGCGCCACGACGGCGTCGATCACGTCGACGATCTCGGGGAATCGGATCGCCCCGGCGTGGAAGGCATCGACACAGACCTCGTTCGCCGCGTTATAGACCGCCGGGAAAGTGCCGCCCGCGGCACCGCACTGGCGCGCCAACCCCACCGCGGGAAAGGCCTCGGTGTCCAGCGGCTCGAAGTCCCAGGACTGGGCCTGCGTCCAGTCGCAGGCCGGCGCGGCGTCCGGCACCCGGTCGGGCCAGCCCAGCCCCAGCGCGATGGGGATCAGCATGGACGGCGGGCTCGCTTGCGCCAGCGTCGAACCGTCGGTGAACTCGACCATCGAGTGCACGATCGACTGCGGATGCACGACGACCTCGATCGATTCGAAGCCGATGTCGAAGAGCAGGTGCGCCTCGATGACCTCGAGCCCCTTGTTGACCAGGGTGGCGGAGTTCGTCGTGACGACGCGGCCCATGTCCCAGGTGGGGTGCGCCAGCGCCTGCTCGGGCGTGACGTCGTACAGCTCCGCCCTGGACCGGCCCCGGAACGGGCCCCCCGAGGCGGTGACCACCAGGCGTCGTACCTCCTGTGCCCGCCCGCCCCGCAGGCACTGCGCCAGCGCGGAGTGCTCGGAGTCCACCGGAACGATCTGGTCGGGCCGGGCCTGCGCCTTGACCACCGGACCCCCGACGATGAGCGATTCCTTGTTCGCCAGGGCCAGCGTGGCCCCGGCGCGCAGTGCCGCCAGCGTGGGCAGCAGCCCGATCGAGCCGGTGATGCCGTTGAGCACGACATCGCAGGCCGCCCCCGCCAGGTCGGTGGCCGCCCCGTCCCCGACGACGAGTTCCGGCGCGTAGTGCTCCATTCCGGCCTCCCGGGCCATCGCGGCGATCGCCGCGGCGACCACGTCGTGGCTGCCCTGGGCGACGCCGATCAGGGGCACCTCGAAGGCGACGGCCTGGCGCGCAAGCAGGTCGAGGTTGCCGCCCCCGGCGGCGAGGGCGACGACGCGGAACCGATCGGGGTTGCGCCCGATGACGTCGAGCGCCTGGGTGCCGATCGAGCCGGTCGAACCGAGGACGACGACCTCGCGTGGGGTGCTCACGCGCTCGATTCTCGCCTACCCCGCTGCGGTCCGGTGAGCAGGGCGGCGGCCCACTCCCCGAGCCCGGCCGGGTCGCGCCGAGCGAGCCGCGCGGCCCGCGGATCGGACAGGGGGGCGGGGCCGAGGTAGGCGACGTGCGGATAGACGTACGCCGTGTGGGTGTGCGAAACGGGCGTGTCGTCGAGGCGGACCACGATCTCGGCGATGATGTGCACCCCCGCCAGCAGGGCCGCCCCATCCCGGTGCGGGACCACCTCGGGCGGCCAGCTCGAGTCTTCGCCCGCGGCGCCCGGAGTCGGATCGGGGGCGGCCTGGAGGAAGGTCTGCATCAGCTCCGGTAGCGCCTCGATCTCGGCCGTGGCGAAGCGGTGGATCCCGGAACTCGACACGTCCTCGATCAGCACCAGGTCACCCGAGCGGTGCACGTAGCGCATGAGGGCCTCGGGTCCGGACGGCGCGCCGGCCAGCCGCTGGGCAGCCAGCAGCCCCTCAGGAGCGCGCCGGATCGCGAGGATGTCGGCCAGGTCGGCCGCCACCTCGACCGTGCGCTCCCCCGGCGCCGGGGCGCGGCCCGCCGCGTCAACGGCGGCCCGCGAGAAGCGCAGCAGCCCCCGGGCGAACAGGACGCGCAGCGCCGTCGACCGGGCCATCTCCCGGGCGTCCTCGTCGTCGATGCGGTCCAGATAGGGCAGCGACACGACGCCCTGATCCGGGCCGTCCACGGCGAGGAGTTCCTCATCGGTCAGGTCGAGCAGCTCCCGCACGGTCGCCGACGTCGTGGCCGCCGCGCCGACACCCTCCGACCGCGCCTTGCTCACCACCCGAACCTCGGGGCCTGCACGAGCCGGGAGAACCCGGCCGCCAGACCCTCGCGAACCTCGTTCGCCTTCTCCCGGGCGGCGTTCCCGGCCTCGCTCAGGGCACCGGAGACCGCCTCCTTGGCCGTTTCGACCCGCTCGGTCACCGCCTCCTTCGCTGCCTCGACCCGCTCGGTCACCGCCTCCTTGGCCGCCTCGACGGCCGGCGCGACCCGCTGCCAGGCCTGCGTGGCGACGCGCTTGATGTCCTCCCGGTGGTCGTAGATCCACGTCCCGGCCTTGTAGGCGCCATACGCCGTGACCAGAGTCATCCCCACGGGATTGGTGGCCGACACCAGCAGCATCCCGGCACCGATGGCACCGCCCGCCCCAGCCACGCGCGTCGTGACATCCCGGAATCCGGGGTGATCCGGGTCGCCGTTCCAAGCGTCGAGGACGCCCTCCTTCGCGGTCATGGCCAGGTTGACGCGTCCCAGCGCGCCCTTGACCAGAGCCGACGATTGCGCGACGCCACCCCGAGTCAGGGGCGCCGCCTTCTCGCCGGTGAAGGTCTTCGCGGCGGAGTCGAGGGATTTCTTGGCCGCGGCCAGTTCCTTCGCGGTCGCGCGATCAGGCAGTTCCGGCAGCCGCTCGATGCGTTCGATCGTGGCCCGCGCCCGGAACGCGTTCGTGGTCGCGCGGGCCTGCGCAACCACCTTCTTGCGCTTTTTCAGCTCGCTCAGTGTGGCGCCGTCAGGGGTGGCGATGCCGACGATGGGCCAGCCGGAGGTCACCGGTGGGGGCGCGGTCAGGGCGGCCTCGAAGGCGGCCTTGTCGAGATCGTGCCGGCGGGCCGCCTCCTGCGCCGCCGCGCTGACGCGGGCCCGCTGGGCGCCCATCTCCTCGATCTGGGCCGCGGCGGCGCGTCCGCCCAGGTCGAGATCCGCGCCCGGCACCAGGGCGGCGACCTGCTCCGCCGGGCGGACGGCGGCGGCCTTGACCCGCAGCGCCAGCTCCTGCGCGCCGAGCTCCGCCTCACGACGCGCCAGGGTCGCCAGCTCCTCCTGGGTGGCCTGCAGGCGGTCGGCGTACCGTCGGCTCGCCTCGGCGATCTCGGCGAGCCGCTCCGCACTGCTGCGGCAGGCCGTGGCCGCGCCCTCGGCCGCACCGTCGAACGCGACCGCCGCCGGCCCGGCCCAGCCACCGGCCGTGGCGCCGGGGGCCAACCCGAGGGTGGTGGCGCTGCGGCTCAGTTGGTCGCTCACCTCGGCCAGCCGGGTCGCGCCGCCCCGGATCAGCTCGGGCGAGCCCAGGACGGCCTTCATGCCGACCGGGCGAACGACGCCGTGGCGGTCCGCTCGGCGGCGTCGTACTGCGATTCGGCGACCTCGAGGGCCAGGCCCACCGCCTCGGCCGCGCCCGCACAGATCGCCACGCTCCGAGCCCACTGACCGACCGCCGACCGGGCGGCGGAGGCCAGCGCGCCGTCGCCGACGCCGCCCGCCATCTGCCCCAGCCCGGCGCTGACCTGGACTACGCCGCCCGCGCAGTCGCGGCCGGAGCTCGCCACCCGCCGCGCCGCGGTCCCGATGACCGATGTGTCCACCCGTGCCGACACCATGACCCGTTCTCCTTCTCGCCGGCCGGGACGGTCGGCGTCGAGCGCCAGGACACCAGGCCCGACCGGTAGCTCGGATGCTCGCCGCGGGAAGCTGTGGACAATCCCTCGGCGGGGCGAGGGTGTGGACGAGCACACCGAGCAGCAGGCGCGGCAGTGGTGCCCCCGGGGGTATCCTTGGACAAGCGCGTGAACGTCCGAACACTTCTGCTCGGCCACCCGCGCCCGATCGAAAGCAGCACTGCGGCCGGCCAGGTCGCCGCGACCGACGGATGGGACCACAGATGAGCAGCGACGGACTGAGCCTGGGCTACCGAATCGGCTGGCGACTGCGCAAGATCGCGATGACCTTCTTCGGACCCGCGCAGTTGGGTTCGGAGGACCCGACCCGCAAGCTGCACGCCGAGCGCGAGGCGAAGATCGCCGAGGCCCGGGCGAAGAAGTCCGGGCAGGGCTGAGGTCTTCTCGCGGACGGCCAGTCACCGGCGGACCGGGACGGAGGAGTCCGCCGGGCGACTCACCGACCAGGGGCGACCAGCCACTGGGCGGCCAGCATCCCGAGGATGATCACGGGGAGAAACCACGCCGTGGCCAGCGCGATGGCGCGAGCGCTCCGCCGGCGGTGCGCTTCGGGCCGCACGACGTCATCGGGCGCGGCGGTCAGCGCGCGGGGCGTCTGCGCGAGGGCCGGCCCGAGCAGGAGCACCAGGCCCGCGGCAAAGGTCAGACCCGCCGGCACGTGGGCGAGCATCGGACCGCCCCAGAGGAACAGTGCGAGACTGGCCGCGAGCTGTAGACCGAAGGCGGCGCTGGCCCACCCGATGTGCCGCAGAATCCAGTCCAGCCGCCGGTACGCCACCCAGGCCAGCGTCAGCACCAGGACGGTCACCAGCACCTCCGCCACCCGGATCTGCACCCGCTGCCCCTCGATCAGCGCCGTGCCTGCCCATGTCGTGACGCCGGCACCGACCAGCGAGGCCGCGAGTCCCGCCAGCGTCGAGGGTGTGACGCGCTCCTTACTGCGCTGCTGCCCGGGGAAATCCAGGCTGGCGGCGTAGTCGCCGGCCGGGCCGAAGACCTGGCTGGCCGGCGCGCCGGCCTGCTCGCAGTGGGCGTCGGCCTCGGCGAGGATCTCCCCGATCCGGGCGCCGCTGACCTCGCGGACCCGCAGGCAGATCATCATCTCTTCGGCCCAGGTCGGGTCGAGGTTCGGATAGTCCTGGCTCATCTGGCGCCGAAGGCTGGTCATCATGTCGGGTCCTTTCCGCGAGATTTTGGGAAGCAGTGGGCTCACCGGTTCACCGGTCGCTCCCGCGCCGGCTCTTCAGAGGGTTGTTGTTGCGCGCTCAGGCGGCGGGTCACCGTCGTGAATTCCTGCCATTGCGCGCTCCGACGAGCCAGCATGTCCTGCCCGGCCGCGTTGAGCGCGTAATACTTGCGGCCCGGCCCCGACTCCCCCGCGCGCCACTCGACGTCCACCAGCCCGGCGGCCTCGAGACGGCCCAGCAACGGATAGAGCGTGCCGCCCTTGACCACACCGAGCCCCGCGTCCTCCAGGGCCGCGGCGATGGCATAGCCGTAGGTCGGGCCGCGATCCAGGACGCCGAGAACACAGACCTCCAGGGCGCCCCGCAGCCACTCGGCGGGCCACGGCTCGACCTCTGCGACCTCCGTGGGCTCCAGGGGCTTCCTCGGCTCCGTGGGCTCCGTGGGCTCCGTCGGGTGTTGCCGCGAGAGCCGTAGCGAAACCATGACTAGATCGTACGGCCATCTAGTCAGGATGTCTATCTAGTTGGCGCGCCAATCTAGTTTGGGCACCGACGCCCCGCCGGACACAGGCGAAGGGCCGGTACGACGACTCGTCGTACCGGCCCTTCCCCTCCTCCTCAGCCGCCGCGCCCACGCACCGCGGCCGAGTGACTCACTGCATGGAACTCAGCGCTCCAAAAGTCACTCCACGCTGCCTTGACCCGGGCGGAGCACCGGGCGCAGCCGGTCGAGCACGCTGGCGTCCTCGATCGTGCTCGGCACCTGAGCCTCCTGCCCGTCCGCGATCTGCCGCATCGTCTTGCGCAGGATCTTGCCGGAGCGGGTCTTCGGCAGCGCCATCACCACGTCGACCATCTTCAGGGCGGCGACCGCGCCGACCTCGTCACGCACGCGCTGGACCAGCTCGGACTTGAGCTTGTCGGCAACGGCCGGGTCGCCGACGTCGACGCCCGACTTGACCACGACGAAGGCCCGCGGCACCTGCCCCTTCATCTGGTCCGCGACACCGATGACCGCACACTCGGCGACCTGGGGGTGCCCCGCCAACGCCGCCTCGATGGCCCCGGTGGACAGCCGGTGGCCAGCCACGTTGAGGACGTCGTCGGTGCGCCCCATGACGTAGACGTAGCCGTCCTCGTCGATGTAGCCGCCGTCGCCGGTGAGGTAGTAGCCCTCGTACGCCGAGAGGTAGCTGCTGACATAGCGGGCGTCGTCCTGCCACAGGGTGGGCAGCGTGCCGGGCGGCATGGGCAACTTGATGGCGATGGAACCCTCGGTGCCCGCGGGGACCTGCTCACCCTTCTCGTCCAGAACCTGTACGTCGTAGCCCGGCGTGGGCACCGACGGCGAGCCGGGCTTCACCGGCAGTTCCTCGACACCTACCGGGTTCGTCGCGATCGGCCAGCCGGTCTCCGTCTGCCACCAGTTGTCGATGACCGGGACGCCGAGGATCTCCCGCGCCCAGTGGTAGGTGTCGGGGTCGAGCCGCTCGCCGGCCAGGAAGAGCCGACGCATCGAGCTGATGTCATGGCCCTTGAGCAACTCGGCGTTGGGGTCTTCCTTCTTGATGGCCCGGAACGCGGTGGGCGCCGTGAACAGCGAGGCGACCTTGCACTTCTCGATGACGCGCCAGAAGGCGGCGGCGTCGGGGGTGCCGACCGGCTTGCCCTCGAACATCACCGTGGTCGCGCCCGCCAGCAGGGGCGAGTAGACGATGTAGCTGTGCCCGACCACCCAGCCGACGTCGCTGGCGGCCCAGAAGGTCTCGCCCGCGCCCACGCCGTACAGGTTGGGCAGCGACCAGGCCATCGCGACGGCGTGGCCACCGTTGTCGCGCACGATGCCCTTCGGCTTCCCGGTGGTCCCGGAGGTGTAGAGGATGTACAGCGGATCCGTGGCCGCCACCTCGACGCACTCGGCGGGCTCGATCGCGTCGCTGGCCATCAGCTCCGTGAAGTCGAGGTCCCGCTCGCCCATCTCGGCCGGCAGCTGCTCGCGCTGCAGCATCACGACGTGATCCGGCTTGTGCGTGCTGCGCTCGACGGCCTGGTCCAGGAACGGCTTGTACGGGATGACCCGGTTCGGCTCGATGCCGCAGCTGGCCGCGACGATGACCTTCGGCGTCGCATCCTCGATCCGAGCCGCCAACTCGGCCGGGGCGAACCCGCCGAAAACGACCGAGTGGATGGCGCCGATGCGAGCACAGGCCAGCATCGCGATCATCGCCTCGGGAACCATGGGCATGTAGATGACCACCCGGTCGCCCTTGGTGACACCCAGCGAGGTCAGGACGCCGGCGAACTTGGCGACCTTCTCCAGGAGCTGGGCGTAGCTGTATTGCGCCGAGTTCCCGGTGACCGGGCTCTCGTAGTAGACCGCCACCTGGTCGCCACGACCATTGATGACGTGCCGGTCGAGGGCGTTGTAGCAGGTATTCAGCGTGCCATCGGCGAACCACCGATAGAACGGGGGGCGGGAATCGTCGAGAACTATGGTGGGCTTCTTGATCCAGTCGACGACCTCGGCGGCCTTGCTCCAGAAGGCGGCCGGGTCGGATGCACTGGAGGAATGGATCTGTGCATAAGCGCCGGTAGTCATGGACGAATGATGTCGGAGTGGACGACGGGCGTCGTGTGATGTGTGCCACGAATCTGCTCCCGAGGATCGTCGCTTCGGCGGACGGTCGCTGCGGGCGACGGATGGACGTTCACTCGCTCGAGGCGGCCCGATCCGCACGAACCGGACAGACCGCGCCGGCGCGGGCCCCTACAACCCGCGCCGGCGCTTCCCCTGTGCACGCCGAGACCGCTTGCCGGTTGCACCCACGGGGCGGGCTTCGCCGACCCCCTACAGTCGACGGACGGCCCCATGGCGGTCGGCTCGTGGCCATGCCACGGCGCCGCCCCATTGTCACAAATCACCCCTGCGACACAGATCACGAAAGCGACACAGGACGGATACGACTTCGCCGCCGCGCTGTCCCGGGCGCCGGCGCGCCCGCCGACCGATCTCCCTCGGACTCAGCCGATTTCCCGCCCTGGTCAGACGTGCGTCCGCACAGATTCGATGGAGGAGCCTGTGACATGGGTTACTCGGACTGCATGTCGGGACTGAAGTCCGGGGTCTTCCGTAGTTGAAGATTGCAGCATGAGGCATCGCATCCCGGCACCACCCCGGCCGGGACGAAGGATCCAAGGAGTCGCTCATGTCACGCAAGACCCTCGACACGCTTCTGTCCAGCACCGGCGCCATCCTGGCGATCGTGCTGCTCATCGCGGGCGGCCTGCTCGCGTGGGCGGCGAACTTCGCCAACGGCACCGTCGGCGATCAACTCTCCGCCCAGCGGATCACGATGCCCCAAGGGGCCGCCATCGACAGCCTGGAGAAGGAGGCCGACAAGGCCGCCCTGCGACCCTTCGCTGGTCAGCCGCTGGACAACGGTCCGGCGGCCAAGGCCTATGCCGACCACTACATCCTGGCGCACATGAACAAGTCCTCGGGCGGCAAGACCTACAGCGAGGTCTCCGCGGCGCAGTCCGCCGCCGCCAAGGATCCGGCCAAGGCCGAGGAGGCCAAGAAGCTGCTCGACCTGAAGCAGTCGCTGTTCCAGGGTGACGCGCTGCGCAGCATGCTGCTCACGGCGTACGCCTTCGGCACCATCGGGATGATCGCCCAGATCGCCTCCGTGGTGGCGTTCGTCGGCGGCGCGGTGCTGCTCCTGCTGGCGCTGCTCGGCTTCAACCACTCCCGCAAGGTCGCCGCGTCCTAGCGGGTGACCTCCTCCAGCACCTCCAAGACGTGCCGGTACGTCGCCCCGGTCGCCCGGGTCATCCCGATCTCACAGGTGCGATTCGTCGACACGTAGGCCTCGGCCGGCTGGGTCGACACCTCGCGTGCCTCCGCGCGGGTGGCCGACGCGGTCAGCTCGGGGTGCAGCATCCCGCGGTCGCCGGCGAACCCGCAGCAGCCGGCATCGGTGGGGACCACGACCGTGCTCGCGCAGCGGTGGGCGACCGCGACGATCGCCTCGAGGTCGCCGGCGTGCCGGTCCGAGCATGTGGGGTGCACCACCATCGACGTCACGGGGCGACCCACCGGGAGCCGGTCGAGCACGTGGTCGGCCACATAGCGCACCGCGTCCATGGTGCGCACCCGGGCGAGCCGATCGGCGAGGGCATCCTCGCCGAAGCTGCGCAGGTCGCCGACGAGTTCGTGCAGGCCGTGGCTGCACGAACTGGCCTCGGTGACCACGGGCAGGGCACCCTCCTGGCTGGCCTCCAGCAGGGTGTGGGCGGTGTCGACCGCCATGACGTGTAGGCCGGTCCGCAGCCCCTTGCTGCGCCACACCGTGCCGCAGCAGCGTCCCTCGACCCCGCGCGGCAAGGTCACCGCCACCCCGGCGCGGTCGCACAGGGCCAGGAACGCGAACGCCGCGCCGCCCCGGCTCGGCCGCCCGTGCGCCCCGTCGCCGGCGGGGCCGAACAGCTCGCCCATGCAGGACGGGAACAGGACGACGTCGCCCGGTTCGTGCCGCGCCGCCGTCCGACGCGTCAGGCCCGGCCCCGGCAGGTCGTCGCCGACCAGGGGGACGAGGTCGGTGGGCAGGACGGTGCGCGCCGCGCCGGTCGCGGCGGTCAGGATCGCGGGCGGTACGGCGTCCGCGACGCCCACCCCCCCGCGGAGCAGGCGCAGGGCCCGATCCCAGTTGGCGGCGAGCAGCCGGCCGACCTCCTGCGCGGCCGCAGGCTGGCGGGCATAGCGCTGGGTCTTCATCAGCTTGCCGGTGTCGATCGCGACCGGGCAGTTGAGCAGGCACAGCGAGTCGACGGCGCAGGTGTCGACGGCGTCGTAGCCGAAGTCCGCCGCGATCGCGGCCCGCTCGGCCGGGCCGGCGGCGGCCATGTCCCGCATCAGCGCGATCCGCTGCCGTGGCGTCGTGGTCACGTCTCGGCTCGGGCAGACCGGCTCGCAGTAGCCGCACTCCACGCACTTGTCGACATTCGGCGCCTCCTGCGGGGACACCCCGACGGGCGCGCTGACCTTGAGGTTCTTCAGGTGGGCCTGGTCGTCGGTGCCGATGATGACGCCCGGGTTGAGGGTCATCCCCGGGTCCACGAGCCGCTTGAGCTCCACCATCACGGCGTACAGCTCCTCGCCGTATTGACGGCGCACGTAAGGCGCCATGATCCGGCCCGTCCCGTGCTCGGCCTTCAGCGACCCGTCGGCGGTCAGCACGAGGTCGACCATGTCCTCGGTGAAGGCGGCGAAGCGGTCCACCTCGCGCGGCTCCGCCAGGTCGGCGGTGATCATGAAGTGCAGATTGGCATCGCGGGCGTGGCCGAAAATGACGGACTCGGCATAGCCGTGGCGGGTGCATAGCTCCGCCAGGTTGCGCACCGTGTCGGTGAGGGCGGGCATCGGCACCACTAGGTCCTCGAGCATCGCGGTGGTGCCGGTCGGCCGGGCCCCCGCGACCGCGGTGTAGAGGCCCTTGCGCACGTGCCAGGCCACGGCCCGCTCGGCGGCGTCGGTGGTGAAAACGGCCGGGGCGGCCAGGCCCCCGAGGTCCCGGACCAGGGGGTCGACCACGGCACGGCGTGCGTCGAGCTCGTCCCGCCGTTCCTCCTGCAGCTCCACGAGGAGCGCCGTGTGGGCCAGGACGTCCAGGCCGACGAGCTGCGGAACGACGGTGCTGCCGGCCTGGGCGACCCGCAGGCTGGCGGCGTCCATGAGTTCGGCGGTGCGCGCTCCGGCGTCGATGAGCGCCGGCAGGGCATCGGTCGCGCGCGCGATCTCGTCGAACACCAGCAGCGCGGTGGCGGCGTGCGGGTAGATCGGCACGGTGCGGAAGGTCGCGGCGATGATGAACCCCAGCGTGCCCTCGGAGCCGACCATCAGGTGCGCGAGGATCTGGGCCGGGTCGTCGTGGTCGAGAAAGCTGTTGAGCCCGTAGCCCATCGTGTTCTTCATCGAGAACTGGTGCCGAATCCGACGCACGGAGTCGGCGTTGCCACGGATGCGATCCCGCAGCCGCGCCAGGCCCTCCCACAGCGCCGGTTCGTCGTGCTTGAGCCGGGCATCGGCGTCCGGCTCGCCGGTGTCCACGACGGTGCCGCTGAGCAGCGCGAACCGCAGCGCGTCCAGCGTTCGGTAGGTGTTCGCGGTGGTCCCGCAGGCCATCCCGGAGGAGTTGTTCGCGACCACACCGCCGATGGTGCAGGCCACCTCGGAGGCGGGGTCCGGTCCGAGCGCGCGTTGGTAGGGCGCCAGCCGCGCATTGACCGCGCGGACCGTGGCACCCGGTTGACAGCGCACCCGGGCCCCACCGTCGAGGACCTGGATGCCCCGGAAGTTCATCCGGGTGTCCAGGAGGATGCCGTCGGTGCCGGCCTGTCCGGACAGGCTCGTCCCACCGGAACGGAAGGTGACCGGTACGCCGTGCCGGGCGGCGACCTTCAGCGTGGTCGCGACGTCGTCGCCGTGCCGGGCGACCACCACGGCCTGCGGGCGCAGCAGGAAGTGGCTCGCGTCGTGGCTCATCCGGGCCAGGTCCAGGGGCCGGGTCTTGACCTGCGCCTCCCCCAGGATCTGCCGCAGTTCGCTGGCGACAGCGACCTCGATGGGCGTGCGGGCGTGGGCACTGCTCTGGCGGGAACTGGTAGCGGTCACAACGCCCTCCTGAAGACGGAGTGGGTTCGTGGCGACGGCATCGACGCCTCGGGAGGCGGCCAGCCTAGCGCCGCTGGTCAACCCCCGCCCGGCCACGCGAGGCCGCCTGGGCCGCCTGGCCGGCTGCCACGAAACGGTCCAACACCGCGCGGACGACCGATCGTTCGACGCGGTCGCGCCGCGCGGGCAGGTCAGTCTGATGCGCCCTTGCCGTCCGTGCCGTCGCGGCGGTCGGGCGCAACAGGCAAGTGCTCGTGGGCGGGGATCACGTAATAGGCCCCGCTCAACGCCACCGTGTAGCGCGTGAGCTCGTCGCGGGGCTCCCCGCCGATGCCCGCCATCCGGTGCAGCATGTCCGCCAGCGGCTGTTGGCTGTGACAGAACCCGACGAACACCGTGCCGTGGTCGGAGACGGTGCCATAAGGCGTATTACGCCGAAAGATTTGGCCGACCTCGTCCTGATCGGTGCGGGCCACGTGGGACGTCGGCGGCAGCGGCTTGAGCTCGACGCTGTCCGGCTTCGTGCGCCCCATGGCGTCCTGCTGGCCCGGCACGCCGAGCTCGCTCCAGGCCGCCCAGTCGTGCCGCCACCGCTGCAGCAACAGCACGCTGCCGCCCTCGCCCGGCTGGCCCGACGCGGCGATGGCGACCTGCGTGGCCTCCACGAGGGGCGGGTTTTTCGTCCCGTCGATGAAACCGGTCAGATCGCGGTCGTGCTGATAGATCCAGCCCCGGGTCTCCTCCGCCAACACGGCCACCGGGGCCAACGCGTCGGCCACGCCGGCCGTCTGGTCGAACACGGTGTCATAGCGGCCCGCCGCGATCCAGACGAAGACGTCGTGCTGGGTGGCCGGCATGGTGAAGCCGTCGTCCCCGACGATGGGCTCGGCGAAGTCGGTGGCCTCCGGACAGGCAGCCGGCGACGGCACCACCCGCCGCCACAGGCTGGGTCGGAAACCGATGACCACGGAGGACCCCTGGCCGGTGACCCGGGCCCTGGCGACCGCCCCGACCGAGCTCACGACCGCGGCCGGCTCAACCCCGGCGAGGACGTCAAATTCGAGGTAGGCGTGGGCGGTTGTCCCCAGTGCGAAGATCCCCGCCTGCGGCGTCAGCTGGCTCGACATGGCCCCGAGCCTATCCACGGCGTACGACGGACGTCCCACGACGTACGGCGTACGGCGCAGGACGTACGGCGTACGGCGTACGGCGCAGGACGTACGGCGCCCGTCAGGCGGTCGTCGCCGCCAACTGACCGCACGCCCCGTCGATCTCGCTGCCTCGGGTGTCTCGCACGGTCGTCGGGATCCCCTGCGCCCGCAGCCGCTCGACGAACTGCTGCGCCACCCCGGGCCGGGAGGCCGTCCACACCGACCCGGGCGTCGGGTTGAGCGGAATCGGGTTCACGTGCACCCAGCCGGCTCCCCGGGCGGTGAGTTCCCGGCCAAGCAGGTCCGCGCGCCAGGCCTGGTCGTTGATGTCGCGGATCAGGGCGTACTCGATGCTGACGCGCCGTCCGGTCGCCTCGAAATAGCGGCGGGCGGCGTCCAGCGCGGCGCCGACCGGATAGCGCAGGTTGATCGGGACCAGGCTGTCGCGCAGTTCGTCGTCCGGCGCATGCAGCGACAGCGCCAAGGTCACCGGCAGGCCCTCGCCGGCGAGCCGGTCGATGCCGGGCACCAGCCCCACCGTGGACATCGTGATCCCGCGAGCGGACATGCCGAGCCCGTCGGGGGCAGGATCGACGAGTCGGCGGATCGCCGCCACGGAGCGGCGATAGTTCGCCAGGGCCTCCCCCATCCCCATGAAGACGACATTGCTGACCCGCAGCGCGGCGGCGGTGTCGCCCTCCCCGTCGGCCGCGCCGCCCCCACCGCCACCGAGTTCCCCGGCCCGGAGCATGCGCGCACCGGCCACGACCTGTTCGACGATCTCGGCCGTGGACAGGTTGCGCAGCAGGCCCTGCTGGCCGGTGGCACAGAACGGGCAGTTCATCCCGCAGCCCGCCTGGCTGGAGATGCACATCGTCACCCGACTCGGGTAGCGCATCAGCACCGACTCCACCAGCGCGCCGTCGTGCAGCCGCCACACCAGCTTGCGGGTCGCGCCCGCGTCGGCGCTCAGCGTCCGCACCGGCGTCAGGAGCTGCGGCAACAGCGCCCGCACCAGCTGGGCGCGGCTCGCCTTGGGCAGGTCGGTCATCGCCTCGGGATCCGTGACCAGGTGGGCGAAGTAGTGCACGGCCAGTTGCCGGGCGCGGAACCCGCGCTCACCCAGCTCCAACACGGCGGCCACCCGCTCGGCAGGGTCCAGGTCCGCCAGATGCCGCGGCGCCATCGGGGTGCCGGGGCCCGAGCCGGCAAAGGTCGCGCGGCCGGGCGTGGGAGGGCGCGAACGCGGCGGACTGGCGGGTCCGGCTGAGGAAGGGGCAGAGGACATGATGCCGTCCAGTCTGTCAGGGCGAGTCGGGGGCGCCTATTGTGGGCGCCAGGGCGAGAGGGGGGACATGGGCCTGCGGGATTTCCTGCGTCGCGCATTCGCTTCGGGCGACGACGACCACGAGCACGAGAGCACCCGCGGCGACGGCGGAATCACCCGCGCCGACGGGGACGCCGTCGCGTCCTCGGCCGATGGCACGCCGCCGGCCCACCCGAACCCCGCCGGCGGCCCACCACTACCCCGGACTGCGCGCACGCCGCTGCCCCGAGGGGACGACGCCGTACGCGCCGCGCTTCGGTTGCGACTGCTCGCTGTCGACGCACTGCCGACGGTGGAGGGCCTGCCCCACCTGCGGGCCATCGCACCAGGCGTCGTGGAGGTGCTCACCGTGGACCTCCCCGACCGGGCGGTCGTGCCGCCCACGGAGCAGGTCGCGCGGCTCGGCACCCCGGCGGAGTTGGTGAGCCTGGGGCGCGACCACCTGCGCGAGCTGGTCGGTCCCGGCCTGGAGCGCCGCGAGATCCGCGCCGAGGACGGCCTGCGATTCTGCTTCGCCCACGGCGCGGAGCATTCGACGGCCAGCCTGGCACTGGTCCTGCCGGAGGTCCTGGCCTACCTGGAGGCCCCGGCCGATCCGCGCCGCGGCGTGGCGGTCGCGGTGCCCGACGCCCAGCATCTGGCCTACCGAACTATCGAGGGCCTGGAATCGGTGATGGCGCTGGGCCCCATGGCGGCCTTCGCGCGCAATGGGTACGACGACAACGCCGGGGCGATCAGCCCCGAGGTCTACTGGGCCCGAGGGCCACGCCTGGACCAGTGGGAACAGCTGACCCGACAGTCCGCCGAAGGCATCGAGATCCACGTGCCCGCCGCCCTGACCGCCCTGGTCGAGGAGGACTGACCGTCCTGGTCGCGGAGGAACTGACCGGCGGTGCGCCAGTCGGGTCAGGTCACCGGCGAGGCCGGCACCAGGTGGGTGAACATGAGCCAGGCCATCGGCGCCACGACGAGCAGGCTGTCGATGCGATCGAGGATGCCCCCATGTCCGGGCAGGATCCGGCCCAGATCCTTCACGCCCAGGTCGCGCTTGATCATGGATTCGACCAGGTCACCGAGCGTGGCGAGCCAGACCACGACGAAGCCGATGATGGCGCCCGCCCACCACGTACCGGCCAGGAACACCGGCACCGTGATCGCCCCGACGAGGACGCACGTCGCGGTGGAGCCCACGAAGCCCTCCCACGATTTCTTGGGGCTCACCGACGGTGCCATCGGGTGCTTGCCGGCCAACACCCCCACCGCGTAGCCGCCGATGTCGCTCGCGATGGTGATCATGACGAAGACCAGGATGCGGGTCGGGCCGTTGCCCGCATCGTGCAACATCAAGGCGGTGAACGCCGCCTGGAAGGGGGCGTAACCGACGGTGAAGGCCCCCGCACTGACGTCACGCGCGGCCCCGTCCAGGCCACGCGCGGCCCGCCACAGCACCAACAGCAGCAGCGTGCCCGCCATGGTGAGCAGCAGCGCCCCCGCGCCCCCGAGATAAGCCGCCGGTCCCATGACCGCGGTCGCCAACAGGCAGGGAATGTAGGGCAGGGCGACCCGGCTCTCGGCGAACCCCCGCCGCAGTTCGAACACCCCCACCATCAGGGCGACGGTGTACAGCAACACCCAACCCCACCGGACCAGGAACAGGCTGGCCAGGATCAGGCCGCCGAGGAAGAGCCCGACGCCGATCGCGACGGGCAGATTTCGACCGGCCCGCGTGGGCGGTGCGCTCGCTGCCGTGGACTTGGGCATGGGGACGACGGAGGGACTGGGCATCGGGGGTCCGGAAGCGGCGAGTTCCTCAGACCTCGAGGAGCTCGGCCTCCTTGCCCTTGAGGAGGGTGTCCACGAGATCGGTCTGCCGCCTGGTCAGCGCGTCGAGTTCCTTCTCGTGGCGCGCGCCGTCGTCCTCGCCGACATCGCCGTCCTTGACGAGCTTGTCGATGGCGTCTTTGGCGTGCCGCCGGATGTTGCGGATGGCGACCTTGGCCTCCTCGCCCTTGCGATGCGCCATCTTGATGTATTCCTTGCGACGCTCCTGGGTCAGCTCCGGGAACACACACCGGATGGAGTTGCCGTCGTTGCTGGGGTTGACGCCGAGATCGGAGTCGCGAATGGCCTTCTCGATGTTGTGCATCGAGCCCTTGTCGAAGGGGGTGATGAGCATGGTGCGCGCCTCGGAGGCCGTGAAGCTCGCCAGCTGTTGCATCGGCGTCGGCGCCCCGTAGTAGTCGACCAACAGCTTGGTGAACATGCCCGCGGTGGCCCGGCCGGTGCGGATCCCGGCGAAGTCCTCTTTGGCGACCTCGATGGCCTTGTCCATCTTCTCCTCGGCCTCGAACATGATCTCGTCCAGCATGACTGCTCCTTGAATCGCTCCTCAACCGCGGTCCCGGCCGGGGTGCGCCGGGCGCGCGGGGCCCCACCCGGCCGTGCCGAGGGGGGTGGCCTCATCGTGTCAGAGAATGCCGCTTCGGGCGGCCGGTGTCGGGCGGCCGGGTCCCGCTCCCGCCGGGCGCGGGCCTGCTGCGCCGTACGGCGTGGCCGTCACCCGGCATACACCTCGGTGCCGATGCGCTCCCCCTGCAGGGCCCTGGTGATCGTGTCGTCGCCCTGCATGGCGAAGACGATCATCGGCAGCCGGTTCTCCATGCACAGGCTGAACGCCGCCGCGTCCACCACCTTCAGGCCCTGCTGCAGCGCCTGCGCGTAGGTGACTCGGTCCAGCTTGCGGGCCGCCGGGTTGTCCCGCGGGTCCGCGTCGTACACGCCGTCGACCCCGTTCTTGCTCATCAGGACCGCGTCGCAGCGGCACTCCAGGGCCCGCTGCGCCGAGACGGTGTCGGTGGAGAAGTACGGCATGCCGGCGCCCGCACCGAAGATGACGATGCGGCCCTTCTCCAGGTGTCGCATCGCCCGGCGGGGGATGTAGGGCTCGGCGACCTGTCCCATCGTGATCGCGGTCTGCACCCGGGTGTCGATGCCCTGCTTCTCCAGGAAGTCCTGCAGGGCCAGGCAGTTCATCACCGTGCCCAGCATCCCGATGTAGTCGGCCCGGGCCCGGTCCATCCCCCGTTGCTGCAACTCGGCCCCGCGGAAGAAGTTGCCGCCGCCCACGACGATGGCGACCTCGACGCCGGTCCGGGCGGCGTCCGCGATCTGGCGGGCGATCCCCTTGACGATGTCCGGATCCACGCCCAACGCGCCACCCCCGAACGCCTCGCCCGACAATTTGAGCAGGACCCGGCCGAATCGCCGGTCGGCCGGGCTGTCGGTGCTGCTCGCGGTGGTCACAAAGCCTCCCTTAGGGGGTGAACGCGGTCAGTGGGAATCCTCGCATAACCGACGACGGCGACACGAAGCGGGCGGATGCGGCCAGTTCACGCCGCTGTGCTCGGCTACGGACGGAGGGTGAACGCGGCGACATGACGGGGGCGAACCACCGCGAAGTGGCGTCGGTCCACCGTGGCGACGTCGGCTACCCCGAGACGCTCCGCGGCCGCGACAACCGAGGCGTCGACCGTGCCCAGGGGCAGGTCGCGGTACCGGTAGACCAGCTCGGCGATGCGCAGCCAGTCGGCCGCTGCCACCGGCTCCACCCGGAACGCCCCCGCCGCGAGATCGCCGAGGAAGCGCACCTCGGGCTCAGGACCGAGGCGAGTGCCCAGCAGATAGGTGACCTCCGTGATGACGAGGGTAGGCACGATGAGCGGCCCGGGATGGCTCTCCAGGAGTTCCAGGGCCGCGTGGTGGTGGGCATCGTCGGCGTCGACATAGGCGTAGAGGGGGCCGGCGTCGATGACCAACGCGGCTATCGCGCCACCTCCGCGGCCAGGATCTCCTCGATCCGCTCGGAGACGTCGCTGCGTCCGCTGCGCCCGGCGCCCGCGGCCCCCAGGTGCCGCCGGACCTGCCCGACGCCCAGGTAGGCCTCCAGCGCCAAGCGGCTGATCTCGGCGATGGTGACCCCGCGGCGCTGCGCCTCGTGCCGAAGACGCGCATCCAGATCATCGGGGATCTTCACGGTTGTGCGCTTCATGGATGCCAGCATACCTAGCCCGCCTCGGAGCGCGGCGGACGCCGTACGACGTGAGGGGGAGCCATCCCCGGCATACGACATCTGACGCGGCGGAGCCCGCCGCCCCCCTCAGGGGCGACGGGCTCCGGCGTTTTGGCGCGGGCGGCTCAGCTCTGGCCCACGCGCAGTCGCGCGAACGCCGTCACCTGCGTGCCGGCGTCCTTCAGGATCTGCTGCACGGTCTTCTTCTGGTCCTTGGCGAACTTCTGCTCCAGCAGCACGTTCTCGGCGAAGAAGCCGTTGACGCGGCCCTCGACGATCTTCGGAAGGGCGGCCTCAGGCTTGCCCTCCTCCTTCGCGGTGGCCTCGGCGATGCGCCGCTCGTTCTCGACCGTCTCGGCGGGGATCTCCTCGCGCGTGAGCACGGTCGGGGAGAACGCGGCGATGTGCATCGCGACGTCCTTGGCGGCGGCCTCGTCACCCTCGTACGCGACCACCACCCCGATCTGCGCCGGCAGGTCGGGGCTGGTCTTGTGCAGGTAGCTGACGACCTTGGAGCCTTCAACGCGCGCCATATGGCGGACCTCGATCTTCTCCCCGATCGTCGCATTGGCCTCGTCGAGGACGTCCTTGACGGGCTTGCCGCCGATCTGCGCAGCCAGCAGCTCCTCGCCGGTGGCGGCCTTGCTGGCGACGGCGGCGTCCAGGACCTCGCCGGCCAGCTCGATGAACTTCGCGCCCTTGGCGACGAAGTCCGTCTCGCAGTTCACCTCGACCAGCGTGCCGACGCCACCGTCCACGTGGGCGGTGACCAGGCCGTTGCTCGCGGAGCGGCCCTCGCGCTTGGTGACGCCCTTGAGGCCCTTGACGCGCAGGATCTCGGTGGCCTTGGCCGCGTCGCCGTCCGCCTCCTCGAGAGCCTTCTTGACGTCCATCATGCCGGCACCGGTGGCCTCGCGAAGGGCCTTGATGTCGGCGGCGGTGTAGTTCGCCATGCGAATTGTCCCTATCTGTTCGATGTCGAAAGTCTGGGCCGGTCCACGAGCCCCGTCAGGCCTGCGGGGTCGACTCGGCGCCGGCCTCGCCGGCTGCCGGCTCGTCGGTCGCGGCCTCGCCCGTCGCGATCTCGGCTGCGGCGATCTCGGTCGCCTCGGCGATCGCCGACTGCTCGGCCGGGTCGACGACGTCCGCAGCGGCCGTCTCCTGCGCCGCCTGCTCCACCGAGGTGGGGCCCGTCTGGACGTCGGTCGCCTCGGCGGCCGCCTCGCCCGCCAGCAACTCCCGCTCCCACTCGGCCATCGGCTCGGCCGTGGCGGCCGCCTCGCCCGTGGAACCGCCCTGGTGGCGCGCCATGAGGCCCTCGGCGACGGCGTCGGCGATCACTCGGGTCAGCAGGGTGACCGAACGGATCGCGTCGTCGTTGCCGGGGATCTTGTAGTCGACCTCGTCGGGATCGCAGTTCGTGTCGAGGATGGCGATGACCGGCAGGCGCAGCTTGCGCGCCTCGGTGACGGCCAGGTGCTCCTTCTTGGTGTCGACGACCCACACGGCCGAGGGCACCTTGCTCATGTCCCGGATGCCGCCGAGGGTGCGCTCCAGCTTCTCCTTCTCCCGCCGTAGGACCAGGAGCTCCTTCTTCGTGCGGCCGCTGCCGGCCACGTCGTCGAAGTCGATCTCCTCGAGCTCCTTCAAGCGCGACAGGCGCTTGTGCACCGTGTTGAAGTTGGTGAGCATGCCACCCAACCAGCGGTGGTTCACATACGGCATCCCGACCCGGGTCGCCTGCTCGGCGATCGGCTCCTGGGCCTGCTTCTTGGTGCCGACGAAGAGCACCGAGCCACCGTGCGCGACGGTCGCCTTGACGAACTCGAACGCGTCGTTGATGTAGGTCAGCGACTGCTGCAGGTCGATGATGTAGATCCCGTTGCGCTCCGCCATGATGAAGCGCTTCATCTTCGGGTTCCACCGGCGGGTCTGATGCCCGAAGTGGACGCCGCTCTCCAGGAGCTGGCGCATGGTGACGACGGCCATGCCGAGGTCTGCCTCTCGATCGGTCCAGTTGACGGCGCCGGCACGGGTGTGCGGCGCCCCTGGTGCCCGCGACGCGCAGCCACCGATGCGCGGGGATCCCGAGCATCGGACTGCGGCGACGCGCCCCCGGATTCGGAGGATTCCCTCGTCATGCGGGCAGGCGGACACGCGAATTCCGCCACGGCGAGCCGCGGCGGTGCTCCCCATCGTACGGCGTGGGCTGGCTGGGCGACGAATCGCCGCCACCGGCGCCGTTCGGCCGGCAGCCCCTATCGTGGGGCGACATGGAGCCGGTGCTGGTGGGACGGATGCGCGAGTTCGGGACCACGATCTTCTCGGTGATGAGCCGGCTGGCTCAGGAGCACGACGCGGTGAATCTGGGACAGGGCTTCCCGGACGAGGACGGCCCGGCCCCCGTGCTCGCCGAGGCGGTCCGGGCGATCGAGACCGGCCGCAACCAATACCCCCCGCTGTTCGGAGCCCCGGTCCTTCGCGAGGCGATCGCCGAGCACCAGCGCCGGTTCTACGGGCTCAGCCTCGATCCCGATCGCGAGGTGCTCGTGACCGCCGGGGCGACGGAGGCCCTGGCCGTCAGCCTGCTCGCCCTGTGCGAGCCCGGGGATGAGGTGGTGCTCATCGAGCCGGCCTATGACGCCTACGCCGCGGCGGTGGCCATGGCCGGCGCCGTACGCCGTACGGTCTCGTTGTCGTTCCCCGACCTGCGCCTCGACGTCGCCGCCCTGCGCGCCGCCGTCGGGCCGCGGACTCGCGCCATCGTGCTGAACAGCCCGCACAACCCCACCGGCACCGTGTTCACCCGTGCCGAGCTGGTCCAGATCGGACGGATCGCGCTGGCGGCCGGCTGCTGGGTGATCTGCGACGAGGTCTATGAGCACCTGACGTACGACGAGCCGCACCTGCCGCTGGCCGCCCTGGCCCGCACCGAGCCCGAATTGGCCGGGCTCGCCGACCGCGTGCTGACGATCTCCTCGGCCGGCAAGACGTTCTCGGTGACCGGGTGGAAGGTGGGCTGGGTCAGCGGACCCCAGGAGGGGGTCGCGGCGGTCGCGACCGTGAAGCAATATCTGTCGTTCACCGGCGGCGCTCCCTTCCAGCCGGCCGTGGCCGTCGGGCTGCGGCAGAGCGACGCGGACTACGCCCGGCTGACCGACTCGCTGCGGCACCGGCGGGACCTGCTCGCGAAGGGGCTGCGGTCGGTGGGCCTGGAGGTGCTCGGCGGCGCCGGCACGTACTTCCTGTTGGCCGACGCCACCCCCCTCGGCGGGGCCGATGCCGAGGCGTTCTGCCGCGCGCTGCCCGCGCGGTGCGGGGTGGCGGCGATCCCGGTCTCGGCGTTCTGCGACGACGCCGCGGCCGTGCGACCGCTGGTGCGGTTCGCCTATTGCAAGCAGGTCCCGGTGCTGACCGAGGCCCTGCGACGACTGGCCGGGTTGGGCGGCTGAGCCGTCCACACCCTGCTCGCCGCGGCCGACCGTCCACAGGCGCCGGGCTGGGTGCGCCGGGACGCCGTACGTCGAGGGCAGGCTGACCCGCATGACGCGCTGGGCCGGCCTGGGGGTATTTCTCGCGACGGCGGCAGCGGCGCCGGCGCTATGGTGGGCCGGCACCGGAGGAGACCAGCAGGGCACGGTCGGGTCGGCGACGCCCCCGACCCGACAGGTGGCGGACTCCCCCGTCGCCGCGGTCACGCAGAAGCGAGCGGATCCCGGGACCGGTCCGGGGGCCGGTCCGGGTGCTGGTCCGGGGGCCGACTCTGGAGTCGACACTGGGGGGTCGCGGCGGTGGGCCTGGCCGCTGGCCCCGCGCCCGCGGGTGGTCCGGCCGTTCGACAATCCGCCGCAGCCGTGGCTGGCCGGACACCGCGGCGTGGATCTGGCGGCGCCCCCGGCGACCGACGTGCGGGCGCCCGCGGACGGGGTGGTGGCCTTCCGGGGCATGGTGGCGGGCCGGCCCGTCCTCTCGATCGATCACGCCGGCGGCGTGCGCTCGACGTACGAGCCGGTGAGCTCCGAACTCTCGGTCGGCGAGGCCGTGCGGCGCGGGCAGGTGGTGGGCCGGCTCCTCGCCGGGCATCAGTGTCCGGCGCCCAGCTGCCTGCACTGGGGCGCCCGCCGCGGCGAGACCTACCTGGACCCGATCACGCTGACCGGCGACGGCCCGCCGGTGCTGCTGCCCCTGCGCTGAGCCGCCGGTCAGCGATCCTGGCCCGGCACCGGCCACGGATAGTTGGTGCACCCCTGCAGTCCCAGCGTCTGCTGCAGCATCACCGGGGCGGCCCGCCCCGGCGCGGGACAGGATTCATGGTCGTGACCGATGGCATGACCGACCTCGTGATTGACCAGATAGATCCGGTAGTGCAGGAGGTCGTCGGGGTAATACGGCACCCCTTGCGTCCAACGCACGGAGTTGAGCGCGACCCGGTCACCGTTGTTGCAGCTGACCTGACCCTCCGTCGTCAGGGGCGCGCACATCCGGTCCACCGTGTCCGGGCTGGCCAGGGTGATCCGGACGTCGACCGGATCACCGGCCGTCGCCCGGTCCGGCGGGACGTTGACGAAATGCACCCCGTCCTTGGTCTCCCAACCTCGCCGGTCGGTGAGCACCTCCCGCACGATCCTGGCGTATTCGCCCTCGTCGACCCCGGCGCCGTCCTCGACCTCCACGGTGTAGCGCACCGTGCGGCCGGCCGCGCCGGAGTCGGCGCCCGGCACGGCGAGCACCCGGGTCGTGCCCGAGGCGCGGGTCGGCACCGCGGCCACCGGCTGGGACATCGCCGTGGCGGAGGCGGTCCGGGCGTCGGCCCCGTTCGGTGCGCTCGGCGACGTCGCCGAACCGTCCCCGCGCGGCGTTGCGGTCGCGCTGCTCGCCGTCGCGGCGGATGAGGCGACCGGGGCGACCCGGGCGGATGCGGACCCGCCATCCGTGGCGTTGGCATGGGTCAGTGCCGGGGCCACCAGCGCGACCGCGGTCAGCCCCAGCGCAGCCACGCCGAGCCCCCGGCCCGGCGTCCACGGTCCGACGGCGCGTCGGCGCTCGACCAGGCCGGCGCGCAGGAGCGCCAAGCGCTCAGGCGCGCGGGTGGGCTTGCTCATAGGAGCTCCTCAGTCGTTCCGCCGAGACGTGCGTGTAGATCTGCGTCGTGCCCAGGCTCGCGTGCCCCAACAGTTCCTGCACGGACCGCAGGTCGGCACCCCCCTCCAGCAGGTGGGTCGCGGCGCTGTGACGCAGCCCGTGCGGACCCAGATCCGGGGCGTCGGGCACGTGCGCCACCATGGCGTGCACCACCCGGCGTACCTCGCGCGGGTCGACCCGCGCCCCGCGCCGGCCCAGGAAGGCCGCCGGGCCGGAGGCGGACCCGGACAGCCGCGGCCGACCGCGGCGCAGCCAGTCCCGGACCGCGTCGCGCGCCGGGATCCCATAGGGCACGGTCCGCTCCTTCCCGCCCTTGCCGAGCACGCGCATCAGTCGCTGGTCGAGGTCGAGGTCATCGACGTCCAGCGCCACGAGCTCGCCGACCCGGATCGCGGAGCCGTAGAGGAGTTCGAGAATCGCCAGATTACGCAGCCGCACGGGATCGTCGTCATCGGCCGCCACCTGCGCGATCCCCAGCATGGCGCCCGCCTGGTCGGCCTTCAACACCCCCGGCAGGGTCCGCTGCCGGCGCGGCGCAGCCAGCCGCACCGCCGGGTCATCGACGACCCGCCCGGTGCGCCGCGCCCACGCGTAGAAGGCTCGGATCGAGGCGGTTCGCCGCGCCAGGGTACCCCGCGCGGCTCCCCGCGCGGACTGTTCCCCGAGCCAGGCCCGCAGGTCCCGGACGGTGATCGACGCCGGCGCGGACAGCCCCACGGCGTCCGCGTAGGCGGCCAGGGCGAGCAGGTCACCCCGGTAGGCCCGCACCGTGTGCGCCGAGGCATTGCGCGCCAATTCCAGGTGGCGACAGAACTCGGCGATCTCGCCGGCCCACGCCGCAGAGCAGGACGCCTCTCGCGTCACAAGCTCCGGGTCCGCCACTGCCTCAGCCACGGTCCCACCGTCGCCCATGCGGACCCTGCGAGCAAGCGCACGCGCCGGGCACCGGGTCAGCTCCCGCGACACCAGCCCGGGTCAGCTCCCGCGACACCAGCCCGGGCCGTCCCTGCGGGCCAGCCCCACGATCTCGAGGCGACCCAACGCCGCGCGGACCTCGCTCGCGGCCAGGCCGGCGACCTCGGCGAGGCGCGGCACCGGACTGCCGCGCTGGGCGGGCAGGGCGTCCAGGACGCGCAACGACACCTCGTCCAGGCCGTCGGTCGGCCGCTGCGGACCCCGCCGAACGGGGGCCAGCTCCAGGCCCATCGCCGACACCAGCTCGGCGACCTCATCGGCGTCGGTGACGAGACTGGCCAGCCCGCACCGGATCATCTCGTGGCAGCCGGCGGAGGACATCGAGGTCACCGGTCCCGGCACGGCCATGACGATCCGGCACAGCTCGGCGGCCGTGCCCGCCGTGTTCCGCGATCCCGACCGCAGCCCCGCCTCGACGACCACGGTCCCGGCGGTCATCGCGGCGATCAACCGGTTGCGTTGCAGGAAACGCTGTTTCATCGGCGCCGCACCCGGCGGGGCCTCACTGACGACGATCCCCTGCGCCGCGATCTGAGCCAGCAGCCGGGCGTGCGCGGCGGGATACGGCCGGTCCACCCCGCCGGCCAACACCGCGATCGTGGCGGCCTGGACGGCGAGCGCACCCCGGTGGGCCGCCGCGTCGATGCCGAAGGCGGCGCCGCTGACCACGGCGTACCCGCGGCTGCCCAGGGCGGCCGCCAACTCCGCCGCCACGGACTCGCCGTATCCGGTGGCCGCCCGGGCGCCCACGATCGCCACGCTGCGGGCGGTCACGGCGCCCAGCTCCAGCGGGCCGCGGACCCACAGGGCGATCGGCGGGATCGGCAGATCGTCGACCCCGGCCGGCCACTCGGGGTCGGCGGGCGTGAGCAGGCGGGCGCCGATCGCCGCCGCGCGCTGGAGGTCTTGCGCGACGTCCAGCCCCGGCCAGCGGGCGCCGAAGCGGCCCCGCGGCCCGCCCTCCGGCAGCGTCGGGAGCCGGCGCAGCGCCGCCTCGACCCCGTGCTCGGCGATGAGCCGCGCGGCCACCGGATCGCCCGGCTCGGCGAGGCGGGACCATGCGGCGCGAGCCCACCGCTCCCCGTTCGGCACGGCCGTCATGCCGCCACCGTCCCGGGCGAGCGCAACGTCAGCGCCTGACCGATGTCGTCCCGCGTGGGTGGACCACCACCGGCGAGGTCGCGCAGGGTCTGGGCCAGGCGCAGCACCCGGTCGTAGCCCCGCAGCGTCAGCGTGCCCCGCTCCAGGGCTCGATCCAGGTCGACGCGGACGGCGGCGGAGGGTGCCCACCGGCCCTGGCGCAGGACCGCCCCCGGGAGTGCGGCATTGAGTGCCCAGGGCGCCCCGGCGTACCGTTCCCGCTGCACCGCCCGCGCCGCCAGCACGCGGGCCGCGACCACCGCGCTGGCCTCACCGCGCCCGCGGCCCAACGCCGCCAGCGAAACCGCCGGCACCTGCAGCTGCACGTCCACCCGGTCCAGCAGCGGACCGGCCAGCCGGGCCGGATATTCCCGGCGGGCGCGCGGCGAGCAGGAGCACTCGCGACCCTTGCCATGGCCCTTCCCGCACGGACACGGGTTCGCGGCCATGACGAGCTGAAATCGGGCCGGAAAGCGCACCGAGGCGCGGGCCCGGGCGACGACGACCGTGCCCGACTCCAACGGTTGCCGCAGCGCCTGCAGAACCTGCGGGCGGAACTCGGGGGCCTCGTCGAGGAAGAGCACCCCGCAATGGGCTTGGGAGATCAGGCCCGGCCGGACGGCGCCGCTGCCGCCACCGATGACCGCCGCCATCGAGGCGCCGTGGTGCGGGGCGACGAAGGGCGCTCGACGGACCAGGACCCCGGGCGGCAACGCCCCCAGGATGGATTGGATCGAGGTGACGGCGAGCGCCTCCGCGGCGGACAGCGGCGGCAGCAGGGACGGCAGCCGCTCGGCGAGCATCGTCTTGCCGGCCCCCGGCGGGCCGAGCAGGAAGACATGGTGCCCACCGGCCGCGGCCACCTCGAGGGCGAGGCGCGCTTCGTCCTGGCCGACGACGTCGGCGAGATCGGCCGTCGGGGTCGGCTCCGGCACCGCGCGTCCGACCCCGAGCACCGGGCCGGCCCCGGGCATCGGGCCGCTCCACTCCGGCGGCGGCCGGTCCGCGGCGCGCGCCTCGTGCAGTGCCGTGAGCTGCCCGAGGGTGTGCGCCGGGTATACCTGGACGCCGGGCACCAGCTGGGCCTCGGCCACATTGGCGGCCGGCACCACGACGGTGCGCACCCCGCTGCGCGCCGCGGCCAGCACCAGCGGCAACACCCCCGGCACCGGCCGGACCGTGCCGTCCAACCCGAGCTCGCCGATGTGCACCACGTCGGCCACCACCGCGCCCGGCAGCTTCCGGGCCGCCACGAGCACCGCGACGCCGATCGCCAGGTCCAGCGCGGCGCCGGTCTTCGGCAGCGATGCGGGCGAGAGGTTGACGACGAATCGTCGGTCCGGCAGGCGCAGCTCGGAGTTGGCGGCGGCGGCGCGGATCCGGTCGGCGGCCTGGCGGCAGGCCGTGTCGGGCAGCCCGACGATGAGAAAGGTCGGCAGGCCCATCGAGGAATCGGCCTCCACGTCGACCAGCGCCCCTTCGATCCCGACGAGCACCACGGCCCGGGTCCGCCCCAGGTTCACGACAGCACCCCGATCAGGTGCGAGAGCTGCGGCCCTCCGCCGTACGGCAGGATCACCCCGACCACGTCGACCCGCACCGACCGGGTCGCCCGGGTGAGGTCGGGATGCTCTTGGATCCAGAACCCCGCCAGGAGCCGCAACCGGGCGGCCTTGCGCCAGGTGATCGACTCCAGGGGTGAGCCGTAGGCCAGGCTGCGGCGCGTCTTGACCTCGCAGACCACCAGACAGTCGCCGTCGCGGGCCACGATGTCGAGTTCACCCTCGCGGCGCCGCCAGTTGCGGTCGAGGATCTCCAGGCCCTGCGCGTGCAAGTAATCGGCCGCCGCGCGCTCGCCGTATGCGCCCAGCGCCTGTCGTCGCCGGTCCACCGGCGCCCCGCCCTTGGTCATGCCGGGCAGCATCGCGCACGGCCCGGATTGGGCGGCGCCGCGCGGTCTGGGGCTGTGGACGCCGCCGCAGGTGTGGGGGGGTGTGGACGAGCCTCAACCGGAGGTCGTCAGCGCCCGAACTGCTCGTCCTCCGGGACCTCCAGGTCGGACTTGGCGAGCTCCTCGATGTTGACGTCCTTGAAGGTCACCACGCGGACGTTCTTGACGAACCGGGCGGGCCGGTAGACGTCCCAGACCCAGGCATCCGACATCGACACGTCGAAGTAGACCTCGCCGCCGTCGCTGCGCACCTTCACGTCCACCGAGTTGCACAGGTAGAAGCGTCGCTCGGTCTCGACGACATGGCTGAACAGCCCGACCACGTCCCGGTATTCGCGATAGAGCTGCAGCTCCATCTCGGTCTCGTATTTCTCCAGGTCCTCAGCGCCCATCGAAGCCCACCTCCTGCAGGACATCATGGACCATCACCGGGGTGCCGTCGGACAGCGACTCGGCCACCTCGTCGGGGGATCCGCCCGGACCCTCGGCGGGCCCCGCCGCGACGCCCGCCGCCACGCCCGCCGCCACGCCCTCCCCCAGGCTCAGCGGCCCGGTCAGATTCCACGACCGCCGATGCAGCTCGCAGGGTCCCAGCGCGGCCAGGGCGGCGCGGTGCCCGGGGGCGGCGTAGCCCTTGTTGATCTCCCATTGGTACGCCGGGAACGCGGGCGCATGGCGCACCATCAGCGCATCCCGTTCGACCTTGGCGAGCACGCTGGCCGCGGCGACCGAGGAGCAACTGAGGTCGGCCTTAATACGGGTCCGCACCGGCGGCGGCGGGTCGGCCGCGGCGGTCAGCGCCAGCAGCCCCACCTCGGCCGGATCGGTCAGCCAGTCGTGGTTGCCGTCGAGGATGACCAGGTCGGGGACGATGCCGCAGGCCGCCAGGGCGCGGCGGCCGGCCAGTCGCAGCGCCCGCATGATGCCGATCTCGTCGATCTCCGCCGGGCTGGCGTGGCCGACTCCCCAGGCCAGGGCCCAGCGCCGGACCGGGCGCACCAGCGCCTCGCGCCGGGCCGCGGTCAGCAGCTTGGAGTCGCGCACGCCGGTGGGCGCCGACCGGCAGGTCTCGTCGATGCAGACGACGCCGACGGTCACGGGACCGGCGAGAGCTCCGCGGCCGACCTCGTCCATGCCGGCCAAGACCCGGTAGCCGGCCCGCTGGTAGGCCCGCTCGACACGCAGGCTGGGCGCGCCGGCGCGGGCGCTGGGCGCGCTGGCGCGGGCGCTCGTGGCGGTCACGGGGAGCCGGCCGCGACCGGCCCGACCCGGGCCTGCTGCGCGGCCGCCCGGGTGGGCGCCGGCACCCCCGAGAACGCGTCCTCCCCACCGAGCCCGGTCACCCGCCCCAACGGCCAGACGATGCCCAGGGCCTTCCCGACGAGCCGGTCGATGGGAACGCTGCCGTAGTAGCCGGTGTGATCGCGCGCATCGCCCGTCGCCTCGGTGCCGGGCAGGCCGGGCGCACCGCCCGGGGTGTCCGGTCCGGTGTCGTTGTAGCGGCTGTCCCGCGAGTTCGAGCGATGGTCCCCCATCACCCACACCTTGCCCTCGGGCACGCGGATGTCGAACGGGATCGTGCTGGGCTTGTCCCCGGGGAACAGGTATGGCTCGGTGACCGCGGTGCCGTTGACTTCCAGGCGGCCGTCGACCGAGCAGCACCGCACGTGATCCCCAGGAAGGCCGATGACCCGCTTGATCAGGTGGTTGTCCTCCCGGCTGGGCAGGATGCCGACCCAGGACAGGCCGTCCTTGATGGTGGCCACGGGTCCGGTCTCGGTGGGCGGCGGTACGACGTCGCCGAGCCACTGCCCGGGGTCCTCGAAGACCACGACGTCACCGCGCGCCACGTCGAAGGGTCCGGGGGTCAGCTTGCTCACCACCACCCGGTCGTCCCGGATCAGCGTGTCGTTCATCGAGTCCGAGGGGATCCAGAACGGCTGGATGAGGAAGGTCTTGACCAGGGCCGACAGGACAAGCGCGAGGACGAGGACGAGGACGGTCTCGCGAAGGAGATCGAAGACCCGACGACCGAGGCTCCGCGGAGGGTCGGCGGCCGGCTCACCCGTCGCGGCGGTGCCGGATCCGGGGCGACCGTCCTCGTCGTCGGCCGTCCGAGGCGGGTCGCCGGCCGTCGGATCCTGCTCGTGCATGTGCCGTCCTGACGTCGTTCGAGGGCCGGCGTCGCCTTCACCGGCTCGGCGGCCCTAGCCGCGGGAGTCCAACGACCCGATCCGCGACGGGGGCCAGTATCGGAAGAGTACGGGACCGATGACGTCGTCCACGCCCACCGTGCCACCGCCCGGCGAGCCGAGGTGCCACCGGGAATCGGCTGAGCGCGAACGATGGTCGCCCATCAGCCAGACCCGCCCGGCGGGCACGAGCACGTCGAAGCGTGTGTCGCTGGGGGCGTCGCCAGGGTAGACGTAGGGCTCCTGGAGGGCGGTGCCGTTGAGGGTCACCCGGCCCTGGGCGTCGCAGCAGGCGACCCGGTCTCCGCCCACCCCGATGACCCGCTTGACGTAGACATTGGCCGGATCGTGGCCCTCCATCGCGCCGACGGCGCGTTCCAGGGCGTTGGGCGCCACCCCGGTCACCGAACCCCAGGTGGTCCCGCCGTCGAAGACGACGACGTCGCCGCGGTGCACGTCACCGCCGCGCCACTTCGCGACGGCCACCCGGTCGCCGAGGCCGAGGGTGTTCTCCATGGATCCGGTCGGGATCGCATAGATGCCGAGCACGAGCACCCGGATCAGCACGCTGACGAGCAGCGCGATCAGCACGACGAGCCAGGTCGGCAGGTGGCGACGCGGCGTACGTTCCTGCGCGGCGGCCTGGTCGGCTGCCTCGGACACGGCGACCGGCTACGGTCAGCGGGTCGTGGTCTCGCGCTTCTCGCGGATCTTGGCGGCCTTGCCGCGCAGGTCGCGCAGGTAGTAGAGCTTCGCCCGACGGACGTCACCGCGGGTGACGATCTCGATCTTGTCGACCACCGGGGAGTGCACCGGGAAGGTGCGCTCGACGCCGACCCCGAAGCTGACCTTGCGGACCGTGTACGTCTCGCCGACGCCACGCCCGTGCCGGCGGATGACGACGCCCTGGAAGATCTGGATCCGGCTGCGGGTGCCTTCCACGACCTTGACGTGCACCTTCACGGTGTCGCCGGCGCGGAACGGCGGGATGTCGGAGCGGAGGCTGGCGGCGTCGACGGCGTCGAGCTTGTGCATGGTGGAGTCACTTTCTCGGCGGTGCCACGGGTCACCCCGGGATGTCGATCTCGGGTCGCGCCGGCCATTTCAGCCGCATGCGCCGACGCCCTAGCTTCTAGGCCGAACGGCTGCACATCCCCCCGTGGTAGGGGCCATCCAACGGGACCGGACGCGAGGACCCATTGTGCCAGAGCCCCCGCAACGCTCGGAAATCCCCTCGCAGTTGGGCGCCCCGCAGCTCACCCACGGGGCAGACGGGCCAGCATCTCGACGGTGCCCGGGTAGCGCGCCTCCCCGGGCAGCACCCGGAACCCCGCCTTGCGATACAGCCGCTGGTTGCGGACGCTGCGCGCGCCGGTGATGAGCCACGCGCGGCTGGCGGCCGGGTCCGCGTCGGCCAGACAGTGCGCCAACAGCGCCCTGCCGATGCCGCGCCCGACGAGGTCCGGGGCGACCACGAGCCGACCGACCTCCCAGGTGGCCGGCGCGTCCGCGGGATCCTCTCGCCACGCGACGAGCCGCCCGCGCACCGACCCCACCAGTCGATGGCTGACCGGGTCGCGCACCACCCAGGTGCGCCACGACGCGCCCGGCGCCAGCGAGGTCTGCACCTGCGCCAGGGTCTCCACCAGCGGCGGGATCGTCAGGTCGTTGTTCGCCTGCGCCTCTACCACCCAACCCGCCCGCATCAGCGTGAACAGTTCCCCCGCGTCGCCGGGGATCGCGGGGCGCAGCGGCAGCGCCGGGGCGTCGGGACCGCCGCGCAGTACGGCGCTGGGCGCCAGGAGGTCGGGGCGCCGGGCCGCCGTACGGATCCGGCGTTGCTCCTCCCGCCACGCCGCGATGCCGCCGTGGTCGCCCGAGCGGAGCACGGGCGGTACGTCGTGCCCGCGCCAGCTCGGCGGCTTGGTGTAGACCGGATATTCCAACAGCCCGTCCGTGTGCGACTCCTCGGCCAGCGAGGCCTCGTTGCCGATCACGCCCGGGCGCAGTCGCGCGATCGCCTCGACCATGGCCAGGACCGCGACCTCGCCGCCGTTGAGCACATAGTCCCCCAGCGAGAGCACCCGCACCCGCCCCGGGCCGAGGCGCCCGCGGTACTCGTCGTACACCCGCTCGTCGATCCCCTCATACCGTCCGCACGCGAAGATCAGGTGCTCGGCTCGGGCCAACTGGTACGCCGTGGCTTGGGTGAACGGTTCCCCCCCGGGACTCGGCACGACCAGGACGGGACCGACGTCGGCGTCGGCGGCGTCGGGCACGGCAAGCGTCGACTCGGCGAGGATCGCGTCCAGGGCCTCGCCCCACGGCTCCGGCCGCATGACCATGCCGGCCCCGCCGCCGTACGGAGTGTCGTCCACGGTCCGGTGCCGGTCGTGGGTGTGCGTGCGCAGGTCGTGCACCCGTACGTCGAGCAGGCCGTCGGCTCGGGCCTTCCCGATCAACGAGAGCTCCAGGGGGGCCAGATACTCCGGGAAGATCGTGACCACGTCGATGCGCATCCGACCCGCGCCCCTCAGCCGCGGCTGTCGAGGTCGAACAGCCCGTCCGGGGCGTCGATGACGACGCATCCGCCGGCGACGTCCAGCACCGGCACGAGCGCCTCGACGAAGGGCACCAGACCGGTCCGGCCGTCGGTCAGGGCCACCTCGAGCCGATCCTGCGCCGCGCCGATCTGCAGCCCGGTCACCGTGCCGACGCGCGCGCCGCTCGGGTCGAAGACGGCCAGCCCGACGAGTTCGGACTCGTACCAACCGTCGGTCTCGTCCTGCGGCGACGCCATCAGCAGCCGGCCGCCACGCAGGGATTCGGCGGCGCTGCGGTCGGCGTAGCCCGCGAAGGCCAGCAGCCAGGTGCCGTTGTGCACCCGGACGGTCTCGATCGTCAGCTCGCTCGGCGCGGGTTGGTCGGTCTGGCCGGGTTGGCCGGGTTGGCGGGGTTGGCCGGGTCCCTCGGCGGGCCCGGGCCGATGCGGCAGGCCCGCCACGGCGTACGTCGCGCCGGACACGAGCCGCTCCTGCGGATTGTCCGTGTGCAACTGCACGGTCACCTCACCGCGCAGGCCGTGCGCCCGCCCGATCCGCGCCACCACCGTGTCCACCAGGCCTCCTCATGCGGCGAGGGGGTCCGACGGCGCGCGTCGTACCCCCTCGTCCCGCGTGCGGGCCGACCGGCCGCTCAACGCATCCGGTCGGTGTCGACGATGTCGACGCGCACGGACTTGCCGCCCGCGAGCGCCGTCATCACGGTTCGCAGCGCGCTGGCCGTCCGGCCGGACCGGCCGATGACGCGGCCAAGGTCGTCCGGGTGCACTCGCACCTCGAGCACGTCGCCGCGGCGCAGTTCGCGGTGCCGGACGGCGACCTCCTCGTCGTGTTCGACGATGCCTTTGACCAGATGCTCGAGGGCCTCCTCGAGCACGATCAGGCCTCGCTCTTCTCGGCCGCCTCGGCGGCGGGAGCCTCGTCGGCCGGAGCCGGCTCAGCCGGAGTCTCCACCGCAGCAGCCTCGGCGCCGGGCGCGGCGACCTCGACCGTCGCGGTGCCCTCGGCGTCGTCGGCAGTGGCCTGCTCAACGACGTCGGCGGCGGCCGGCTGGGCGTCGGCCTCGGGCGCGCTGGCCTTCGGCTCCTCAGCCTTGGGCTCCTCGGCCTTGGGCTCCTCGGCCTTGGCGGCCTTCTTGCGGGTCGCCGGGCCCTGCTTGGCGTAGTCGTCGTCGGCCTTGCCCGCCGCGGCCATGGCCGCCTCGTAGAGATCCTTCTTGGACGGCTTGGTCGGCTGCGGCTTCAAGGTGCCCTCGGCACCCGGCTCGCCCTTGAACTTCTGCCAGTCGCCGGTCACCTTCAGCAGGGCTTGGACCTGCTCGGTGGGCTGAGCGCCGACGCCGAGCCAGTACTGCGCGCGCTCACTGTTGATGTCGATGACGCTGGGTTCGGCGGTGGGGTGGTACTTGCCGATCTCCTCGATGGCCCGGCCGTCCCGCTTGGTGCGGGAGTCCATGACGACGACGCGGTAGAACGGTGCGCGGATCTTGCCCATCCGCTTGAGGCGAATCTTGACGGCCACGGGTGTGGTCACTCCTTGTACGGTTCGTGAGGCACGGCGAGACCGGCAAAGACGTCAGACGACGTGGGCCGGGGTGCCGCAACTCGGGGTGTAGGCGCCCGAGATCCCGGCTGCGACGCACATCGCTGCAGTTCACTGCAGGAGGCGGGCCACGGTCCGGGCGGGTACAGCCACCCATTGTGCCAGACCCGCCGGCGCCGCCCGACCACGCCGTACGTCGTGGGCCGCTCAGCCCCACGCCCACGCCCCACGCCCACGCCCACGCCCACGCCCACCCACGCCCACGCCCACGCCCACGCCCACGCCCACGCCCACGCGACACCTGACCGGACCGGACCGCGGTCGCCACACGAGAGGCGCCTCTCCTTAAGCCGAGAGAACTCTCATCCAGACGAGAGCTCTCCCGCACCAACAGGAGGCGCCTCGCCCCTGCGACGTCCCGCCCCTGCGACCGCCTGCTCCACGCTCACGCCGTACCGAACGAGAGGCGCCTCTCCTGCGGCCGGAGTCGTCACACGGTGAGGCGCCTCCCCTGCGGCCGGAGTCGTCACACGGTGAGGCGCCTCTCCTTAAACCGGGAGGACTCTCATCCAGACAAGAGCTCTCCCGAACCAACAGGAGGTGCCTCGCCCCGGCGACGCCCCACGCCCACGCCAACGCCCTCGCGACACCTGACCGGACCGGACCGGACCGGACCGCGATCGCCGCAGGGTGAGGCGCCTCTCCTTAAACCGGGAGGACTCTCATCCAGACAAGAGCTCTCCCGAACCAACAGGAGGCGCCTCACCTCTGCGACGTCCGGCCCCGGCGACGTCCCGGCCCACGCTCACGCCGTACCGAACGAGAGGCGCCTCCGGTCGAGGTGTCGGGGTAGCCCGACACCTCGACCGGCCAGGCTGCGGGATAGTGTGACCCACCTGCCGATTCCTAGCGTTGACGCCATGACCAGCACCATCGTCCCGGCCCCGCCGGAGGTAGCCATGTCCCGCGACCGCCTGCGTGCCCTGTTGCGACGCACCCTGCGCGAATCGGGATACCTCCTGGCCAGCTGGCCGATCCTGATGGCCGCGTTCGTCGTCGTGATCACCCTGTTCTCGATGGGGATCGGCATGGTGATCATCTGGATCGGCGTGCCCCTCCTGATCGCCACCGTCGGCGCGGCGCGAGCCTTCGCCGTGGCCGAGCGCGGCCTCCAGCGGCACCTGCTCGGTCAGGACCCTGCCCCGGGGAGTTACCGGCGCCGCGGCCCGGACGAATCGTTCGTCCGGCACGCCCTGGGCCTGTTCACCCATCCGCAGTCCTGGATCGACGTCGGGTTCAGCCTCTTCGCCTGGTGCGTGGCCGTCATCACCTGGTCGCTGACCATCGCCTGGTGGTCGGCGGCCGTGGGCGGGATCACCGCGCCGATCTGGGCGCTGTTCACCGACCAGCGCATCCGCTTCTGGGGGATCCCGACCGACTTTGGCCCGGGCGACTGGCTCCTGGAGATCCTCGCCCATCTGTGCATCGGACTCGTGGCCCTGGTCACCCTGCCCTGGGTGGTGCACGCCCTGGCGACGCTGCAGTCTTCGCTGTTCGGCGCCGTATTGGGCGCCCGGGGACTGCAGGAGCAGGTCGAGCACCTGCAGACCAGCCGCACCGCGGCCCGGGATGCCGAGGCCGCCTCGCTGCGCAAGCTGGAGCGCGACCTGCACGACGGCCCCCAGCAGCGCCTCGTCCGCCTCCAGATGGACCTCGGCCGCGCCCTGCACCAGGTCGACGAGGACCCCGCCAAGGCCCGCGCCGCGATGGAGTCCTCGCTGGACCAGGCCCACCAAACCCTGGAGGAGCTGCGCAACCTCTCCCGCGGGATCGCCCCGCCGATCCTCATCGACCGCGGTCTCGTCGCCGCCCTGGAGGAGCTGACCACGCGCAGCGCCATCCCGGTCACGTTCGCGACGAACCTGCCGCGCGACCGGCGCTCCGAGGAGATCCCGGCCCGCGTCCAGGACGGCGCCTTCTACGTCGTCTCCGAGGCCTTGACCAACGCGGCCAAGCACTCCGGCGCGGCCCACGCCGAGGTCGAGGTGCACTTCGGCGAGGGCATTCTGCGGGTCACCGTGCGCGACGACGGCCGCGGCGGCGCGGCGTACGGCGGGAGCGCCTCCGCCCTCGCCCACCCGGGGGGAACCGGGCTGCTCGGCCTGCGCGACCGCCTCGCCGGTCTCGACGGGAGCCTGGACGTGTACTCCCCTGTCGGCGGCCCCACGGTGCTCACCGCGATCCTGCCCTGCGAGTGAATCGGGCAGGATCGGGGACATGAGCCTGCGCATCGTCCTCGCCGACGACTCGGTGCTGCTGCGGGAGGGTCTGGAACTGATCCTGACCGACGCGGGGCACCGGGTGGTCGGCCGGGCCGCGGACGGCCCGAGCGCCATCGCGACCGTCCTCGCCGAACGCCCCGACCTGGCCATCCTGGACGTACGGATGCCGCCCAGCCATCGGGACGAGGGCATGCGCGCGGCCGCCGCCATTCGCGCGCAGTGGGCGGCGGCGCCGCTGCTGATCCTGAGCCAGTACGTCGAACGAAGCTACGCCCGCGACCTCGTGGGGCCGGCGTTCGGTTATCTGCTCAAGGACCGCGTCAGTGACATCCCCGCGTTCCTGACCGCGGTGCAGACGGTCGCCACCGGGGGCACGGTGATCGACCCCCAGGTGGTCGCCCAGTTCCTGGCGAGCCCGGCCGCCTCGCCGGTGGACGCGCTGACCCCCCGGGAGCGGGAGGTGCTGGGGCTGATGGCGCAGGGTCTCGGCAACGCCGCCATCGCCGCCCGCCTGGTCCTTACCGAGGGCGCCATCGAGAAGCACACCCAGCGCATCTTCGCCAAGCTTGCCCTGGATCCCGGCTCCGACCAGCACCGCCGCGTGGTCGCCGTGCTGGCCTACCTGGACCAGGGCTAGGGCTGGGGAGAGGCGCCTCCTGCGGGGCCGAGACGACTCTCATTCACACGAGAGTTCTCCCGGGCGGACGAGAGGCGCCTCCCCTTGCAGCACAGCAGCGCACCTCCCAGGGCACCTCGCACCGCCCCCATGCCAGCACAATGCCCACCGCACACGGCGTACCGGCTGGTTGCACCCAACAATCTGCGCCCGCGGCGGCGGCCGGGTCGAGGAGCTCTATACCCCGGCCGCCCTGGACATGACCAGCGCCCACCCGTTCAAGGGCAACCTGGATCTCGGCCGGCTGCGCGACCTGATCGCTCAGGTGGGGGTCGAGCACATCCCGTTCGTGCGGCTCGAGACCGGCACCAACCTGATTGGCGGACAGCCGCATTCCCTGGCCAACCTGCGCGAGCTGCGCGCCGTCTGCGATGAGCATGGCCTGCTCCTGGTCATGGATGCCTCCCTGCTCAGCGACAACCTGTGGTTCATCGCCGAGCGCGAGGAGGCCGAGCAGGGGCGCACGATCGCCCAGATCGCCCGCGACATCGCCGACCTGTGCGACATCGTCTACTTCTCGGCGCGCAAGATCACCTGCGCCCGCGGCGGCGGCATCCTCATTCGCGACGAAGAGGTCTACAAGCGGATGCGCGGGCTGGTGCCGCTGTATGAGGGCTTCCTGACGTACGGCGGCATGAGCGTGCGCGAAATGGAGGCCATGACCGTCGGCCTCGACGAGCTGCTGGACATCGACAACATCTGCCAGGGGCCGCAGTTCATCGCCCACATGGTCGCGGAGCTGGCCGACCGCGGCGTACCGGTCATCACCCCGCCCGGCGGCCTCGGCTGCCACGTCAACGCCCGCGAGTTCCTGCCGCACCTGGACCCGCGGCAATACCCCGCCGGCGCGTTGGCGGCCGCCATCTATCTGACCTCCGGGGTGCGCGGAATGGAGCGCGGCACCTTGTCCGAGCAGCGCGACGAAAAGGGCGTCGAGCCGATCGCGGAGATGGAGCTGGTGCGGCTCGCGATGCCGCGCCGCGTCTTCACGTTGTCGCAGGTCAACTACGCCGTCGACCGGATCTCCTGGCTGTATTCCAAGCGGCACCTGATCGGCGGACTGCGATGGATTGAGGAGCCGGAGGTGCTGCGCTTCTTCTACGGGCGCCTCGAGCCGATCGGGGACTGGCAGGACGCGCTGGTGGCCGAGTTCCGCGCCGACTTCGGCGACTCGCTCTAGGTCGCGTCAGGCCCGCGCCCGCAGCGCCAGCTCGACGATCTGAGCGTCCGTGACCAGGTCGCGGGCCTGGCTCGCCGGCACCCTCACGGTGCGGTGGTGCGCCAGTCCGGCCGAAGCCAAGACGGCCGGTACGTCGAGCGCCGCGGGCGCCTGAAGCACCAGCCCGCCGCAGCCAGCCATCAGCCGGCGCCACGACGTACCGCTTGCTGCTGCAAGCAGCTGGGCCGCGGCGGCGTCGATGTAGGGCACGCCCAGCTCCCGGGCCAGGCGCTCCCCCCCAGCTGCCGCGTCACCACAGTTACACCCTCCGGCTCGGCGTGCGTTAGCACGATCTGCGCCCGCCGCACCATCCGCCGACGACATGGGGCGCCGCACCCACCCAGACAACACCGCCCGCTCATGATCGCTCGACACCAGCGACTTCGCTGCGAGACCCGACGTACGCCCAAGTCCACCCACTGGGAAGCGAGCTAACGCCTCACGACACTAGGCATTCCTTCGCACTCGAAGGGAGCCCAAGTCATTATACTCATCGCCGACATACCACTGGTCCTGAAATACCCAGTTGCTTGCCCGGCCCGTAAAGTACGTCCCAGAATACTTTTGTGATTCATTGCATTCCCCCCATACTTTATACGAGGAGACGCCGTCATATCGGTATCGATCCCACCACGAAATGCTGGCGATATTGCCGAATCCGTATCCCGCGTGATCACAGGTTTCCGGCCCATTGATCGTGTCCGAACCGCCGCCCCAGCCCGCATATTGGTAGACGGTCACCAGTGGCACCCCGGCCGAACGAGCGCCTACTAACCGCTCTTGTGCGCGCGCCGACAGGCGTGCGTCACGTTCCTCGATGGTCCCGCACCAGCGATCGGCAACTACTAGAATGCGAGATCCGGGCCGCTGGGGGACGGTATCGGTAATGCAATGCTGGACACCTCCGACCCTTGCCGTGTCCCCCGGCTCAGGGCCCGTCCCGGATGAGCTAGCGAGGGAGGATGCGTGTGCGGTAGCAGAACCGCAGCAAATGGTACTTAAGGCGACAACAGAAATAGCAAGGTGGTTCAGTTTCATGATGCTCCTCCTCAAGACGCAAGTGGCCACACGTGGGACGTTCCCAGGCCTACTCTTCTGGGTGTTGACTATCTAACTCAGCGACATCTCTGTTCGGAAGCGGTGCGCCTCGATTGGAGCTCGAAGCTCAGTCGGTCTTCAAGGTGCGTACCGCTGATCGCTGGACCGGCGTGACACAGATCACTCATCGGTGACTCCTGCCCCCGACACATTTGGCGCTAAAGTCGAACCGCATTCACCAATATGTCTGTTCAAGGCTCGGGGAGAGCTATGGTTACCAACGACGAACTGTGGCTGCTTGATCGTGCTCTCGCTCCAATCCTGGTGTTAGCTGCCCTAACCAGTGGGCCCAGCTACCCCTATGAGGTCTGCTGCCGACTCCGGAAACTTGGATTCGAGCGAGGATATAGTCGGCCAGACCTGAGCCCTCTGTTCGGACGTCTCGCGGAACGCGGATACTTGGATAACAGAGGGGTTTGCGTTGTCAATAATCGGGCGCGCCACTACTATGCTTTGACAGAAAGCGGATTACTCGCTCAGCGCGCCGCTCGTGAGCGGTCGATTGTCGGAATCAACATTCTTCAGCAACTGGCCCAAGAGTGACCTCGTGAAAACGAAACAATTGGATAGACCTCAGACAGGTGCGATCGGTGAGGGGTTATTGAGCACCACCCCACGAGGGGCGCACCAAGCATACGTTCCGTTATTGTCGAGGATTCCCTCAGATGTGGCACGCCACGACGCAGTCCGTGACTGGGTGTTGTACGACATGGACATGATTGTGTTGTTATACTGCTGCATCACGATGTTGCCGTTGATGGAAATCGATACCAAGTCGTCTCCTTTCGCGGTGACAAGAACCACCTCGCCGGAGAGACAGCCTTGGTTTCCCCATTTGTGCACTGTCGCGTGGGCGGGTGCGGTCGAGAGCCCCAGGATGCTTGTGGTGGCGCACAACAGGGCGACAGCACCGGCTTGCCGACGAACGATCATGGCGGACCTTTCTTTGCAGACTTGTGGACGTCCCGACGAAACAGTGATTCGGAGGTAATGGTATGGGGCACAGTGAACTGGATTGGCAGGCCGAAGAGCAGTTCGTGCTGATCTGCCGCGAGCGAGCGAAGGCGTTCCTCACGTATGACGCATGTCCTACCCGCGCCACGGCGGCCGCCCATGACTCGCTATACGAGCCCTGGATGGAGGCTGGTATCCGCTATCTTGCCGCCAGGTACGAACAAGAGCTTGCTCGACTGAGAGAACAGTTGTGAAATGGGGCTTGCTCGTTCCATGCCATAAGTAACTCATTCTGGCGGCGCCATCGCAATGCCCCGATTCCAGCGATACCAACTCCGGCAGGTATGCATCTACCCGATGGGTCGACCTGGCGACGTCCGCGCCAGGCCGGGGGTGCCCTTCGGCGTTGTAGGCCGGGCTGCCACACCAGCTCTCGGGCACGAGGTTTGTACAGCTGCGGGGTGTTCACCGGCAGGGTCCACCCGATCGTGTACGCGACGCCACGCCGGTGCAAGAAGTGCAACACGTGACGGGTGTCGCCCGCGCCATCGGTCCTGATCATGACCTTCTTGCCGGGCCGGGAGAGGTCAATCCCCGGCGAGGGCGGCCAACGCCGCTATCGCTCGTCGCCTGGTCCTTACCGAGGGCGCGATCGAGAAGCACACGCAGCGGATCTTCGCCAAGCTCAGCCTTGACCCGGGCTCCGACCAGCACCGCCGCGTGGTCGCGGTGCTTGCCTACCTGGACCAGGCCCGGTGACCGACTGAACGGGCCTGTAGCGCCAGCTCGACGATTTGGACGTCCGTGACCAGGTCGCGGGCCTGGCTCGCCGGAACCCTCAGGGTGCGGTGGTGCGTCAGTCCGACGAGAGCCAGAAAACCAGGTACGTCGAGCGCGGCGTCCGCCTGAAGCACCAACCCGCCGCCGCCGACTATGAGCCGCCGCCACGACGTACCGCTTGCTGCTGCAAGCAGCTCGGCCGCAGCGGCGTCCACGTACGGCACGCCCAGCTCCCGGGCCAGGCGCTCACCCACCTCAGCGTTCGGACCCGACTCAGGAAAGCCGGACTCCAGGACGACAACGACGCCGTCTCGTTCGCCCACACCGTACGGCTCGGCCGGCCACTCGCGCGCCGTCACCCCGTAGGTCACGTGGTCGCGCCAGGCGTGGGCGCCGCTGGAGTCGGGCAGCCACAGGTAGTCGGGCCACGCGCCGCGGCGCTGGAACCCGAGCGAGCGCAGCAGCCCGGCCGACCGCACGTTGCCCGGCTGCACCGAGGCTTCGACGCGGTGCAGTCCCATCCCCCGCGGCTCCGGCGCCAGGGCCAGGTCCACCACCAGCCGCAGGCCCTCGGCGAACAGGCCACGCCCGGCGTACGGGTCGTAGGCGTCATAACCCATCGACGCCGACATCGCCCGGCCCCGCACCACATTGGTCACGTTGACCCGGCCCACGATGTCGTGCTCCCCCCAGGGCTGGCGGGCGTGCACGATGAAGGTCCGGTGCCCCGACGACTGGAACCGCAGGTGCCGCTCCAGGTCGCCGGCGTCGACCGGATTCCACGCGGCGAGCCGATCCCGGGAGGCCAGGACCGCCAGCCGATAGGGCACCAGGTCGGCCTTGGTGACTGGGGCGACCCGCACCCGCTCCCCCACGGCCGTCAACGGATCGGCGTCCGGCGTGCCCTGCAGATGCCGCCCCGACGGCGGCGGCGCCACCCCTTCGGGACGCCGCTGCCCAGCTGCTCCGCTCACCGCACGGACCTGCCCCGCAACACGATTCGGTGCGGGCGGATCAGCATCCGCAGGTCGTCGCGCGGGTCGTCGAGATAGACCAGCAGGTCTGCCTCGGCGCCCTCTTCCAGCCCCGGGTAGCCCAGCCATTGCCGGGCGTTCCAGGTGGCGGCCGCCAGCGCGCCTGCCGCGCCGAGGGCTGTCTTGCCCAGCTCGATGACCTCCAGCGCGATCAGCCCGTGCGGCAGCTGGCCGCCCGCGTCCGTCCCGGCGTAGATCGGCACGCCGGCCTCGGCGGCGGCGCTGATCGTGTCGTACCGCCGGCGGTGCAGGTCGAGCATGTGCGCGGCGTAGCTGGGGAACTTCGCCCGCCCCGCCGCCGCAAAGTTCGTGAAGTTGTCGATGTTGATCAGGGTCGGCACGATCGCGATGCCCTGCCGGGCGAAGGCCTCCACGGTGTCCGGCACCAGCCCGCTGGCGTGCTCGATGCAGTCGGTGCCGGCGGCGGCGAAGTCGGCCAGGGACTGCTCCCCGAAGCAGTGCGCCGTGACGCGCGCGCCCTCCTCGTGCGCCGCCGCCACCGCGGCGGTCAGGGCGTCCACCGGCCAACACGGGGCCAGATCGCCGCGGTCCCGGTCGATCCAGTCCCCGACCAGCTTCACCCAGCCATCGCCGGCCCGGGCCTCCTGCCGCACGTAGTCGACGAGCTGGTCCGGCTCGACCTCGTGCGCCACGCCGGGGATGTAGCGCTTGGTCCGCGCGATGTGCCGGCCGGCCCGGATCAGCCGGGGCAGGTCGTCGCGGTCCTGGGCCCAGCGGTTGTCGACCGGTGACCCCGCGTCCCGAATGAGCAGGGCGCCGGCGTCCCGGTTGGCATAGCCCTGGGCCACCGCGCGATCCTCGTCGACCGGGCCGCCGGGGCCCAGTCCGAGGTGCGCGTGCGCATCGACCATGCCCGGGATGACGTGCCCCCGCACGGTCTCCACCTCGGCGGCGGAGCCGGGCGCCGGCCCGGAGAAACTGATCCGCCCGTCGATCACCCACACCTCGTCCCGGGTCTCCTGCGGACCCACGTGAACCTGACCGACGACATGGAGAACGGGCGCGCTCATGGCTGCGAACCTACCGCCCGCCCGGGGGCAGGTGAGCCCCGACGGCCCCGCCGGTAACGTCCCGCATCGAGCCGGGAATGAGGGGGCATGACGACGGACGATGACCGCGACCGGGTCTGCTTCGAGGCGCTGGTCGAGCAGACCCAGCAGGCGCTGCGCCGCTACGCCGTACGCCGCCTTCCCCCCGACGATGTCGACGACCTGGTCGCCGAGGTCTATGCCACCGCCTGGCGGCGGCGCGACGCGATCCCCGATCCGCCGCTGCCCTGGCTCTACCGCACCGCCGCGCACCACCTGGCCCACGCCCGCCGGGCCGAGGCCCGCAGGACCCGGCTCGCGGCACGCCTGACCGGCTCCGGCGAGCACGGCTGGGTGGCGCCGGTCGAGATCGCCGAGGCCGATCCCGACCTCGCCGCCGTCCTCGCCGCGCTGCCCGCCGCCGACGCCGAGATCCTGCGGCTGGCCGCCTGGGAGGAGCTGTCCCCCACCGAGATCGCCTATGTCCAGGGCGGTACGGCGGGTGCCGCTCGGGTCCGGCTGCATCGGGCCCGCCGGCGCGCCGCCGCCCTACTGGCCGCCGCCGAATCAGCCACCACCACCACCAGCACCGCCACCAGCCATCGCCCACCCACGGCCCGCGCCACCGCGGCCCCCAGCCCCGCCCAGGAGTTGTCATGCTGACCATGCAGGAGCGTCTTCGCGCCGCCGACCCCGCCCGCAACATCCCGCCGTACGACGCGGCCACCGTCGCGGCGCTGCTCGACCGCGCGACCGACCCGCAGCGCGACGCCCTGCCGGCACCGCGTCGCACCCGAGCCGTGCACCGCGGCTGGGCCCTGGCCACGGCCGCGGCCGGCACCGCCCTGGCGCTGACGCTGGGGCCGGCCGTGATTGGTGCCGTCACCGGGACGGGCGGCGCCACCCCCGCCGCGGCGCAGCTGCTGACCAGGGCGGCCGACATCACCGTCAGCGATCCCCCGGCCCGCGCCGAGCAGTACTACCGGATCACGACCCGATCGACGGGAATCAGCGAGGAGGGCACCACCCGAGACGGCCAACCGGTGCGGATCGGCTGGCGGACGAGCTCGGAGTCCATCCAGTACGTCGCCGTCGACGGCACCCGCCCGACATACTCCGTGGACCGGACGACCACGGACCCGGTGCGGGTCTTCGGCCCCGGCACGCCCGCCCCGCCGCCGCCGCCGTCGTCGTCGTCGTCGTCGGACCGCAGCGTGCACGTCCGGACCACGAACCTGGCACCGGTCGACATCCCGGCCACCTGGCAGGTGCCCACGCCGGCCTGGCTCGCCGCGCTGCCTCGGGACACCGACGCGCTGCGCGCCAGGATGTACGCCGACGCCGCGGGCCACGGCCCGTCCACCGACGCCGAAGTGCTGGTCATCGCGGCGGACGTGATGCGTTCGGGGCTGGTCCCGGCGGACCTGCGCGCCGCCGTGTTCCGGGTGCTGCGCACCGTGCCCGGTGTCACGGTGACCAGCGAACAGGCGACCCTGGATGGCCGGACGGGCGTCGGCATCGGCCGCTCCGAAGACCGCAACGGGCTGCGTCAGGAGCTCGTCATCGACCCGGCGACGGGTCAGGTGCTCGGCGAGCGCACCCTCGTCGTCAAGGAGAGCGAGGGCCTGCCGGTCCCGGTCGGCACCGTGTTCGCCGAGAGCGCCGTCTCCCGTACGGTGGTCGATCGCATCCCCGAGCAGGTCCGGGCCTCCGCGACCCACGACCGGTGCGAGGTGACCCCCGACGGGGGCGTGCTGTGTCGCCTGAGCCAGTAGCCAGGCGTGGAATGGGCTGGTAGCCCCGCAGCGCAGACTGCCCGCCGACTACGCCGTACGACGGTCACGGACCGGACAATGTGACAACCGCGACCTGCGGCGATGGCGACCGTTGACCAGGGTCGGGACGTGAGTCCCGGGACGGGGCCACCCCTCGCGCCCTAATTTGACGCACGGCGTCGGCCGCGGAGCCGGCGCCGGCGGCGCGCGCGAGGAGGCGGCAACAGGCCATGGCCCAGGTGAGGTTCAGCTCGGGAGAACGCATTCCGCTGGAGATGCACAAGGTTCGGATCGTGCAGAAGCTGTCCCTGCCGCCGATCGAGGACCGGGCCCGGCACATCGCCGAGGCCGGCAACAACACCTTCCTGCTGCGCAACGCCGACGTGTTCATGGACATGCTCACCGACTCCGGGGTCAACGCGATGAGCGACCGGCAGCAGGCCGCCATGCTCACCGCGGACGACAGTTACGCCGGATCGGCGACCTACACGCGGCTCTTCGACAAGCTGCTCGACGTCTTCGGGATGCCCTACTACCTGCCCACCCACCAGGGCCGGGCCGCCGAGCACCTGCTGGCCCGCACCCTGGTCACGGAGGGTTCCGTGGTGCCGATGAACTATCACTTCACCACCACGAAGGCGCACATCACGCTGTGCGGCGGCCGGGTCGAGGAGCTCTACACCGACGAGGGGCTGCAGGTCACCAGCGAGCACCCCTTCAAGGGGAACATGGACATCGGCAAGCTGCGCGCCCTGATCGACGAGGTCGGCGCGGCGAACATCCCGTTCGTGCGCCTGGAGACCGGCACCAACCTGATCGGCGGACAGCCGCACAGCCTGGCCAACCTGCGCGAGATTCGCGCGGTCTGCGACGAGCACGGCCTGCTGCTCGTCATGGACGGCAGCCTGCTCTCGGACAACCTGTGGTTCATCAAGGAGCGCGAGGACAGCGAGAAGGACAAGTCCATCGCGCAGATCGCCCGCGACATCGCGGACCTGTGCGACGTGTTCTACTTCTCGGCCCGCAAGATCACCTGCGCCCGCGGCGGCGGCATCCTGGTGCGCGACGAGGAACTGTACAAGCAGATGCGCGGCCTGGTGCCCCTCTATGAGGGCTTCCTGACGTACGGCGGGATGAGCGTGCGGGAGATGGAGGCCATGACGATCGGCCTCGACGAACTGCTGGACGAGGACAACATCTGCCAGGGTCCGCAGTTCATCGAGCACATGGTCACCGAGTTGGCCGACCGCGGCGTCCCGGTGATCACCCCCGCCGGGGGGCTCGGCTGCCACGTCGACGCCCGGCGCTTCCTGGATCACGTGCCGCAGGAGCAGTACCCGGCCGGCGCCCTGGCCGCCGCGATCTACTTGTGCTCCGGCGTGCGGGGCATGGAGCGCGGCACCATGTCGGAGCAACGCGAGCAGGACGGCACCGAGCCCCTGGCCGAGATGGAGCTGGTCCGCCTCGCCATGCCGCGCCGGGTGTTCACGCTCAGCCAGGTCAGCTATGCCGTGGACCGGATCGCCTGGCTCTACACCAAGCGCCACCTGATCGGCGGCCTGCGCTGGGTCGAGGAGCCCGAGGTCCTGCGGTTCTTCTACGGGCGCCTGGAGCCCCTCGACGACTGGCAGGAGCGGTTGGTCGCCGAGTTCCGCAAGGACTTCGGCGACTCGCTCTGACCCTGCTGACCCGGCTGACCCCGCCGACCCCGGCCTGGTCTCGGCCCGAACCGCTCAGGCCGAGACCAGGTCCCGCACGTAGCCGCCAGGCGCCTCGGCCAGGACCTTGTGGCCCGCGTCGCCCAGCCCGGTGGGGGCGTCCTGGAGTGCACCGCTGCGCTGCGCGGCCCACTCGACCCACTCCGTCCACCAGGAGCCCATCTTCTTCGTCGAGGCCGCCCGCCACGTCTCGGCGTCGACCTCGCCGGCGTCGCCGCCGACGAAGTAGCTCGCCTTCGGATTCGACGGCGGGTTCACCAGGCTGGCGATGTGCCCCGCGTTGCTGAGCACATAGGTGATGTCGTCGCTGCCCACCAGCTGCGTCGTACGGTAGGTGCCCTTCCACGGCGTCAGGTGGTCGGTGATCGCGCCCTGCACGAACGTCGGAACCGTGATCGTCGCGGCGTCGAAGGGGCTGCCCGCGAAGGACCGCGCGCAGGACTGGGCCAGCGGGTTGCGGTGGAAGATGTCCAGGAACTGCTTGTGCAGGTGCGCCGGCAGCCGGGTGCCGTCCGCATTCCACGCCAGGATGTCGAACGCCGGCGGGTCCTGGCCCATCAGGTAGTTGTTCACCCAGTAGTTCCACACCAGATCGTTCGGACGCAGCCAGGTGAACGCGCCGGCCATCTGCCGCGCCTCGAAGACGCCCTGCCGCGCCGACGCTGCGCCGGCCAGCGCCATCGTCGGCCCCTGCCCGAACGCCGCCATCGGAATCTGCCCCGCCCAATCCAGCAGGGTGACCGCGAACGAGGCGGTGTTGACCTGGTCCTCGCCGAGGTCGACGAGCCGGTTCAGGGTGATGGCCTCCAGAATGCCGCCGGCGCAGAACCCGATGAGGTTGACCTTGTCGACCCCGGTGATGGCGCGGGCCTCATCGATCGCGGCGATCACCCGCGCGACGTATTCGTCGATGCCCCAGTCGGCATGCTGCTTCTCGGGGTTGCGCCAGCTGATCAGGAACATCTGGTGGCCCTGGCTCACGGCGTATTCCACGAAGCTGCGGCCCGGCGCCATGTCGAGGAAGTAGTAGCGACCGATCGGCGGGGGCACGACGATGGTGGGAATCTCGTGCACCTGGTCCGTGGTGGGGGTGTATTGCAGCAGTTCCGCCACCGGGTCGCGGCTGACCACAGCCCCTGGCGTCACCGCGAGGTCGACGCCGACCGTGAAGGCGTCCCGCCGGACCATCGACGGCATGCCCCCGTTGTGCCGCAGGTCGTCGACGAAGTTCTTGCCTCCGGCCACGAGGGATTTGCCGCCGGTTTCGAAGGCCCGCTTGAGCGCGGCCGGGTTCCCGAGCAGGTAGTTGGTGGGGGCGAGCGCGCTGGTCACGATCCCGGACAGGAAGCGGACGGCCTGCGCGTGCCGGAACTCGCGCTCCTCGAGGCGGTCGTTGAGCTTGTCGACGGCGCGGGTGCCGGCGAGATAGCCCTGGGCCAAGGCGCGGTACGCCGGGTTGGTCTGCCACGTCGGGTCGGCGAACCGCTTGTCGCCCCGGTCGGGCTCGACCTCGGAGTCCCCCGTGCCGATCTTGAGCAGTTCGACCCACAGATCCACCACGTCACGACCCGTGGCGGGGGCCTGACCGGCGAGGAAGGACGCATCGTCCATCCCGGAGCGAAGGCCGCTCGTGACACCGGCGACGACGTCGCTCACCTTCTTCAACGGGTTCAGTTCGGGCATGATGCCTTCCTCGGTGGGGGGTTCGGCGCAGCCCGGTGGTCGACCCCGAGTACGAGGCAGCCGTAGGCAACTCCGCCGCGCGACGACGCCACATTCTCACACTCACGGCATGCCCGGCCATGACGACGAGTCAGTAGCTTGCGGGGCGACCCGCAGCCAGGAACATCGGCGGGACGCCTCGCGCCGCGACCGCGCCGGTCGCGGCAGTCGCTTTTTAGATGTTCACCGGTTTTTCTGGCTCGCGCGGGGGACCGCGCCGATAAGGAGGCGCGGCCCGTCGTGGCGCCGCACTGAGTCCCCTCAGGAGCCGCCCAGTGTCACTCGCCCACGCCGTCGCGCCCACGGGCGTCGAGAGAACGTTCGATCCCGACGAGATCATCGTCTCCAAGACCGATCTGACCGGGCACATCACCTATGTGAACCACGTCTTCACGCGCGTCTCCGGTTATCCGGCAGAGGATCTGCTCGGGCAGCCGCACAGCATCATCCGCCACCCCGCCATGCCCGGTGGCGTGTTCAAGCTGCTCTGGGAACGGATCCAATCCGGGGCCGAGATCTATGCCTACGTGCTCAACCTGGCCGGCGACGGCGCGCACTATTGGGTGCTGGCGCACGTGACGCCGACCCGCGACGCGAGCGGCCGGGTCGTCGGCTATCACTCCAACCGGCGTTCCCCGGCCCCGTCCGCGATCGCGGAGATCAGCGGGCTGTACGACCGGCTCCGGGCGGCCGAGGCCGATGGCTCCGGGCGGCCGGCGGCGGCGCAGCGGGGAGCCGACGAGCTGGCGGCGGCGCTGGCGGCGGTGAAGGCGACGTACGACGAGTTCATCTGGGACGTCATCGCCCGCCACGACGTCGGCCGCCACAGCGGACCAGGCCCGTGGAGCGCGGGCACCGGCGAGCGCGAGGGGGCTCGGTCGTGAGGGCGCCCGGGCGCCGCCTCGGTCGGTCTCGGCCCGGGTCCGAACCCGCGTCGCCGCACCCGCAGGCCGAGGCATCCGGGGCGGCCCAGGCCGTCCACGCGTTGACCGAGATCGCGGAGGTCGCGGGGCGGGCGGCGGCCGGCGACCTGGACACCCGCATCCTGCACCCGTTGCCGACGGCCGACGGTCGCCGGGCCGGCGAGGCCCTCAACATGCTGCTGGACCGCATGGACGCCTACCTGCGCGACTCCGATGCCTGCCTGGCCGCCTCGGCCGGTGGCCACTTCGAGCGGTTGTTCATCGAGCGGGGTATGCCGGGCATGTTCGGCGTAGGGGCCGCCGCAGCCAACCGGGCGCACGACAAGATGCGCGACGACGACGAGGACCGGCAGGCCCAGGACGAGGCCAAGGGGCACGTGGCCGCCGCGGTGAGCGCGGTCTCGCAACAATTGAGCAGTACGGCGGCGGAGCTGGGCGACTCGGCGGAACGGTTGGATGCGGCCGCCGGGGCGGCGCGCCACGAGGCCGATCAGGCCATGGTCATCATGACCGAGCTCGGCACGGCCAGCGCCCACATCGGCGAGGCGGTCCGGCTGATCAGCCAGGTCGCGGGGCAGACCCGGTTGCTCTCGCTCAATGCGACCATCGAGGCGGCGCGCGCCGGCGAAGCGGGCAAGGGCTTCGCCGTGGTGGCCGGCGAGGTCAAGAATCTCGCCGATGAGACGTCGGCCTCCTCCGACGAGATCACCGACCAGGTGCAGGAGGCGCAGGCGGCGGCCGAACGCGCGGGCATGGCCATCGCGGCGATCTCCGGGTCGATCCAGGAGATCGTCGACCAGGTGGGTGGCATCCGGGGGCACGTCTCGGGCCGTGGTGGGCTCACCGAGCTGGCCCGCGAGCTGCAGGGCCACATGGCCGCCTTCGCCGCCGCGACATCCTCGGCAGCCGGCACCACATCTCATTAGCGGCCATCTCCGTCAGCCCTGGCAGCGACCCGGTGACGGCGTCGCGGCCTACTTCAGGAACTTGTCGAAGCCCTTGGGAAGCTGACTCGGGTCGAAGCCGCTCGGATCGAAACCGGCGCCCGGCGTACCGTCGTTCTCCCCCGCGCCCCCCGGGCCGGCCCCGAAGGCGGCACCCGGGGCAGCGAAGGCGCTCTTGGCCGCGTTGTCGCGCAGCTCCTGCTGCCGCGCCGCCAGGGCCTTCTCCTGCTCGGCCCGCTTGGCGGGGTTGCCGGACTTGCCCTTCTTCTTCTGCTGCTGCTTCTTGCGCGAGGCCGGCCCGGCCATCCCCGGCATCCCCGGGATCCCACCGCCGCGGCGGAGCTGGCGCATCATCTTCTGCGCCTCGCCGAACCGCTCCAGCAGCTGGTTGACCTCCGAGACCTCCACCCCGGAGCCGCGCGCGATCCGGGCTCGGCGGGAGCCGTTGATCGACTTGGGATGGGTCCGCTCGAACGGCGTCATCGAGCGGACCATCGCCTCGACCCGGTCGAACTCCTTCTCGTCCAGGGAGTCCAGCTGGTCGCGCATCTGGTTCATCCCCGGCATCATCCCGAGCAGGGCCTTCAGCGAACCCATCTTCTTGATGGCCGCCATCTGCTCCAGGAAGTCGTCGAACGTGAAGTCCTCGTCGGCCAGGAACTTGCGCGCCATCTCCTCCTGTTGGCGCTGGTCGAAGGCCCGCTGGGCCTGCTCGATGAGCGTCAGGACGTCGCCCATGTCGAGGATGCGGGAGGCCATCCGATCGGGGTGGAAGACCTCGAAGTCCTTGGTCTGCTCCCCCACCGAGGCGAACATGATGGGTCGCCCGGTCACCCCCGCGACCGACAGCGCCGCGCCGCCCCGGGCGTCGCCATCGAGCTTGGACAGGACCACGCCGGTGAAGTCGAGCTTGTCCAGGAACGCGGTCGCGGTCTCGACCGCGGCCTGGCCGATCATCGCGTCGATGACGAACAGGACCTCGTCGGGGTCGATCGCGTCGCGGATGTCCGCGGCCTGCTGCATCAGCTCCTGGTCGATGGCCAGTCGTCCGGCGGTGTCGACGATGACGACGTCGCGCTGCTCGCGCTGGGCCTGCGCCACCCCGTCGCGAGCCACGGCGATCGGGTCGCCATAACCTCGGGTGCCGACGCCGTACTCGATCGCCGCGTCGTAGCCGGCCACGTTGCCGCGCTCCGGCGCGAACACGGGCACCCCGGCCCGCTCCCCCACGACCTGCAGCTGAGTGACCGCGTTGGGGCGCTGCAGGTCAGCCGCGACCAGCAGCGGGGTGTGGCCCTGCTGCTTGAGCCAGTAGCCGAGCTTGCCGGCCAGCGTCGTCTTTCCGGAGCCCTGCAGACCGACCAGCATGATGACCGTGGGAGGCCGCTTGGCGAATTGGATGGTCCGGGTCGCCCCGCCGAGGATCGCGATGAGCTCCTCGTGCACGATCTTGACGACCTGCTGGCCGGGGTTCAACGCCTGGTGCACCTCGACGCCGAGCGCCCGCTCCCGCACGTGGCTGGTGAACTGGCGAACCACCGGCAGCGCAACATCGGCGTCCAGCAGGGCGACACGGATGTCCCGCACGGTCGCGTTCAGGTCGCGTTCGGTGACGCGGCCCTTGCTGCGCAGGTTCTTGAAGGTCGCCGCGAGGCGATCGGACAGGCTGTTGAACACCTGCCAAGGCTAACGAATGCGGCTCGCCTCGAGCGCCGCCGCCCACCGCGGCCACCCCGCCCTACGTCGTGGGCGGTCCGACGCACCCCTCGCGACCGCTCGACGACGACGGACCTGCGGCGCGCACCTACGGCGAGTAGGCCACCTGGAGGTCCGCGCTGGCCTCGCGCAAGCGGCGGTCCCTGGTCCACAGCGCACCGCCGGGCGTGAGCAACGCCGAGGCCAGGAGATGACCATCGACGTAGGACAGCCCCCGAGAGTGCAGCCGCTGCCTCGTGACGAGGTCCAGCACCTCGTCGTGGCTGGCCTGTGTCGCCTTGGGCAGCGCGGTGAGCAGGCTGAGGATCTCGTCCCGATCGCGGAGCGAACCCATCGCCAACTCCCCCACGACCATCGGATGCACAGCCACCATTCCCGCGTCCAGCAGGCGCGCCAGACCCGCCTCCGACCGATGCAGGTGATCGATCCAGATCGAGGTGTCGACGATGATCACGACGTACGAATTCGGGTGATGATCACGACGTACGGCGCCGCGGGGAGGCCTCGGCCTTCTCGTCGGACCCGCCCAGCCGAATCAGCCGCTTAGCGCTCTCCTGCGCGATCAGCGCCTCCAACCCGCTGCGGATCAGCGTCGCCCGCTCGGCGATGCCGGACATCTCGGCGGCCTTGGCCACGAGTTCGTCATCGAGAGTCACCGTCGTCCGCATGCATCAACAGTAGCATCTGGAGATGCTGTTTTCGGCATCACGGAACCCCGGGTCGAGACGGGATTGCCGACGATGCCCCGCCCGACACGCAGGCCCCGACCGGCGGGATGCCGGACGGGGCCTGTGCTGGTGGCGCGGGTGACGCGAGGGATCAGCCGGTGATCTTGCTCAGCGTCGGGTCGTCCTTGTAGGCCTCCTTGGCGTTGGCCTTGGTGACGATGACCGGCTCGAGCAGGTTCGCGGCCACGACCTTGACGCCGTTGTTGTATTGCTTCTCGTCGGTGACGGTCGGCTTCTGACCCTTCTGCAGCGCCTTGATCATGTCCAGGGTCGCCGCGACCAGCTTGCGGGTGTCCTTGTTGATCGTGGAGTACTGCGCGTACGGGTCGCTGGACACGATCGACTTGACCGACTCCACCTCACTGTCCTGGCCGGTGACCACCGGGGCCGGCTTGCCAGCCGCCTTGACCGAGGTCAGAACCGCGCGGGCCAGCGTGTCGTTCGGGGAGAGCACGCCGTCCAACGTCGCCGAGCTGTAGTTGGCCGTGAGCAGGTTGTCCATCCGCTTCTGCGCGTTCTCGGCCTTCCAGTCCTGGGTCACGACCTGCGTGAACTCCTTCTGGCCCGAGACGACCTTGAGGGTGCCGTCGTCGATCTTCGGCTTGAGCACGTCCATCGCGCCGTCGAAGAAGACCTTGGCATTCGAGTCGTCCGGGGAGCCGGCGAGGAGCTCGATGTTGTAGGGGCCGTTGGGCTTCTTGGCCTTGAGCCCATCCAGCAGCGCCTGGCCTTGGAGTTGGCCGACCTTGCGGTTGTCGAAGGCGACGTAGTAGTCCACGTTCGGGGTGTTCAGGATGAGGCGGTCGTAGGCGATCACGGTCGCGCCCGCGTCCTTGGCGGCCTTGGCCTGGCTGGCCAGCTGGCCGCCGTCGAGAGCACCGATGACGACCACCTTGGCGCCCTTGGTCACCATGGTCTGAATCTGGTTCTGCTGCTCGGCCACGCCGTTGTTGGCGAACTGCACGTCGCCCTTGAAGCCGGCGTCCGCCAGGCCCTTCTTGAAGAGGTCCTCGGCCAGCGTCCAGTTCTCGGAGGTCTTCTTGGGCAGGGCGATGCCGATGTAGGAGTCGGCCGCGAAGCCGCCGGAGCCCCCCGTGGTCGCCGAGCCGGAGCCGCCGGTGGTGGCGGTGCTCCCGGAGCCGGAGTCGGACCGGCCGCAGCCGGTCAGGGCCAGCGCACTCACAGCGGTGAGCGCGATGGCGGTCGTGGTGATCCGACGCATGGTGTCTACTTTCTGTGCGGGTTGTCCCTGGCGTGACCAGGGTCTTCTGAGGATGGCTCGGGTTCGCCGCCCGGTGCGGGAGGCGGTCGTCGGCCGGTGTGTCAGACGGTCTGCTGCACGGGGGTGGCCTTGCCGATATCGGCGGGGTCCTCCGTGGCGACCGTTGGGGTGGGCTTGCCCCGGGTGAGGAAGCCGATGATCGACGGCCGCCCGGCCTTCTTGTTCATGACGTCGAAGGCCACGGCAACGAGCAGGACCAGGCCCTTGATGACGTAGGTGAGGTCCGCGCCGACTCCCATCAGCTGCAAGCCGTTGTTCAGCACCGCCATCACCAAACCACCGATGATGGAGCCCACCACCGTGCCCACGCCGCCGCTGACCGCGGCGCCACCGATGAAGACCGCCGCGATCGCGTCCAGCTCCCAGCCCAGCCCATCGCCCGGCCCCGAGGCGTTGGAGCGGGCCACGAACATCATCCCGGCCAACGAGGCCAGCACCGACATGTTCATCATGACCAGGAAGTAGGTCCGCTTGGACTTCACGCCGGACAGCTCGGCGGCGTTGCGGTTGCCCCCCACGGCATACACATGCCGGCCGATGACGGTCTTGTTGGCCAGGAAGCTGTAGATCAGGATCAGCGCGCCCAGGATGATGCCGGAGACGGGCAGCGAGGTCCCCCGCCGCCCGCTGGCCATGAGCAGGGCGATGACCATGATGGCGAGGCAGATCGCACCGAGCCGCAGCCCCAGCACCAGCGGCGCCTCCAGCTCGACGCCGATCTTGCGCTGGGCCACTCGGGTCCGCAGGCCCCCGGTAACGATGACCGCGCAGATCAGGACGCCCAGCAGCACGGTGAGATTGTTGTAGCCGGTGTTCGGGCCGACCTCGGGCAGAAAGCCGTCGCCGATCGTGTTGAACCCCGGCGGCGTCGCCACGGTCAGCGACTTGCCGATGAGCTGATTCACGCCCCGGAAGATCATGTAGCCGGCCAGCGTGACGATGAAGCCGGGGATCCCGACGTACGCGACCCACCAGCCCTGCCAGGCCCCGATGAGCACGCCCATCCCGAGCCCGAGCAGGATCGCGACGAACCACGGCAGACCCCAATCGCTCATGGCACGCGCCACGATGATCCCCACAGCCGCCGCGACCGAGCCGACCGAGAGGTCGATGTGCCCGGCGATGATGACGAAGACCATGCCGATGGCCAGGACCAGGATGTAGGCGTTGCCCTGGACGATGTTGATGACATTGCCCGGGGTGACGGCGATCCCGTTCGTCTGCCACGCGAAGAAGAGCGTGATGACGATAAGCGCCATCACCATGCCGAACTGACGGACATCCCCGCCAAAAATCTGCTTGACGATGTTCATGAAGGTGATCCCGCTCGCTTGGACGTGGTGGTCATCAGGCGCATGAGGCTTTCCTGGTCGGCCTGCGCCTTGTCGAGGCAGCCGGTGATGGCACCCTCGCAAATCGTGTAGATGCGGTCGGAGAGACCCAGCAGTTCGGGGAGCTCGGAGCTCACCACGATCACGCCCTTGCCGGCGGCGGCCAGGCGCTGGATGATCCCGTAGATCTCGAACTTGGCGCCCACGTCGATGCCGCGCGTGGGCTCGTCGAGGATCAGCAGCTCCGGGTCCGTGAACAGCCACTTGGCGAGAACGACCTTCTGCTGGTTGCCGCCGGAGAGCTTGGCGACACCCTCGTCCACGCTGGGGGTCTTGGTGCGCAGGGACCGGCGGTATTCCTCGGCCGCGGCGTACTCCTCCGCATTGCTGACCACCAGCCCATGGGTGATCTTCTTGAGTTTCGCCGAGACCGTGGTGCGCTTGATGTCGTCCAGCAGATTGAGGCCCAGCACCTTGCGGTCCTCGGTGACATAGCCGATGCCCGCGTCGATCGCCGCAGGGACGCTGCGCAGCATGATCTCCCGGCCATTCATGGTGAGCTGGCCCGCGCGATAGATGCCGTAGCTGCGGCCGAAGATGGAGCGCATCAGCTCGGTGCGGCCGGCGCCCATCACCCCGGCGAAGCCGACGATCTCGCCGCGGCGGACGAAGAAGTTGCTGTGCTTGCACACGAACCGGCCGGGGATCGCGGGATGCTCGACGGTCCAGTCGCGGACCTCGAAGAAGGTCTCCCCGATCTGCGGAGTGTGATCGGGGAACCGCGACTCCAGTGGCCGGCCCACCATGCCCTTGATGATCCGGTCCTCATCGACATCGCCGCCGCGCACGTCGAGGGTCTCGATCGACTTGCCGTCCCGAATGATCGTCACCGAGTCGGCGATCGTGGCGATCTCATTGAGCTTGTGGCTGATCATGATCGAGGTGATTCCGCGGTCGCGCAGGCCGCTGATCAGGCCGAGGAGATGGGCCGAGTCCTCCTCGTTGAGCGCCGAGGTCGGCTCGTCGAGAATCAGCAGCTTGACGTTCTTGGTGAACGCCTTGGCGATCTCGACCAGCTGCTGCTTGCCGACGCCGATCTGCTTGATGGGCGTCTCGGGGTCCTCGTCCAGGCCGACCCGTGCCATGAGCTCCCTGGCGCGCTTGTTCGTGTCGACCCAGTCGATGGCACCGCGCCGGGTCATTTCGTTGCCGAGGAAGATGTTCTCGGCGATCGACAGCTCGGGGATCAGCGCCAGCTCTTGGTGGATGATCACGATCCCGGCGTCCTCGGAGGCGCGGATGCCCTTGAAGGTGACGGGCTCGCCCTCGAAGACGATCTCGCCCTCGTAGCTGCCGTGCGGCCACACCCCGGAGAGCACCTTCATCAGGGTGGACTTGCCGGCGCCATTCTCGCCGCAGATGGCGTGCACCTCGCCGCGCCGGACCCGGATGGTCACGTCGTCCAGGGCCTTGACCCCGGGGAAGCGCTTGGTGATGTGGCGCATTTCGAGGATGACGTCGCCCGTCGCCGTCGGGTCGGGCTCGCCGAAGGTCCCATCCGTCATACCCCGCCGCATCCCTTCATCCGTGAGCCCCGGGCGGTCAGGCCGCCTTGCCCGTTGAAGAAGTGAACAATACTTCTGCCAATGACGTCAAGTGATTAACGCAAAGCTCTCGGCGCCCGACGCCTGGAAGACCAGCGCGCAGGCGCCCAGGGCCTCGGCCCGGTCGCCGAGGGATGAGACCACCACCTCGGTCTCGGCGCCGATCGTCGGGGAGGCGAACCGACGCAGCCCGCGGCGCAGCGGCGCCAGCAGGGTGTCGCCGAGCGGAGCCAGCGGCCCGCCGATGACCGCGACGGCCGGGTTGAGCAGGCTCACCACGGCCCCGAGCGCCTGTCCGATGGCGACCGCGCCGTCCTCGACGATGCGCCCGGCCACCGGGTCTCCGGCGCGGACGAGGTCGAGCAGCTGTTGCGTCGTGGCGCCGGCCTCGACGACCCCCGACTGCACCAGCGAATCGATCATGGTGGCCACCGACGCCATCGCCTCCAGGCAGCCGCGATTGCCACAGCGGCAGACCGGCCCGTACTCCGAGATCGGCATGTGCCCGATCTCCCCCGTGATCCCCAGGGCGCCGCGATAGACCTGCCCGGAGAGCACCAACCCGGCGCCGATCCCGGAGGCCACCTTGACGTAAAGGAGGTGCTCGGCGTCGCCGTACGGACCCCAGGTCAGCTCCGCCAGGGCGCCCAGATTGGCGTCATTGTCGAGGTGCACCGGCAGCCGCAGGGCCTGGGCCAGCCGATCGACCGGTCGGAAGCCGACCCAGGCGGGCAGGATCGCCCCGTGCGCGATCCGGCCGGTCCGGGCGTCGATCGGCCCGGGGATCGCGACGCCGCACCCCGCGATGTCGTCCCGCCGCAGGTCGCCGGCGGCCACCAGGTGGTCCAACAGGCGGACCGCAGCGCGGATGCCCGCCTCGGCGGTGTGGCCCAGCGGCAGCGGTACGGCGTCCTCGGCGAGGACCTCGCGCTGCATGGTGGCCAGGACGATCCGCAGGTGCCGGCGGCCGATGTCGATCCCGGCGGCGACCGCCGGCCGCGGTGGAGTGGTGAGTTCGACGAGCAGGGCGCGCCGCCCCGAGGACGTCGTGGGACTGGTGCTGACCAGGTGTTCGGCCCGCAACTGCCCGACGATATTGGAGACCGTGGCGGTGGACAGGCCGGTGCTGCGGCTGAGCGCGGCCTGCGACATCGGACCGGTCGACGCCAGGGCGGCGAGCACCCGGCGCGTGTTGGCGGTGCGCAGCGCGCGCTGGGACCCGGCGCCGGTGCTGCGGCCCCCGTCGCTCATCTCGCTCTCACCCCGCCATCGGCCGTGCGCGCCACGGCTTTCGCCATGGTTGTAGTCAAGAAGTTAACTCAACCACGGCGGCTTGTCGACCGATCGCATCGTCGACCGCCCTGTCGGGCGATGCCGGTCGGGTCTCCCGCTGCCCGGGTCACCGCGCGGCGTCGATCACCGCCGCCACGGCTCGCGCGACGCCCGGCGGGTCCAGGGGTCCACGGGTGTCGGCGTCGGTGACGACGAAGACGTCGCGACACCGGCCGGCGTACGTTTCGATGTGCGCCCGAGCCACGCCTACCCCTACGGCCGCGAGCGCGCGGCCCACGTCCCGCAGCAACCCGGGGCGGTCGCGACCCCGCAGCTCCAGCACGGTCGCGTCCGTGGCGGCATCGGGGATCAGCAGGACCTGCGGCGGGGGCTCCTCGAGACCACCGGAGGCGGGACGGCCCGGACGCTGCGACGCCCGGACCCGGCCGCTACCCGCAGTCGCCAGATCGCGAGCCAACCGGTCCGGATCGAAGGGGGCCGCGGCGGGGTCGACGTCGCAGTCCCAGGTGTCCTCGGCCACGCCCTCGACGGTGCGCAGCACCGCTCGACGTACGGCGACGCCCTGCGCCGACATCCCCCCCGCCACGTCCCCGAACAGCCCGATCCGATCCGCGACGACGACGTCCACGACGATCGTGGCCGGATCGTCCCCGGAGCGCACCCGCACCACGGGACGCCCGGCGAGGGCCGCGGCACGGTCCGGCGGGCTGGCCGTCGCCGGCTCGGCCGGAGGCGACGCCGCGCCGTCCCCGGGGTACGACGTGCCGTCCCCGACCTGCAGGGCGGCGTGCCCCCGGGCGACCAGGTCGGCCAGCAGCCGGGCCCGCCACGGCGTCCAGGCCCGCTCCCCCACGGCGCTCGCGTCGGCCCGACTCAGGGCCGCCAGCGCGTCCAGGGTTGCGGGCTCCCCGCCCACCGCCGCCACCAGCGCCGCCACCGTGCGCGGATCCTGCGGGTCCCGGTTGGTGGCGAGTTCGATGAGGGTGAGGTGGTGCTCGACGAGCAGCCCGATCAGGTCGGCGTCGGCGGCGTCGAAGCCCAGGCCCAGCGCCGCGGTACGGGCCAGCGGGGCGCCGCTGCGGGGATGGTCGGGGCCGCCACCGGTCGCCTTGCCGAGATCGTGCAGCAGGGCGGCGACCAGGAGCAGATCAGGCCGGGGCACGTCGTCGAGCAGCGGTGCGCACTCGATGACGGTCTGCACCTGATGCCGATCCACGGTGTGCCGGTGCACCGGGTCGTGCTGGGGCCGGCTGCGCACGGTGCGCCAGATCGGAAGCCACCGTTCCACCAGCCCGGTCATGGTCGCCTGCTCCCAGACCTGGCGCAGCCCGGCGCCGCTGCCGAGCAGGGCGGTGAACAGTTCCCGGCGCACTGGGGTCCAGGCGACCTCTTCCCAGGGGATCCGGGCGATGGTGTCCAGCGTGGCCTGCGACAGCAGCACACCCGCTCGGGCGGCCAGCGTGGCCGCCCGCAGGGCCAGCCCGGGATCGCCACCGGGTCGGCTCATCCGGCGTACCGCGGGGGCACCGAGCACGGCCTCGCCGTCGTGGACGTAGACGCCGTGCCCGAGGGGACGCAGCTCGGGCCGCCGGGGGCCGACGCGCAGGGTGCGCGCGGTCAGGGCCTGCTGGGTGCGGCGCAGGGTCGCCGCCGTGGCGAGCGCCACCACCCGGGCGGCGTCGCTGGTGGCCGCCAACAGGTCGTCGCCGTCACCGAAGCCGAGCAGCGCGGCGACGGCGTCGCGGTCCTGACGGACCAGACGCTCCCGGGGGCGGCCGCCGACGAGGTGGATCGCATCCCGGAGGTCGAGCAGGTGCTCGGCGGCGGCGTCGAGTTCGGCGCCGTGCGGGCGGTCGGCCAGCCAGGTCGCGGTCAGCGACCGCATCAGGGTCAGGTCGCGCAGTCCGCCGTGCGCTTCCTTGACGTCGGGCTCCAGGAGGTCGGCCAGCTCGCCGTACCGCGTGTGCCGCGTCCGCACCTGCGCCAGGACGCCGGGCAGGCGACGCCGGGCGGCGGCGCGCCAGTCGCGGGCCACTCCCATGCGCACCCCCGCGACCAGCGTCTCGTCCCCCGCGACGGGCGCGAGATCGAGCAGGCCGACGAGTGCGGCCAGGTCGTGCTCGGCGACCGTGCGGCAGTCGGCCAGCGTGCGCACACTGTGGTCGAGCCGCAGGCCGGACTCCCACAGCGGATACCAGAGCCGGTCCGCCAGCTGCGCCACCCGATCCGGTTCCAGCCGACCGTCGTGCAGCAGGACCAGGTCGAGGTCGGACAGCGGGCCGGATTCGTCGCGGGCGAGGCTGCCCACGCAGCCCAGGGCAAGGCCGTGCTCAGGCAAGGCCCTGGGCTGCGTGGCCGCCGCCTCCCACAGCACCCGCAGGTGCTCACGGGTCTGGACGGCCATGGTGCGCCGACGCTCGGGTCCGGTGCCGGGCAGCAGCGTGGCGTCGCGGGTCACCGCGAGGCGCCGCGCCGCGAGGGTCACGGTCATCGGTCGACTCAGAGGGCGCCGACGCCGCGCTCGCCGGTACGCACCCGCACGAGGTCGTCGACGGGGATCGTCCACACCTTCCCGTCGCCGATGCGGCCCGTCCGAGCTGCCGCGACGATGGCGTCCACGACATCGGTCGCATCGGCGTCGTCCACGAGCACCTCGATACGGACCTTGGGCACGGTGTCCACCTGGTATTCCGCACCCCGGTAGACCTCGCTGTGGCCGCGCTGCCGGCCGAACCCGGCGACCTCACTCACGGTCATCCCCGAGACGCCGAAGGCCTCCAGGGCGCTGCGGACGTCATCCATCTTGAACGGCTTGACGACGGCGGTGACGAGCCTCATGCCTGCGCCTCCTTGTCGATCGTGGTGGCGCGGGACAGCGCGCCCGAGCCGAATCCCGCGGATCCGGTGCCGCTGCGCAGGCCGCCGGGACCGTGCAGCTCGTACGCCGACTCGGCGTGCAGCACGACATCGATGCCCTCCAGCTCGTGGTCGCGCTCGATACGGAACCCGAGCGTCTTGTGCAGCACGAGTCCGATCAGGTACGACGCGACGAAGGAGACGACCAGCACCGTCACGGCACCCACCACCTGACGCCACAGCTGGTCCGCGCCGCCGCCGGCGAACAGGCCGTCGATGCCGGCCGGTGCCGTCGCCGAGGCGAACAGTCCGATCAGCACCGTTCCGGCGAACCCGCCGACCAGGTGCACCCCCACCACGTCCAGGCTGTCGTCATAGCCGAACCGGGACTTCAGGCCGACGGCGTAGGCGCACAGCGCGCCGGTGATCGCGCCGATGGCGACGGCACCCGCGGGGGTCACCGCAGCGCAGCCGGGGGTGATCGCCACCAGGCCCGCGACGATGCCGGAGGCCGCGCCGAGCGAGGTGGCGTGGCCGTCCCGCAGGCGTTCGGCGAGCAGCCAGCCGCAGCAGGCCGCCGACGTCGCGGCCAGGGTGTTCACTCCCGCGACCGCCGCCGTGGTCCCGGCGGTCAGAGCGGAGCCGGCGTTGAATCCGAACCAGCCGAACCACAACAGGCCGGCGCCGAGCATGACCAGGGTGAGATTATGCGGGCGCATCGGTTCCGACCCGAAGCCGTGCCGATTGCCCAGGACGAGCACCAGCGCGAGCGCGGCGGCGCCGGCGTTGATGTGGATCGCGGTGCCGCCGGCGAAGTCGATGGCCTTGAGGCTGTTCGCGATCCACCCGCCGTGCTGGGTGATCGCCCCGGTCGCGGACGTCGTGTCGAACGCGAACACCCAGTGCGCGATCGGAAAGTAGACCAGCGTCGCCCACACGACGGTGAAGACCATCCAGGTGGCGAACGAGGCGCGGTCCGCGATGGCGCCCGAGATGAGGGCCACCGCGATGATGGCGAACATGGCCTGGAAGAGCACGAAGGCCATGGCCGGCACGGTGCCACTGACCGCGTCGGGACTCATCAGGCTGCCCAGACCCAACAGGGCGCGCGGGTCGCCCACCAGGCCGCCGATCGACGGCCCGAACGTGAGCCCGTAGCCCCACAGGACCCAGGCGACGCCGATCGTGGCCATCGCCCCGAAACTCATCATCATCATGTTGAGGACACTCTTGCTGCGGACCATTCCTCCGTAGAAGAACGCCAGGCCCGGCGTCATGAGCAACACCAGGGCGGCGCTGACCAACAGCCACGCGGTGTCGCCGGAATTGATGTTCATGACTTCACGGTCGACGGCGCACGTTTCGGGCGAAGGCGGCGATTGTTTCCGGCAGGAAAACGATGGGCCCGCCGCGTGACAGCGACGTGACGGCGATTGATCAGCGCATCCGGCACGGGTGAGACATGTGCGGCCCCGGCCGCCTCACCCGCGGCCGGGGCCGTCACCCCTGTCTCCCACGGGTGTGACCCTAGGCATGCCGGCTGAGAAGGCCCTGAAGAGGGCCTCTCAGTTGGCTGACGGACGCTGTGGTCCGGGCGGCACGTCGTACGGCGCGTCTGGCCCGTCGTACGGCGCGTCCGGCCTGTCGTACGGCGCGTCCGGCCTGTCGTACGGCGCGTCCGGCCTGTCGTACGGCGCGTCCGGCCTGTCGTACGGCGCATCCGGCGGGTACGGCGCGTCCGGCGGGTACGGCGCATCCGGCGGCGACGCATCATGCTCCAGCGGCCCGGAGAATCGCCGGCGGGCCAGCTGGCGCCAGGCCAACAGGCCGAGCGCGAGCACCCCGGGCAGCAGCGCGCCGAGCGTCCAGGCGGCCCAGGCGACGCGGTCGCGGGCGTCGACCCCGGGTCTCTCGCGCTCCAGGGGGACCGATCGGGCCCAGGCCAGCAGCGCGTCGCCGGCCGGGGCGGTGCCGCCCAGGTAGCGCCGGCCGGTGTCGTCCCCGATCGGCGCGCCGAAGAGTTCGGCCTCCCGCGAGATCTGCTCCGCCAGCTCGTTGTTCCCGTGCGCCCTGGCCGCGGCCACGGTCAGCACCGTGGCGGTGGGTGACACCCCGGCCAGCAAGGGCCCGCTGAGCCGATCCCCGCCGCCCCCGCCATCGGGGAATTCGCAGACGACGGCCAGGCCCAGGCGCGGACAGAGGAAGGTGTTCTCGAAGGCCACCCAGTCTCGGCTGGACGTCGCCGCGGCGCTGTCGATCGTCGGCCAGAAGGTCTGGATCATGGCCTGGGATGAGGCCCGCGTCGATTCCTGGGGCCGCCCCGTGGCGTCCGTGCGGTGCGGCAGCAGGTTGGTGGTCGGTTCGCGCAGCGGCTCCAGTCGGGGCAGCCAGGCCCCGATGGCCGCGGCGGTTCCCGGGACTCCGACCGCGTCATCCGCGCGGCGCAGCGCAGCAGCGAGAACGATCGTGTCCACGGGGCGGTAGACCCGCCCGTAGGACGGCAGGATGCCCGAGGACACCGTGGCCAGCGCGCGCACCCAGGGGGTGGCGCGGGACCGTACGGCGGACCGGTCGCTCTCCTGTCCGGACAGCCGCGCCAGTTCGGTGTCTACCAGCAGGGACCAGCCCTGCACGAAGGCGCCCGGCGCGGCTTCCCCGGCCGTGCCTTGGCCGCCCATGATCTCCGGACTGTCCAGGCGCGCGAGCGCGGCCCGCAGCAACGGCACCCGCACCTGTTCGGGGCGGGAGCGGTCCGCCGCCGTCGCGAGTGCGGTGAAGGCCACCTGAAGCACGGCCCGCTCCCCCGGGCCGACGTCGCCGGGGGCCCCGGGGCTCGCGGCCGTGGGGGGTGCGACCTGTGGCTCCAGCCAGCGCAGCTGCTCGCTGACCAGCCCGGCGACGGGATGGGGACCGAACCCGACATACGCGATTCGGCCCGCCGCACCGATACTCGCAGCCAGCAGCGCGAGCAGCAGCACGGTGCCGAGCAGCGCGCCGACGCGACGGGCTCGGCCGGCCAGGCGGCGACGTCGGAGACCTGGGGACGAACCGCCTCGACCACCCGCACCCGGGTCCGTCGAACGCAGCCGGTGTTCCACCGTCCCACCGTAGGTCAGTGGCTCGCCCCAGGCCCGGCGCCTCTCCGAGACCCCGGGCGCCCACGCGGCGCGGCGGCGGGGCGGTCGCTAACCCAGGATCGCGTCGACGAAAGCCTCGGGATCGAAGGGGGCCAGGTCGTCCGGCCCTTCACCGAGCCCGACCAGCTTGACCGGAACTCCCAGCTTGCGTTGGACGCCGACGACGATGCCGCCCTTGGCCGTTCCGTCGAGCTTGGTCAACACGATGCCCGTCACGTCGACGGCCGCGCTGAAGACCTCGGCCTGGACCAGGCCGTTCTGGCCGGTGGTCGCGTCCAGGACCAGCAGCACCTCATCGATCGGCGACTGCTTTTCGACGACGCGCTTGACCTTGGTCAGCTCGGCCATGAGGTTGGCCTTGTTGTGCAGCCGTCCGGCGGTGTCGATGAGCACGACGTCGGCCTCCTCGGCGTTGGCCTCCTTGACCGCCTCGAAGGCGACGGCCGCCGGGTCGGCGCCGTCCCGGTCGGATCGGACGGTGCGCACCCCGACCCGCTGACCCCAGGTCTGCAACTGGTCGGCGGCGGCCGCCCGGAAGGTGTCCGCCGCGCCGAGCAGCACCCGACGGTCCTCGGCGACGAGCACCCGGGCGATCTTGCCGATCGTGGTCGTCTTGCCGGTCCCGTTCACCCCCACCACGAGGATGACCGCGGCCCGGTCTCCCTGCCGGGTCGAGACCAGCCGGCGGTCCATGCTGGGGTCGACCAGGCGGATCAGGTCCTCCCGCAGCCAGCCGCGCACGGTGGCCTCGTCCCGGACGCCCTGGACGGCGACCTGGCGCCGCAGCGCCGCGACGAGTTCCTGGCTGGCCTCGACGCCGAGGTCCGAGGCGAGCAGGGTGTCCTCGACGTCATCCCAGGTCTCCTCGTCGAGGTGGCCCCGGGAGAGCAGCCCCAGCAGTCCCTGGCCGAGCGTGCTGTTGCTGCGGGCCAGCCGTTCCCGCAGCCGGTGCAGTCGTCCGCGGGCCTGTTCGGGGCGTTCCAGGAGGAGGTCGGGGGCGGGCGCACGGGGGGTCTCGATGAGGGTCGGCGGTTCGCCGGGCGCGGGTGGAGCCAGCACCCCGCCGGGGCCCGGACCGCGCCCGCTCGGCGGCGGCGGCTTCAGATCCCGGCGTTCGCCACCGCGGCCACGCAACAGGGTGACGAGCCCGGAGATCAGGGCGGCGGCGATGACGACGCCGACGACGATGACGAGCCAGAGGTTGCCGAGGAGGTCCACGGGCCCATCCTGTCATCGCGTCCAACTCCGACGACAGGGACGGCGGGCGGCAACCGCGCCGCGGGGGTGACTCGGCGCCGCGGCGCCGCCCGGCGTGGGACGACGCGCAAACGCCGCCCCGAGGGGCGGCGTGTGCGGCCCGACCGGCTCGAGCCTCGGGCAGGAAGAGTCGGGTCAGGCCTCGGCGGCCTCGCGGCGCTCGGTCACCCCGGCGGCTACGGCGAGCGCCCGGGCGCGGCCGGTGGCGGGTTCGGTGGCCGGCTGGGGGCCGGGCTCCGGGCGCGGGTCCTCGGGCAGCATCGGGCGCCCGTTGCTGCGGGCCTCGACGATGACGGAGCCGACGACGAAACAGCCGACCACGAACGTCAGCAATATCACGACGATGAACAGGACCAGCGGAACCATGATCCATATTGTCGCCACGGATACCGGAATGGACCGAGCATCTGCGGGCTTTGGCGCGTCACCACTCGATAACGATTGACGGCCGGCCTTTGCTCATCACCCCGGCTCGGCGGCGCTCATTCAGCGTGGCACTCCGGCCCCGACCCCCGCCGGAGCGACATCCCGAAGTCGTTGGGAGACCACGGTCGTCACGCCATCGCCGCGCATCGTCACGCCGTACAGCGCGTCCGCCACTTCCATCGTGCGCTTCTGATGGGTAATCACGATGAGTTGACTGGAGTCGCGCAATTCCTCGAACAGTCCGATGAGCCGACCCAGATTTGTGTCATCCAGCGCCGCCTCGACCTCGTCCATGATGTAGAAGGGACTCGGCCGAGCCTTGAATATGGCGACCAGGAGGGCGACGGCGGTCAGCGACCGCTCGCCTCCGGAGAGCAGCGACAACCGTTTGATCTTCTTGCCCGGCGGGCGGGCCTCGACCTCGATGCCCGTGGTCAACAGATCGTCGGGGTCGGTGAGCAGCAGGCGCCCGGCGCCGCCGGGGAACAACCGGGCGAAGACGCCCTCGAACTCGCGCGCCGTGTCGGCGAAGGCCTCGGCGAAGACCCGCTCGACCCGCTCATCCACCTCGCGGACGATGTCCAGCAGATCCCGCTTGGACCGCTTGAGGTCCTCCAACTGCTCGGTCAGGAACGCGTGCCGCTCCTCCAGCGCGGCGTACTCCTCCAGCGCCAGCGGGTTGATCCGGCCGAGTTGAGCCAGGCCGCGCTCGGCCCGGCGCAGCCGCTTTTCCTGCTGCTCCCGCACGTACGGCGTGGTCAGCGGCGCACCCTCGGCGTCCAGCGGCGGTTCGGCACCGGGCTCGGGAAGCACGGGGACGGGCCGGTGCGGGCCGAACTCCTCGATCAGCACCTCGGGGTCGATGCCGAGCTCCTCCACGGCCCGGGCCTGCAGCGCCTCGATCCGCAGTTGCTGCTGGGTGCGCACCACCTCGTCGCGGTGCACGGAGTCCACCAGCTGGCGCAGTTCCTCCGCGTGCGCATCGACCTCGCGGCGGACGGCGGTCAGGCTCGCCTCGATCTCGGCCCGATGCTCGGTCGCCGCCACCCGGGCCGCGTCGGCGCGACCACACACGTCCCGCAGGTGCGCGACGGCCCGGTCGGCCGCCGTCCGCACCCGGGCGGCGCTGGCCGACTGCTGCTCGCGAGCCCGCCGGTTCGCCTCGGCGCGCTCCCGCGCGGCGATCTCCGCCCGCGCCTGGTGTTCCAGCGCCTCGGCGCGGCCCTGCACGCCGCGGGCGCGCTCCTGGCGCCCCCGCAACGTCAGCCGGAGCTCGGTCTCGCTGGCGCGGGCGGCGACCGCCTCGGCTTCGAGCCGGTCCCGCTCGGCCGGTGCGGACTGGGCCGGATCAGCCGGCTCGGCCTCGGCGGCGGCGAGGCGGTCGGCGAGCTCGCGCAGGGCTGCGGCGTCGCCGGTCAACGCGGCCTCCGCCGCGACGATGGAGGCCTGCGCCCGATCGGCTTCGGCCCGCGCGGCCCGCAGCTGCGAGCCCAGCGTGCCGAGCTGTTCGGCGATGGCGTTCATCCGGGCGTCGGAGGCGTGCAGGTCGGCCAGGGCGGCCTCCACCTCGTCCGCGGATCGCGCGATCTCCTCCTCGACCGCGGCGAGGGCGAACCTGGCCCGGTCGCGCCGGAGTCCGGCCTCGGAGGCCGCCGCCGTGGCCTCCTCGTGCGCGGCCTGGACCTCCAGCAGGCTGGGCGCCGCGGCGCTGCCCCCACGGACCCAGCCGGGGGAATAGACATCCCCGTTGGCGGTGACGGCGGTGGCTCCCGGCACCCGCCGTACGACGTCTCGCGCGCTCGCCTCGTCCGGCACCAAGGCGACCCGCGCGAGCAGCGCATCCAGGCTCGCGCGCAGCGCCGGTGGGCATTCGACGACCGACCGCGCCCACCGGGAGCCCGCGGCGGGCGGCTCGTCCGGGTCGGGGGCCACCGAGGGTGCGGTCTCGGGCACGAGCAGCGCGGCGCGGCCAGCGTCCTGCGCCCGGAGCCGGGCGAGTGCGGCGGTGGCTGCGTCCAGGGATTCCACCGCGAGGGCGTCCGCTGCCCAACCCAGGGCAGCCGCCACGGCGGTTTCGTGCCCGCCCTGGACCGTGATGGCCTGCGCCACGACGCCGATCAGGCCGGGCTGGGCACCGGAACCGGTGGGGACGCCCTGGTCGTCGACGTCCCCGAGCAGCACCCGGCCCCCGTCCTGGCGCCGCAGCGACAAGGCGAGGGCCTCGGCCCGTCCCTGGGCGGTGCCCCGGTCCCGCTCGGCGGCCCGCTCGGCCTCGCGCAATTCCTCGGCCCGCGCCCGGGCGGCGGCCAGGGCGTCCTCGGCGCGGGCGTGCGCCTCGTCCAGGCCCTCCTCGCCCTCTTCGTCGACCGCGACACTGGATTCCAGGCGGGCGAACTGCGCTTCGGCATCGGCAGCCCGCTGCTCGGCCCGCTCGACCACCTCCCGCAGCCGGGCGATCTCGCCCTCGGCGGCCTCGATGCGGCTGCGCTTGGCCGCTACCTGACCCGCGAGCCGGGCCAGGCCCTCGCGGCGGTCGGCGGCGGCTCGCTCGACGCGGGCCAGCCGGTCGCGCTCGGCGGCGTAGGCATTCTCGACCGCCACGCGGCCGGCGACCACGCGGGCCAGATCGGCTTCCAGCGCAGCGATCTCCTCGGCGAGCTGACGGTCCTGGTCGCGGGCCTGCTGAGCTTGCGCGCGAAGGGTCTGCGGATCGCGCTGCGGGCGGTCCGGCGCGGCGGGTTCGGCGCTGAGCAGGCGCACCCGCTCCGCGGCCAGCGTGCCGACCGCGGTGAGCCGGTCGGTCATGGCGGTCAGCTCGAACCACCTGCGCTGGGCCCGGTCCAGGTCCGGCGCGGCCTGGGCCAGGGCGGTCTCGGCGTCGCTGAGGCGGTGCCGGGCCATCGCCAGCGAACTTTCGACCTCGTCCCGCCGGGCCAGCAGGGCGGTCTCGTCGGCGACCTCCTGCTCCAGGGTGCTGGTGAGCTGCACCAGTTCGTCGGCGAGGAGCCGCAGGCGGGCATCCCGGGCGTCGGCCTGGATGAGCGCCGCGCGTCGGGCGGTCTCCGCTTGGCGGCCCAGCGGGCCGAGCTGGCGCCGGATCTCGCCGACCAGGTCCTTGACCCGGACCAGGTTGGCCTCCATGGCGTCGAGCTTGCGCAGCGCCCGTTCCTTGCGTTTGCGGTGTTTGAGGACGCCGGCGGCCTCCTCGATGAACCCCCGTCGGTCCTCGGGGGTGGCTCGCAGCACCGTGTCCAATTGGCCCTGGCCGACGATGACGTGCATCTCCCGGCCGATGCCGGAGTCCGAGAGCAGTTCCTGGACGTCGACGAGGCGGCAGGGAGTGCCGTTGAGGGCGTACTCGCTGCCGCCGCCCCGGAACATGGTCCGGCTGATCGTCACCTCGGTGTAGTCGATCGGCAGCGCACCGTCGGTGTTGTCGATGGTCATCGTGACCTCGGCGCGGCCCAGCGGGGGCCGGTCCGCGGTGCCGGCGAAGATGACGTCCTCCATCTTCCCGCCGCGCAGCGACTTGGCGCCCTGCTCCCCCATCACCCAGGCGAGGGCATCCACGACGTTGGACTTGCCGGAGCCGTTGGGGCCGACGATGCAGGTGATGCCGGGCTCGAGGCGCAGTTGGGTCGACGACGCGAACGACTTGAAGCCCTTGAGGGTGAGGCTCTTGACGTACACGCGGGTCGATTCTCCTGGTGCTGCCGGTGGTCGGCGTCACTCTACAAGCCGGGTCGCGTCGGGCTCGGGAGGCCGGCCGCCGCGCCGGATCCACCGGCCCATCTGCCGGATCCACAGGCGCGGGTCGGGGCTGGCCGATGCGGCCCGAACTTGTGAGGATAGGCAGGGAAAGCACCGATTCGGCCAACCTCTTGGGGGTTTCATCATGACCGTACGCCGTAGCCTCGCCGCGCTGACTCTGCTCCCGCTAGCCCTCGCCGGGTGCAGCTCCGGCACCACCAGCGGCACGGCCACCAACGCCGCGACCACCAGCACGACATCGGCTGCCGCGGCCTCGATGTACGACCTGTGCGACAAGCCCGGCGACATCGACAAGGACAAGTTCCTGGCGCAGCAGTCGAAGTCCACGCAGTCCACGGCGCACGTCTCCGGCAGCGTGGAGATCGGCGCGCTGAGCAGTGGTTCGACCACCGCCCCGGCGGCAAGCGGCAGCGGCACGGCGGGTTCTACGGGCTCCGCCAACGGGATGGCCATCACCGGCGACATCGACGGCACCGACAGCGCGAACCCGAAGGCCAAGATGACGATCGGCGTGCCCGGCGGGGGCGGTCAGCTCGACCTGATCATGGTGGACAAGGCGATCTACATGAACATGGGCACGCTGACCGGCAACAAGTACGCCAAGCTGACCCTCGACGATCTCGCCAAGCAGTCCGGCGTCGACATGAACCAGCTGACCGACCCGACGGCGCAGCTGGCCAAGGCCAAGGACGCGATCACCAAGGTGACGTGTGTGGGTCGCGAGGACGTCTCGGGCACCAAGACCGCGCACCTGCGGATGACGATGGACACCGCCAAGGCGGCCAGCCTCGGAGGGGGCACGAGCACCGGCACCGCCTCCCCGAGTGCGAGCCTGCCCAGCGGCATGCCGGCCACGATGGACACCGACCTGTGGGTGAGCGCCGAGAACCGCCCCGTCAAGGTCACCTCCGGGACCGACGAGGCCCGCACCACCATGACGTACAGCAAGTGGGGCGAGCCGGTCAGCATCCAGGCGCCGCCGAGCACCTCGGTGACGCAGCTGCCCGGGCTGGGTGGGTCCAGCGCCGACACCGGCTCGGCCACGTCGACGACGAAACCCACCTCCTGACCACGAGGAGCCGCCGTCGATCGGGGCCGGCCGAGGCTCTGACGTGCGCATCCACGGGTGGCGGTAAACTGGCCGGGACATAACCCATACGCCCGTGCCGTCTCGCGCCGTACGACGACGCCGTCGACGAGCCGGACCGGTGCGGCGCAGAAGGAGATTCATGAAGTCCACGACCGCCCGCCGCGTCGCCATTCTGCTGCTGGCCGCGCCCCTCGCGCTGACCGCTTGCTCCGGCGGCACCGAGGCGACGCCGAGCGGAACGACCACGGCTGCCACGACCGCCTCGCTGGGTGATCTCACCCCGGGCGGCACGGTTGACAAGGCCCAGTTCTTCAAGGTCACCATGGCCGCCGCGGAGGCGAACAAGACCTACGCGTTCACGACCCAGGTCGGTGATTCCGGCAGCGACCTGTCCTCCACCGGGGTGGTCGACAACACCGATCCCGCCAACCGCAAGCGGCAGATCACCCTCAAGGACGATAAGGGCGAATCGCAGCTGATCATCGCCGGTGGCAAGGTCTACGTGAAGAACGCCAACCTGCTGGGCGGCAAGTGGGTCGAGTCGCCGGTTAACCCGAGCCTGGACAATCTGCTCGGCGGCACCAGCGGCCGCATCGAGGCCGATCAGGAGATCGTGAAGTCGATCACCTATGTCGGCGAGGAGGATGTGGCCGGCACCAAGACCCGGCACTTCACGCTGACCGTCGACCCGACCAAGGCCACCGCAACGGTGACCCCGGGCGCTGCCGGCACGACGGGCGCGACGGGAGCCGCGACGCCCCCCGCCACGGGGACGGCGACGGCCCCCGCAACGGGCACGGGCACCGCTGCGGCGACGGGTACGGCGGCGCCGGTCACCGTCGACTACTGGCTCGACGACAAGAACCGCACCCGCAAGATGAAGCACACGGTCGCGGGTCTGCCCACGGTCACGACGTACGAGAAGTGGGGCGAGCCGGTGTCCATCACGGTGCCCGCCAGCGACCAGATCACCACCACCGCAACCGCCACGGCGTCTGGCTCCGCGGCGCCGTCGGCGTCCAAGCCCAGCTGACCTCAACCAGGGTCAAGTCCAGGGTCAGGGTCAGGGAGCGCTCACAGCTCCCGGAATCCGACCAGATCCGCCCGCGGGTCGCCCCATTGAGTCGTGGTCGATTGGACCCGACCGGGGCGGCCCGCGGTGCTGGGGAACTCGGTCAACAGCGCCTGCAATCGCACGATGGCGTCACGGTCGCCCTGCGCGAGCACCTCGACCCGCCCGTCCGCGACATTGCGCGCGAACCCGATCAGCCCCAGTTCGAGAGCCTTGCTGCGGGTCCACCATCGAAAGCCCACGCCCTGCACTCGCCCTGACACGAAGATCGTCGCCCGCTCCATCCCCCCGATCGTACGCGCGACCTCCCGCCGCGGCGCGGGCTCGAACCGGCCCGATGGCCCAAGCTTCGGGGGGCCGCGCGATAGCGTTTCGTCCATGAGCATTCCGCCGCGCTCCCCCGATCTGTCCGCCTCCGGAAGCACCGTCGACCGCCTCGGGAATCGGCCGCTGCGCTGGGGTTTCATCGGGGCGGGCAGCATCGCGGGCACCTTCGCCCGGGCGCTGGCGGAGTTGCCCGACCACGAGGTCGTCGCCGTCGGGGCCCGCGAGCAGCACCGCGCGCAGGCCTTCGCGGCGGCCCACGACGTACGACGCGCGCACGGCCACTACGAGGACGTCCTGGCCGACCCGGAGGTCGACGTCGTCTACGTCAACACCACCCATCCCTACCACCACGGCCCGGCGCTGGCGGCGGTCCGGGCGGGCAAGTCGGTGCTGGTCGAGAAGCCGTTGGCGCTCAACTCGGCGCAGGCGGCCGAGTTGTTCGCCCAGGCCCGCAGCGCCGGCGTGTTCGCGATGGAGGCGATGTGGTTGCGCACCCAGCCCCTGCTGCTCGAGGTCGAGCGGCTGGTGGGCGAGGGCGCGATCGGAGACCTCGTGCACGTCAGCGCGGAGTTCGCGGTGGGGGTCGACTACGACCCGCGGCACCGCATGTTCGACCTGGCCAACGGTGGCGGGGCGCTGCTGGATCTGGGCGTCTACGGCGCCGCGTTCTGTTGGATGTTCCTCGGCGAACCCGACTCGGTTCAGGTCATGGGTTCGCTGGCACCGACCGGGGCGGATCGGGTCGTCGGGATGCAGTGGGGCTACGAGTCCGGGGCGATGGCCTCGCTGTTCACCTCCAGCCACGCCGTCGGCCCGAACCGGGCCAGCATCATCGGCCGCCGCGGCTGGGTCGAGGTGGCCGAGCCGTTCTGGCGGTCCCCGCAGTGGGCGGTGCTGCACGTCGACGGCCAGCAGGACCACCGCATCGAGGTGGTCAGCCGGGGATACGCCCACCAGGCGCAGGAGGTGTCGCGGTGCCTGCGCGCGGGGCTGCTGGAGTCCCCGCTGATGCCGCATGCGGACACCATCGGGGTGCTGGAGATCCTCGACGCCGCCCGCTCCGAACTGGGTGTGCGCTACCCGCAGGAGTGAGCGGTCGACCTCGCCGGACGGCTCATTCGTCGTGCGTCCACATTCGCAGCACGTGGACCACGCGTTCTTTGAGGCAGCACCTCGTAGCCAAGGCGATGCTGGCTGTTGATCCTTTGTGAGTAGCAGCCGGCCAGATCGCCGACAAGCTGCTCGAACCGCGGCGGAGCGGCGAACGGATGTCCGGGCCCGTCAATCCAAGCGCTCCCAGAGAGAAGCCACGGACATGGCTGCCAGACGATCCCCGGCTCGTTGCCCGAAACCCGTGGTCAGGACGACTCCGCCGAGGAACTCGCTGCCGAGCCGATCACGAAGCGCGATCAGGTGCTTGAAGTGTTCCGGACGCGCCGACATGCCCGCCGTCACCTCTACCCCGAGGACTCCCCCAGGGGTCTCGATGATGACGTCCACTTCCGCCCCGTGCCGATCGCGGTAATGGGACAAGGTGAAATCAGTAGTTGACCAACCCTGTTGTCGACGAAGCTCACAGACGACGAAGTTCTCCAGCAGGGGACCGAAATGGCTGCTTCCGCGAGGGGAGGCGAGGTGCTCCGCACTCAGGCCGGAAAGCACCGCAGCCAATCCCGAATCCGTGAGGTACGCCTTTGAGCGTTGAATCTGCCGTTTGGTGAGGTTGCGTGACCAACTTGGGAGCCGTTCCACCAGGAAGAGTGCCTCCAAGATCTCCAAGTGCCTCTGCACAGTGGCCCGGGCGGGACATGCTCAACAGTCGTCGGAGCGCTCCCACCTGTGCCGGTGCCACATCGACGGCATCGCGCTCGACCAGGCGGTTGACGTAGTCACGCAACCAATCGGCCCGTAGCCGAGGGTTCAGCTCCTGAACCACGGGATAGCCGCCCTTCGCAACTCGTCCCACGACGTCGGCACGCTCGCTGGAAACGACACTTGGCTCAGCGCCGGCAAGAACCGACGTCACCCAGTCACTGGATCGCTGGTCAAGCTCGGCTTGCCCAAACGGATGGAGGCGGATCGTCATGGCCCTGCACCGGCGTCATACCAACCATCCGGCGCCAAACACCCGTTGCGACCAGCAGGTCGTTACATGTAACATTGCCTCATGGCTGTTCGCGAGCGGGTTGAGGCCCACAGGGCAAAGTTGAGAGCACAGGGTTTGCGCCCCGTGCAGATCTGGGTGCCCGATGTGCGGTCTCCCGAGTTCGCAGCCGAGGCCCACCGTCAAGCACTTCGTGTCGCCACGGCGGCGCAGACCTCCGCCGACATGGACTTCGTCGAAGCGATTTCTGAAGACTGGCCCGAGTGAGGCGCGGCGACATCGTCACCGTCGCAGGTGGCGTCTACGCCGGCAAGCCAAGGCCCGCGCTGGTGATTCAGGACGACCGGTTCGATGCCACCGACTCCGTCACGGTCTGTCCATTCACCACGAACGTGGTGGACGCACCGCTGCTCCGCGTAGCTGTCCCGGCCAATGATGGCAATGGCCTGGACAAGCACTCCCACCTCATGATCGACAAGATCACCACTGTGCGACGCACCAACGTCCACAGCGTCATCGGCCACCTGGAGGCCACCACGATCGTCGAGTTCGAACGGCGGCTCTTGGTCTTCCTCGGCTTCGGCGGCTGATTGCTTGACCGCCGATCTGCTCCAGTCATCACTCATCGCGGCTCGGCTGCTGAGCCCCGGCTACGGAATCCCGCGCGGCTTCGGCTGGCAGCGCGGGCAGGAGTGCGAGGAGCGGTTCATGAAGGCCTCGCGCCGGATCGGCGTACCGCATCGTGGGCACGGCCGGCCCGTCTGACCGTACGCCGCGAGCGAGCGGTCGAAGTAGCCACTCGCGCCGTTGACGTTGACGTACGTCGCATCGAAACTCGTCCCACCTTGGTCCAATGCGGCCACCATCACGTCCCGGGCATGGTCGAGGATCCGCGACAGAGTGGGCCTGGTCAGGTTGGCGCAGAGCCGTTGGCCGTGCACCCCCGCCCGCCACAGCGCCTCGTCCGCGTAGATGTTGCCGATGCCGCTGACCAGCGACTGGTCCAGGAGAGCCCGCTTGACGGCGGATTGCCGGCGCCACATGGCCGCCACCACGGCGGGCTGATCGAAGGCCGCCTCGAGCGGATCGCAGGCGATGTGCGCGACGGGGGTCGGTACGCCGTACGGGCGGGGCGCCGCCGCCCCCCGGACGTCCGGGACCAGGTCGGTCAGGGCCAATCCCCCGAACGTGCGCTGGTCGACGAAGACCAGGTCCGGGCCGTCGTCGGCGAACGTGAGCCGGGCGTGCTCGTGGCGGAGCCGATCCGTGCCGGCCGCGACGACGAGCAGCTGTCCGCTCATGCCCAGATGGACGACGAGCGCCTCCAGCGACGGCTCGAGCACCAGCCACAGGTACTTGCCGCGCCGGTCGACCTCCGCCAGCCGCTGACCGATGAGCCGGTCGGCGAGGTCCAGCCCGCCCGCCGGATGCCGCCGGGCCACCCGCGCCGAATGCAGCGCTGCCCCCACGACGCTCCGTGCGACGACGTGCCGCTCCAAACCGCGGCGAACCACCTCGACCTCGGGGAGTTCGGGCACGACCTCACCCGTCGAGTTCCGCCGGCCCCTCGGCCCGCTCGACCTCGTCGGCGGCCTGCCGGGTGGCGGCCTGGGCGCGGCGGTCCAGCTCGGTCCAGGCCATTTCCGCGGCGCGCTGCTCGGCCTCCTTCTTGGAGTGGCCGACGCCCTCGCCGAGCACCTCCTTGCCCAGCACGGCGCGGGCGGTGAAGACCTTCTCGTGGTCCGGGCCGTCCTCGGAGACGCGGTATTCCGGCGCCCCGTAGGCACCCGCGGCGGCCAGCTCCTGCAGGCTCGTCTTCCAGTCCAATCCGGCCCCCAGCCGGGTGGACGCCTTCATCAACGGGTCGACCAGGTGATGGACGAATCGTCGGGACGTCTCGATGCCCTCGGCCAGATACACGGTGCCGATCAGCGCCTCCACCGTGTCGGCGAGGATCGAGGCCTTGTCCCGGCCACCGGTGGTCTCCTCGCCACGCCCCAGCAACAGATAGTCGCCGAGCCCCAGGGTGCGCCCGACGGCCGCGAGCGCCCGCATGTTGACGCACGCGGCGCGCAGCTTGGCGAGTTGGCCCTCGGCGAGGTCGGGGTGGTCGGCGAACAGCGACTCGGTGACGACCAGGCCGAGCACCGAATCGCCGAGGAACTCGAGCCGTTCGTTGTTGGGCAGGCCGCCGTTCTCGTAGGCATAGCTACGGTGTGTCAGGGCATGCCGGACCTCGCCCTCGTCGAGCCGGACGCCGAGGATCACTTCGATCGTCTCGACCAGTCCACCGACTGGGCGCTCCTCGCTGCGAGCACCCTTCCCGTTGCCCATGCGACCGGTGGATCAGTCCTGGTGCTCGGAACGCTCCGCCGCGGCATAGTGTCGCCCGTTGTACGTGCCGCAGGACGGGCATGCCACGTGCGGCATCTTCGGGGAAGCGCACCGCGGGCACGCGGTCAGCGTGGTCGCGGTCGTCTTCCAGTTGGCGCGGCGCGAACGGGTGTTGGAGCGCGACATCTTCCGCTTCGGGACGGCCACGTCAGTTCCTCTTCTCTTGCGGTTGCTGCTGGGCTGGGCCGAGGCCGTCCGCGTCGCCCTCGCCGGAGGCGAGGGCCTGCAGGGACGCCCATCGGGGGTCGATGGTGTCGTGTCCGTGGTCCGGGTCGTCGGCCAACAACGCCCCGCACTGCGGGCACAGTCCCGGGCAGTCCGGTCGGCAGACCGGCTGGAACGGCAGCTGCAGCACCACCGCATCCCGGATCACGGGCTCCAGGTCGAGCAGGTCACCCTGGAGCACGTACTGGTCCTCGTCGTCGTCCCCCACCTCATGGTGATGGGCCGCGCGGTCGGCGTACGCGAACAGCTCCTGGAACGGCGCCAGCACTGGCTGGCTGACCGGTTCCAGGCACCGCACGCAGGCGCCCCGAGCGACCGACTCGACCGTCCCGGTGGCCAGCACGCCCTCCAGCACCGACTCCAGCCGCGTTTCGACCTGCAGGGTCGATCCGGCCGGCACGGCGATGACCTCGGTGCCCACCTCGTCGGCCAGCCGCACCGCACGCGAACTCTCATCCATGGTCCCGGCCCGGCGCCCGAGCACCCTGATGTCGTAGACGAGGGGGCTGCGGGGATCTGGGCTGGTCATGGCTTTCGCTGGATTGGCTGACGACGATTCGGAACGGCCCGGGTCACGTCGACACAGACCGACGCACCACCTTACCGTCGAGCGGGGCGGGCCCCCAAATGCCGGATCTGCTCAGCCCTGGCCCAGCCGCTCCGTCAGGGCCGCGTGCACCCGATCGCTGACCAGCCCCGACACATCGCCACCGAACCGGGCGACCTCCTTCATCAGCGAGGAGGACACCTGGCTGAACGCCGGATCACCCGGCAGGAAGAGCGTCTCGACCCCGGTCAGGCGACGGTTCATCACGGCCATGGGCAGCTCGTAGCTGTAGTCGGTCTCCCCGCGCAGCCCCTTGACGATGGCCTGGATGCCCATCTCGACACACACATCGACCAGCAGCCGACCGGTGAACTCGACGGTGCGGACGTTGCCCAATCCCGCATCCTGCACCTCGGCCCGAATCATCTCCAGGCGTTCCTGCGGGGTGAACAGGCCCTTCTTCGCCACGTTGTGCAGCACCGCGACCACCACCTCGTCGTACAGCGCGGCCGCGCGCCGGATCACGTCGAGATGACCCAAGGTCACGGGGTCGTAGGAGCCTGGACAGACACACCGTCGGATCGTCACTTTGGCGAACCTAGCAGCGCGGCGGCGCCCCGGGCCCCTCAGGCCGCCTCGGGCTGCACCCGCAGATCGGCTCGTACGGCGTCCGGGCTGGGCTGGGTGACCGCGTCACCGTTGCGCAGGATGGCCGTCGGGACCACCTCGGATCCCCCGTTGACGTCCCGGACGAAGGCCGCGGCCTCATCGTCGGCCCAGACGTTGACCCACAGGATCTGATCCGAGACCGAGCGCAGCGCGGAGCGCAGCCGCAGGCAGCCGATGGATCCGGGTCGCCAATAGACCACGACGGCGCCGTCGCGCACATGCCGCTGTTGCGCGTCCCAATGCGTCAGCGATCGGTCGCTGCGCAGCGGGGCCGCGAGCCAGGCCCCGATCAGGGCGGCGAGGAGTGCGACGACCCCCCATCCCGGGTGCCCCATTCCGGCCGCCAGGACGAGCAGCACCACGCCGGTGACGACGAGCACGACGGCATGCTGCCACCGGGCCCGCTGCGATCTGCTCACCCGCGGGACTCTAGCCAACCGGCTTGTCCGCACAAGCCCGCAGTGGGCTTTCCGGCCCCCTTCGTCACGAAACCGCAACCTAGGTCGCGGACCGACGGAAATGGTCGACCGTTCAACAAACGGAGCGACCGTTCGGCGCGGGCTCGGCGTACCACAACCGGGTCTCGCCATAGCGGCGCTCGGCGAACCCCGCGAGCCCGGCGGGCCAATCCGGCTGCGGCGTACGACTACTGCGTTCGACCACGACCACCGCGTCGGGGGCCAACCAGCCCGGTGCCGCCAGCGCTGCGAGGTCGGCAGCCAGGGAGGCCTCGTCGAGGTCGTACGGCGGGTCCAGGAGCACCACGTCGTACGGCGTGGCCGGTGGCGACTCGGCCAGCACCCGCGCGACCGGTTCCGGGCGGACCGCGACGACCAGCTCCCTGCCGTCGGCCCGGACCGCCGCGCGCACCTGCTCGGCGTTCCGGCGGGCCAGCTGCGCGACCGCCCGCGAGGCCTCGACGAGGACGACCTCGGCCGCGCCCCGGCTGGCCGCCTCGAGGCCGAGCGCACCCGACCCGGCGTACAGGTCGAGCACCCGCGCGTTCGGTAGCACCCCGAGGTGGTCCAGCCGGGAGAACAGCGCCTCCCGGACCCGTTCGCTGGTGGGCCGGGTGCGGTCGCCCGGCGGCGTGGCCAAGGACCGGCCCCCGGCGGCGCCGGCCACGATCCGCGTCATCAGCCGCGCTCCAGGAAGGCGGCTCGCTCGCCCTCGAGAAGATCGGCCACGGCGCTCGCCAGTGCGGGGTGACCGACCAGCTCCGGGTCGGCACCCACCGTGGCCAGCGCGTCCGCTCGGGCGTCGGCGATGATGCGCTCGTCGAAGCGCACCTTCAGCACCCGCAGCGAGGAGCGCACCCCGGCCTGGCGGGACCCGAGCACGTCGCCCTCGCGCCGCTGCATCAGGTCGAGCCTGGAGACCTCGAACCCGTCCAGGGTGGCGGCGATGGCCGACAACCGGTCCCGGGTGCTCGGGGCAGCGGTGTCGGAGACGAACAGGCACAGGCCGGGGGCCGAGCCGCGGCCGACCCGCCCCCGCAGCTGGTGCAACTGGCTGACGCCGAACCGGTCCGCGTCGAGGATCACCATGATCGTGGCGTTGGGGACGTCGACGCCGACCTCGACGACCGTCGTCGCGACCAGGACGTCGATCTCGCCCCGCGCGAACGCGGTCATCACCGCGTCCTTCTCCGCGGCGGGCAGCCGGCCGTGCAGCATCCCCAGCCGTAGGCCGGCCAGCGCCGGCGCGGCGCTCAGCTCCTCCAGGACCTCCACGACCCCGCGCAGCGGCCGACGATCCGGCAGGTCCCGGCCCTCGCCCTCGATGAGCTGCAGGTCGGGCGGCCCCTGGTCCGGACCGTCGAGCCCGTCGTCCGCCGGCTCGTCCTCCTCGGCGTGGGCACCGGGCGGCAGGCCCGGCAGGACGCGCAGCTCCGGGACCAAGTGGGCGCCGTCCTCGTCGTAGTCCCCGTCCCCGGATTCACCGATGCGGGGACAGACGACGTAGGCCTGGTGACCCTTGCCGACCTCCTCGGCGACCCGCTGCCAGGTGCGCTCATACCAGCGGGGATTGTCCACCACATACGACACGATCGGCGAGCGGCCCGGGGGCACCTCGGCCAACACCGAAGTGTCCATGTCACCGAAGACGGTCATCGCGACCGTGCGTGGGATGGGCGTGGCCGTCATCACCAGCACGTGCGGGGACCGGTCCGCGGGCGCCTTGGTGCGGAGCTGATCGCGCTGTTCGACCCCGAACCGATGCTGCTCGTCGATCACGACCAGCGCCAGATCGGCGAAGGCCACCTTGTCCTGGATGAGCGCGTGCGTGCCGACCACGATGCCGGCCGTGCCGGACGCGGCCGCCAGCAGGGCCTGGCGCCGCTCGGCGACGCTCTGACTGCCGGTGAGCAGCACCACCCGGGTCGCCTCCGGCGCTCCCCCGAGCAGCCCACCCAGCGCGAGGTCGCCGAGCATCGTCGTGAGCGAGCGATGATGCTGCGCGGCGAGCACCTCGGTCGGGGCCAGCAGCGCGGCCTGTCCGCCGGCGTCGATCACGGCGAGCATCGCGCGCAACGCCACGACGGTCTTGCCCGAACCCACCTCGCCCTGCAGCAGCCGGTTCATCGGATGCTCGCACGCCAGGTCGGCCAGGATCTCCTCGCACACCTGCTGCTGCCCGGCCGTCAGCGCGAAGGGCAGCCGGGCATCGAACGCCGCCAACAAACCCCCCGCGCCCCCGGCATCGCCCGTGCCGCCCGCCTCGCCCGCATCGCCCGCATCGCCCGCGCCCGCGCTACCCCGTCGACGCGGCACGGCCACCGCGCGAGCCTGCTCCGCGCGCCGTTTGGCCAGGACGGTCTGCAGCACGAACGCCTCGGTGTACTTCAGCGCCCGCAGCCCGGCCCGGTGTTCCGCGTGGTCGACCGGCCGGTGGATCAGGCGCATGGTCTCGACGAACGACGGCAGGTCCCGCCGGCGTCGGATCGTCGCCGGCACCGGGTCCGGCGGCTCCTGCAGCAGCAGCAGGACCTGCTCGACGAGGCGGCTGATGGTGAAGGACGGCAGCCGCGCGATCTCCAGGTAGACCGGGAAGACCTGCGCATCGAACCAGGCGTCGAAGGCGCCAGCCTCCGCCGTCACGGGCGGCTGCGTCCCCGCCTCCTGGGGCGCGTCCTCCTCCTGCGGCGCGGCCTCCAGCGGCGCGGCCTCCTGCGGCGCGGCCTCCTGCGGCGCGACCTCCTGCGGCGCGGGGTCGGGACCGAAGATCTCGTACGCCGGGTGGGTCAGCTGCCACCGATTGCGATATCGCTCGACCTTGCCCGCGAAGACGCCGTGCACGCCCGGCTTGAGGCGGTTCCGGTGGCCGTACGCCGAGAAGAAGGTGACGTCGATCTCCTGGCCGGCGTCCGTGCCCACCACCGCGGTGAGCATCTGGCCGCGGCGCTGGCGCATCGGGCGGGTCTGCACCGTGCTGACCCGGCCAACGAACGAGACCGATTCGCCGGGGCGCAACGAGCCCAGATCGGTCTGCCGGTCCAGGTAGCGCCGCGGCAGGAACCAGAGCAGATCTCGGACCGTGACCAGGTTCCGGGTGGCGAGCTGGCGCGCCGCCGGGGCCGCGACGGCGAACTTCAGCCGGGTGTCCAGAGTCAGCACCCGCGGCTCATTCCACGCCCACCAGCAGGGCATACCGCCCCGGGTCGCCGACCACGACGGCCACCTCCAGGTGCGGCCGGGTGGCCCGGAGCCGGTGCGCCACCCGGACCGGCAGCGACTCGCCCAGGGGGTCGGGGTGTTCCTCGCCACCGATGATCGTCACCAGCTCGCTGTCGTCGTCGAGCAGGAGATCCAGCAGTTGGTCGGCGAGCTCGTCGGGGTCGGCGCCGATGGCCATCGGGGTGCGATCGCGGTAGGCGATCAGATCGCCGGGACGGCACGGCCCGGCCTCGGTGACCGCCTCCCGCACCGCCATCAGCAGCGATCCGGTCCGGCAGTCCCGGGCGGCCGCGGCCATCGCGTCGGCGTTGGCGGCCAGGTCGGCGCGGGGATCGTAGACGGCGAGCGCGGCCAACCCGGCCACGGCGGCCCGCGACGGGACCACGGTCGTGGGAAGCCCCTCGGCCCGGGCGAGGCGCTCCGCGAGACGGGCCGCCAGGACCGTGTCATCATGGTTGGCCAGCAGGACGACGCCGTCCCCGGGCATTCCGCGACGGGCGGCGAGCAGATCGCCCGTGGTCGCGCGGCGGCCCGGCGAGGAGGACACCACCCACGCCCCGGCGTCGGCCATGACCGCGGCGAGGCGGGGACCGGGCGCACACGCAAGCACCCCGATCCGCGGCACCTCACCCTGGCCGGTGGGGCGCAGCAGGCCGTGCGGCCCGCCCGGGCCGGGCGCCTGCGCCGATCGACCGCCCAACCAGGTGATCCGCAACCGCTCCGGCCGGCCGAAGGGATAGGCGGCCTCCACGGCGGCCCCGGCGTCGGGGGTGTGCACGTGCACCGTCGTGACGCCATCGTCCCCGGCCACCAGGACGCTGTCACCCACCGCGCCGAGGGCGGCGCGCAGGTCCTCGCGCGCCGGCCCGGGCACGTCGCTGACGACGTACATCACCTCATAGCTCTCCCAGGGTTCGGCCGGTCGGCCCGCCGCGGCACCGACCGCCAGGTCGGCATGGCTCGGGCGCGGCGGACCGATGGCACCGGCTCGGCCCGCGTTGCCGTCGCGCGGCCCCGCGCCGGGGATCTGGCGGGACACCGGCCGCCCGGAGAGCGTCTCGTGCAGCGTGGCGTAGGCGAGCCATAGCCCGGCCGCACCGGCGTCGACCACCCCCGCGGCGGCGAGGCTGGGCAGCTGCCGCGGGGTGTCCAGCAGCGCCAGGCGCGCCGCCTCGAGCAGCGTCGCGGACACCTCCACCAGGGTGGCGCCGCCGGCGGCCGCCGTGGTCGCAGCCGTTGCGGCGGCATCGGCGACGGTCAGGATGGTGCCCTCGACCGGGGTGCTCACCGCCTGGCGACCGCGCACCCGGGCCAGGTCAAGGGCCCGGGCCAGGCCCACCCCGTCCAGGCCCAGGCTGTCGATCTCCGGATGCTCGCCCGCGACCTCGGCGATGCCGCGCAGCAGCTGGCTCAGGATGACGCCCGAATTGCCCCGGGCGGCCAGCAGCGACTCCATCGCGAGCGCGGTCAGCGCCCCGGACAGCGGCGAACCGATGTGCACCGTCCCCTTGGCGAGCACGGCCTGCATGGCGCCGTCCAGCGTGAGGTACATGTTGGTCCCCGTGTCTCCATCCGGCACCGGGAAGACGTTGAGGGCATCGAGGTCCGCCCGGGCCTCACCGAGCGCGGCGTGCGCGGCGAACAGCCACCGCCACGCGGCGTACACGCCCATGCGCTGCAGGACCTCGCCCACGCGCCCTCCTCCGCTCGACCGGGCCTCCCGAGGGCAGGGTAGCGGCCGGGACCGACAGGGCCCGGTACGTCGGGAGCCGAGGCGCATTTGGGCGGTGCGGGGCGCACCGGCTACGCTGGACCGGTTGCCCTCGCGTGGGCGCCGACGGTTCCGCCTCGGCCGATCGCAGCAGGGTCATGCGACGCCGAATTCATCCGATACTCCAGAGGAGATCACCCGTGGCTGCCAACTGCGACGTCTGCGGCAAGGGGCCCAGCTTCGGCCACACCATCTCGCACTCGCACCGCCGCACGAAGCGCCGCTGGACGCCCAACATCCAGCGGGTCCGCGCCAAGGTGGGCGAGGCGGGTCGCACCCCGAAGCGCCTCAACGTGTGCACCTCCTGCCTGAAGGCGGGCAAGGTCCAGCGCTGACGCCCGTCCCCCGACGTGCCCACACACCGCCACCGCAGCAGCGGGGGCGGTGTTCGTCTGCCGACTCCGGCAGACGCTCATCCGGCGAAGTGGTCCCACCCTCCCCCGCTGCGCGGTTCCCCCCCGACGGTGACGCCCGCGCCGGCCTCGACCCGCCCGATCACGCGAAAGCCCGCGGGCAGGCGGACCCCGCCGGGAAACGTGCCCAGCAGGGAGTGCTCCTCCCCGCCGGTCAGCACGGCCGTGAGCGCGTCGGCCGGGCCCAGCGCCGGCTCGATCGCCGCCACGTCGGGCGCGAGCGCGGCCGGATCCAGAGCCAGGCAGACCCCGCTGGCCGCCGCCACCCGCCCGGCGTCGCGGATCAGGCCGTCGCTGATGTCGATCAGGGCGCTCGCCCCGGCCTCGGCGGCCGCCGGGCCCGCGGCGTACGGCGCCACCAGCGCCCGGTGGGCCGCCACCAGCCCCGCCACCACCGCGTCGTCCTCGTCCCCGCGGCCGGCGCTCAGCAGCTCGAACCCGGCCGCCGAGCGGCCCAGCGAACCCGCGACGGCGATCACGTCTCCCACCCGGGCCCCCGACCGGCGCACCGGCGCGCGGCCCTGCAGGTCGCCGAAGGCGGTCACCGAGAGCATCACCACCTCCCGCGGCGCGCCGCCGAGGTCGCCGCCGAGCACGGCGCACCCCGCGGCTCCGGCCGCCGCGCCGATCCCGCGGGCCAGGTCGAGCACCCAGGCCACCGTCGTCTCCGGGTCGGCCAACAGGGTGACGAGCAGGCCCGCCGGCACCGCCCCCATCGCGGCCACGTCGCCGAGGTTCTGCGCGACGAGCTTGCGCCCCACGTCCGCACCCGTCGACCAGTCGTCGCGCCAATCGTGGCCGCGCACCATGGCGTCCGTCGTCGCCACGAAGCGGCCGTCGGCGGCTGCCACCACGGCGGCGTCGTCGCCGGGTCCGAGCAGGACGTGCGGGTGGGTCACCCCCTCGGGTGGGCGCATCAGCGGCAGGATCAGCGCAAGTAGCTGCTCCTCCGAGACGGCACTGAGCCGCAGCTCGGGATCGTCGAGGGGGGTCCGGTCGGCGCCCTCGTCGGCGCCGGACCCGCTGGCTGAATCCATCTGTCGTCCGCTCCCCTCCCCCTCACAAGCTTCTGCGGGCACGGTAGCCTGCCGGGACGGGGAGTTCCCCACCCAACCCAGGAGGGTCGCAGTGGTCCAGGCCTACATCCTCATCCAGACCGAGGTCGGCAAGTCCCCGACGGTTGCCGCCGCCATCGCCGCGCTCGAGGGGGTCGAGCAGACCGCGGAGGTCACGGGTCCGTACGACGTGATCGCGCACCTGGAGGCCGAGTCCATCGAGGCTCTCGGCAGGCTCGTGATCGCCCGGATCCAGGAGGTTCCGAGCATCACCCGCACCACGACCTGCACGGTCGTGCACGCCTGAGCTGTCCCGACAACCCGCTCCGAGGCGCGGCCGGTCCACCCCGCCGCGCCCATCCCGCACGCTGCTCGTCCTGCTCGCGGTGGCCACGCTGCTGGCGGTGAGCATCGGCGGGTACGTCGTGCTGCGGCCGCGGGATCTGGCCGTGCAGGCCGCCCCCCGCGCGAATGACCCGGGCTGTGCCGAGGTCGCCGCCCACTGGCCGGGCCAGGTCGCGGGCCGCTCCCGGGTGCCGCTGGCGGGCGACCCGGCCGGCGTCGCGGCCTGGGGCGACCCCGGGATCGTGGCCCGCTGCGGCCTGGACTCTCCGCCGCCGACGACCAGCGACTGTATCGCCGCCGAGGGCGTCGACTGGGTGGCCCGCACCGCCGGCCAGGGCGGGGGCATGGTCTTTCTCACCTACGGCCGTAGCCCGGCCATCGAACTCATCGTTCCGGCCGCCTACGCCCCGGAGCCGTTGCTGTTGGCCGCCTTCGCCGACGCCGCTCGCCAGCTGCCGCAGGGGAACCACCGCTGCCGGTGAGGCCCCGGGCGTCTCGTGTCGGCCCCCCGCCGGCGCCGGCACATCTATGCTGGCGCCGACTCGGCGGTCCGATGGGATGGCCCGGGCGGTCGCCGGCGACACGGTCGGCAGAGTCAGCGAGGAGGCACACCCGGATGGCGAAGATCATCGGTCTCGACGAGGCCGTCGAGATCGTGCAGGAGGGCATGACCATCATGGTCGGGGGCTTCATGGCTTGCGGCGGCGCCAACACGATCGTGGAGGCGATCGCGGCGCGCGGCACGAAGAACCTCACCCTGATCGCCAATGACGCGGCCAAGCCCGGCATGGGCATCGCCCGGCTCGTCGAGAACCACCTGCTGCGCCGACTCGTGGCCAGCCATGTGGGGCTCAACCCCGAGGTGGGTCGGCAGATGGCCACCGGGGAGCTGGGGGTCGAACTCGTGCCGCAGGGCACGCTGGTCGAGCGCATCCGGGCCGGCGGCTATGGACTCGGCGGGGTGCTCACCCCCACCGGCATCGGCACGCTCGTCGCGGAGGGCAAGGAGATCATCACCGTCGACGGCAAGGACTTTCTGCTGGAGAAGCCCCTGCGCGCCGACGTCGCCCTGATCTGTGGGCACACCGTCGACCGGTCGGGCAATGTCTGGTACAAGGGCACGTCCCGCAACTTCAACCAGGTGATGGCCTTTGCCGCCGACACGGTCATCGCCGAGGCCGACCACCTCGTCGACGTCGGCGGCATCGCTCCGGAGAACGTCGTCACCCCCAACGTGCTCGTCGACTACATCGTGGAGGGCCGGCCGTGACCATGGACAAGGGCCAGATCAAGGAGTTCATCGCCCGGCGGGCGGCGCGCGAGCTGCACGACGGCGACTTCGTCAACCTCGGCATCGGGCTGCCGACGATGATCCCGGAGTTCCTCCCGCCGGACGTGCACGTGATCCTGGAGTCCGAGGACGGGATCGTGGGCGCCGGGCCGCGTCCCGACGCCGAACACGCCGACCCGCGCTATGTCGTCGACGCCGGCGGCCAGCCAGCCTCCTGCCCGCCCGGCGGCGCCTACATCTCCTCGGTGGTCAGCTTCGGCCTGATCCGCGGCGGCCACGTGGACGCCACGGTGCTCGGCGCGTTGCAGGTCGACCAGGAGGGCAGCCTGGCCAACTGGATCATCCCCGGCAAGATGGTGCCCGGCATGGGCGGGGCGATGGACCTGGTCGTCGGCGCCAAGCGGGTCATCATCGCGATGGAGCACACCCAAAAGGGCGAACCGAAGATCCTGAAGCGGTGCACCCTGCCCCTGACGGCCGTCAACTGCGTCGACCTCATCATCACCGAGATGGGTGTCATGGCGGTCCGGCCCGAGGGCCTGGTGCTCACCGAACTCAACCCGCAGTTCACGGTGGCCGACGTTCGCGCCGCCACCGAGGCCGACCTCATCGTCGCCGCCGACCTGGTGCCGATGGCGTAAGGGTCAGCGCAGTCCGGGGCGGCGCTGCCGGGCCAGTTCGATCAGCTCGGCGATGAGATCTGGATAGGTGAAGCCGCTGGCCAGCCACACCTGGGGATACATCGAGCTGGGCGTGAACCCCGGCATCGTGTTGATCTCGTTGATGACGATGCGCCGCTCGGGGGTGTAGAAGAAGTCGACCCGGGCCAGCCCCTCGCAGCCGGCCGCGGCGAACGCGACCAGGGCTTGCCGGCGAATCTCGTCCGCATCCCCCTCGGGCAGGTCCGCGGGACACGACAGCCGTACGTCGTCCGCCGCGAGGTATTTGGCGTCGAAGTCGTAGAACTCGTGGCCCTGGGTGACCACGATCTCGCCGATGGCGCTGGCGCGGTCCGGGGCGCCGTCGCGGCCCTCCAGCACGCCACACTCGACCTCCCGGCCGAGGATGCCCTCCTCCACCATGACTTTCGGGTCGTGCTCGCGCGCGGCCTCGACGGCGGCCCGCAGGCCCTGCGGCTGCGCCACCTTGGTGACGCCCATGCTCGAGCCGGCCCGGCAGGGCTTGACGAACAGGGGATAGCGCAACGATGCACACCGCGCCAGGGCGCCGTCGGGGTCGCGCAGCCAATCCTTGTCGGTGATGACGACGTACGGTCCCACGCTCAACCCCGCGGCGGCGAAGACCAGCTTCATGAAGGCCTTGTCCATCATGGCGGCGGACGCGAGCACCCCGGACCCGACGTACTTCACCTCGGCCAGATCCAGCATCCCCTGGATCGTGCCGTCCTCCCCGAAGGGACCGTGCAGCAGCGGGAACACGACATCGACATCGGCCAGGGTGCGCGGCGGCCGCCCCGGCTCCAACACGGTCAGGCCGGACTCGTGGCGGGACATCGGGATGGTCACCTCGGCGTCGCTGGGCGGCACCTCGGGCAGCGCGCCGGCCGAGAAGGTCAACTCGCGCAGGTCGCCCTCCTCGAGCACCCAGCGGCCGTCGCGGGTGATGCCGATGGGGACGACGTCGTACCGCTCGGTGTCGATCGCCGCGAGCACGCTGGCGGCGGTCACGCAGGAGACCGAGTGCTCTGAGGAGCGCCCGCCGAAGACGAGGGCGACGCGAGTCTTGCGGGGCTGGTCGGTGCTCATCGCGGCCGACTCTACGCCCCCGGCCCCCGGACCGGCGCCGGCGATCTCACGCCTTCTCCGCCTTGAGTTCGCGGGCCATCAGGGCCCCCGCGATGAGCGCCGGATGATGCCCGTCGGCGACGACCGCGACGACCGATTCGACCAGCGGCATGTCGACGTCGTGGCGCTGGGCCAGGGCCAGGATCGACTCGCTGGAGCGCACTCCCTCGGCGGTCTGCTGGGTGGCCGCGACGATCTCCTGGATCGAGCGGCCCTGACCGAGCTGCACGCCGAAGGTGTGGTTGCGAGACAGCGGCGAGGAACACGTCGCGATGAGATCGCCGACGCCGGAGAGCCCCTGGAAGGTCTCCGGATGAGCGCCCATGGCCACCCCCAGCCGGACCGTCTCGGCGAGGCCGCGGGTGATGAGGCTGGCGCGGGTGTTGTCGGAGAGCCCCAGTCCCTCGGCCATTCCGACGGAGACGGCCACGACATTCTTGGTGGCCCCGCCGAGTTCGACGCCGATGACATCCGCGCTGGTCTCGGCGCGGAAGTAGGAGGTCACGCACCGGGCGGCGACCGCCTGGGCGGTGTCGGCGGCCACGGAGGCCACGACCGCCCCCGCCGGGCGTCGCTTGGCGATCTCCGGGGAGAGATTGGGCCCGGACAGGACCGCGATGCGCTCCGGCGCAACCCCGGCCACGTCCTCGATGACCTCACTCATCCGCATCAGGGTGCCGAGTTCGATGCCCTTGGCCAACGACAGGACCGTCGCGGTGGCAGGCAGGTGCTGCGCCCAGCCGGCGAGCGTGGCCCGGAGCACCTGGCTGGGAATGGCCAGCACGACCAGGTCGGCACCGGCCATCGCCTGCTCCGGGTCCGCGGTGGCCTGCACCGTCTCGGGGAGCACGACACCCGGCACGTACTCGGGGTTCATCCGCAGTTCCGCGATGGCGTCGACGAGTTCCCGCCGGCGGCCCCAGAGTCGCACCGGCACGCCCGCATCGGCGAGGACCATGGCGAACGTCGTACCCCAGCTGCCGGCCCCCATCACCGCGACGTGGCTCACCGGGGCTCCTGTTCCGATCCGCCCAGCGCCTCGCCCAGTTCCAGGGCGTCGGGGTGGTCCGGTTCGGGCGAGGCCACCCGACCGCGCGGCAGCCGTCGCGCGGCGTGCAGGTCCCACCGCCCCGTGGGCGCCGCCTGCCCGCGCACCGCCGCCAGCTCGGTGGTGATGGCGTCCATGATGCGGCCGGTAGCCTCCCGCAGCAGGGCCATGTCGATGGGCCCGTCCTGCAGATCCGCCAGCGGCACCGGCGGGCCGGCTCGCATGGTGCTGGTGACCCGCAGTAGCCCGGCCGACAGGCTGCGGTGGCGCACGTTCTGGGCGCCCCATTGGGCCAGGGGGATGACGGGCCGCCCCGTCGCGAGCGCGATGCGCGCGGCCCCCGTCTTGCCGGTCATCGGCCACTTGTCGGGGTCCTTGGTGATGGTGCTCTCCGGCATGACCACCACGCACTTGCCGGCCTCCACGGCCTCGACCGCTTTGCGGTAGGCCTCTGCCGCCTCGGTGGTGTCGCGCCGCACCGGGATCTGCTGGGCGTAGCCGAGCACGGGGCCGACGACCGGCAGGGCGAACAGGGACTCCTTGGCCAGAAAGTACGGCGGGTGCCCGTTGTCGTAGAGGAACCGGGCGACGGCCAGCGGATCGGCGTGCGAGATGTGATTCGGGCAGACCAGGAACCCGCCGTCGGAGGGCAGGTGCTCCGCCCCATGCCAGTCGTCCTTGGTCAGCAGGTGGATGCTGTTGCGCGTGACGAACATGGCCAAGTGATAGCCCATGCTCAGCCCCTGCCCGGGACGATCCGCCGACATGGTCACCCCGCGTCTCCTTTGCCACTGCCGCGGCCGACCTGCCGCACCGCGCGCCTGATGTCCGCCCCGACCGGGTCGCCGGAGGGCACAGGTGCCAGAATCCCACGTCGTGGGGCGAGCGTGGGCGGTCGGCGCCGAGAGGGACTTCAGCTCGACGGACGGTCACCGGGGTGACGCCGTCCCCGTGGTGATCCCCGCGCGCGGGGGGGCGGGAAAGTCGCGGCTGCGGGCACCGGCCGGGGTCGACCATGGGATCCTGGCCCGGGCGATGGCGCAGGACACGATCACGGCGGCGCTGGCCTGTTCGCGGGTGTCCCGCGGGTACGTCGTGTCCGGCGACGCGCGTCTCGCCGCCTGGGCCGGCCGCCGATCCGAGGCCGGGGGCCGATCCGGCGATGGGGGAAGTCCCGATCGCGAGCGGCCCTGCCGGGTGCTGGCCGACCCGGCCAACGGGCTGGGCCGGGCCATCGACGCCGGGTTGCGGGCGCTGGGCGATGCGCCCGTGGCGGCCATCCTCCTCGCGGATCTGCCGGCCCTGACGGCGGCGGACCTCGATGCCGCCCTGGCGGCGAGCCTGGCCGCTCTGCCGGCCCACGGGGCGGCCTTCGTGCCGGACGCCGAGGGCACCGGAACCGTGCTGCTGGTGGGCGAAGTCGCCCGGCTGCGACCGGCGTTCGGACCCGACTCTGCCGCGGCGCACGCCCGGCACGCCGTCCGGCTGGACCTTGACCTGCCCAGGCTGCGCCGGGACGTCGACGACGCCGCCGACCTGGCGAGCGCGGTGCGTCTGGGGGTGGGCCGGCACACCAGCGCCGCCCTGTCCGGGGTTGCCCTGGTGGAGCCCGGCGCGGCCGTGGATTGATGCGGCCGAACAGGGTGCTTGGGCGAGCGAGCCGACCGAACAGCACAACCGACGCGCGCCGTCCGGATGGACGGCGCGCGCCGGTTGCGTACCGATCGTTCGCCGCGGCGTAGGGCCCGGGCGACGTGATCAGTTCAGGCGGAACGCTTCTTCTTCTTGCCGGCCGCGATGGTGGCCTGCGCCTCGGCCTTGACCTGGGCAGCGGTGCCTGCGGCGGCACGAGCCGCTGCGGGGCCGGCCTTGGGTAGGGTCTGCGGCTCGGCGACGTACATCTTGAAGGCGGTGCCGGGACGGAACTTCGGCACGGCCGTGGACTCGATCCGGACCGACTGGCCCGTGCGCGGGTTGCGACCCGTCCGAGCGGCGCGGTCCGCGCGCTCGAAGGTGCCGAAGCCAGTGATCCCGACCTTGCCGCCGTGCGCGACCTCGCGAATGATCACGTCGAAGATGGCCTCGATCGCGTCCTGAGCCTGTTTCTTCCCCCCGAGTCGACCTTCGAGAGCATCGACCAGATCAGCCTTGTTCACGTACTTCCTCTCCCTCCAGAGATGTCTCGACCGGCGTACCGGTCGCGCTCGTGTGGCGAGAGCACCGCGCCCCCCCACGTCCTTGTGCATGTCTCCGGCCGGGCGATGAGGGACCCGGCCTGGGGACGATCCTGTGCTGCGGTTCTCGCGCGAGCGCCCGGCCCGGGTTCTCCGGCGCCGCTGCTCACTCCTGGACTGGTTGTCCGATGTGCTGCAAACTGCCCGCTTGGCGGGAAGTCGCTCCCCCTATCGGCCGAGGTCTTCTGAACCACAGCGGAACCCGGCGATTCGCCCAGGGTCGGCGCCGCGGCTGAGATGCATCGCCTTCCCGCGGTGGGGGCATACGCGCAGTTCAGCCCACGATTGGCGAGCAAGTCGGACGCTCGTCGTGCAGGGCCGCCGAACGACGTTGCGGCGCCCCGGATCTCGCCTGCGGGCAGCGCGGGGAATGCCGAAAACCCTCGAGACCGCCGCTGGTCGCGGCTTCTCGAGGGTTGTGCGGCGGATTCGGGGGCCCTCTCGGGCCCTACCGGCGGGTTCGGTGCGGGACTCAGGCCGGCGTGGTCACCGGGAGGTAGGCCGGGCGGCGGCTCTCGAAGTCGGCGATGAGGTCGGCATGCCGTAGCGTCAGGGCGATGTCGTCGAGGCCCTCCAGCAGCCGCCACCGCACGTAATCGTCGACGTCGAAGGGCACGACCACGCCGCGGCATTCGATGGTCTTGGCCTGCAGGTCGACGGTGGCGGAGGCCCCGGGCTGCTCCTCCAGCAGCTTCAACAGCAGCTCGCCGTCGCCATCGCTGACCGCAGCGGTGAGCAGACCGGCCTTGCCGGAGTTGCCGCGAAAGATGTCCGCGAACCGGGGGCTGACGACCACCCGGAAGCCGTAGTCCATCAGGGCCCAGACCGCGTGCTCGCGCGAACTGCCGGTGCCGAAGTCGGCCCCGGCAACGAGCACGGACGCCCCCGCATATGCCGGCGAATTCAGGACGAAGCCTGGATCAGCCCGCCACGCCGCGAACAGGCCGTCCTCGAAGCCCGTCCGGGTGACGCGCTTGAGATAGCTCGCCGGGATGATCTGGTCGGTGTCGACGTTGCTGCGGCGCAGCGGTACGGCGATCCCGGTGTGGGTGGTGAACTTCTCCACGGGGGCGCTCCTTCGGGGACGATCGACGGTTCGGACGGGCGATCCCGCCCCGGATCAGGCGGGCACCAGGTCGGCTGGGGCGGCGAGTCGCCCCAGCACCGCGGTCGCCGCCGCGACGGCCGGGCTGACCAGGTGGGTGCGGCCGCCCTTGCCCTGGCGGCCCTCGAAGTTACGGTTCGAGGTGGACGCGGAGCGCTCGCCCGGAGCCAGCTGGTCGGGATTCATGCCCAGACACATGGAGCAGCCCGGCAGGCGCCACTGCGCGCCGGCCGCGGTGAACACCGCGTCCAGCCCCTCGGCCTCGGCCTGCACCTTGACCTGAGCGGAGCCAGGGACGACGAGCATCCGGACGGAGTCGGCGACCCGCCGGCCACGCAGGATCTCGGCGACCACGCGCAGATCCTCGATGCGCCCGTTGGTGCAGGAACCGACGAAGACCGTGTCGACGGCCACCTCGCGCAGGGGGGTGCCGGCGCTCAGCCCCATGTATTCCAGGGCCTTGTGCGCCGCGAGCTTGGCGCCCTCGTCGGCGAAGGACTCCGGGTCCGGCACGGCCGCCCCCAACGGAGCGCCCTGGGCCGGGTTGGTGCCCCAGGTGACGAACGGGGTCAGGCTGGCCGCGTCGATGCGCACCTGCGCGTCGTACGTCGCATCCGCATCGCTGACCAACCCACGCCACGCGGCCACCGCGGCATCCCACTGCGCACCCTGCGGCGCATGCGGACGCCCCTGCAGGTAGCTGAACGTCGTCTCGTCGGGAGCCACCATCCCGGCCCGGGCGCCCGCCTCGATGCTCATGTTGCACATGGTCATCCGGGCCTCCATGGACATGGCCTCGACGGCGCTGCCCCGGTATTCGATGACGTAGCCCTGCCCACCGCCGGTGCCGATCTGCGCGATCACCGCGAGGATCACGTCCTTGCTCGTCACACCCGGGGGCAGCGCCCCGTCGACGTGCACGGCCATCGTCTTGAAGGGCGCCAACGGCAGCGTCTGGGTGGCCATCACGTGCTCGACCTCGCTGGTGCCGATCCCGAAGGCCAGGGCACCGAAGGCCCCGTGGGTGGAGGTGTGGCTGTCGCCGCAGACGATGGTCATCCCGGGCTGGGTGAGCCCGAGCTCGGGGCTGATGATGTGCACGATGCCCTGCTTGGCGTCGCCCATCGGATAGAGCTGGACGCCGAACTCCGCGCAGTTGCGGCGCAGCGTCTCGACCTGGGTGCGGCTCGTCGGATCCTCGATCGGCCCCGGCAGGGTGGGCACGTTGTGATCCTCGGTCGCCAGAGTGAGATCCGGGCGGCGCAGCGGACGTCCGGTCAGCCGCAGTCCGTCGAAGGCCTGCGGGCTGGTCACCTCGTGCAGCAGGTGCAGGTCGATGTAGAGCAGGTCGGGCTCGCCCTGCGCGGACCGTACGACGTGGGCCGCCCAGACCTTCTCCGCGAGGGTTCCGGCCATCTCGTCATCCCCTATCCTGAGACGTTTTGTCTCGCTGTACGTGCGCGCGAGTCGGTGCCCCAACTCTGCTGCCCATGGTTCCGGCGTTCAAGATGTGGCGGGCTTGCGTCTCAGGACGTGGGACATGCACACTGAGGTTATGGACAGTTCCAGCGGCGTCGGCGTACTCGACAAGGCCGCGACGGTTCTCGGCGCCCTGGAGGCCGGACCGTCGACGCTCGCCCAACTCGTCGCGAGCACCGGTCTGGCCCGACCCACCGCGCACCGGCTCGCGGTCGCCCTGGAGCACCACCGCCTCGTCTCGCGCGACATGCAGGGGCGCTTCATCCTCGGGCCGAGGCTGGCCGAGCTGGCCTCGGCGGCCGGCGAGGACCGCCTGCTCGCGGCCGCCGGCGCCGTCCTCGGCGCGCTGCGCGATCACACCCACGAGTCCGCGCAGCTGTTCCGCCGCCAGGGCGACATGCGCATCTGCGTGGCCGCGGCCGAGCGCCCGATGGGCCTGCGTGACTCGATCCCGGTCGGGGCGACCCTGTCGATGCTCGCCGGGTCCGCCGCGCAGGTCCTGCTGGCCTGGGAGGAACCGGACCGGCTGCACCGTGGCCTGCAGGGCGCGGAGTTCACCGCGACGACGCTGTCCGGAGTACGCCGCCGCGGGTGGTCGCAGAGCGTCGGCGAGCGCGAGCCCGGGGTGGCGTCGGTGTCCGCGCCGGTGCGCAACCCGGCGGGTCGCGTGATCGCGGCCGTGTCGATCTCGGGACCGATCGAGCGGATCTCCCGGCAGCCGGGTCGGCTGCACGCCGCCACCGTCGTCGCCGGGGCCAACAAGCTCACCGAAGTGCTCGCCCGGGCGCACGCCCAGCAGCAGGCCGCCGCCGAGGCGGCGGGCCACAAGGGCTGACCCACCCCCGGCGCTGACCCACCCCCGCGCTGACGCGGCCCCGCGCTGACGCGGCCCCGCACTCAGGGCCGCCCCGCGCTCAGGGTTCGCGCGGGCAGTGGGCGGAGCCGGCCCCCGGTTCCAGACCGTGTTTCGGCGCGGGCGGCTTCGCCGCCGTCGCCCCCCGCGGGCGCCACTGCAGCGCGGGCAGCCGGCGGGCGGCCGGCTTCGGCGGCCCACTCACCTCCGCGTCCGCAACGGGTGCGCCGGGTCCCTCCTGGCGCGGCGGGGTGCTCGGTTGGTCCGGCAGCGCGCGCAGGTGGCGGTAGGCATCGCGCGCGGCCAGATTGACCAGGCTCTCCGCCAGGATCGGCTCCAGGAACGTCTTGCGATAGAGGCTGTTGCTGCTGCTGGAGGCCGCGAACGACAACCCGCTGAAGCAACTGAGCACGAGGCTCACCTTCGCGAGCACGGTCGAGATCGGCAGATCGATGCCCTCGAACGAGATCGGCACCAGGTCCGTCGCGGTCCAGGCCTTGGCCACTTGGTCGGTGATCGCCAGCTGCCCGAAGCCCACGAAGAACAGCCCCATGACCAGCGAGAACATGATGACCTGAAAGACCTGCACGGCGACCGCGAGGACGACCACGTTGATCCTCTCGCCGAGACCGAGCGGGTCCCGGCGACTGGGCACCGGATAGCTGACGAGCGGGGTGGCCGCCAGCAGCCGACGCTGGTCGGCCTCGTCCACGACGTCGGAACGCGCCTCGATCAGTTCCTGAATCTCGTCCAGGGCGGTGACCACGACGACCACGATGGCCAGGGCCAGCAGGATCGCCGCCACCGCGATGGCCCGGCCGTTGTCCAAGCCGTTGCAGACCTGCCAGATCTCGGCGTTGAAGAACAGGAAGAGCACCGCGATGAGGAACACCGGCAAGATCCGGGCCGACATGGCGCCGATCGCCGTGATCTCGCTGACCGATCGTTTGACGGCCCAGGTGACGATGGTCCCGACGCCCAGATAGACGAGCGCGACGACAGCGGCCAGCACCCACAGCCGCGTCGGGACACCACGGGAGAGGGGTCGCTCGCCGACGAAACGCGTCTGCACCCACGGCACCAGCACCCAGGCGAGCGCCACCACGGTCGCCAGGACCTGGCCCAGTCCTGCGCGTCGGACCGCCCAGTGCACGAGTGCTGCCACCACGCACGCCACGAGCGGTGCCGTGACGAGCAGGATCATGGCGGTGAGTTCGCGCGTCGAGACCTCGACGGCTTCTTGGGACAACCTGTCGAAGACCGTCAACGCCCAGGTGAACGCCGTGTCCATCACCAGGAGGGCGGCCAGCAGTGGCGCGGACCGGCGCAGCAGCGCGCGACGCCGTACCGAGCGGGGCAGCATCTGCGGCAAGCCGTGGACCCGTAGCCAGTTCTCCACGAACCGCACGTCCAACCCCGTCATGGACTCCCCCGTCTCGCGCTGCGCGGTCGCCGGTCGTCGGCGGATCGCTCTGCCCCCTTATCGGCGCCCGGGACCGCGGTCCTCACGAGCGTCGGCCCAGGCATAGCGAAAGGCGGCCCCTCGGTGAAGGGAACCGCCTTGCGCTGATGTAGCCCCGACCGGATTCGAACCGGCGCTACCGCCTTGAGAGGGCGGCGTGCTAGGCCACTACACAACGGGGCCATGCTGCCGAAGCAGCGGGTGAAACCATACCGTGCCTGGGGCGTTTCGCCCAATCGGCGGTGGCTGGGGTACCAGGACTCGAACCTAGACTAACTGAACCAGAATCAGTCGTGCTGCCAATTACACCATACCCCATGGGGTATCCCTCCATCCGTCGCGGAAGCGACGGACCGGAGCGATCCGAAACGGAACTCTAGCGGCGGGCTACGCCGATCCCAAATCGCCGCAACGCAGTCGACGGCCTCGCCGCAGGACACCGCAGTCCCAGTCGGCCGCCCCCGAGTCGACCTGAGCAGCCCGAGGCGGTGGGGGTCGCCATGCTCGGGTCGCCCGGTCGGGTCGCACGCCGGATCGCCCCCGTCGGGTCGCCCGAGGCACCCAGTATCGTGGGGTGCCATGAGCGAACCCGAATCCGCCGCACCGACCAGCGACTTCGTCCGGGACCGGATCCGGGCCGACAACGCCGCCGGAACGTTCGCCGGTCGGGTGCAGACCCGCTTCCCACCGGAGCCGAATGGCTACCTCCACATCGGGCACGCCAAGGCCATCTGCGTCGACTTCGGCATCGCCGCCGAGTTCGACGGCGTGTGCAACGTGCGTTTGGACGACACCAATCCCGACACCGAGGAGAAGGAGTACGTCGAGTCGATCCTGGACGACATCAGCTGGCTGGGGTTTGAGCCGCCGCGGCCGATCCTGCATGCCAGCGACTACTTCGACCAGCTCTACGACTGGGCCGAGCTGCTGATCCGCGACGGCCTGGCGTATGTCGACGAGCAGGACGGCGAGACCATCTCGGCGCAACGCGGCGGATACGGAAAGCCCGGCATCGAGTCCCCGTGGCGAGACCGGCCGATCGAGGACAACCTCACCGAGTTCCGCAAGATGCGCGATGGGGAGTATGCCGACGGCTCGCGCGTGCTGCGCGCGAAGATCGACATGCAGCACGAGAACATGCAGCTGCGCGACCCGGTCATGTACCGGATCCGCCGCGGCCACCACTTCCGCACCGGGGTGAAGTGGGTCATCTACCCGACGTACGACTGGGCGCACGGCCAGTCCGACGCCATCGAGGGCGTCACGCATTCCCTGTGCACGCTCGAGTTCGACAGCCACCGGCCGCTCTACGACTGGTATTTGGACCACCTACCGCTGCCGATGGAGCAGCCTCGGCAGACCGAGTTCGCACGGCTGGAACTGACGCACGTCGTCACCAGCAAGCGCCGGCTCAAGCGGCTCGTCGACGAGAGACACGTCGACGGCTGGGACGATCCGCGCCTGCCCACCCTGTCGGGTCTGCGCCGACGGGGCTACCCACCCAAGGCGATTCGCGATTTCTGCAGCTACATCGGACTGACCAGAACGAACTCTCGGCACGACATCGAGCTGCTGGAGTCGTTCGTGCGGCGCGAGCTGAACCAGAGCGCGCAGCGGCGGATGGTGGTGCTGCGCCCGCTCAAGCTCGTGATCACCAACTGGCCGACCGACGACTCGGGCGCGCCGATCGTGACGCACGTCGAGGTCGCCAACAACCCCGAGAATCCCGACGACGGCACTCGGCTGGTGCCGTTCAGCGGCGAGCTGTGGATCGAGCAGGAGGACTTCGCCGAGGTCCCGCCGCCGAAGTTCTTCCGGCTCTCCCCCGGCCGGGAGGTGCGGCTGCGCGGCGCCTACTTCGTCACCTGCACCGAGGTGGTCAAGGACGCCGATGGCGCGGTGGTCGAGGTGCATGCGACGTACGATCCGGCCACCGCCGGCGGCAACGCACCCGACGGCCGCAAGGTGAAGTCGACGATGCACTGGGTCGCGGCGCCGCACGCCGTGCCGGCCACCGTCGCCCTCTACGACCGGCTCTTCACCGCGCCCGCGCCGGGCGAGGCCACCGGCGAAGCCCTGGACGACCTGAACCCGAATTCGCTGGAGCTGCTGACGGATTGCCGCGCCGAGCCGGCCCTGGCGGACACGCCGCCGGGCACCGTCGTGCAGTTCGAGCGGCTCGGCTATTTCGCGCACGACCCGCGCACGCTGATGCTGTTCCACCGCACCGTCGGGCTCAAGGACGAGTGGGCGGCGATCCAGAAGCGGCAGCAGCGCTGACCGCCCGGTCGCCCGGCTACCCGACGAACAGGCAGAACGGGTGCCCGGCGGGGTCGGCGAGGACGTAGAGCGGCTCGTCGGGGTCGTCGGTGCGGTCCAGCACGACGCGGGCGCCAAGCCGTACGGCGTGGGCGGCGTGCCGTTCCAGCGCCTCCCGGTCGGCGACCGTGAAGTCCAGGTGCAGCTGCATCGGCACCTCGGGATCCGGCCACGTGGTCGGCGTGACCTGCGTGGTCTGTTGGAAGGCGAGGACATTGGTGCCGTCCGGGGCGCGCAGCACCAGCCAGTCGGCGTCGTCCGGCCCGCCCGCGGGCAGTTCGTCGCCCGGCCGGTAGACCAGGCCGAGCAGGTGCCGGTAGAACTCCGCAAGGGTGCGGATGTCCTCGCCGTCGAGGACGGTGTGCAGCAGGCGCGGATAATCGGTCATGGGTCCATCGTGGCGGTCCGGCCGTAGGCCCGCGACCGTGAGTCGGATCAGGGCAGCAGCGCGGCGACGTCGTCGAGGGTGCCGATGATCCGTACGCCGGGGTCGGTGACCGCAGTCCCCCAGCCGGCGTCCCTCGGCTCGGGCAGGCCGGGACGCTGCAGCCAGGTCGCCCGCAGGCCCGCCCGCCGAGCGCCGCGGATGTCGGTGCCGATGGTGTCGCCGACGCACACGACGTACTGTGCCTCGACGCCGAGGAGCGCACAGGCATGGGCGAACACCCGCGGTTCCGGTTTGCCGACGCCGAGGGTGTCGGTGGTGACGACGACCGGGCAGCGGCCGGTCAGGCCGACGGCGCCGAGCTTGTCGTCGGTGACGGCGGAGCCGGAATTGGTGAGCAACCCGACCGGGACGCCGCGCTGTTCCGCCGCCCGAAGCAACGGCTCGACGTCGCCGAACAGGCGTTGCGCGCGGGCGAAGACGACGCGATAGGCCGCCTCGAACGCGGCGAACCGCTCGTCGTCCAGCGGCGCCAGGGCCAGCGCCGCGGCCGCCTCGTCGGCGCGGGAGCGCCGCATCCCGGCGAAGGTGGTCTCGCCGCGCGTGTAGGCGTCGAAAAACCCGCCGGGGTCGGCGTAATAGCGGTCGGCGACCCCAGCCCACCGGGTCGGGCCTGCGGCCGGCCAGGTGTGCTCGGCCGCGGCGCGCAGCGCCTCGCCCATCGCGCCGCGGGTGTCGACCAGGGTGTCGTCGATGTCGAGCAGCAGGCCTTGCACCGGCAGTGCCCAGGGGTCGCCCGGGGCACGCGACGTACCGGTCACAGGCTTGCCCGCAGCGCACCCAGCCGCGCGAGCGTGCTGTGCCGGCCGAGCACCTCCATCGACTCGAACAACGGCGGGGACACCCGGCGACCGGAGACGGCGACCCGCACGGGGCCGAAGGCGACCTTGGGCTTGAGCCCGAGGCCGTCGACGAGCGCCTCCCGCAGCGCCGCCTCGATGCGGTCATGGGTCCAGCTGCCCGCCACGTTGCCGAGATCGGCGCCGGCGTCGTCCGGGATGGCGTTCAGAGCGGCGATGGCCGCGTCGAGCACCCGGGGCGCATCCTGGGTCAGCGCGGCCCGCGCGTCGTCGTCGATCGTCAGGGCCTGGTCGGCGGTGAAGAAGGGGCGCAGTTGCTCGGGGGCGTCGGACAGTTTGACCAGCCGCGGCTGGATGAGGGCGGTGAGACTGCGCAGGCGGGCCAACTCCCCTAGGCTCGGGGTGTCGCCGAAGAGGCCGTCGGCCTGCAGGTAGGGCAGCAGCCGGGAGGCCAGCTCCTCCGGGGCGAGCGCGCGGATGTAGCCGCCGTTGAGCCAGTCCAGCTTGCCTAGGTCGAAGATCGGGCCGACGGGGTTGACCTTGGCCCAGTCGAAGTCGCGGCTGAACTCCTCGAAGCCGAACATCTCGACGTCCTTGCCATCGGCGTCCTGCGCGGGCGGATAGCCCAGCAGCGCCAGGAAGTTCACCAGCGCCTCGGGCAGATAGCCCTGCTCGCGGAACCAGGTCAGCCGCGCGGCGGGGTTCTTGCGCTTGGAGATCTTCGACTTGTCGGGGTTGCGCAGCAGCGGCATGTGCGCGAACGCCGGCGGGGTCAGGCCGAGCCACCGGTAGAGCAGGAGGTGTTTCGGGGTGGAGCTGATCCACTCCTCCCCCCGGACGACGTGGGTGATGCCCATCTCGTGATCGTCGACGACGACGGCCAGGTGATAGGTGGGGAATCCGTCGGCCTTGAGGATCACCTGGTCATCGGGTCGCGGCGCGTTCACCTCGCCGCGGATGAGGTCCTGGAACGAGGTGGGCACGTCGGCCGCCGCCTGCGGGATCCGCATCCGCACCACCGGGGTCTCCTGGAAGCCGGGCAGTTCGGCCCGCTGCTCGCGGGTCTTGCCGTAGCAGAGCCCGTCGTAGCCGGTGTTCGCCGTCTTGGCGGCCTGCTGCTCGGCGCGCATCTGCGCCAGCCGGTCCGGGCTGCACCAGCAGTGATAGGCGTGCCCCTCGGCGAGCAGCTTCTCGACGTACGGCCGGTAGGTGGCCAGCCGCTCGGACTGCCGATAGGGCGCGAACTCACCCCCCTTGTCGGGTCCCTCGTCCCAGCTCAGGCCCAGCCAGTCCAGGGTGTCGTAGAGCTGGGCCTCGGAGTCGGCGCGGTAGCGGCTCCGGTCGGTGTCCTCGACGCGCAGGATGAAGGCCCCGTGCTGCTGGCGGGCAAACGCGAGGTTGAACAGGGCCATGTAGGCCGTGCCGACGTGCGGGTCACCGGTCGGGGAGGGGGCCACCCGCAATCGCGGGGCGCCTGGCTGCGGCGCCCCGTCGGTGGGGCGGGCCGCCCGCTCGGTGCCGGTGCGGACCTCCACCCGGGAGGTGTCGGGTGCTGTGGGGCTCTGATCTGCGCTGTTCATGGTGGCCCCAGCGTACCGAGGCCCACCCCCCGCGCACATCGCGCGGGTGTGCGGCGCCGCTCGGGTACCAGCCCGTCTCCACCAGCGACCGTCGATGGGCGGACACGACGGGCCCGCGGCTCATCTGGGCAGGTCAGCGCCCCGCCAGGGGTTGATGCCCTAGCGGGCGGTTCATTGATGGTCGTCGGTGGTTACGCGGGCACGTCCCAGGTGTCGGCCGGTTCCTCCGCGAGCACCGAGTCTCGCCAGGGCGCCACTCCAGCGGCGACGAGCATCCGCTGCGTGGCCACCGCTCGCTGAAGGACCTGGACCACCCATTCGGCAGCTCCGAACACCTGCTCGTAGGCGAAGCGCAGGACGAGCCAACCCCGCACCGCGAGCTCGTCGTAGCGGAAGGCGTCCTCCGCCAGGCGCCGCCGTCCCCCGTGCCACTCGAAGCTGTCAGCCTCCGCCACGATGCCCAGACCCACATCGGCGAGATCCACCCGGACTCGGAATCCCCCCACATCGGGGCTGCCGATCGCCTGCTGCGGCGTGAGGCTCAGGTGGGGCACTGCCAGCCCGAGCAGTCGAAGTTGAGACTCGAAGGCGTTGGCCGCGCGTCCGTCGGCGTGCTGGGCCAGCTCGCGGGCGGGCCGAACGCCGTGTCGACGCGCTCGGGCCAACGCAACGTCGACCTCATCCGCCGTCACCGCCCCCGCCCGCAGCGCCGAGTCGGTCACGCTCAACCCGACGTCCTCGGGCTCGTCGCACAGGCAGTCGACCACCGTGCGCAGCGGGCTCGTCAGGCGCGTCACCTTCTCGGTGGTCGAGAGGGGGCGCCATCGGACCACGGCGCGACGTTGGTCCCGGACGGCCACCCGATGGCCGCGCGGGACGATGATCTCGGGCCTGCTCGGGGGTGATGTCACCGACCATCCGTGGGCGAGTGCTGCCGTTCGATGGGATCTGGCACCGTGCAGCCGATGGGCCAGGACCAGGCCGTGATCGGCAGCGGGCAGGGCGTATTGCCCCCGCGAGCTGCGCACGAGGTCGCCGTCTGCACAAGCGGCCGCGATCACGCGTGCCGGAAAGGGGAGTTGCCGGCGCAGGGCAACGCCGCCGTGCAGGGCGACTTCACGCAGCAGGTGTTCTCGACTCATTCAAGGGAGTGTGGGCCCTGAGCCGAGAGCGCCGCAGAAGTTATCCACAGCCGCCTCGAGCTCGGCGGAGAGCTCGTCCTGCTCCGCGTCAGCGGCGGACGAAGGGATTGGCGAGCACGCCGATTCCCTCGATCTCTACTTCGACGCGCTGACCGGCCTCGACCGGGCCGACGCCCTTGGGGGTTCCCGTGAGGATGACATCGCCCGGCAGGAGCGTGAACGCGCGCGAGATGTAGGCGATCAGCCCCGCCACGTCGTGCAGCATCAACGCGGTCGAGTCCTCCTGCACGGTGCGACCATCCAGCCGCGTCCGGATCTCCACGTCAGCGGGGTTCAGCTCGGTCTCGATCCAGGGACCCAACGGACAGAAGGTGTCGCACCCCTTGGCGCGCGCCCACTGCTGGTCGGCCGCCTGCAGGTCCCGCGCGGAGACGTCGTTGGCGCAGGTGTAGCCGAACACCACGTCCAGCGCCCGCTCGACCGGCACGTCCTTGCACATCCGCCCGATGACGACGGCGAGTTCGCCCTCGTAGTGCACGTCCCTGGCGAAGTCCGGCAGCACCACCGGGTCGTCGGGCCCGCACACCGCCGTGTTCGGCAGGAGGAACAGCAGCGGTTCGCCAGGCACCACGTTGCCCAGTTCGGCGGCGTGTTCGGCGTAATTGCGGCCCACCCCGATGACCTTGCTGCGCGGGATCACCGGCGCGAGCAGCCGCACGTCGCCCAGCTCGTGCCGCACGCCGGTGGCGGTCACCTGCGTGTAGAGCGGGTCGCCGCCCACCTGGGCCAGCCACGCGGGCTCGCCGTCCTCGCTCATCACCACGCCGTAGCTCGGGGTGTCCTCGACCACGTACCGAGCGATCTTCATCCGAGCCTCCTGGGCTGATCGTCCTTGACCAGCACGCTAGCGGACGGCCGGCACCGCCTCATCGGCCGCCTGCCGCCCATCAGGCACGGTCGGGTCGCCCTGCTGGACGGCCATCGTTCCCGCCTCCTCCAGGGCCGGCGAAGAATCCTCCGGCGCGTCGACGGCGGCGCGGGCGTCGGACAAGGCCCAGTACGTCGCCTCCGCCGTCGCCGGCATCCCCAAGTGCTGTTCCCGGCCGGACGGCCCGAAGGCTGCACAGGCCTGCCGGATCGCCTCCCGCACGCAGATCGACAACGTCAACGGCGGTTCGCCGATCGCCTTGGAGCCGTAGACGACTCCCGTCTCGGTGGCCCGCTCCAGCAGCTCCACGTTGAAGACCGGGGGCAGCTCGCCGATGCTCGGCAGCTTGTACGTCGAGGCTGCTTGCGTCAGCAAGCGCCCCCGCCCGGGACCGTCCGAGGTGTCCCACAGCAGCTGTTCCTGCGTCATCCAGCCGACGCCCTGCAGGAAGCCGCCCTCGATCTGGCCGAGGTCGATCAGCGGGGACAGCGAGTCTCCGACGTCCTGCACGATGTCGATGCGGCGCAGCGTCGGAGTCCCGGAGAACCCGTCGACCTCGACCTCTGCGCAGGCGACGCCGTAGCTGAAGTACTTGAACGGGGCCCCCGTCATGCTCGCACCGTCCCAGTGCAGTCCCTCGGTGCGGTAGTAGCCGGCCGCCCACAGTTTGGTCCGCATCAGGTACGCCGTGGTCACCAGGTCCTTGAACGTCAACCCCACCTCGGGCCGGCCCACCGGGTGGACCCAGCCGTCGACGATGCGGATGTCGCGGGCCGGCACGGCCAGGCCCTCGAGGCGGCGGTTGAGCACCGTGGCGGCGACCTCGACGAGCCGGTCGCGGATCTGGTCGCAGGCGTCCTTGACCGCGGCCCCGTTCAGATCGGCCCCCGAACTGGCCGCCGTGGCCGAGGTATTCGGCACCTTGTCGGTGCGGGTGGGCGCGAGCCGCACCAGCTCCACCGGGACGCCGAGCGCGCTGGCCGCCACCTGGATCATCTTGGTGTGCAGGCCCTGCCCCATCTCCGTGCCACCGTGGTTGATCAGGATCGAGCCGTCCTTGTAGACGTGCACCAGCGCCCCGCCCTGGTTCAGCGGGGTGAAGTTGAACGAGATCCCGAACTTCTCCGGCGTGATCGCCAATCCGCGCTTTCGGTAGGGGTGTTCGGCGTTGAAGGCGTCGATCTCCGCCTGCCGGTCGGCGAGCTCGGCGGTCGTGGTCAGGTGGTCCCAGATCTGCCCGATCCGCTCGGCATCCTTGACGTCCTGCCCGTACGGCGTACGGTCTCCAGGCTGGTAGAGGTTCCGCCGCCGCAGCTCCTGCGGGGCGAGCCCGAGCAGCGGCGCACAGCGCCCCATGATGTCCTCGGCCACCAACATGCCCTGGGGTCCTCCGAAGCCGCGGAACGCGGTCTGGGAGGTCTTGTTCGTCTTGGCGATCCGCCCCAGCACCTGCACGTTCGGGATCCGGTAGGCGTTCTCCACGTGGCACAGGGCCCGGGCGAGGATGGCCTCCGACAGGTCCAGGCTCCAGCCGCCGTCGGCGGTCAGCGTGGCCGCGAGGGCAACCAGGTGCCCCTCGGTGTCGAAGCCGGCCTCCCACGAGGCGTGGAACGGGTGCCGTTTGCCGGTCATGGTCATGTCGAGCTGCCGGTCCAGCCGCAGCGAGACCGGTCGGCCGGTGAGGGTGGCGCCGAGCGCCGCGACCGCGCCGAGCCCGTGCGGCTGGAACTCCTTGCCGCCGAATCCCCCACCCATGCGCAGGCATTGGACGGTGATCTCGTGGGATCGGCGGCCCAGGACGTGCGCCGCGATCTCCTGGGTCTCGGTGGGATGCTGCGTCGAGCACTGGATGAAAATCTGCCCGGCCTCGTCGACCATGGCGATCGAGACATGCGTCTCCAGATAGAAGTGCTCCTGGCCGCCGATCTCAAGTTCGCCGCTGAACCGGTGGGCGGCCGCCTCCAGCGCCGCGACGGCGTCGCCGGTGCGCAGGGTCGGCTGGTTCCCCTGGAAGCTGTCCGCCGCGATGGCCTCGGCGATCGTCACGATCGCGGGCAGCACCTCGTAGTCGACCTCGACCAGCGCGGCACCCCGGCGAGCCAGCTCGCGGGTCTCGCCGAGCACCCAGGCCACCGCCTGGGAGTGGTACATCACCTCGGTCGGGAACAACGGCTCGTCGTGGTGCACCCCGGAGTCGTTGACGCCCGGCACGTCGTCGGCGGTCAGCACCCGGATCACCCCGGGCAGCGCCAGGGCCGGGGTGACGTCCATCCGCAGGATGCGGGCGTGCGCGTGCGGCGCCCGGACCGGGTAGGCGTGCAGCAACCCGCTGTAGCGGCCCACCAGGTCGTCGGTGAAGTACGCCGTGCCGGTGACGTGGCCCGGCGCGTCGACATGGGGCAGGGGCTGCCCGACGGCGGCGCCCTGCGGCCGGTCGATGAAACTCGTCATGACGCCACCTCCACAACCTCGCTGCTGCCACGGGGATCGCCGAGTTCGGCGAAGAATCTGGGCAGGGCCTCCCCCAGCATCGCCCGCCGATAGTCCGCGCTGGCGCGCGTGTCCGTGATCGGTGTGCCCTCGGTGCGCAGGACGTCGCCGGCCCGGCGGGCGACCGCCATGGTCCAGGGCTGCCCGACCAGGGCCGCCTCGGTGGCCCGGGCCCGCAGCGGGGTGGCCGCAACTCCGCCGAGGCCGATCGTCGCCGAGCGGACCACCCCGTCGATGACGTCCAGCGCCACGGCGACGGCCACGCTGGAGATGTCGTCGTAGCGGCGCTTGGCGATCTTCTGGAAGGTCACCTGCGGCGCCAGCGGTAGCGGGATCCGAACGGACCGGATCAGCTCGCCGGCCTGCAACCGGGTGGTGCGATAGCCGGTGAAGTAGTCGGCCAGGTCCACCTCACGCCGCCCCTGGCGGCCGGCCAGCACGACGCTCGCGCGCAGCGCCAGCAGCGCGGGCGGACCGTCACCGATCGGCGAGGCGGTGCCGAGGTTGCCGCCGAACGTCGCGGCGTGCCGGATCAGCGGACTGGCGAACTGCGGGAACAACTGATCCAGAAGCGGCACCCGCCCCGCCAACCCCCGCTCGACCTCGGCGAGCGTCAGGGCAGCGCCGATCTCGATCGCCTCGTCGGCGACGATGAGTTCGCGCAGTTCGGGCAGACCGTCGACGGCTACCACCAGGGAGGGGCGAGCCCCGCGCAGGTTCCGCTCGACGCCGAGGTCGGTGCCCCCGGCAAGCGCAACGGCCCCCTCACGGGAGAGCAGTTCCAGCGCCTCCCCCAGGCTGTGCGGCCGGACGAACTCGCCGTCGGAGTCGCGCAGTGCCACCGGCTGGGGCGCCCCCGCCAGGCGCTCCATCCGGGCGAACCAGGCGTCGTCGGGGGGCGGGAAGTCCAACGCGTACGCCGCGTCCCGGATCGGTCGATAGCCCGTGCACCGGCACAGGTTGCCGGCGAGGGCGTGCAGATCGACCCCATTGGCCGCGCCGTGCTGGCCGGCGACGCGGTCGCGCCGGTAGTATTCCCCCGCCAAACTGGCGACGAATCCCGGTGTGCAGTAGCCACACTGGCTCCCGCCGGCGACCGCCATGACCTCCTGGGTGGGGTGCATCGCGGCCGGCGAACCCAACCCCTCGACGGTGATCACCTCGGATTCGTGCAGCGCCCCGAGCGTCACCAGGCAGGAGTTGACGCTCTCCAGCCGGGCGCCCGCGCCGTCAGGCCGGACGAGCAACACGGCGCAGGCGCCGCACTCCCCCTCGGCACAGCCTTCCTTGGCGGCCAGCAGACCCTGCTCCCGCAGCCAGTTCAGCAGCGTGGCGTGCGGGCCGGCTTCCGTCTCGTAGCGCGTGCCATTGACGGTGATCCGCAGCTGTCCCATGGTGCCTCCGCGAGCCCGACGTAGGTCCTAACCGTTGCCCCGCAGGATAGGCCAGCGGGTCGGGCATGGTTAAGGGCCACTCGCGGGCGGGCCGCCGGTTATCCATGCGAACGACGGCGCCAGATACTCTCTCCAGAGTATGCCTGACTCATGGGCCAGTACAAGGCTGATGAGGGGGCCACGTCAGCCGACCGCGCATCGACCGACGGCACATCGACGGCACATCGACGGCACATCGACGGCATCGACCGGCAGCGTCGACCGGCGTAACGTCGACCCGGTGCAGGAACTGGCCGAGGAGGTCTGGCGCGAGCGCGAACGCGCCCACGTGACACGGGTCGAGGACCTCGTGGCGGCGCATCTGCACCGCCGTCGCAGCGGCCGCAAGCATCCCGTCGAGGACTTTCTGTGGGTCTACTACTCGTATCGCCCCGGCCAGCTGCGCCGCTGGCATCCCGGACCCGGCGTCACGCTGCGCCGCGACCGGGATCCGACGGGCCGCCGCTCCTGGAAGCACTACGCGGCCATCGGCGACGGAACGATCTTCGACGCCGCGAGCTTCCGGCGCGACCGCGGCGACACGGTCGCCTGGATCAGCGAACTGTTGTCGGCGACAGCCGCGCGGCAGCCGACCTATTCGTGTTTCGGTCTGCACGAATGGGCGATGATCTACAGATCACGTGAGGGTGAGCGACGCCACGAACAGCTGCCCCTGCGCGTGAGCCAAGCCGAAGCCGACGCGGTCGTCGCCGCGGCACAGATCCGGTGCAGCCACTTCGACGCCTATCGGTTCTTCACCCCACCCGCCGTACCGCTGAACGAGCTGCGCCCCAGCCGGGCCACCCAGGCCGAGCACGAACAACCGGGGTGCCTGCACGCCAGCATGGATCTTTACAAGTGGGCCATGAAGTTGAGCCCTGCGGTGCCCAGCGAGCTGGCGCTGGACTGTCTGGACCTGGCGCTGACCGCGCGGCGTCTGGACATGGCCGCGAGCCCGTACGACGTCCGCCCGTTCGGGCTCGAGCCGGTGCCGGTCGAGACGGCGGAGGGACGCGCCGCGTACGTCGCGCGACAACGCGAGATTGTCGCTCGCGGAACCGAATTGAGAGCCCGTCTGGTGAACGCCTGCCAACGGTTGCGGGCGATCACGTGAACACTGTCGAAACTGCTGCGCACCGGCGCCGATGAGGCTATCGGGGCCGAGTCGGCGCTGACACCCTAAGGGGCATGCCATCCGGTCGAGGAGACCCGGCGAAGCACGCCGGCAGGACGCTCGAGGACCCTCGGGTGGCCCCGATGCTGGCCTGGCTGGGGTCCGCCCACGGACCGGCGACGATTCTGGGCATCGGCGCCACCCGGGATGCGCTGGTCACCTCGGTCTTGAGCCGGCAGAAGGACGCCCTCCAGGGGCTGGCGGCCGCCTTCGTCGAGGACGACCCCCTTGTCGCGGCCCGCGCGTCGGCGGCGCTGCGACGCCTGGGGCTGCCCGGCTTCAGCGTGGTGTGCGGCGACGCGGGGCAATCGGACACCTACGCGGGCCGGGTCCCCGCTGATCTGATCCTGCTCGGCCCCGACGTGGTCGACGGCTCCCAGCTGCGGCGCCGCGGCCTCGGCGAGGCCCTGTCGATGTTGCTCACCGCACGCGGACAGCTGGCCTGGTGGAGCGCCCGGGACACGCCGATCGCCGGGTGGCCGCAGACGCTGGCGCGCGCCGGACTGGTCGCCCTGGCCGGCGGCCGCGACTGGGGATTCCACCGGCTGGTGGACCGCCCCAGGCAGCTGTGCGACGGCGTACGACTCTTTCCCACCAGTCTGCCCGGCTGAGGGCCCGGCCTAGACCAGGCGGGTCAACCAGCCTCGGGTGTCCGGCACCCGGCCGTATTGGAGGTCCAGCAGCATCGCGCGCAACCGGTGCGTCACCTCGCCGTAGTCCTCGCCCGCACCGGCCGGACGGTGATCACACGATCCACCCTCCCAGCGCAGCTCGCCGACCGGGTTGATCACCGCGGCGGTTCCGCACGCGAAGATCTCGGTGATCTCGCCGGAGGCCGCGCCGTCCTTCCACTCCTGGATGGCGATGCGGCGCTCTTGCGGCTGCAGGCCCAGTTCCGGGGCGAGCTCCAGGATCGAGCGGCGGGTGACGCCGGGCAGGATGCTGCCGTTGAGCTCGGGGGTGACCAGCCGACCGTCCCGGTACAGGAAGAACAGGTTCATCCCGCCGAGCTCTTCGATGTATTCGTGTGTCCCGGAATCTAGGAAGACGGCCTGGTCGCAGTCGTGCTGGATGCCCTCCAGCTGGCCGGCCAGCGAGCTGGCGTAGTTGCCGCCGCACTTGGCGGCGCCGGTGCCGCCGGCGCCGGCGCGGGCGAATCCGGTGGACACCCACAGGTTGACGGGCTTGACGCCGCGGGCGAAATAGGCCCCGGCCGGCGAGGCGATCACGCAGTAGGTGATCTCGTTGGCGGGTCGCACGCCGAGGAACGGCTCGGAGGCGAACATGAAGGGCCGCAGGTAGAGGCTGGTTTCGCCGGTGCCGTAGGCGGGCACCCAGGCCTCATCGGCACTCACCAGTGCCCGGATCGACGCGATGAAGTCATCGGTCGGCAGCTCCGGCATTGCCAAACGGCGGCTGCTGGCCTGCATCCGCTCCGCGTTCGCCTGCGGCCGGAACGTCCAGACCGAACCATCCTCGTGCCGGTAGGCCTTGAGCCCCTCGAAGATCTCCTGGGCGTAGTGGAAGACAGCCGCGGCGGGGCTCAGCGGCAGGGGCCCGAACGGCGCGACTTTGGCATCACGCCAGCCCCCATCCTTGGTCCAGGTGGCCAGGGCCATGTGGTCGGTGTAGTGCTTGCCGAATCCGGGGTTGGCCAGGACAGCCGCCCGGTCGGCGGCGGAGGCGGGGTTCGGGTGGGGTTGCGTGGCGAAACTCAAGGCGGTCATGGGGTCCTCACGGGTACGACGGGTCCACTGGAGATTCAGGAGTTGGCCTCTTGCGGGCAGACTACCCGCGGGCCCTCATGCGCCACTCGCGATTGAGCCGGCGGCGGTGGCCGGCTCCGACGCGTCAGCCCATCGACTGACGCGTCAGGCTACTCGTCCTGCGATGGCGGCGCCGATCTGAGTGGTGGAGCGCTCCTCGCGACGACCGGCGCGGGCGGCGAGATCCTCGGCGACAGCAGCGTCGATGCGGGCGGCCCCCTCGGCGTACCCCAGGTGCGCCAGCATCATCCCGGCCGACAGAATCGCGGCGGTGGGGTCGGCCTTGCCCTGCCCGGCGATGTCGGGCGCCGAGCCGTGCACCGGCTCGAACATCGACGGGGCCGTGCGGTCGGGGTTGATGTTGCCGCTGGCGGCCAGCCCGACGCCGCCGACGACCGCGCCCGCCAGGTCGGTGATGATGTCACCGAAGAGGTTGTCGGTCACGATGACGTCGAAGCGTCCCGGGTCGGCCACCATGAAGATCGTGGCGGCGTCCACGTGCTGGTACGCCGTGGCGATGTCCGGGAACTCGCTGGCCACGGCCTCGACGGTGCGACGCCACAGGTGCCCCGCGTGAGTGAGCACGTTGTGCTTGTGCACCAGGGTCAGGTGCTTGCGGTCACGCTCCCGGGCCGCCGCGAAGGCGTAGCGGACCACGCGCTCCACGCCGTACCGCGTGTTGACGCTCGTTTCGGTGGCGATCTCCGCCGGGGTGTCCACCCGCAGGGCGCCACCGTTGCCGGTGTAGGGGCCCTCGGTGCCCTCGCGCACCACGACGAAGTCGATGCCGTTCGGGGCGACGTGGGCCACGTCGAGGGGGCTCTTGACGCCCGGGAAAAGGCGCGCCGGGCGCAGATTGACGTAGTGGTCGAGCTGGAAGCGCAGCGCGAGGAGGAGTTGCCGCTCGAGCACGCCGCTGGGGACCGTGGGGTCGCCGATGGCGCCGAGCAGGATCGCGTCGTGGCCGCGCAGCTCATCGACCACGCCGGCGGGCAGCGCCTCGCCGGTCGCGTGCCACCGGCGCGCGCCCAGGTCGTAGTCGGTCGCGGCGATGCGCGGGCCGGCGCCGCTCGCGGCGAGCGCATCGAGCACCGCGCGGGCCTGCCCGACGACCTCCGGTCCGATCCCGTCGCCGGGGATGCAGGCGAGATTGATCGATGTGGCGGCGTCGCTCATGCTCCGAGCGTACGCCCCCGTCTTGCGGGGTGGGACAGCATTCTCATATGTCGGAACGAAATGCCCTCCGACGTCGGCGGCCGCCGGGCGCCGGCTCAGTCGTCGCAGTGGCCCTGATCGCGCAGGTCCATCGACTCCTGAAGGGCCCGGTGGAGTTCCATGTCGGCCACGTCGGGCAGCTGGGATGGGGCCAGCTGGGACTGGTCCAGGACGGGGGTATCGGTGACGGTCATATTTCGAGGATAAGTTTCCGCTGACCGATCGGCCGGTGGGTTAGGGCATGAGCCGCGCCACAGGGCGCGACCCGCTTCGGCTCGGCTGTCAGCATTCGTTGGCGCTGTTGCGCATGATCGGCGGCAGCGCCGACCACGGGAAGGTGATCCACAGCGGGGTGTGCTTCCAGACATAGTCGGCCTTGACGACCGACGGCGGCTTCTCGTAGAGCACCGCCACGCGCACCTCGGCAACGTGCGGCGCGCAGAACTCCTTGACGCGATTGAGGGTGTGGCCGGTGTCGGCGACGTCGTCGACGATGAGGACCTTCTGCCCGGACAGGTCGGCGGTCGCGGGCAGCGGCGGCAGGAACACCGGCTCCAGGAGCCGGGATTCGATCCCGGTGTAGAACTCGACGTTGATGATGTGCAGCGCCTTGAGGTCCAGCGCGTAGCTGATCGCGCCGGTCGGCAGCAGCCCGCCACGGGTGATGGAAAGAATGATGTCGGGCTGGTAGCCGTCATCGACCACCATCTGGGCCAGCTCGCGGGAGGCCGTGCCGAACGTCTCCCAGGTCAGGATCTCGCGCTGCTCACTCACGCCCTCATCCTGCCAGGTCGCGGGGAGTGCGCGGAGCCGGTCCGGTGGCCCCGCGGTGGCCACCAGCACGTGGGGGTGGTCAGCCGACCGGCGCCTCTGCGGAGGCGAGCCACCCGCCACGACCCAGCGCTTCCCAGGCCGCCTTCACGTGGGGCTGCGTGAACATCGTCGCCTTGCGCCGTGTCCAGTCTCGGACGATCTCACCCGCCTCCTCGGCAGATGCGGCGCCCTCACGGACGGCAGCCCAATGCACCGAAGCCAGGAGCTCGAGCCCGTATGTGCTCTCAAATCCGCACACGAGGTCCAGGACCCGCTGGAACTCCTGCTCGGCTTGCGGATTCTTCGCCATGGCTGACTCCAGCTGATGCCGGCCGACGGGAGTGACCTCGATGGCTTCCCCCTCCAGTGGACGCAACGTACCGTCGCCAAAGCCGACGATGTAGTGGCCCTCCATGTCCCGCAGGGTCTTGCGCAGGTTGTCGGCGTACGGGCCGTAGGGCCCTTTCACAAACGCAAGCCGCATGTCCAGGCCAGCGACCTGCAGAAAGTACGCCAGCTTCTGCGTCTCGATCTGCGAGGGCCAGTCCCAGGTGAGCTGTTGATAGGCCGTCATCAAGCCGAGCAGTGCCGCACGGACTGGCGTGATCCTCGGCGGCGTTTCGCGGTTGACCATCTCTCGCGCCGAGGGAGCACCGGCTGGCGGGTAAACGCGGATGTCCACGTCAGGCAGTTGCTCGAGCGCCGCCCGCACCCGTGGGGCGACGTCTGCCCAGTTCAGGCCCCCGTTGCCGCAGCCCAGGGGCGGTACGGCGATCGAGGTGATCGCCAAGTCGCGGACGACCTGGACGAGGTCTGACAGGCCCGCCTCGATGTCGGCCATGCGCGAGGGGGCGCGCCAGTGCCGCTTGGTCGGGAAGTTGATGATGTAGCGCGGAGCGGCCAGGGCACCCGTCGCCCACACGTGCATCCGCCCGATCTCCAGCCCATCGGCCTTAGCGATCCGCTCGTAGTCGCGGAACATCTCCGGGTAAGCCCGCTTGAACTGCAGGGCGATGCCCTTGCCCATCACGCCCACCGTATTGACCGTGTTGACCAGCGCATCCGCATCGTCGGCAAGCAGATTGCCGTGCACTTCGCGGATCATGGGAGCTCCGTTGCTGGTCATGCATCAGAAGTACCAGCGACCTCTGACATCGCTTCTGGGGACGTGGCTCACTTCCAGCGTAGCGAGCGCCTGCCGGACCCTCGACAGATCCGCCTCCGTGCGTGTCCCGATGAACTCGATGGCCTCCCAGGGGACGCGACGATGAACGAGCAACTCCGCCTGCCGACGCTCCTTGTCGTCCTGCGAGTCCGACCAGTAGCGCACCCGCATGATGTCCCAGTCGATGAGATCTGCGAGGTCGTTCTGGTCGTCGGTGAACTTGGCCAGACGGAGCACGGCGTTGCGGTCTGTGGCCACCCAGGGAAGTCCGAGCGCTCGCACTCGCTCCAGGGTGCTGCATAGGTACACCACCCCGACCTGTCCCTCGGCGTAGGTCGAGACGTTGCCTCGGTGAATCGCGAAGAGCATCGGGCTGCGCTCCGCGAAGTAGAAGGGTGCGTAGTCGGCGACCATGCCGCCCGGCCCGGCTGGTACCGTGCGGTGTTTGCGTCGATCTTTGATCTCAGTGTTCCCGATCTCTACGGTGAGCCGTCCCTCGGCATGCGCGTCCGCGTCGCAGCAGAGCCCGTGCTGGGCGATGGACGGCAAATGTTCGAGCCGCGTGATGTGGAACAGCCTGATGGGGACGGGAACGGCCATCGCGCCTCCTCAGGCTTCTTCCTTGGCGGCGAAGAGCTCCATCTGCTCGATGACTCGGGCGATGGCCTCTTGCTGCTGGTCGGGTGGGTAGTCGTACTTCACGAGCAGCCGCTTGATCGAGCTGCGCAGCTTCGCCCGGACGTCTTCGCGGACGGTCCAGTCGGTCTTGACGCCACGCCGGACGACGTCAACCAGCTCCCGCGCGATCTTGGCCAGGGTGTCCTGGCCCATGATCAGGTCGGCGGACTCGTTCGTTGCCAGCGCGTCGTACGTCGCGAGCTGGCGACGGTCCAGCGGCGGGTCGAACTGCTCACCCCGCCGAGCCTCCGCCGCGATGTCCTTGGCCATCTGGATCAGCTCTTCGATGATCTCGGCGGCGGTCAGGTGGGCGTTGAGATACCGGTTCATCAGCTCGGCGAGACGCTGGCTGAACTGCCGCTCCCGCGCGATGTTGCCGCCGGTCACAGCGTCGGCGTCGGCGAGGAGGGCGGCACGCAGCGCCTCGATGGCCAGGTGCGGACTCTTGGTCTGGCGGATCTTGTCGAGCGCCGCGGGCGTGAGCCGGGTCAGGTCGGGGCGATCGATCCCGGCCGCCGCGTAGATGTCGACGACCTCCCCGGAGCCCGTGTGTTCGGCGATCAGCGAGCGCAGCAGCCGTTCCACCTCCTCGGGGACCGGGCGCCCGGACGCCCGGCACAGTTCCGCCTGCTGTTTGGCCAGCAGGACTCGCACGTCGGAGTGAAAGCGGAAATCGGCGATCCGCTCGGCCAGGGTTTCCGACCCCCCGCCGATCGACCACGCCCGGTTGAGCTGACCGGCGAGCTTGCGGTAGCGCGCGGAGACCGACGTCGGATGCGCCGGGATCTCCTCTGACCAGGCGGCCGGGTCGGCCGGTACGTCGTATGAGCGGGCCTCCTCGAACATGTCCTTGACGATGACGATCTCGAGGGGGTCGTCGGCCGCCTTGACTCGGGCCTTCACGCTCTTCTGCTCATGCTCCTTGCGGACGTGCGCAGCAACGGCGCCGGTGTCGGAAGCCGACCCGGAGACGATCACCTTGACCTTGCCGCCGTCGAGGGCGTCGGAATGCCAGGTGTCGTCGCCAGCCTGGCGCCGCTGACGCACGACCTCCTCGTAGATGCAGGCCGCGATCTCGCGGGTCGCGGCGACGACCATCGCCTTGCCGTCGACCTCAAGGGTGGCGCGCATGGTGGCCTTGCGCTGATCCCAGTGGGCTAGCAGGTCGGCGACGAGCTTGCGAATGCGGTCGGGATGGCCGTAGACCTCATTGATCCGGGCCACGGCCGCCTCGACGCGGCGGCGTTCGATGTCGTCAAGGTCGAGCGTGGCTTCGTCCGCGGCGGCGTCGATGTCCTCGTCGGTGACGCCCTCGGCGCGGCGCATGACGATGTGTCGCGGCTCGAAGTAGACCGGCACGGTGGCGCCGTCCTCGACGGCGCGGGTGAGGTCGTAGACGTCGATGTCGTCGCCGAAGACGTGCCTGGTGTCGCGTTCGCCCTGGGCGATGGGGGTGCCGGTGAAGGCGATGAAGGAGGCGTTCGGCAGGGCGTCGTGCAGGTGTCGGGCGTAGCCGTCGAGGTCGTCGTAATGGCTGCGGTGCGCCTCGTCGACGACGACAAGCACGTTGTGCCGATCGGTCAGCGTAGGGTGCGCCAGGCCCGCGTCGCGTTCCTCCTTGGCGAGGCCGAACTTCTGAAGCGTCGTGAAGAAGATGCCGCCGGTAGCCAGCCCAGTGAGCGCCTCGCGGAGTTGCGCGCGTGACGTGATCTGCACCGGCGTCTCGGGAACGATCGTGCTGGCCGCGAAGGTGCGGTGGAGCTGCCCGTCGAGTTCGGTCCGGTCGGTGATGACGATGATCGTCGGATTGCCGAGTGCGGGCTCGCGGTGCACAGCGGCGGCGTAGAGCTCCATCTCCATCGACTTGCCGGAGCCCTGCGTGTGCCAGACGACACCGATCCGGCCATCGCCGCGGGTGGCGCGGACGGTGTGCCCGACGGCAGCCGTGACGGCGAAGTACTGATGCGGTTTGGCGATCCGCTTGACGAGCCCGAGCTCCTTCGACGCGGCGTACGTCGTGTAGCCCCGCAGCAGTTGCCCGAATCGGTCGAGGTTGAACAGGCCGCGCAGCAACAGAGCGAGCGGGGAGTGCCATTCGTCGTCGTAGTCCTGTCGGTCCCCCGGCCGGATGACGGCGCCGTCGTCGTCGACGTTCCACGGGCTGAAGTGGTCGAGCCCGGTGAACGGGGTGCCGTAGAGCGCCGTCGTCCCGTCGCTGGCGATGTTCGCGAGAACGCTGCGGAAGGCCAGCGGGAACTCGCAGACGTACGTCGCGAGCTGCGCGTGCGCGCCGGCCGAGCTGGTGCGCTCGTTGGCGGCATCCTTCAGTTCGATGACGGCGACCATGAGGCCGTTGACGTAGAGTGCGACGTCGAATCGGCGGTGGTGGTCCCGGTCCTGGATCCGGACCTGGTTCACGGCGAGGTACTCGTTCTCCTCCGGTTTGTGCGAGATCAGCCGGAGCGTCGGGTTCTGCTCGACCCCATCGGCGTCGAGGTAGCTGAGGTCCCGGTACCCGGCCGTCATGGCCTCGTGCAGCCGCAGGTTCTCGGTGAGGGCGTCCGCGGACCGCGGGCGCAGGATCTCCGCCTGGGCCTGATGCAGGTACGTCGTGGGCACGGCCGGGTTCAGCCTGGTGAGGGCCGCGGCCAGGCGGGGTTGGATCGTCGGGTCCGCCCAGCTCTCCCGCTCGCCGCGGAGCGGGGAGATGTCCTCACCGGTTCGGACCGTCCAGCCGAGGTCGGCGAGGACGTCGAGGGCGAGCTGCTCCCAGGCCGCCTCGTTCGCGCGTCGACTGGCCATCACAGCACCTCTTCTGCTTCTCGTACGGCGTCCTTCACCCGCATCCGCCCGGACATCAGCTCGGGCAACAACGCATCCCGCAGCGCCGCAAGTTGCGCACCCTCCACCAGTGCCTGCCGGGCCGCATCATGCAGTGGCTTCACGCATTCGCCGAAGCTCCGCAAGGTGGACTGGTCCGCCCATAGGACCGGCAAAGATCTGAACCGACCTCGACTCAGCTCTAGGAAAGTCGCACCATTAGCGACGGACAGGTAGTCGTCAACGCGAGACCGCATCTCGTGAAATAGCCACCATTGACCATCGGGAGCAGTCGCTGACGCGACGATAAAGCTTTGATTCACCGCCGTCGGGACCGTGGCCATCGCGAACGCGCCGATGGTAGCCCTTGAGGTCATAAGAATCGAGTCTTTCGGGTAAAGACTCGAGGCACATGCTCGGAGGCCGCCGGATGTGATGTTCCGGGCCGTTCCGAGAAGGTATGGACCAGGCAAGCCAGTCACGTCCGTCGGAGTCGCCCATGGGATGTCACCCTCCCAATACGACGGATTCGTTGTGCTTGGAGTGCCGCCGCCACCGACTTCCGCGACATCTGCGTAAGTCAATCCCTCGATACCGTCGTGAGTAGATGCTTGCCGGAAGCGAGCAACAGCTAGCGAGTCCGCCGTGCTGGCGAGTCGGCCGTTGGCGGCGATCTTGTTGTCGAGCGCACCCAGCACCTCCGCAATCGCCCGCTGCTCTGGTTCGCCATGAACACGGATAGACCAAGAGCCCATGGATGTTAGCGCGATCCTGTCCACGGTCGCGCCATGAATCGCCTTCTGCTGGATCATTTCTTGGAAGTCCGGAGCCAGGTAACGATAGAGCAAATACCGCCCATCGACGCGACCGGGCCGAGGGCGGAGCAGCGCCATACGCCTTCCGAGGCCAGGGGCAGTTCATTCTGGGGTTGTCGGCGTGGCGGCGTGACGACACGCCGGCGTGGGTGTATGGGCAGGCATGACGGTCACGGGATCGTAGTGAGTGTTAACGTCACCCGAGCCCGTGGAGGTCGTCATGCCTGCGTTCGTATCGTCTCTCGTTGCTGGGCGCTCGCCAAGCCTGGCGCCGGTGATCGCTGAGGAGATCCCCGAACTCGTTCAGGTGCTGTCCGTGTTGCCTGATCCCCGTCGTGCGCAGGGCCGACGGTATCGGTTTCGCGGCTGTATTGACGGCATTGATCGCGGCGGCCTGTGCGGGGGTGACCTCCTACGCTGCGGCCGCCCAGTGGATCGCTGACCTGCCCCGATCGGTCTTGTCGCGGATCGGGATA
>JAIUNK010000056.1 GCA_020161845.1 Actinomycetota bacterium
CTTGACTGAACCAGAGCCCTGCCAGCCCTCACAGGACTTCAGGAAGCCATCGTCCTTGCAGACAGCCACTCCGATCAGAGAGTCCGCCATCCCAAAGTAAAGCAGCCACTGACCTTGATGGTAGACCAAGCCCTCAATGAACACAACGTTGTTGACCTGTCCAATCTCCTCACCGGGCTGGTTGGGGGTCATGAAGGGTTCTGTGCATCGGGCGATGACGGTCGCCGGATCCCTTGAGTCAAACAGGACCTGCCCTGGGGCATAGCTCATGGGAGGACGAGTCGGGTCATCTGAGTTGGCGGAGTTGTAGAGAAGCAGAATTCCCTTGTCCGTCAGGATAGCTGGTGGGCCGGGCTCGACCAAAGCAGAGTCGAATCGGCCCCTGCCAGGCCTCATCACAGGACGTGGCCCAATGACTCCTCCCTCGAAGTGAACGTGATACGAGCCGTCGTCAAACTCGCTCACCTTCTTCTCATCGTGGGTCGATGTGATGATGTGCCAGTGAATCAGGTCCTCGCTGCAGGACAGAAAGATGGATGATTCCCCCCAATACATCCAGTAGAGACCATTGACTCTCGTGGCGATCATCCTGCCCCCCTCGACCCGGCAGATGATTGACCCTGATTTTGACCATAGGTGGTCGTAGGCGTCGCCAAAGGCCGTTCCATGCTTTGTCCAAGTGACGAGGTCACGGGACGTGGCGATCGAAAGTCGACAATGGCTGCCATTCCAGGCAGAGTAGGTCATCAGATAGCCCCCCTCCTCCATCTCGACGATGAGGTCGTTGCCCTCGCGGGTCCGCTCTCCCACGCCGGCGAACACCGACACACCACCGTGGTCGCGCGCCACGCGGGCGATCATCTCCTGGATGAGGACGGTCTTGCCGACGCCGGCGCCGCCGAACAGGCCGATCTTGCCACCCTGGACGTACGGCGTGAGCAGGTCGATGACCTTGATGCCGGTCTCGAACATCTGGGTCTTGGACTCCAGCGAGTCGAACGAGGGCGCCGAACGGTGGATGCCCCATCGTTCGGTGACCTCGAGAGTCTGGCCAGAATCGGCCAGGTCCAGGCAGTCCCCCGTCGCGTTGAAAACGTGGCCGAGCGTCACATCGCCGACCGGGACCGAGATCGGACCGCCCGTGTCATAGACGGTGGTGCCCCGCACCAGGCCGTCGGTGGGCTGCAGCGAGATGGCCCGCACCATGTTGTCGCCGATGTGCTGGGCGACCTCGAGGTTGAGCTTCTTGGTCTGGCCGGAGACTTCGACCTCGGCGGTCAGCAGGTTGTACATGTGCGGCATCTGGTCGGACGGGAACTCGACGTCCACGACGGGACCAATGATGCGGGACAGGCGACCCTGACCACCGGGGTGCGGGGCCGGCTGGGCCTGCGGCTCGGCATAGGCAGTGCTCATGGCAAGTGCTCCTCGTGTTCTTACTTGGCGTCCGCGAGGGCGTCTGCGCCGCCCACGATCTCGCTGATCTCTTGGGTGATCTGGGCCTGGCGGGCCTGGTTGGCCAGCCGGGTGTACTTCCGGATGAGTTCGTCGGCGTTGTCCGTCGCGGACTTCATCGCCCGCTGGCGAGCGGCGAGCTCGGACGCCGCCGACTGCAGCAAGCAGTTGAAGACCCGGTGCGCCACGTATTGCGGCAGGATCGCGTCGAGCACCTCTTCGGTGCCCGGCTCGAAGTCGTAGAGCGGCAGCAGATCCGGGCCGCCCTTCGCCGCCGCGGGTTCGACGCCACCCTCCTCGGCGTCGACGACCTCCATGGGGAGCAGCCGCAGCGCGCGCGGCGTCTGCGTCACCATGGTGCGGAACTGGGTGTAGACGATATGCACTTCGTCGACCCCGGCCTCGCCCTCGGTAAGGAACTCCTCCAAGATGCGGTCGCTGATCTTCTTGGCCGTCTCGTAGCTGGGGTTGTCGGTCGATTCCTCCCAGCTCGCGGCGTACTCGCGGTGCCGGAACCGGTAGAACGAGACCGACTTGCGCCCGACGAGGAAGGGAACGACCTCCTTGCCCTCGTCCCGCAGCTTGCCGACCAACGCCTCGCTCTCCTTGAGCACCGAGGAGATGTAGCCACCGGCCAGACCCTGGTTGCTCGCGATGATCACGACCGCTGCGCGGCGCGGGTTCTCGGGCTCGGTGGTCAGCGGGTGCCGGGCGTCGGAGTGGCTCGCCACGGCGGTGAGCGCGCTCGTGATCGCGGTGGCGTACGGCGTCGTATCCTCCACTCGCTGGCGCGCCTTGATCACCCGCGAAGCCGCCATCAGCTCCATGGCCTTCGTGATCTTCTGCGTCGCCTTGACGGAGCGGATGCGCTGCCGGTACTCCCGGATCTGCGCTCCCATGTCTTTCCGCCTCTCTGTGGTTCTCGGGTCTGGGTCAGGGCTGCACGGTCAGCGACCGGGGCCGGAGCCGACGCCGATCACGGGTGCGATCTGGCGTCGGCGCCTCGGCTCACCGCTGCCGGACGATGCGCTCCTGGTCCACGTCCTCGTCCTGGAGGTTGTCCACATCCTCGTCCTGCGGAAGCCCGGCCAGCGAGACGCCCTTGCCCGGCTCAAACTGGCCCTTGAACGCGCTCATCGCGTCCTCCAGCCCCTGCTTGGCGTCGTCGTCCAGCTTCTTGGTCTCGCGGATCGACTGGAGCACCCCGCCCCGCTCGCGGCGCAGGTAGTCCAGGAACTCGCTCTCGAACCGCTTGATGTCCTCGACCTCGACGTCGTCCAGCTTTCCGGCGGTGCCGGCCCACACGGCGACGACTTGCTCCTCGACCGGGTACGGCGAGCTCTGCGGCTGCTTGAGCAGCTCGACGAGCCGCGCGCCCCGGGCCAGCTGGGCCTTCGAGGCCGCGTCGAGGTCCGAGGCGAACATCGCGAAGGCCTCCATCGCCCGGAACTGGGCGAGGTCCAGCTTCAGGCGTCCGGCGACATCCTTCATAGCCTTGATCTGGGCGGAGCCACCGACACGCGACACCGAGACACCGACGTCGATCGCGGGCCGCACGTTGGCGTTGAAGAGGTCGGCCTGCAGGTAGATCTGGCCGTCGGTGATCGAGATGACGTTGGTGGGGATGTACGCCGAGACGTCGCCGGCCTTGGTCTCGATGACCGGCAACCCCGTCATCGACCCCTTGCCCATCTCATCCGACAGCTTCGCGCAGCGCTCCAGGAGCCGGCTGTGCAGGTAGAAGACGTCACCGGGGTAGGCCTCGCGACCCGGCGGGCGACGCAGCAGCAGCGACACGGCGCGGTAGGCCTCGGCCTGCTTGCTCAGGTCGTCGAAGATGATGAGCACGTGCTTGCCGGCGTACATCCAGTGCTGGCCGATCGCGGAGCCGGTGTAGGGCGCGAGGTATTTGAAGCCGGCCGCATCGGAGGCGGGCGCCGCCACGATCGTGGTGTAGTCCATCGCGCCGGCTTCCTCGAGGGTGCCCTTCACGGACGCGATCGTGGACCCCTTCTGGCCGATGGCGACGTAGATGCAGCGGACCTGCTTGTCGACGTCCCCACTCTTCCAGTTGTCCCGCTGGTTGATGATCGTGTCGACCGCCACCGTGGTCTTGCCGGTCTGCCGGTCGCCGATGATGAGCTGACGCTGCCCGCGGCCGATCGGGATCATCGAGTCGACGGCCTTGATGCCGGTCTGCAACGGCTCGTGCACGCTCTTGCGCTGCATCACGTTGGGTGCCTGCAACTCCAGCTCGCGGCGGCCCTCGTTCGGGATCTCGCCGAGACCGTCGATGGGGTTGCCGAGGGGGTCCACGACCCGCCCGAGATAACCGTCGCCGACCGGGACGGAGAGGACCTCCCCGGTCCGCTTGACCGTCTGCCCCTCCTCGATGCCGGAGAAGTCACCCAGGATGACGACACCGATCTCGTGCACGTCCAGGTTCAGCGCCAGGCCCAGGGTCCCGTCCTCGAACTGGAGGAGTTCGTTGGTCATGGCCGAGGGCAGGCCCTCCACGTGCGCGATACCGTCACCGGCATCGGTGACCCGACCCACCTCTTCGCGGGTGGCGGCGTCGGGTTCGTAGGACTGAACGAACGTGTTCAGTGCGTCCCGGATCTCGTCCGGGCTGATGGTCAGCTCAGCCATCGTGTGTCTCTTCTCCTCGTATGCGTCCGGCCTCTTGCACTGGCTGTGGGATGGCCGAGGGTGTGGTTTGCGGGTCGCCGGCTCGCGGCGTTGGGCGTGTTCTCAGGTGGCCAGGACGGCCCGGCGGGCGTCCTCGATGCGCCGGACGACGCTGCCGTCGATGACATCGTCACCCACCCGCACGTGGATCCCGCCGAGAACGGCGGGGTCGACGACGAGGTTGGCGTTGACCGCTCGTCCATAGGTCTGGGACAGCGCAGCCTCGATGCGGTGCTTCTGCTCCGGAGTCAGGTCGATTGCGGACGTCACCACCGCCGTGACATGGCGCCGCCGCATGTCGGCGATCGCCAGCATCCGCCAGAGGGTGGCCGCGTAGCGGCGGCCACGCGGGTTGATGATCGGTCGCGACGCCAGCCAGAGGGCATCCTGCGAGACCCGGCCGGCCAGCAACTGGCGCACCAGCTCGAAGCGCGACGTCGCGTTGGCCTCCCGATTCCCGAGGGCGTCTTGGACCCCTTGGTTCTTGGTCACCAACTCCAGCACGCTGAACAGCTCGTCCTGCAGCTTGTTCAACCGGCCGTCCTGCTCCGCCGCGGCGAAGACCAGGTTGATGCCGGCCCGCTCGAGAGCGTCGGTCAGGTCGTGATCCTTGACCCAGCGACCGGCGACCGCGGCCAGGACGATGTCCAGCGCGGGTCCGGAGACCTTGCCCTCGAAGACCTTGCGGGCCAGATCCTGCTTCGGCCAGGCGTCCCGGGACGGGTCGGCGAGCGCACGGCGCAGCTTCGCCTCGGCGGCGACGAGCTGGCTGACCAAGAAGAGTTCACCGGCGACCGCCCGGATGTCCAGGCCGTCAGCCTTCTCGACCTCGTGGCTCTTGGCCAGCGTGGCCAGCCACGCGCCGCGCGAGGACCCCTCCATCAGAAGTCGACCTCCCTGGTGCCCGCCGGGGTGGCCGGACCGCCGGCGACTCGACCGGCCTCGAGGTCGGCGATGAATCGCTCGACGATGCCGCGCTGGCGCGTCTCGTCGTGCAGGGACTCGCCGACGATGCGGCTCGCCAGGTCGGTGGACAGCTTGCCCACGTCGCCCTTCAGCTGGGCCATCGCCTGCGCGCGCTCCGCATCGATCTGCTTGCCGGCGTTCTCCAGGATCCGCGCGGCCTCGACCTGCGCCTGGTCACGCATCTCGGCGATGATCGAGGCGCCCTGCTCGCGCGCCTCTTCCCGCAGCCGGGCGGCATCGCTGCGCGCCTCGGTGAGCTGCGCCTGGTGCTGCCGCTTGAGCTCCTCGGCCTCGGCCAGGGCGTTCTCCGCGCGGGACATGTCGCCCTCGATCGCGTCGCGGCGCTCGGCATAGGCCTTCTCCATCGCGGGCACGAACATCTTCGCCGCGATGGCCAGGATGATGCCGAAGCAGACGATGCCGAAGACCAATTCCGGCAGGAAGGGCAGGATCGGCATGGTGGCCGACTCATGCACCTCGCCGGTGCCGCTCTCGGTCGCGAGCCGTCCTACGGCCGCTAGAACCTGCTCCACGTGTCTCTCCTCGGTGCCGATGCCCCAGGGGGGCGGATGGATGACGTGGGTGGAGGTCAGCTCTTGATGAAGAAGAGGACCAGACCGAAGATGGCGAGCGCCTCAGCGAGCGCGAAGCCGAGGATGGCGATCGGCTGGAGCATGCCGCGCGCCTCGGGCTGCCGGGCGACGCCGTTGATGTAGGCCGCGAAGATCAGGCCGACGGCGATGGCCGGGCCGATTGCGGAAAGGCCGTAGCCGACAAGGCTGATGCTGCCAGTCATTTCGAGGTTCTCCTATTTCTGGTGGGGCAAGCCCGGCGGGTGCCGGGCATCCGGACGGGTCTAGGGATCAGTGCGAGTCTTCCAACGCACCGGCGATGTAGGACGCGGTGAGCAGGGTGAAAACAAAGGCCTGGAGGAACTGCACCAGACCCTCGAACAGGGTCATCACGAAGGCCATCAACCAGGCGGGCAGCGCCACGAACTTCAGGCCGATGGAGTCGCTGGTGAACAGCGTCCAGCCACCGACGATGAACACGACGAGCACCATGTGACCGGCAAACATGTTGCCGAACAAACGCAGGGCGAGCGTGAGCGGTCGGGTGATGAAGTAGGTCATCAGTTCCAGCAGGAAGACCACCGGCACGACCCAGCCGGGCAGACCCGGCGGCACCATGTGCTTGAAGTAGCCGCCCACGCCCATGTGCTTGATGCCCACGAAGTGATAGACCACGTAGACGATCAGGACCAGGCCGATCGGGAAGCCGATCCGGCTCATCGTGGGCAGCTGCAGGAACGGGATGATTCCGGCCAGGTTGTTGAACAGGATGAAGACGAAGAGCGCGAAGATCAGCGGCAGGTAGGGGCGGAAGTGCTTGCTGCCGATCATGTCTCGCGCGATGGAGTTGCGCGCGAAGTCGTAGATGAGTTCGGTGTAGTGCTGCCCCCGGCTGGGCACCACGGCGGCGCGCTTCGACATCACCACGAGCCAGATCGCCAGCGCCGCAGTGATGATGGCGCAGATCACCATCGGGCGGGTGACCCAGACGCCTCCCACCTGAAACATCGGAAGCCAGAAGTCCTCCGGCTTGGGCGGGAAGTGTGACTCGCCCTCGGCCGGCAGGTACGCCAGGATGCTCAACGCGGTCACGCTCACTGCGTCTCCTCGTGGGGGGGGTTCGGGCGGTCGGCCCGCTGTGCGGGCGCCACGGCTGTACCGTACCGGAGCCAGATCACGTAAATGGCCAACGCCATCCCCCCGATCAGGCCGACGGGCAGCAGGAAGGCCGTGCCGAACCACCGGTCCAGCAGCCACCCCAGGAGCCCGAATACCAAAGGGCCCGCTAGCAGGCGCGACAGCACATTGGAGTAGACGTCTTCGCCGCCGCCGATGGGGCCCAACCGGTCGTAGTGGCGATGATCACTTTCGTGAGCGCGCTTGCCGGTGGCATGCGGCGCAGCGTGCTGCTTGCCGCTGGGAGCGGCGCCCGCAGCGTCGTCGCGATCACGCGGAATGGTCATCGCCGCCCTCCTCTGCTCTGCGCCCGATGCCGACATGGCCGGCGGCGCCCGATGCAGGCGTCCCCGGGGCGCCCGCATCGTCTGGGGAGAAGACGAGTCGTCGCGCCGTACCAAATCCGATGACCATGCCAGCCTGCCACACCAGGGTCGCCCCGATGGCGCCTGCTGCCAGGGCAGATGGATCGATCCACCCGGCCCCGCGGCCCACATCGGCGAGCATCAGTCCGACGTACATCTGGAGGAAGAAGACGGCGAACGCACCAGCCTGAGCCAGATGCGCACCGCCCCGCAGGACCAGCCGCAGGCCCGCCATGCCGACGGCGAACATCGCCGCGACGAAGGCGACACCGAGCGCGCACGACAGCGCGCCGGCGGCTCCGCGGGTCAGCCCCGCGCCGAGGGTGCCAAGAATGCCGAGCAGGAGCGTCGCGAGGGCGGCGGTGCGCAGCATGGCGCCGTACGCCGAGCGCGTGGGCCCATCGTGCCGAACGCTGGGCCCGGCCGGCGACGAGGCAGTCGTTCGCCCCGGGCCACGCGCACCGAACGCCCGTAGGGGCTTTCGGTGGTCGGCCACGAGCTGCATGCTATCCATTCGACGAGGGGCGTTTCGGCTGTTCGCCGCGATCGGAGGGGGCCGACGATCGACCCCGCGACCACGGCCGTGGGGCGCGTCCGGCGCCTTGTGAAAGCTATCACAAGGTCCGTCGGTCCAGCCAACCAGGCAACCGTCGAGTCAGCCACCAGGTGGCCAGCACCCCGATCGCGATCGAGAGCACGGGGATGAGTGGATCGTCGTGATAGGCCAGGAAGACGGCCCCGAAGGCGATCACGCCGGCCCAGGCGTACAACACGAGGACGGCGCCGGCGTGCGTGTGGCCGATGCGCAGCATCTGGTGCTGCAGATGCTGCGCATCGGGGGACCACGGGCTGACACCACGACGCGTCCGGCGGATGACCGCGAGAGTCATGTCCAGCAGCGGGATGATCATGACGGCCAGCGGCAGCGCGATCGGTAGGTACATGGCCAGCTGCTGGTTGCCCGCGATCTGCCCGCCGGTGGCGTCCACCGTGCCCGACGGGTCGACGTTGCCGATGAAGGTGATCGTCGCCGAGCTCATCAGCAGGCCCAGCAGCAGCGCGCCCGCATCGCCCATGAACAGCCGGGCGGGATGGAAGTTGTGCGGCAGGAACCCCAGGCAGCAGCCCAACGTCGCGGCCGTGACGAACGTCGCCGTGGAGAACACGTTCGGGGGGTTGTAGGACCGGGACAGTCCGTAGACGTAGATGAAGAACGCCAGCGCGGCGATCCCGATAATCCCGGCCGCCAGCCCGTCCAGGCCGTCGATGAAGTTCACCGCATTGGTGGTGACCAGGACGATCCCCACGGTCAGGGCCATCAACAACGGCGCGGGCAGCACGGTGACGCCGAGGATCGGCAGCGAGAGCAGCTGCACCCCGGAATAGGCCATCGCCCCCGCCGCCAGAATCTGCCCGGACAGCTTGGTGAGCCAGTCGAGCTCGCGGACGTCGTCGATCGCACCGACGAGCGCCACGATGATGGCGCCCAGGACGATGCCGCGGATCTCGACCCCGCCGCCCGGGCCACCGCAGGCGCCGATCCCGGTGACGTCGCCCAGGTCCTCGGCCCCGCTGCCCACGATGCAGTGCAGTTTGGGCAGCTGAGCGGCGATCGCGACCGCCGCGAGGAAACCGATCAGCATCGCTAGCCCCCCAAGCCTCGGGATCGGGGTGTCGTGCACATCGCGGTCGCGCACCGGGGTGATCGCCCCGATCCGGATCGCGAGGCGGCGGATCAGCGGGGTGGTCGCGTAGGTGACGGCGGCAGCCACGACGAACACGAGCAGGTATTCGCGCACCCCGTCCGCCTTCCTCCGTGCCGGGCCCGGGTCAACTGTAAGCGCGCCGCGGCGCCCGGCCTCGCACCACTGCGGGTACGGGGACGGGCGCCGGTCATGGTCGCCGATCAATCCTGGGTGAGCACCACCACCAGCGTGCGCGGACCGTGCACGCCCTCCACGCGGGACAGCTCGATGTCGCTGGTGGCGCTGCCGCCGGAGATCCAGGTCAGCGGCAGATGCTCGTCCCGGACCGACGGCGCCAGCCGGGCGACCGCCTCGGGGACGTCGGTGACGACCTGGTCGGACCGCACCACGCAGACGTGCAGGTCCGGCACCAGAGACAGCGCCCGACGGCCCTGGTCCTGCCGGTGATCGAGGACGATCGTGCCCGACTCGGCGGCACTGACCGCCGAAGCGGTCACCACGGCGTCGGTCTCGTTGAGCTGCGCCCGGCTCAGGCGCGGCTCGTCACGACGTACCTCGAACTCCCCCAGCGCCGCCACCCAGCCGCCGTCCAGGCCGGCGGGGACCACGACGCTGCGCGCCCCATGCTCACGCAGGGCCGCGGCGATCCGGTCCGGGACCTCCGCCGTGCGGCAGCGCACCACCGTCGCCCGGTAGTCCTCGACCCGCTCCACGAACAGGTCGATGACGCCGGCATGGTCCAGATCCGGGCGGGTCGCCGCGTGGTAGGTCCAGGCCACCGGGGTGTCCTGCTCCGGTGGGGTGTCCGGCACGTCGCTCAGCGAGGACCGGATCCGGGCCATGATCTCGGCCCGGGCCTGGTCGTTGCGGGTGCTTGCGGTCGTCATCGCTGGTTCCCCTCCCGCTCGCGCTGCCACCAGCTGCGGAACGATTCCTTGGGTGGGACCGGTACGTCGCGGGCGTTGGTCCACAGGCTGGCCGGCCACGGCAACGGCCCCAGATGGTCGGCACGACCCAACAGCTTGCCGCCGATGCCGGCCCCCTTGGTGGCCGCGATCCACCGCTTGGCGTCGCTCATCATCCAGGCGGCTGCCGTCATCGCGGCAGGCTCGCCGTGGGTCAGGAACGGCCGCCGGGTGTTCTTCGCCTCGGCCTTCTTGGCCGCCACCACCTGATGGCGCATGTAGACCAGCAGGTCCGGGATCGGGATCCGCACTGGACACACGTCGAAGCAGGCCCCACACAACGAACTGGCGAACGGCAGCGACTTGTCCACCGCGCTGCTCGTCCCCCGCAGTTGCGGCGTGAGGATCGAGCCGATCGGGCCCGGGTAGACCGAACCGTAGGCGTGGCCGCCGACCTTCTCGTACACCGGGCACACGTTCAGGCATGCCGAGCACCGGATGCAGCGCAGCGCGGAGCGGCCCTGCGGGTCCGACAGCACCCGGGTGCGGCCGTTGTCCAGGAGGACGACGTGCATCTTCTCCGGGCCGTCCCCGGCCCGCGGGCCGGTCCACAGCGAGGTGTACGGGTTCATCCGCTCGGCCGTGCTGGACCGTGGCAACAGCTGCAGGAACACCTCGAGGTCGTCGAACGTCGGCAGCACCTTCTCAATGCCGGTCACCGTGATCAGGGTCTGCGGCAGGGTCAGACACATCCGGCCGTTGCCCTCGGACTCGACGATGACCAGGGTGCCCGACTCGGCGACCGCGAAATTCGCCCCGGACACCCCGACCTTGGCGCGCAGGAACTTCTCCCGCAGGTGCAGCCGGGCGGCGCCGGCCAGATTGCGAGGCTCGCTGTCGAGATCGGGCGGCGCGGGCTTGCCGTAGTTGCCCATCTCGTCGAGGAAGATCTCGCGCACCTCGGCCCGGTTGCGGTGGATCGCCGGGACCAGGAAGTGGCTCGGCCGGTCGTGCCCGAGCTGCACGATGATCTCGGCGAGGTCGGTCTCCCAGGCGGCGATCCCGGCCTCCTCCAGCGCCTCGTTGAGGCCGATCTCCTGGGTCACCATCGACTTGACCTTGACCACCTCGGCGCCCGCCTCGCCGGTGCCGTCGTAGGTGACGTCCTCGTCGGCGAGCGCCTCCCGGACCAGATCGACGACGATGCGGTTGGCCTCGGCGGCGTCGCGGGCCCAGTGCACGACGGCACCCGCGGCGGTCAGGTTCTCCTCCAACTGCAGCAGGTAGCTGTCCAGGTGCCGCAGGGTGCGGTTCTTGATGGCCTCGCCGGCCAGCCGCAACTCCTCCCAGTGGCCCAACTCGGCCGTCACCCGGGCCCGCTTGGTGCGGATCGTCGTCATGGCGTGATGCAGATTGCCCCGCTGGACCGGCAACTCCAGTTCGCGCTTGGCCGCGACCGGGAAGCGCGGCTCGTCGATGAGCTCCCCTTCGGGTGGGGCGGGCGTCTTGCGGACGCCCTCGAAACGCGGCGCCGGCAGCCCCGCGACCGGGGCTCGCCCTGCCGCACCCGACGTACGGTCCTGCACGCTCATGTCCGCTCTCCTTCCCTGCTGGCCAGGATCTCGGCCAGGTGGATCGGCTTCACGCCGGCGCTCTGCCGGTTCAGCACGCCGGAAATATTGAGCAGGCACAGGTTGTCGCCCGCGACGAGATACTCCGCGCCGGTGTCCGCGA
>JAIUNK010000057.1 GCA_020161845.1 Actinomycetota bacterium
ACGCTGCGCCTGGTGACGGTGCCGGCGAGCGGGGCCGCCAGCGTCCTGACCGTCGTGCCCAACGGACTGGCCGGCACGACGATGCTGGGCCGGGTCAGCGCCGGCGGGGCGGGCGGCGGCGTGGTCGCGTGGGCTGCGGATGGTTCGGGCCGCGTGTTCTACGGCGCCGACCCCACCGGCCCCTTGGCCCTGGCGGGGCCGGCGGTGTCCCTTCCCCGCTGAGCAAGCGGGCCCGAATCCGGCCGCTCGCTTGCGCGGCGCGGCCCTGCGGGGGTCGATCCTACGGGGGGGTCGGTCGGCGCAGCGTCAGGCGCGGAGCGCGACGTTTCCGACGCGGGGGTCGACGCGGGGTTCAGGACCGGTAGCCGGCGCAGCCACATGAACCGGCCTGGACCGCATCGTCACGGGGCGCAGCGTCGCGCTGGGGCGTTCGATCAGGAGCATGGACAGGTGCGCGCAGGCGAGGGTGACGCAGAACGCTATCGCGGTCGTCCCGACCCGGGTGATGCGCCGATCGAGCACCGGCTCCAACCCAAAGATGACGGGGTAATGCCACAGGTAGAAGGCATATGAGACGCGTCCCACGGAGGCCATAGACGGCAACCTCAAGAGCCTGCTCGTCGGCAGTTCGGGACGCACGATGGTGGCCGCGATGATCGCGGCACACACTAACGCGACTACCGTGAGACCGCCGAGGTAGGCCCAGCGTGGGTCATCTTGGATCCGCGGCGACAGGACGCTGCCTGCGACAATGCCGGCCAATCCGACGGGGGCGCCCGCCCCCCAGAACCACCGCATCGCCGGGGACTGCACCTGCAGCCGACCGGTGTGCAGAGCGAGCGCCAGCACCGCGCCGGCGAGGAATTCGTCGATGCGGGTGTCGGAGGAGTGATACCAGTCCGTGTGCCAGGGCAGAACACCGAGGGCGACAATCGCACGCCACAGGGCGATGACGGCCATCGCACCGAGGCCGAGCGGGATCAAGTGGCGCCGCCAACGGCTACGCAGACCCAGGACCACCGCGATCGGCCACACGAGGTAGAACTGCGCCTACACCGACAGCGACCAGAGATGGCCGTCCCAGGCTGACGACCTCGAGTCGGCGGTGGCGTGGTTCATCACGCCGAAGATCACCGTCACCGTATCCCGGGCGAGCGTCCCGAGGGCCTGTGGCTTGGTCACCGCAGCCACGACCAGACCAACCGCCAGGAACGCGATCACGGCGGGCAGCAACCGGAACCCCCGCCGGATCCAGAAGGCGACGAGATCGAGCTGTCCCGTCCGATCGAGTTCGGCCAGCATGAGCGTGGTGATGAGAAAGCCGGACAGGACAAAGAACAGGTCGACGCCCAGGAAACCGCCGTGGACGAGGTCCGCATGGACGAGCAACACGAGGGTGACCGCCACGGTCCGCAGCCCGTCCAAACCGGGCATCCGGTCCCCGGCGGCGGGCGGCCGGACCTCCGGGGCAGCACCGCCAACATTCACACCCGTGTCTTGTGCACGCATGTCCCCCACCCCGACCCGCTCGCAAACCCCGATGTCCCCAAACCGCCCACCACCGTTTCCCCCGGTCTGGGCCAGGACAATCATAGGCATTCCGGGGCGAGTTGGCCTTCTCCGTCGCGTCCGGATCGCCTACCGGTCGGCCTGCGGGCTGCCGCTGTTACACCGACCGGCCCCGGCTCAGCGCGCCCACCAGACCGCGCCGCGGACGCAGCCCAGAACTGACCTCGCGAAGCCGGGCCTCCGCCACCTCCACCCCGCCCACCGTGGCCCGGCGGGTGCACAGTCCCTGCACGAAGGCCACCGCGGGACGCAGTGCAGCCCGGTCCGCGCGAGCAGCCACGAGACCCCGTGCCAGGTAACCCGCACCGATGACGCCCAGCACGGAGTGCGCCCGAAGGGGAGGGTGATAGGCGAGCATGTAGTTCGCGAACGAGGCACCCCGCAGCCGCAACATCTCGTGGCTCGGGGCGCCCGATCGGCCCGCTCCATGCGGAACCCGCACGTCGGCCCGCAGCACCTGACGATAACCGGCCAGCCGAGCCCGCCGCCCCAAGGCCATGTCCTCGGCGTAGACGTAGAACAGCTCATCGAACCCGCCGACGGCTCGGAATCTCGCCACGTCGACCGCCATACAGGCGCCAGTAGTCCAGTCGACGGCGACCGTCCGGCCGGCCGGAGGGCTGGCGAAGAAGCCGGCCGTGGGGAACAGGGTGTGCAGCGCAGCCGCGTAGACCAGCACCCGTCGCAGCGTCGGCTCCCAGCCGCCGACGCCCATCTCCGTGGCGCCATCGGGTCCCGTCATGGTCCCGGCGTGCGACAACGCCACCGGGTCCGCGCGCAAACCGTCAACCAGGCTGACGAGGTGCTGCTCGGATGGCCGCGAATCGGGGTTGACGAACACGACGTACGGCCGTTGCGACGACATCGCCCCGAGATTCGCCGCGCGAGCGAAGCCCTGGCCGCCGCCGTCGACATACCGCGTCCCCGCGCGCTGCTCGACCAGCGCCCGGATCCCGTCCCGGTCGGCCGAATTGTCGACCACGACGACCGCGACGTCAGGCGACCACAGGGCGAACAGCTCGGCGATATGGTCGCGGCTGCGGTAGTTGACCAGGACGACCTCGAGCTCGCTGAGCGTCACGGGGTTACCCCCCGGGCCGCCCAGATCCGCGCGTATTCCGCAGCCGCCTTCGGGTTCTGGTTGGGCTCCCACAGGGAGGACTTGATGTCGCCGCCCCCCTCGTTGAAGTAGATCTCCAACGCAATGTGCTCCGCATTGTCGTCGAAGAACTTGTACATGTTGGTGATGAACGTGGGGTTGTCACCCGAACCGTAATTGCGATCAAGTCCCCACTCCGGCACGACCAGCGGCTTGCCGTGCTGCTTAGCGAACTCGAGTGTGTCGTTGAGGGAGGGGCCCTTGGACACGTGCCCCTTCGCCATCGGATTGCCCACCCCGCCGTGCTTGTCGTCGTAGATATCGCACCCCAGCACGTCGACGACGTCATCGCCCGGATAGAGCTTGGTCAGCGGTGCCTGCGGGTCGTCATCGCCGGTGAGGCCGACGCCGCAGCCAATGTCGAAGGCGACCACGGGGTCGGCGCCTTCCTGACGAAGAATCTGGGCGACCCGGCGGAATGCGGCCTTGAAATCTTCGGCGGTGTCTGCCGTCGCACCCCAGGGGAACCAGGTGCCGTTGGCTTCCAGCCCGAGACGGACGACAGACCGCTTGCGACCCTGTTTGACGAGGCCGTTCGCCGTGGCGCGCCACACGTCGTCGCGCTTTCCCTCGGCCACGTCTCGCAGGCTTCCCCCCGCGGGAACCAAGGCGACGCCATACACCAGCGTCCCGGGAAACTTGCTGAACAGCGAAAGGTTGCCGTCGCTGTGCATCGCGTCCCACGACGAGTAGTCGTTGTAGCCCAAGACCACATCCACGGGCGCCTTGCGCCAGTCGCCGAATCCCGCCCAGGCCGTCACGTTGGGCCGACCCCCCACCCAAACGCCCGACAGGTATGGCGTTTTCGACCCGGCAAACCGAGGCAGATCCAGCGGGCCGGTGGAGGCATAGTGAGACGGCGTCAAGGTCGCCGTCGTGGTGGGAACTGGCGGTGGCGAGTCGGTGGCCCCGCCGTCACCCGAGTCCGACGGGTTCGAGCAGGCGGCGACACATACCAGCACGGTCGTCGCAATGGTGGCCAATCGGCCGCGCCGACGCGCGACGTCCTGACGGACCTGCGCCTCGCGAGGGTCACGTTGTTTCATCGGCCGCCTCCGAAGGTCTCCCGCGGCCGGCCCGCTGCCATCCAGGCGCGGGTGTCCGCAGCCACCGCTGCCCAGTCCCGACCCGGAGTCATCACGGGTATCTCCATGTGGCAGGCGAGATTGGGCTCGGCGACGTAGAGCGGATGCGGCCGGTTGCGTCGCATCCACGCGTGCGCGTTGAAGGCGATGCGGAACGGCGCCAGACCGAGTCGGCGGACCACACCCCACGGCGTCCACGGGTACGACGAGGGCGCCCCCAGCAAGACCTCCCGACCGACGAACGGCATCGTGCCCTGGTAGACAAGGCAGGTTTCATGGTCCTGGAATCTCGTCCGAAACGGATACATCGACTGCACCATGATGGGGTGGTCCATGGCCAGTGCGCCGGCGCGGCCCCCAAATGAGCTTGTGGTGCTCGGGATGTTCACCCAGGTCACGCCGTCGATAGTGCGATCGGGTCGGCGGGTGAAATTCGCCGGGTAGAGGCTTTCATCGACGAATTCGGTGGGGTTCATCTGGCGCAGGGTCGAACCGTACAGGGCAAAGTACGTGGCGTCCACGAGCCGCTCGTCGGCGGCTGCCAGGGCGACGAATGCATCCGCGTGGTAGAGGTAGTCGTCCTCGCTGAAAAAAACCAAGGTGTCGGGGTCCCACCCCAGCGTCTTGGGCAGCCCCCAGGCGGTCCGATAACTCGCCCGCATGCCCACAGGCTCCGCGGCAATACGACGCGTCTGTCCCGCGGCGGACATCACGGCAAGGCGTTCGGGCGGGATCGGGCCGTCGTTGAGGAACAGCACCTCGATGTCGGCCCGCTGCGCCGCGCGAATGAACGACGCCAGCGTCAGATCCTTGTCGTAGTAGTCAGGCCTGCTCTTGTTGTTCTCACCGCCGTAGCTGCGGTAGATGACCCTTATCATGACTCTTCCTTCCCCCGGATGGCCCGCAGTTCGGGGGCAGGCCTTCCCGCGATCAGCGCCGCTATCGCCCGTAAACCCACCCGAGGGTCACACAGGTCCGCGGCGGCGGCCCGCCCCGAGGCACCGATCCGACTCGCGGCCTCCACGTCGAGCAGAAGCCCCGTGACCGCGTCGGCAAACCCGGCGGCATCGTCCCGAACGAGCAGGTCGTGCTCGGGGCGCAGGCTCAGGCCCTTGGAGCCGAGCGTGGTCGACACGACCGGCACGCCGCTGGCCAAGTATTCGACGAGCTTGATGTTGACCCCCGACCCCGAAACGGCCGGATTGATGGCGACACTGCTGCCGCGCATGGCCAGCTTGGGGTCGGCCACATCCGCGTGTAACTCGACCCCCGCCGTGTCGCGAACGAGGGCCTGGACGGCCGGAGCCGGTCGGCGCCCGGCGATCGTCAGGACGGCGCCGGGCACGCGGCGTTGCACCAGCGGCCACACGTCGCCGCAGAACCAAAAAAGAGCCTCGTGATTAGTCACCACGTCGAGGGCGCCGAGGAAGAGGACCGTTGGCGTGGCGGGCGGTCGCCATGGGTCCCCAGAGTCCAGGGGTTGCCCAGCTAGCGCGAAGGTGGGTACGTGGATCACCGGGGTCGTCGTCCGCACCTGTCGCTCGCGCGCATCCGTGAGCGAGATGTCCGCGATGCCACGCACCCAACCGGCCGCCTCCAGGCGGCGCTCGTCCGCTTCGGTTCGGGCGGCCTCGGCGTGGTAGAGCCAGCGCTTCACCCCGAACCGGGCGTCGGCGAGCGCACGGACGTAGCGGCCTTCGAGATTGTGCATCCGGAGCACCCCAGGCAGTTCCAGGCCCTCGGCGATCATGCCTGCCACGCGGTGCGCCCGATAGGAGAAGCCCACCACGGCGGTCGCCTCGGACACGGCCACCTGCACATCCCGCACCAGGCCGTTCGGCACCGGGCGCGAAGCGACAGGATACGGTCGTCGACCGGCCAGCGCCGACCACGCCGTACGGCGGCGCGGGGTGAAGAAGACCGGTGCCGGACTGGCCAGCGCACGCAACGCCGGCAGATCATCTTCCCGGCCGACAGCGGCGGCGTCGGCGTCGGTGGGGATCACCAGTCCGGCCAAGACCCCCGCTTGCGCGCAGGCACGAACGAACCCCAGGTGCTCCACCTCTCCCCCACCGTGGGCAGGAAGAAAAGGCGAGTCCGCCACGACGATCCAGCGCTGGCCCTCCAGGATGTCGTCAGCACTCATCCGGATAGCCCCTGGTCTACTGCGCAACCGACGTGGCCGGTGTCATCGGCGCGATCGCCGCCGCCAGCCATGAGCCGCGCCGGGTTGCCCGCTACGACGGCGCCGGGAGGCACGTCGGCGAGCACGACGGAATTGGCCGCCACAACGGCGCCGTCGCCGATGGTAATCGGCCCCAGCACACAGGCCCCCGCACCCACCGTCACGTCATTACCGATCCTCGGCTGACCACCGTACGGACGCCGGTCGCCGAGGGTCACATTCTGATGCAGCACCAGCCCACGGCCGGCCACGACCTCACCACCGACCACGAGCCCGGTGGTGTGCTTGAGGATCAGCCCGGCCCCGATGCTGGCGGTGGGCTGCAGTTCGGCGCCGCTGGTGGCAAGCGTGCGGCCCGTCAACCACAGTCCGATGGGCTTGAGCACGAGGTTCGCCATGCACCGGTGGGCCAGCCGCCAGCGAATCGCCGCGCGGTACCGCTGATGAAGGGCGATCCGGAGCGCGAGCTGACCGCGGCCGATGTGTCGGCCTTCGGCCATGGCCTGCAGATCCGTGGCCGCCAGTCCCCAGCACGACGGTCCCGTCGGCGAACGACGTACCCGTTCCACGCGCGGCACCGACATGCTCCCCTCCGTGGCCGTCACCGCGAGTTGTCCGCAGCGCGCCGGGTGGCCATTCCACACGAGCACGCCCAGATCATATGTGCTTGCGACTGACATCCGTGATGCCCAGGGCCTGCCTTCCGGCGATCTCCATCGTACGGCAGTACCACCATCTGGTCAGGCGAGCCGGCTCTGCGCCACCGACCGATACGGGGTACCGGCGGCCACGGGCACGGCTATTGGATCAGTCGCGTCCCCGGCGTAGGGCGATATCTCGCCATACTCCTGGTAGCGCGCGCGCCGCAGCGAGAAATCGTCGTCCTTCCGAAGCCGCCACAGGTCGAGGAACCGGAACCGGTCCCCCCGGGTGATGACGGTCGCCTCGCGACTGATCGCATTGCGACACACCCCACCGACCGCTAGAACCCGCGCCACGATCTCCTGCTCCTCGCCGATGAACCGGGTGGGGTCAATCGACATGTAGCAATCCAATGCTCGGGCCGACCCGGCGAAGTCGATAGCCATGTTGGCACCCTGCGCGATCGCCGGGCGGCCCCGTCGCTCGGCCCGGTGACTGAGCGCCACCTTGCGAGCATTGCGCACCATATCGGCGACGGCGCTGTCCCCATGGGTGAACAGCGCATTGCCTAAGGCGATCACCGGGGCATGCTCGGCGCGGCAGACACCGGCCAACGTTCCGGCCCATCCCGGCCCAACCAGAGTGTCCGCGTCGGTGAAGAGGATAGGCCCCCCAGCCGCGCGACGGTGGATGGCCGCCACGGCCATCTGAACGGCGGCGGTCTTGCTCGGAATGGGGCACTCCAGGACCCGGGCCCCCATGGCCGTGGCCCGGGCAGCCGTCTGGTCCGTCGTCCCATTGACCGCGACCCACACCTGAACGGCCTGCTGGGACCGAGACAGGGTCAGCAGCGTCGCCGGCAGGTCCTCGGCCTCGTTGCGGGCCGCGATGACGACGGGGATACCCCTGGGGTTGAACAATCGCTGGCGAGTCTGCGCCGCATGGTCATGGACGACCTCGGCACCGGTCGCGGATCGGAGGCGCCGGACCTCCCGCAGTGACAACATGAACCAACCCCCCGTTGGTCGCGGCTCCAGGCCTGGATCCCCCACCTTCCAAGCAGTGGCGGTGTCGCCCACCTCGGCTCGGATTGGGCCTGGGGAGAGACCGTCTCTCCGCGCCGAGTGTATCGGTCACTCGTCTTGGTCGGCAGTCCGGGCACGACATGAGCGGCGCGGGCGGCGTGGATCCGGTGGAATCAACCTGGCGAGACGTCCGGCCCGGCGGCGTTTGTGCAGGTGATGCGTCTGCCGACCCGCGGACCGGGGGGCGGGACTCGCCAACGAGATCCCGTCCGGTCGTGTCTCAGGATGTGGAAGCACCCAGGGGATCCCTCTCCACGACCACCCCCGGATCGGACGACGGGGACGCCGCAGGGCGGTTGCTGCCCCGCGCGGGTCGGACAGGAAGGCGGTACGCCGCGGGCGCCCACAGCGATCCCACGACGACGAGAGCATTGATCATGGGCTGCGTGGCCGCCTGGAGCAGCAGGAACGATGCCAGGATCGACAGCGACAACGCCGGAACCGGGGTCCGCAGGTGTGCGACGACCAGCATGGCCAAGAGGACAGCTCCGACGATCAGCCCGTAGTCGAAGATGAGTCGCGCCGGATTGGGGACGAGCAACCCCAACACCGAGGTGCCCTCGATGAGACGACGAGAGGTGCCCGCGCCATACCCGACGAGCATGCCCGGCAAGCTGTGGCTGAACTCGGGCCATAGCGCCTGGTAGGGCAGTGTCGCTCGGAGCGCGGTGGAGCTCTGCCCCTCGTTCAACTCCCCCACCCGTCCGAAGACGATCGAGGACAACGGCGTCATGGAGGCAATGGCAAAGAGCAGAACGCCCCCGAGGAGGGGCCTTGCCAAGGCTGCGGCACGGCCCGTCAGGAAGAGGATGACCACGGCCACGGTCAGCAAGGCCAACCCGGATCCAGCGAATGAGGAGAAGATGCCGGCGAGGATGACGACCGGCACCCACCACTTCAGCCGAGCGATCACCGCGGCGATGAGGGCCACGCCGAGCAGGAAGGACAGGAACGACGGCTCGAGCGCCAGCCAGGCGTTGGACTTGTGAATGGGGCTACCCCAGGAAATCGGTGCCGTCGTGGCAAAGAAGCCGACCTGGAACGGCTGGGGCACGATGTCGGCGAAGTAGTCCCGATACGGCACGCCGAGGGCCTGCGACCCGACGAAAGCAAGTGACAGAAGCGAGATCGCCAGACCGATCCACCCCACGCCGCTGCAGGCGCGCACGAACGTTGCCTTGCTTGCGTCCACGAAGCGGAACACCGTCGGAAGCCATAGCGTGACCCACAGCGCCCAGCTACCGATGCTGACGTCGACGCCAGCCACGAACCACAGCTGGGCCAGCGGCAGGAGCGCCGAGAGTCCCGCACCCGCGAGCCACCACCTCAGGCGCATTCCGTCCACGGTGATCAGGCCCCGCCGCCATGCCAGGAACACCCAGCCCAAGACCAGGGGCACCGACGCAGTGATATTGGCGTTGGGGACGGCGGAGAACCTCATGAACAGAAAGTTCGCCGCAAACAAGACCGACGCCCAAACCGCCGGATCGTCTCTGCGTCGCATCACGAGAGCCCGATGGCGCGACAAGTCACGCGCCGTCGACCTGACTCGCACCCCTGGGCCGCGCAGGAGCAGCGGCCTTCCGGTCGAGTACGAGGAACGAGGGGTCGCGGTGCCCCGCGCGAACGGCGCGGTCCAGGTCTTGAATCCGGGTGCGGCCCAGGACGACGGGCAGCAGGACCGCCGTCTCAGGGTCCCGCAGTGCGCGCCGGTACGTCGTGCTGCCCAGGCGGGTAGCAAGAACTTCAACGTCACCCGGGGCGTCCGCCGCAGCCTGACCGACGGCCTCCGACACCTCGCGATCCGTCCCTCGAGCGAGCTCCTCGACGACGACCACGTGAAGCGCGGGCCGCCCGTCCGGCGTGGCGACGTCCTTGATCCCGTCGGGGGTCGTGCGGGGGGCATCGGCGTACAACCCGCCCAGCTCCGCCTCCCGACGGACCCGTCCACGTCGCGTCCCGAACTGGATGACTCCGAGGATGCCGATCAACAGGCCGCCGATAAGACCCAGCAACGCCGTATTGCGAGACGACGGAACCTGCACGGTCGCGACCTCGGCGGGCTGAAGGAGACGGATCCGGTTGGACTGCGCCACGACCCGAGACTGGTTGTCCGCTAGTCCCTCACCCAGCCGAGTGACCCGAGCTCGCTCGGCGGCGACATCGCTGATGGCGGGGGTGTTGATGAGCGCCGTGGTCGCTGCCTCCAAGTCCTTGAGCTGCGCCTGGGTCTCGGCCTGAGCGGCGGCGACCGCAGCGGTAGCGACCGCGTTGGCGATGCTGACGGCCTGCTCCGGCTCGGCGGCCCGCGCCCGGACGTTGATTCCGAGACCGTCGCTGGAAGCCGCGAGATCGGTCGCAGCGCGAACGTCCGCGACCGGCATGTTCATCGCCTTGCCCGCACGATCAAACACGTCCGACTTCGTGACCTGGGCAAGCGCAGCCTGGGACTGGCGGGAGACCGTCTGTGCGTCCACACCGTCAATCTGTAGGGCGAGCGTGGCCGTCGCGAAGGGTTGCCCCCCGGACGTGGCGACCAGGCCGGCAACATTGCCGACGAGCGCCGCTGCCAGCGGGACGATCCACCACCGCCGCAAGGCGTCCGGCCAGGCCCGCTCCGACGAATTCCCTTGCCCGCGACGCCATGCAGTCACTCTTCCTACCCCCACTAGCCATCCGGCGAGCCGTCCCGAATGCGCGGTCGCCGCGGTCAGTATGACATATGCCCTGATACGTCGACCAACTCCCGGGCGCCCTGGCTTATGGGCGTTGTCGCAGTCGCGCGCGCAGCCTCATTCGAGACTGCGCGCGCGATTGGTAATTCGGCGTAGTGCCGCCACCCGCTTCAGGACGGGTTCAACCGATGATCGACTTCATGGATGCAGCCCACTGCGCGTCGGGCGCCGTCCAGGTGCGCGCCTCCGGCCATAGCGCGGTCTTGGTGATCCCCATGGTGCCCATGATGTCCCTCATGTTGGCCGACGCGGTGGAAAGGCTCCAGTAGTTTGAGGTAGATCCGAGCATCATTCCAACCACCAGCTTGTTCGCGGGGATGCCCTTGGACACCAGGTCCTGGAGCCGCCACTTTGCTACCGGAAGGCTCACCTGAGCATCGTAGAACTGCCACCCGTAGGCATCGAGAGCGCCCGCGCGCTGGAGCGCTGCGCCGGTCCCGATGCGGTTGTCAATATCCGCCTGGTTGCCGACGCCACCAACGGTGAAAGTTACGGCGAACTTTGGGCCGTATGTCTCCTTCAGTGCGGTGGAGATCGCCACGATTTCACCCGTGTTGTTCCAGTGCTCCAGATCCCAATCGATTCCGTCCGGAGTGAAATTGAGGTCCTTCCCGATTTCCACGAAGTCGCTCACGAACTTGCTCACGTTCGATGTGTTGATCGGGTATCCCGCGCCGCCGATCGAGACCGAGATCTTAGTGCCGGCTGCCTGCCGCGCCTTGATCTCCGACATCAACGAGGCCTTGCCTTGCCCGGAGTATCCACACAGCGCGAGGCGCCCTGAGGACTGGTTCGCAAAGGCCAGGAAGACGACGTTTACCGCCCCTGGTGAGATTGAGGAGAGCGTGTGGTTATCCACGCCGAACAGCGGCTTGTAGGCGCCGATCATCTTGGCCGGCCATGCGGAGTTCACGGTGGGGCTGGGTGTGGGGGTCGGGGTGGGGGTC
>JAIUNK010000058.1 GCA_020161845.1 Actinomycetota bacterium
AACCGGGGGTCGACGCGGCGGCCTCGTCGTCGGGCAGGACGACGACCTTCCCGTTGGCGATCGCGTAGTAGATGATCGCGGCCAGCGGCGCGCCGATGAACCAGCCGAAGTCCTTGATCGCGCTGAACGCCGGCACGTGCGCGACGCTCAGCGCCACGATCGCGGCGGGGATGAAGGACATCAGGGACAGGTTCGAGATGCCCTTGTTGTAGTAGTAGATCGACTCCGGCGTCGGCAGATACATGTGCCGGATCGAGAACTTCTGCTTGCGGACCAGGAAGTAGTCGACCACCAGGATGCCGAAGAACGGGCCGAGCAGGGCGCCGAGGGTGCCCAGGAAGTAGCCCACGATGACCGGGTTGTTGAAGTAGTTCCACGGGGTCACCAGCACGGACACGATGGCGGTGATGATGCCGCCCATCTGGAAGCTGATCCGGCGCGGGTTGATGTTGGAGATGTCGAAGCTGGCGGAGACGAAGTTCGCGACGACGTTGACCCCGATCGTGGCGAAGACGAAGGCCGTCGTCGCGACGTAGAACATCACCGAGTTGTCGACGTTCTCCAGCAGGATGCCCGGGTCCTTGATCTTGGCCATGTCCGCGTTGAGCACCTTGGCCGCCGCGGCGGTCGTGATCACCGAGGTCACCGCGAACGCGGTCCAGTTCAGCGGCAGACCCCACGCATTGCCCATGAGGATCGACCGGCGGTCGGGGGCGTAGCGGGCGAAGTCGGAGAAGTTGAGCATCAGCGTCGCCAGGGTGCCGACCGTCTGAGCCATCGCGATCAGGATGTACTTCGTCTGCTCCCCGCCCGACAGCGCACCCTTCGGGCCCTCGAAGAAGTTGATGTTCCAGCCGGCCTGGGCCAGGAAGTAGAACATCAGGCCGAGCATGACGATCCAGATGATCGGGCCGGCCAGGCCCTGGAAGTGCCGCACGGCCTCCATGCCGCGCCACACGATCGCCAGCTGCGCGATCGAGAGCAACAGGAAGCAGATCCAGCCGCCGACCGACAACCCGAGGAAGGTCGCGGCGCCGTCGGTGGACAGCGCGCGGAACGCCGGGAACGGCCGGGAAAGCAGCGAGTTCAGGGCGATCGAGGCGAGATAGGTCTGCACGCCGTACCAGGCGATCGCGACGATGCCACGCACGATGGCCGGGAAATTCGCTCCCCAGACACCCCAGGTGATACGGGAGATCACCGGGTACGGCGTGCCGGTCGCGTGCCCCATGAACCCGGACAGGTTGCAGCCGATCATGATGATGAGCGAGCCGAGCAGGATGCCCAGCGTGATGTCGAAGGCGGACATCCCGAACCCGACGAACAGGCCGGCGGCCCAGGTGTAGTTGCCGGCGTTGTGGGCGTCGTTCATCCACAGCGAGAACAGCTGATAGCCGTTCCACTTGCGTTGGCTCGGTTCGGAGGGCGCCAGGTCCTCGTTGTAGAGGCGGCCCTCGGGGTCCTGCGCGGCGAGTTGGGCGTTGGAGACGCCGTGGACGATGTCGGTCATGACGTCCTCCTCACTTGTCGGAGCCGGGGGCGGCGCCCGGCATCTGCGGGTCGGGGTTGCCGGCGCTGCCCTGGTCGAGGGCGACCTCGTCGCGCGCCGACCGGTCGATCTCGAGGTCGGTGCGGGCCTCGTAGTCCGCGGCGGCGCGGATCGCGTCGAGCACGTACGGGTCGTTCTTGGCGATTACGAAGTACACGACCGCGGCGATCCCGGCCCCGAGGAACCAGGCGAAGTCGGCGATGATCGCGAAGGCCGGCAGCTGGGTGACGAGGATGGCCGGTACGACGCCGCAGAGGGCGGCGGTCATGGCCTTGGGGTTCCAGCCCCGTCCGCCGTAGGAGTAGTGACCCTGCTCGTGGTAGAGGTCCGGCACGACCACCTGCTGCTTGCGGAGCTTGAAGTAGTCCATCATGATCACGCCGAAGAGCGGGCCGAGGAAGGCGCCGAGCATGATGATGAACTTCTGGAAGCTGGAGTCGCTGCCCGCGAACATCCACGGGAACAGGAACAGGGCGATGATCGCGCTGATCAGTCCGCCCTTCTTGAAGTCGATCTTGCCGGGGGCGACGTTGGCCAGGTCATAGGCCGGCGAGACGAAGTTCGCCACCACGTTGATGCCGAGCGTCGCGACCGCGAACGTCAAGGCGCCCAGCAGCAGCGCGAAGGTGTTGTCGATCCGGCCGACCACCTTGACGGGGTCGGAGATGTACTCGCCGTAGATCTCCTTCGTGCCGGCCGTGACCAGCACCGAGACCACCGTGAACGCGATGAAGTTGACGGGCAGGCCCCACATGTTGGCCGTGAAGACCGACTTCTTGCTCGGCGCGAAGCGGGCGAAGTCGCAGAAGTTGAGCAGCAGGGCGGCGAAGTAAGCCACGGTCGTCGCGAACGCGGCGAGCCAGGCGTGCGCCATGCCGAACTTGGCGTCGGTGCCCGGCAGCGTCAGCGAGACGTGCCAGTCGGCCTTGGCCAGGATGTAGATGGTCAGCGCGAACATGACGACCCAGACGGCCGGGCCGGCCCAGTCCTGGAAGCGGCGGATCGTCTCCATGCCGTTGCGCAGCAGAAGCAGCTGGACGGCCCACATCAGCAGGTACGCGAACCAGCCGAGCGGGTGCAGGCCCAGGATCTGCGTGGTCGTCGCGCTCTCCAGGGACGGCCAGATCTTCAGGGCCAGGATGACGACCGCCTCGGAGGCGAAGAACGTCTGCACGGCGTACCAGAAGATCGCGACCAGCGCGCGGATGATCGCCGGGACGTTGGCCCCCAAGGTGCCGAACGAGATCCGCGACAGGACCGGGTAGGGGACGCCCATCTTCTGGCCGGCGTACCCGGAGAGGTTCATCAGGAAGAACACCGCGATGATGCCGACCGTCAGGGCCGAGAACACGCCCAGCGCCGACAGGCCGAGGGCGAAGAGCCCCGCGGCGAACATGTAGCCGCCGACGCTGTGGATGTCCGACATCCACATCGCGAACAGCGAGTAGGTCCCCCAGTTCCGCGATTCCGCGGGCGCAAGGTCCTCGTTGTAGAGCCGCGGGCTGTACTCCGTCGTACGTTCGCTCATGGTTCCCGATCCTTCACTCGATCAGAAAATGAAAACTAACTTCCGCGATACGAGAACGTTAGGTTCACGTCGGGTCTTGGTCAAGGGACTTTGTGGAGTCGCTGTGAGAGAGATGGGTCACTGTGGCCAGGGGCGTACGGCCCGAGCCGTGCCCGGCTGGAATGCGTGTCATAACATCCACTTCCGAGGGTGGTAGTTATGACGGTACGGCGACGCGGCGCCGCGGGCGGTTAGGCGGGCAACGGCCAGCCGGTGAGTCGCTTGGGCCGCGCCGGGGCATAAGTGCGCACCTTGCTGGTGCTCAGCCCCAGGGCGACCAGCCCCTCGGCCAGCTTCACCGCGGCCGCGACCCCGTCGACGACGGGCGTCCCGGTGGCCTCGCGCACCTTCTCATCCAGCCCCGCCATGCCGCCGCAGCCGAGGCAGATGACCTCGACGCCGCGATCTCGCACGATTTCGGTGGCTCTGGCCACGATCGCGGCGACGGCGCGATCGGGGTCCTCCTCGAGCTCCAGGACGCCGAGCCCGCTGGCGACGACGGCCGCGCAGCGCCGGTCGAGCCCGGCGAGCAACAGGCGGTCCTCGATGAGCGGCACGGTGCGGTCGAGGGTGGTCACGATGCCGAACTTGTGCCCGAGCAGGCCGGCCATGATCGCGGCGGCCTCGGTGATGTCGACGACTGGCACGTCGAGGTATTCCTGGAGACCCTCGCGGCCGTGCTCCCCGAAGCCCGCCTGGATCACCGCATCGAACGGTTCCCGATAGCGCTGCACGACGTCGAGGACCCCGACTGCGGCCAGGTAGCTCTCCACGTTTCCTTCGCAGGAGTCGGCGCCGAACGTCGGTGTCAGGCCGACGATCTCGGTGCCGGGGGCGGCGGCACTGCGGGCCGCGGCCACGATCGAGTCGGTCATCGAAGCGGTGGTGTTGACGTTCACGACGAGGATGCGCATCGAACGGCCCTCCCGGCGGCGACGGACGTGTCGCCTTCCAGGGTATGGAAGAAAAGTTCCGAACATCAGCTTTTCGGCGCAACGAACTGGCCACGATCAGGGATCGCTGCGGACGGATGGGTGCTGACGGATCGCCGACGTGCGCAGCGGGCGGACCGGCCTCGGCGCCGGTCCGCCCGCTGTGGGTGGGGTGCGATCAGCCCTTGAGGCCGGGGAACTGGTCGTCGCGGTATTCGCCCTGCGCCCGCTGTCCCGCTCCGGCCAACTCGTCCTCGCGCTGGCGCAGCTCGACCCGGCGGATCTTGCCGGAGACCGTCTTGGGCAACTCGCCGAACTCCAGGCGCCGCACCCGCTGGAACGGCGCGAGGTGCTCCCGGGCGTACTTCAAGATCTGGTACGCCGTGTCCTCGCTGGCCTCCCAGCCCGCGGCGAGCACGACGTACGCCTTGGGCACCGCCAGCCGCAGCTCGTCCGGAGCCGGCACGACCGCCGCCTCGGCGACCGCGGGATGCTCGATGAGGACCGACTCCAGCTCGAACGGCGACACCTTGTAGTCACTGGCCTTGAACACATCGTCGGTTCGCCCGATGAACGTCACGGTGCCGTGCTCGTCCTTCGCCGCGATGTCACCGGTGTGGTAGTAGCCGCCCTTCATCGAGGCGGCCGCCCGCTTCTCGTCGCCCTGGTAGCCGGCCATCAGGCCGACCGGGTTCGCCGACAGGTCGAGGCACAGCTCGCCCTCGGTGGCGGTCACCTCGCCGGAGACGGGGTCGATGAGGACGGACGGTACGCCGGGCAGCGGCCGGCCCATCGAGCCCGGGATGACCGGCTGTCCCGGCGAGTTGCCGACCTGCGCGCACGTCTCGGTCTGCCCGAAGCCGTCCCGGATCGTCATGCCCCAGTTGGCCCGGACCTGCTCGATGACCTCGGGGTTCAGCGGCTCACCGGCGGCGAGGACCTCGCGCAACGACCCCTGCTTGCCGGCGATGTCGGCCTGGATGAGCATCCGCCACACCGTGGGCGGGGCGCAGAACGTGGTGACCCCGGCCCGCTCCATCTGGCCGAGCAGCGCCGCGGCGTCGAAGCGCGAGTAGTTGTATTCGAAGATCGTCGCCTCGGCGATCCACGGGGCGAAGAAGCAGCTCCAGGCGTGCTTGGCCCATCCCGGCCCCGCGATCGTCAGGTGGGTGTCGCCGGGCTTGATGCCGACCCAATACATGGTCGACAGGTGCCCCACGGGGTAGCTGACCTGGGTGTGCTTGACCAGCTTGGGCTTGGAGGTGGTGCCGGAGGTGAAATACAGCAGCAGCGGGTCCTCGACCTCGGTCTGCGCTTCCCAGGCGGGCGCCTCGGCGCGGTCTTGGGCGGCGCGCATGTCCGTCCAGCCCGGGCCGCCGTCGCCGACCGACATGAGCGTGACCTGGGGGTCGGTCTCGGCGATCCGGTAGAACTTGCCGGTGTCGACCGGGTTGGCGATGACCGCCTTGGCGCCGGCCCGCGCGACGCGGTCAGCCAGGTCGGCGGCCTGCAGCGCGGTCGTGGTGGGCATGATGACGCCGCCGATCTTCATGATCGCCAGCATCGCGTCCCACAGCTCGACCTGGTTGTTGAGCATCAGGATGACCGGGTCGCCCTTGCCCAGGCCCTGCTCGGTCAGCCAGGCCGCGAGCTTGTCGGAGCGGGTGACCATCTCGGCGAAGGTGAACTTCTCCTCCGAGCCGTCCTCTTCGACGATCCACAGGGCCGTCTTGTCGTTGCCCCGGGCGTAGCCGTCGAAGTAGTCGGTGGCCCAGTTCCACCTGCCGGTGATGTCGGGCCAGCGGAACTCCGCCACGGCCTTGTCGTAGTTCTCGCGGTGCTCCAGAAGAAAGTCCCGGGCCGCACGGTAGTTCTCGGACGCCATTGCCATGGGGTCGTTCCTAGCAGCTGGCGCCGGTCCCGTCTCGGTCGCGGCTGCGGGCCGAGCCGGGCGCGCGGGGCGCGGCGGCGAACGGCGTACGGGGTGAGCCGAAGTCGGGTGCGCGGGGCGCGGCGTACGGCGTACGGGGTGCGCCACCGGACCCGTCAGGGCAACAGCGGCAGCAGGGCCACCGTCAGCGGGATCGTGACGAGGCTGCCGAGCGTGCTGATCGCCACGATCGAGGCCTGGGTCTGGGCGCCGGAGCCGTATTCGCGGGCCAGCAGGAACGCGTTGACCGCGGTCGGCATCGCGCCGGCCAGGACGAGAGCGGCCAGGGAGGTGCCGCGCAGGCCCAGGGCGAGCCCGACGCCGACCGACAGGAGGGGCCCCGCGATGAGGCGCAGCAGGACGGCGGTGACCACCGGACGGCTCAGCCGGGATCGGGCCGTCGTCGCGAGCTGGGCGCCGAGGGCGAGCAGCGCGAGCGGGATGGCGGCCTGGGCGGCCAGGTCGATGCCGCGGGTCAGGCCGATGGGCAGGGTGAGCCCGGCCGTACGCATCAGCAGCCCCGCCGCGATGCCCCACAACACGGGCAGGGTGAGGACCGTGCGGGCCGCGCCGCGCAGGTCGGCGTGCTCGCCGAGCAGAGCGGGGCCGGCCGTGAAGATGACGAGCATCGACCAGATGAAGATGAGCAGCGACTGGTCCAGGCCGTCCCGGCCGAGGGCCAGGAGGGCGATGGGCAGGCCGAAGTTGCCGTTGTTGCCCAGCACGACGGCGGCGACGACGCCGCGGGCTTCGGGGCGCATCCGGCCGCGGGCGGCGACCCACGCCAGGCCCGCGGAGAGCGCGGTGACCAGGAGATAGGCGAGGCCGAGCAGCACTCCGGTGCGGGCCGGGACCTGTGTCGTCACGACGCTCTGGTAGGCCATGAACGGGAAGAACCCGTGCAGCGCGACCTTGCCGATGGTGTCGAGGTCGAGAGGGTAAAACCGGGCCAGCAACGCGCCGGCGCCCGCGACGAGGACCACCGGGAGCATGACGTCGACCAGGGCCCCGAGCACGCCGTCGAGCGTAGTCGCCGGGCCGGGGAGCCCGGCGATCAGGGGCGCCGGCCCGCTCGCACCCTGCCGCGGGGAACGCATCGAAACCCGGACCTTTAGGAAACGGCCCTACCCTCCGATGGGGTGCTGCAGCCCAGCTGGGCCCGTCCAGCCAGCAACCAAATTCGGGATCGGACCTCGGTGTCCTCCCGCAAAGGAGCTTCCGTGTCATCACCCCGCTTCGTCGCCCGCCTCGGGGTCGCCGGCAAGGTCACCTCGGTGGGCATCGTCGGCGCCATGGCCGCCTTGATCATCGCCGTCATCGCCATCGTCAATCTCGGGCGCTCCGAAGCCGCCACGACGCAGATGCGGCAATTGGAGAAGGCGCAGACCGTGGTGCAGAACGTTCGCTTCGCCAATGGCGACGTCAGCGGCTGGCAACTGGGCGCGGCCTGGCAGGCCAACAAGGTCGGCGGTGCGATCGCCGCGGATCCGAACGAGAAATACCGCAAGAACTTCCTGGTTGGCGCCGCGGACCTGAAGAAGACCATGAGCGGCCTGCCGCAGGGCGATCTCAGCGCCGAGGAGCGCAAGAACTGGGCGGCCCTGGGCGAGCTGTGGGACCAATACCTGAGCTTCGACAAGCCCATCGCCGAGCAGTGGGCCAAGAACACCCCGGCCGGCGTGGCCGCCGGTGACGAGATCCTCAAGACGCAGGCCCTGCCGTTGTATGGCAAGATCCTCGACGCCACCGACGCCGTGGTGGCCTCCCTGGACAAGCGCTCCGCCGCCGCCGCCGAGGACGCCTCGGCCGCCGCGACGGCGGCCCGCTGGTCGGTGCTCGTCGCGACTGGTCTGGCCTTCCTGGCAGTCCTGCTCCTGGGTCAGTGGGTGGCCCGCGGGATCGTGCGGTCCGTGCGGTCGGTGCGCGAGAGCCTGGAAGCGATGGGCCGGGGTGACCTCACCACGCCGGCGGAGGTCGCTTCGGAGGACGAGATCGGGCAGATGGCCCGCGCCGCCGAAGCGACTCGCGAAAACACCCGCGGGGTCATCGAGAGCGTCAAGGCGGTCGCCACGCTGGTCAATGACGAGTCGGGGGAGCTGCACGCCCTGGCGGAGAAGATGCGCGAGTCGGCCGAGGGCGGTGTCGTGCGGGTGCAGGGTGTGACGGCTACCACCGACGAGATGGCCACCAACGTGCAGACGGTGGCCTCGGGCACCGAGGAGATGACCGCCTCGATTCGCGAGATCGCCAAGAACGCGCAGGACGCCGCGGGCGTGGCGGCGTCGGCGGTGCAGGTGGCGGACCAGACGAACGCCACGGTGGCGAAGCTGGGCGAGTCGAGTGCGCAGATCGGCGACGTCATCAAGTCGATCACCTCGATCGCGGAGCAGACCAACCTGCTCGCCTTGAACGCCACGATCGAGGCCGCTCGGGCCGGCGAGGCGGGCAAGGGCTTCGCCGTGGTGGCCAACGAGGTCAAGGACCTGGCCCAGGAGACGGCGAATGCGACCGAGGACATCTCGCATCGGGTCGAGCAGATCCAGATCGACACCGAGGCTGCCGTGTCCGCGATCAGCGAGATCTCGGCGATCATCGCCCGCATCAACGACACCCAATCCACCATCGCCTCGGCGGTGGAGGAGCAGACCGCGACCACGAACGAGATGGGTCGCAATGTCACCGATGTCTCTCGGGGCGCGTCGTCGATCGCCGATGCGATGCGCACGTCCGCCGGGGCCTACACGACCACGCTGGAGCGGTCCACCACCGCGGTCTCGGCGGCCGCGGCGCTGCAGCAGCGCGCCGGCGAGCTGCGGCAGCTCGTCACCCGGTTCACGGTTTGAGGGCTGGTCCCGGGCGGGACATCCGCCGGCACCAGCACTCGCGAGATCGCTCGCGGGATCGCTCGCGGGATCGCTCGCGGGATCGCTCGCGGGATCGCTCGCGGGATCGCGCCCCACGCCTGCGCGGGGCGCGATCCCGGCTCAGCGATAGTTGGTGAACTGCAGCGCCACGTCGAGGTCGGCACCCTTGAGGTGGGCCATGACGGCCTGCAGGTCGTCCTTGCTCTTGCTGGACACCCGTAGCTCATCGCCCTGGATCTGGGCCTTGACGTTCTTCGGGAACTCATCACGGATGAGCTTGGCGATCTTCTTCGCGTTGTCCTGGCTGATGCCGTTCTTGAGGGTGCCCTCCAGCCGGTACTCCTTGCCGGACGGCCGCGGCTTGTTCTCCCCGGTGTCCAGGGATTTCAGCGACACCCCGCGCTTGACGAGCTTGGTCTGGAAGACATCCAGCACGGCCAGGCAGCGTTCCTCGCTGTTGGCCTTCATCACGATGACGTCCTCGCCGCTGAACTCGATGCTCGCCCCGACACCCTTGAAGTCGTAGCGCTGGGCGATCTCCTTCTGACTCTGGGTGAGCGCGTTGGCGACCTCCTGGCGGTCCACCTTGCTGACGATGTCGAACGAGCTGTCGGCCATGTCGACCTTCCGTGGTTGTCGGGGGTGCGGGGCGGGTTGTCGGGGGTGCGCGGCGCACGTCGAGGGGCGCGTACGGCGGGTGCGTCAGCGGCCCATTCTGCCCGAGCGTGGGGTGGCCGGCCCACCGCGCGTACCGATTGGACCCGACCCGGGGAGGCGTTGCTATGCTGTCCGGGCGCGCTGCGGCGAGCACGGCAGGTTGCCCGAGCGGCCAATGGGAGCGGACTGTAAATCCGTCGCGAGAGCTACGAAGGTTCGAATCCTTCACCTGCCACCACCACACGAGAACGGCCCTTGATCAGCGCGCGCTGACCAAGGGCCGTTTCGCGTGGTCTTTCGCGTGGTCTGGGGCCGGCGACGTCGCGCGCGGAGTGCGGATGGCGACGCTCAGTCGAACCGTCGCTCGAGGGTGATCTCGTCGTGGATGTCGATGCCGTAGTCGCCCTGTTGGGGAACTGCCCCGGCCCCGTCGATCGCCGACTTCGCTCGTCGAGCCGTGTCGGCGGCCCCGGGGGCCACGCCGACGATGCGCAGCCCACGCCGCTGATAGAACCGCAGCGCGTCGATGTTGTCGTTCGTCGTGATCAGCCACAGCCGCGGCAAGTTCAGCTGCTCGGCGCGCGCCAGGGCCGCCGCGAGCAAGGCAGACCCCACGCCCCCGGCGCGGGTGATCGCGCTCACGGCCACCACCTCCAAGCCGCCCGGCTCGATCACATAGGCCAGAGCCCCCACCACGGCAGCTCCCGTCCCGTCGTCGCGAATCGCCACGTCGGTGGGCAAACTCCGCAGGTCATAGGTGACCCCATGCGACACGACGATGGGTCCACCCCAGGCCTGCTGCCACACGTCCTGGATCGCGGCGGCGTCAGCCTGCGTCGCCTCTCGAACGACCACGGCGTACGCGGGGGTTGAGCTCACCCGTCGACCATAAGTCGCCGCCGCCGCCCTTTCCGGAATTCACGAGTCGCGTTGCTGCACGGGAGGCTGCCGGCGCACGACGTACGTCCTCATCCGGTCAGGGGTGGCGCCACAGCGTGGTGATGGGCAGGAGGTGCAGCCAGCCGTGGAGGTGGGCAACCTGGTTGCCGCCGTGCAGGACGACTCCAGTGACGTCCATGTGGGGGTAGGCGGCCCGGAATCGTTCGAGGCCTCGCCACGAGGCAGCCGTCACCGTCTGCCCGCTCTTGACCTCGAGGGCGAGGATCCGGCCATCCCGCAGCTCGATGAGCAGGTCGACCTCGAGACCGTCCTGATCGCGGAAATGGAAGAAAACTTGGAGATTCCCTCGCCTGGGCGTGGAGGTTTCCGGCCGGGGGTCTAGGAGTTGGGGACGAGGCGGTTGGTGGCGGTCAGGACGGTCAGGGTGGGGAAGGTTGGGCTGCCCGGTGATTCTCGGACTCGCTTATTGGATTTGTCAGGCGGCCATGCTGGGCTCTTGGTAGCCGTGTAGGACTTCCCAGGGTGTTCGGTACCCGAGCCGTGAGTGGTGTCTGCGTCGATT
>JAIUNK010000011.1 GCA_020161845.1 Actinomycetota bacterium
CAAGGCCGACGGAACCCTCGACAAGATCGAGGTCAAGTGGTTCGGCGCGAAGCTCTCCTGACCCCATGACGGCTCCCTCGACGGTCGCCCTCCCGGCGAGCCGGCGCCGCGGCTCGCCGCGCCAACGTGCCCGCCGGGTGCGGATGATCCAGTACGCCGTGCTGCTGCTGGCGGTCCTGGCGGTGGCGCTCACCGCCGACTGGCACGGCATCGGCCAGGCGTTCTTCCGGGCCGACATGATCGCCGAGACGCTGCCAGGGTTGCCGCGGGCGACCCTGAACACCCTGCTCTACACCCTCGGGGCGTTCGCGTTCGGGCTGGTCGCCGGCACCGTGCTGGCGCTGATGCGGCTGTCCCAGGTGGCGGCGTACCGCTGGTTGGCCACGGCGTACGTCGAGTTCTTCCGCGGCCTGCCCGCCCTCATCGTGCTCATCGCGTTCAGCCTCATCGCGCTGGTGCTGCCGGGATTCCGGATCCCCGGCGGGGAGGTCGGCACGGTGTGGCTGGGGCTGGGCATCGTCTCCTCGGCGTACCTGTCCGAGACCGTCCGCGCCGGCATCCTTGCCGTGCCGAAGGGCCAGGTCGAGGCGGCTCGATCGCTCGGCATGAGCGCCGGCGAGGCGACCCGCAAGATCGTCCTGCCGCAGGCCTTCCGGATCATCCTGCCGCCGATGACCAACGAGCTGATCCTGCTGGTCAAGGACTCCTCGCTGGTCTATGTGCTCGGGCTGGTCCCGGGGCAATACGAGCTGACCAAGTTCGGTCGGGATCTGGCCAACAGTCAGTCCAACCTGACGCCTCTGGTGGTCTGCGGGCTGTGCTACCTCATCATCACGATCCCGCTGACCATCCTGGTCAAGCGGCTCGAGGCCAACGCGGCGAAGGCCCGGTGATGACGGTGCGCGAAACGACCACCCAGCCGACCAGCGAGGCGCCTCCGGTCGAGATTCGGGGGTTGCACAAGTCGTTCGGCGAGCTGGAGGTGCTCAAGGGCATCGACACCACAGTCCGGCGCGGCGAGGTGGTCTGCGTCATCGGCCCCTCCGGCTCGGGCAAGTCGACCCTGCTGCGCTGCGTCAATCTGCTCGAAGCGCCCACCTCCGGGCAGGTCTTCATCGACGGCGAGGACATCACCGACCCGGACTGCGACATCGACCACGTCCGCGCCCGGCTCGGCATGGTGTTTCAGCAGTTCAACCTGTTCCCGCACCTGAGCGCGCTGGAAAACTGCATGCTGGCGCAGCGCACGGTGCTCAAGCGGTCCGCGCAGGAGGCCCGCGCGACCGCCCAGGCCAACCTCGACAAGGTGGGCCTGGGCGACCGCGGCGACTCCCACCCGGCGAAGCTGTCGGGCGGGCAGCAGCAGCGGGTGGCGATCGCCCGCGCGCTGTCGATGGACCCGGAGCTGATGCTGTTCGACGAGCCGACCTCGGCGCTCGACCCCGAGCTGGTCGGCGACGTGCTGGCGGTGATGCGGCAGCTGGCCACCGAGGGCATGACGATGATGGTGGTCACCCACGAGATGGCGTTTGCCCGCGAGGTCGCCGACCGGGTGATCTTCATGGACGGCGGCGTGATCGTCGAGGAAGGGCCACCGGCCCAGGTCATCGGGGCACCGCAGCACGAGCGCACCCGGACCTTCCTGCAGCGGGTGCTCGATCCGACCAACACCCGGGCGGGTGCCGAGGATGCGGCCCACGCGGCGCGGCACGCCGACGAGGAGGGCTAGAGAGCCGTACGCCGACTATTCTGTGCGTCGGCGCCGGCGTACCGGCTCCGTTCTCTGCCCGCCTCCGCGGCAGTGCCGCCGCGGATCCTCCGGAAGGCCACCGATGCCTCGCGCCCGCGCCCGTTCCCTCGCCGTCCTCACCGTGGCCGCCCTCGGCCTGGCCGCCTGCGGCTCCAGCTCGCTGTCGACGTCCACGACCACCACCACCGGCGCCGCCGGGGGCACCTCCTCCGCGGCGACGCCGACCAAGGACGACAAACTTGCCGCGAAGCTGCCGGACAAGATCAAGCAGGCCGGCAAGATCGTCGTCGGGGTCGACGCGTCGTACGCGCCGAACGAGTTCCTCGCGGATGACGGCAAGACCGTGCAGGGCATGGACGTCGACATCCTCGACGCGGTGGCGGCGAAGTTCGGGGTGAAGACCGAATGGCAGGTGGCCCAGTTCCCGACGCTGCTGCTCGGCGTGCAGTCCGGCAAGTACGACGTGGGCATGAGCAGCTTCACCATCAACGCCGAGCGCAAGAAGGCGGTCAACATGGTGAGCTACTACAGCGCCGGCAGCCTGTGGGCCACGACCAAGGGCAATCCGAAGAAGATCGACCCCAAGGACGTCTGCGGCAAGGCGATCGGCGTCCAAAATGGCACCGTCCAGAAGGACGAGATGGACGCCGCCACCAAGAAGTGCACCGACGGCGGCAAGCCCGCCATCAACCTTGTCGTCGACGACAAGCAGGACAAGATCACCGCTGCGCTGACCTCCGGCAAGGTGGATGCCATGGTCGCGGACAGCCCCATCACCCTGTATGCCCTGAAGCAGACCAACGGACAGCTGGAACAACTCGGTGAGATCTACGACAGCGCGCCGTACGGTGTCGTCGTGCCGCTCGCCCAGAAGGAGTTCGCGCAGGCCATCGCCGACGCGCTCACGGATCTCCACAAATCCGGCGCGTACCAGGCGGCCCTGACCAAGTGGGGCGGCGAGAAGGGCGCCATCTCGACGTTCGCGGTCAACCCGTGACAGAGCAGGCGAGCGCCGGTCAGGCCCCGTTGCCGACCGAGCACGACGACCGGCCGGGCGCGATCCACGCCCGGCCGGTCCGGCATCCGCTGCGCTGGGTCGGTGCGGTGGTGATCCTGGTGCTGGCCGCCATGCTGGTCAGCTCCTTCGTGACCAACCCGCGCTGGGACTGGGGACTGGCCGGTGAGGTGATGATCCAGCGGCCGGTGTTGAACGGCCTGCTGATGGGCACCATCGTCGCGACGGTGGCCTCGATGGTCCTGGGGGTCGCCCTGGGGACGGCCATCGCCGTCGCGCGGCTGTCGACCAATCCCGTGCTGCGGATGCTTTCGTTCGTCTACACCTGGTTCTTCCGGGCCGTGCCCCGCTACGTGCTGCTTGCGATGATCGGTGTCGGCCTCGGCTATCTCTACTCGACCCTCGACCTGGGCATCCCGTTCGGCCAGCAGATCGCGGGCGCACTCGGGCTGTCCCACGACCTCACGTTCTATTCGCTCGACGTCCGCGCGATCACCGGCGGTTTGGTGGGCGGCATCATGGGCCTGGCGCTGTCCGAGGCGGCGTACATGGCCGAGATCGCCCGCGCCGGCATCCTCTCGGTCGACAAGGGTCAGACCGAGGCCGCCGAGGCGCTGGGGCTGTCCCGCGCCCAGACCATGCGCCGCATCGTGCTGCCGCAGGCCATGCGGGTCATCGTGCCGCCGACCGGCAACGAGACGATCGCGATGATCAAGGACACCTCGCTGCTCACCGCCGTGCCGGTGATCACCGAGCTGTACTTCCAGACCAGCCAGATCGGGGTGCGGACCTACCGCATCATGGCCGGATTCGTCGCGGCCACAGTCTGGTACCTCATCGTCTGCTCGGTACTGATGATCGTGCAGAGCTATGTGGAGCGATACTTCGGCCGCGGGTTCGGCCAAGCCCGCGTGGGCCGGCAGACGAACCGCCGGTTCGCCCGTGGCGGCGGAATGGGTGGCGCGTGATGACCACGGCGTCCACCGCGGGCCAGGCGTCCGGGCCCGCCACCCCGCCGGCGCCGCTAGTGCGGGCGCTCAACGTGCACAAGGCGTTTCACGGCACCGAGGTGCTCAAGGGCATCGACCTCGACGTCGCCCGCGGCGAGGTGGTCTGCCTGCTCGGCCCCTCCGGCTCCGGCAAGACGACGTTCCTGCGCTGCATCAACCTGCTGGAGCGCATCGACGGCGGCCGGATCTGGGTCGACGGGGAGCTGATGGGGTACGCCGAGAAGGGCGGGCACCTCTACGAACTGCCGGACAAGAAGCTCGCCGCGCAGCGCCGCGAGATCGGCATGGTGTTCCAGCGGTTCAACCTGTTCCCGCACCTGACCGCGGTGGCCAACATCATGGAGGCGCCGGTCCTGGTGCGGGGCCTCGACAAGGCCACCGCCCGAGCCCGGGCCATGCAGTTGTTGGAGCAGGTCGGGCTGGCCGACCGCGCCGATGCCTATCCGGGTCAGCTCTCCGGCGGACAGCAGCAGCGGGTCGCGATCGCTCGCGCCCTGGCGATGGACCCCAAGCTGATGCTCTTCGACGAGCCGACCTCCGCGCTCGACCCGGAGCTGGTCGGCGACGTCCTGGCCGTCATGCGCGAGCTGGCCCGCGACGGGATGACGATGATCGTGGTGACCCACGAGATGGGCTTCGCCCGCGAGGTCGCCGACCGGGTCGTCTTCATGGACGGCGGGGTCGTCGTGGAGCAGGGCCCGCCGAAGGAGGTCATCGGCAACCCGCAGCACGAGCGCACCAGGACGTTCCTGGCCCGGATGCGTGACGACCCGGCCACCGACGGGGATCAGGCGCTCAGCCTCTGACGCTGCCGGTCTGCAGGGCCCGGGCGCGCTGCGGCGGAGGCCATCCGGGCCGGCCGCGCGCGACGTACGTCACGCCACGTCCGTGACCTAGGCCCCGACGAGCGCCGCGAGGCGCCGCCTATAGTCGCTGTCGTGGTGGACGCTCCGATCGGCATCTTCGATTCCGGCTACGGCGGGCTCACCGTGGCGCGGGCGGTTTTGGATCAGCTGCCGCACGAGTCCATCGCCTACTTCGGGGACACCGCCCGCGCGCCGTACGGTCCGCGGCCCATCGCCCAAACCCGCCGGTTCGCGCTGGAATGCCTGGACCGCCTCGTCGACCACGGCGTCAAGGCGCTGGTCATCGCGTGCAACACAGCCAGTGCGGCGGTGTTGCACGACGCGCGGGAGCGCTACGACGTACCGGTTGTGGAGGTGATCCGACCCGCCGTACGCCGTGCCGCGGCCGCCACCCGCAACGATCGCGTCGGCGTCATCTCGACCATGGGTACCCACCAGTCCCGGGCCTATCCGGACGCGTTCGCGGCCGCGCCGCACATCCGCGTGGTGAGCCAGCCGTGCCCGCGGTTCGTGGAGTTCGTGGAGCACGGCGTCACCGGCGGGCCGGAGCTGTTGGCGGTCGCGCATGACTATCTCGCCCCGGTGGTCGAGGCCGGGGTGGACACCCTGATCCTGGGCTGCACCCACTACCCCCTGCTGACCGGCGTCATCAGTTATGTGGTCGGGGACACGGTGACCCTGGTCTCCTCGGCGGAGGAGACGGCGAAGGATGTCTACCGGGTGCTCGCCGATCGCGGCGAGCTGCGGGAGGGCGGGCTGCCCCCGCCGGAGCACGGCTTCACCACGACCGGGGACCCCGCCGAGTTCGCCCGGCTGGCGCGACGATTCCTGGGTCCCGAGGTCGCCGGCGTCTACGCGGGCACGGTCAAAGCGTCATGAGTAGCGCGGTGTGGAAGAGGTCGGGCCGATGCGGATGATCGCGGTGGGCTGTTCGGGGTCTTACCCGGGGCCGGCGTCGTCGGCGTCGTGCTATCTGGTGCAAGCGGAGGCCGGCGGGCGCACGTGGACGATCGCGCTCGACCTCGGCAATGGCGCGATCGGGCCCATGCACCGGTTCCTGGACCCGCGGGCTCTGGACGCCGTCGTGCTGACCCATCTGCACCCCGACCACTGCCTGGACGCGTGCGGGCTGTATGTGATGCGGACCTATCAACCGCAGGGTCCGATGGCTGGCCAGGTGCCGGTGTGGGGGCCGGCGGGGACCGCGCAGCGGCTGGGCCGGGCGTACGGCGTGGCCCAGCCCGAGGAACTCGACGACCAGTTCGCCTTCGGGGTGATCGCGCCGGAGCAACCGTGGGAGATCGGGCCGTTCCGGATCACGCCGTACGCCATGAACCACCCCGTGGAGGCCTATGGGCTGCGGGTCGAGGCGGACGGGGCGGCGCTGGCCTACACCGGCGACACCGACGACTGTCCGAATCTGCGACGGCTGTTCGCGGGCGCGTCGTTGGCGCTGGTCGACTGCGCGTTTGTCGACGGGCGGGACGAGCCGCGGGGAATCCACATGACCGGCTCGCGGGCGGCCACGGCCGGGGTCGAGGCCGGGGGACTGCAGCGGCTGATGCTGACCCATATTCCCAGCTGGAACGATCCGGCCGTGTGCCGCGATCAGGCGGCGTCGGTGTGGGGCGACGGGGTCGAGGTCTGCGAGCCGCTGGCGACGTACGAGCTCTGAACCTCCTCGTGCTCGGCCGTGCCGGCCATGGTTGGCCGGGCCGTGCCACGGCATGTGATGTTGGTGGGCCTGATGGGGCTGTTCGGGTGTCATAAGAGGCGATGTGATCTGGGCGACGGTTCTATCCGCCGCGGATTCCTTTGCCGCTGGGCGCGATTCGTCCGCAGGTTTGGTCTCTTCCGTATTTATGATCGAACATAACCTCGCCTACGAGCTTGCCTGGTCGGTTAAGTGTTCGAGATAATGGGCCATGACCTCGACGGACACCTTCGCACCGAATGCGGTGGCTGGGTTGTCCGCGTACGAGGCGGCGTGCTGGATGGGGGACGCGGTACGTCGGCTGGGGTCGGGGTTGCGACACCTGACCGGCGGGGGAGACGGCTCGCTCGGGCTGGGGGACGTCTTGGCGTTGGTGCCGACCGACGATCTGGCTGGCCTGTTCGGGGACTTGGTGGCGCTGCGGGCGTTGGCGGAGGGGGCCTCGGCGGCGGTGCTGGCCGAGGCCGTGTCGCGCGGCGTGGTCGCCGCGAGTGATGAGTCGCCGCGGCCGATCGGGCCGAAGGTCACCGCGTGGGTGCAGGAGCAGGCCGCCGCGGCCGGTGCGCCGGTCACCGCCGGGGTAGCGGGGACCTACCGCACGTGCTGGGAGCAGTCCCGCCGGCCCGAGCTGGCGCCGCTGACCGCGGCGGTCCGGGCCGGGCGGATCTCCCTGGCCGTCGGCGCCCGACTCGGGGCTGACTTGTCGACGTTGGCCGTCAAAATCCCCACCGACTGGTGGGACGCCGCGGCAGGAGAGTTGATCGCGCACGCCGCCACAGGGGCCTCCGCGTCCCAGTTGGGCAGCCTCAAAGAGGCGCTGATCGCCAACTGCGGCGAGGAGGGCGACTTCGAGGAGCAGCAGAAGGTGCTGCACCGCCAGCGGCGGTTCACCACCCCGGTCAAGGACGGGACCGGGATGTGGGTCGGTCGGTATGCGATGACCGGCTTCGGCGGTCAAGGCCCAGATCATCATCACCATCGACCACGACACCCTCGCCGCTCGCGTCGCCGCCGCTTACGCCCCGAGCCACGGCACTACCTGCACCGGCTGCGGCAACCCCTCGACCGGCACCGACTGCGGCAACCCCTCGATGAGCACCGGCGGGCCGGGGAGCGGGTACGGGCTGGACGGGTTCGGCACTCCGTTGACCCCGGCCACGGTTCGACGCCTCGCGTGTGATGCCCGGCTCATCCCAGCAGTACTCGGCACCGACAGCGCGATCCTCGACCTCGGCCGAGCCGCCCGACTGGCCAGCCCCGACCAGGTCCGCTACCTGCGCCTCCGGGACAAATGCTGCACGTTCCCCGGCTGCGACCGACCACCAAGCTGGTGCGAAGCCCACCACCTCCGCGAATGGGCCACCGACCTCGGCAACACCAACGTCGACGAGATGGCCCTGCTCTGCACCCGACACCACACCGACGTCCACACCCGCGGACTCATCGGCCACCTCATCGACGGCACCATCCACTGGCGCCGCCGCAGTGAGACGGACAGCCCTGTCATCGACTCGACGTGGGCGGGCCTTCTGCTTTAGGTGCGGCAAAAGGCGGTGCCGGCGCCGCCTTTCGCCGCAGTCAGTGCCACGGGCACCAAGGTCGTGCGCAGCAAAGACGTGCGTCATCGCGACGGCGTACGAGCGAGCGAGTGCACGACGTACGAGCCACACTTCACCCAGCCACCCGCGAACTACGCTGGCGAGCATGACGATTCCGGTGCCCCTCGGAGACCTCGAGCAGCTGCTGGCGACGGCAGGGTACGCCTCCGCCCTCCTGATCACGGTTCCGGCGACGGGTCACGCCAAGGTACTCACGGTCGACCCGGTGCCGGACGGGCGGGTCTTCCTCGTGCCGACCCCGAGCCGGGGCGCCGCCGCCAACCTCGCCGCGAACCCCGCGGTGACGCTTGTCTGGCCGCCCCAGCGGCACGGGTTCACGCTCATCGTCGACGGCACGGGGGTCGCCGACGACGAGGGCATCACCGTCACGCCGGTGCATGCGATCCTGCACCGGCCCCGCACTCACGCCGATGGTCCGCCGGCGCCCTATCCACGGGGCAGCAGCACCGAATGAGCGCCGTCGGCCGCCGGCGAGGGCGGCGATTAGGGTGACCTCTATGACCCGACACGACGGCCGCGCCGCCGACCAGCTCCGCGACATCCGCATCACCCGCAACTGGCTGGACCACGCGGAGGGCAGCGTGCTGGTCGAGTTCGGACGCACCCGCGTGCTGTGCGCGGCCAGCTTCACCGAGGGCGTGCCGCGCTGGCTGAAGGGCCAGGGCAAGGGCTGGGTGACGGCGGAATATGCGATGCTGCCCCGCTCCACCAACACTCGCTCCGACCGCGAGTCGGTCCGCGGCAAGATCGGCGGCCGCACCCACGAGATTTCCCGCCTGGTCGGACGATCCCTGCGGTCGGTCGTCGACATGCGCGCCCTCGGCGAGAACACGATCGTGCTCGACTGCGACGTCCTCCAGGCCGACGGCGGCACCCGCACAGCCGCGATCACCGGCGCGTACGTCGCGCTGGCCGACGCGGTGGCCACCGGCAAGGCCAGCAAGGCCATCAAGGCCTCCGCGACCGTGCTCACCGGCTCGGTCGCCGCGGTCAGCGTCGGCGTGGTCGCGGGGGCGCCGGTCCTCGACCTGGACTATGTCGAGGACGTCGACGCCGACACCGACATGAACGTCGTGATGACCGGTGATGGTCGATTCGTGGAGGTTCAGGGAACCGCCGAGGGCGAACCATTCGGTCGGGAACTCTTGGACCGCTTGCTCGAGTTGGCGGGGGTAGGGTGTGCCCGGTTGACCGAGCTGCAGCAGGCGGCGCTCGACGCTGCCGCCCGCGAGCGGCAGCGCTGACGCGCCCACCACGACCTAGGAGGCGACATGGCGGCGGATCGACGCATCGTGCTGGCGACGCGAAACCCGGGCAAGGTGCGCGAGCTGCGCGACATCCTCGCCGACGTCCTGACCGAATTGGACCGCGAACTGGTCGGGATCCGCGACTTTCCCGACGTGCAGGACGTCGTCGAGAACGGGGTCACCTTTGCTGCGAATGCCACCCTGAAGGCGACGCACGCCGCCAGGGCGACCGGGCTGCCGGCGCTGGCCGACGACTCCGGACTCGCCGTCGACGTGCTCGGTGGCTCGCCTGGGGTGTTCAGCGCCCGCTGGGCTGGGCGGCACGGCGACGATCTCGGCAACCTCGACCTGCTGCTGCGGCAACTCGCCGATGTCCCCGACGAACACCGCGGCGCCGCGTTCGTGTGCGCGGCCTGCCTGGCGCTGCCGGACGGTACGACGATCGTGCGCGAGGGCCGCTTCCCGGGAACCCTGACCCGGGCGCCTCGCGGCGACAACGGCTTCGGCTACGACCCGATCCTGCAGGTCGAGGGCGACCACCGCACCAGCGCCGAGCTGCCGACCCTGGAAAAGAACACCATCAGCCACCGCGGCAAGGCGTTCCGGGCCCTCGAGGAGGACCTGCGCCAACACCTTGCCTGAGCAACCGGCTGCTCCTGGTTGCCTACGCGTTGCCTCAGGCGACCAGAAAGGCCGTTGTTGCAGTTCAAATAGGGTGCGGGAGAAGGGACTCGAACCCTCACACCTTTCGGCACAGGAACCTAAATCCTGCGTGTCTGCCAATTTCACCACTCCCGCGCAGCGGCCAGTGTACGGCGGCGCGGGGTGCGTCGGGTCCCCGCCCGGTACGGCGTACGGGCCGGATCTGCCGGTGCCCTCAGACGCCCAGCGCCTTGCGCAGGGCGGCGACGTGCCCGGTGGCCTTGACGTTGTACTTGGCTAGCTCCACCCGACCGTCCGGGCCGACCACCACCGTGGAGCGGATCACCCCGACGGTCGTCTTGCCGTAGAGCTTCTTCTCGCCGTAGGCGCCATAGGCGGTGAGCACGGTCTTGTCGACATCGGAAAGCAGCGGATAGGTCAGCGACTCCTTGGCGACGAATTTCGCGAGCTTCTCGGGCTTGTCGGGGGACAGGCCGACCACGGCGTACCCGGCCGCCTGCAAGGCCTGCGCCGAATCGCGGAAGTCGCATGCCTCCGTCGTACAGCCCGGGGTCATCGCCGCCGGATAGCAGAAGATCACCAGGTGCCGGCCCGCGTAGTCGGACAGGCTCACGGGGGTGCCGGTGTCGCTCGGCAGCGTCCAGGCAGGGGCGACGTCGCCGGTCTCGAGGCGGGCCATGGGGGGCTCCTTCCGATCTGGGTCCGGCCGCGGGTTCGCGACGGCCGGTTGTGGGGTGAAACGGGCCGCTCACAGGCGGTGCCGAGTGGTGCACGGTAGGTTAGTGCAGGAGTCTGCGGCCCGGTGCCGCGTACGAGCCGCGTACGAGAGGACAACAGATGAGCCAGGATGCTCGCAGCCCGCGTCACATCGAGGCCGATATCGAGGCCACCCGCACGCGGCTGGCGAACACGATCGACGAGCTCGCCTACCGGGCCAAGCCGGGCGTGATCGCCGAGCGCCAGAAGGACGCCGCGGTCGCCAAGCTCCAGGACACCTTCATGACGCCCAATGGCGATGTGCGCCTCGACCGCGTCGCCGCCGTGGTGGTCGTCGTGGCCGCGATCGTGGGGTTGAGCATCTATCGCCGCGTCCGTGGCTGAGGCCGTCGACGCGCTGCAAGACGTCGAACCCGGCCGCCGGGCCAGCGCCGAGGGCGGCCTGGCGATCCGGATGCTGCACGACCGGGTGCTGCTCTCGGACGAGGGCGAGTCCGGGGAGCGGCACACCGGCGGGGGCCTGATCATCCCCGCGACCGCGCAGCTCGGCAAGCGGTTGGCCTGGGCCAATGTGGTGGCCACGGGAGCGAACGTGCGGCAGATCCGGCTCGGCGACCGGGTCCTCTACGACCCCGGCGAGCGTGCCGAGGTGGAGTTGGACGGCAAGGAATACGTGCTGCTGCGCGAGCGCGACGTGCACGCGGTCTCGACGCCGGAACGCGACGCCGAGGCCGGCCTCTACCTGTAAGCGAACCCCCGGGGAGCCCTGCCGCTATCCCACCTCGTCGCGGGCGGCGACGAACGCCGCGACGGCGGCCCGTACGTCGTCCGTGGTGTGCCCGGCCGACAGCTGCACCCGGATCCGGGCCTTGCCCCTCGGCACCACCGGATAGGAGAAGGCGATCACATAGACCCCGCGGGCCAGCATGGCGTCGGCGATCTGGCCGGCTCGGCGCGCACCGTCCTCGCCCGGGAACATCACCGGCACGATCGCGTGTTCGCCGGGGAGCAGGTCGAAACCGGCATCCGTCATGAGCTGCCGGAAGAGGGACTTGTTGGCGTCGAGCCGCTCGCGCAGGGCGTCGGAGTCGCGGGCCAGCTCGATGGCCTTCAGCGAGCCGGCGGCCACGGCGGGGGCGACGGCGTTGCTGAAGAGGTAGGGCCGGGCGCGCTGCCGCAGCAGGTCGACGACCTCCTGCGGGCCGGAGACATAGCCGCCACTCGCGCCGCCGAGGGCCTTGCCGAGCGTGCCGGTGATGATGTCGACGCGGCCCATGACATCGCAGTATTCGTGCGTGCCGCGGCCGTGCGCCCCCACGAAACCGACGGCGTGGGAGTCGTCGACGAGGACGAGCGCGCCGTACTCCTCGGCGAGGTCGCAGATCTCGGCCAGCGGGGCGTAGTACCCGTCCATCGAGAAGACCCCGTCGGTGACCACGCAGATCTGCCGAGCGCCGGCGTCACGGGCGGCGGACAGCTGGGCGCGCAGGTCGGCCATGTCACGGTTGCGGTACCGATAGCGAGCCGCCTTGGCCAGGCGGATGCCGTCGATCAGCGAGGCATGGTTGAGCTCGTCGGAGACGATCGCGTCCGATTCGTCGAAGAGCACCTCGAAGACGCCGCCATTGGCATCGAAGCAGCTGGAGAACAGGATCGTGTCGGCCATGCCGAGGAACTCGCTGATCGCCGCCTCCAGCCGCTTGTGCAGCTGCTGCGTGCCGCAGATGAACCGCACCGACGCCATCCCGAAACCCCACTGGTCGTAGCTGGCCTTGGCCGCCGCCACGACCTCCGGGTGGTCGGCCAGCCCCAGGTAGTTGTTGGCGCAGAAGTTCAGCGCCGCCGCCGTGCCGTCGGGGCCCACCCCATCGGAGGTGACGGTCTCGATGCGGGCCGCCTGCGCACCGGCCAGTCGGCGCTCGTGCTTGTACAGCCCCGCGTCCTGGATCTCGGCCAGCGTGGTGGCCAGGCGCTCGCGCATCTCGGCATACATGGTCGTCGTCGCTCTCTCTCGCTCGGCGGTTTTGCTGGTCAGGACCAGTCCATGACGACCTTGCCGCAGCGCCCACTGCGCGCGGCGGCGAGGGCGTCCGGCCAGTCCTCGGCCTTGACGCGGTGGGTGATGGTGGACCGTACGGCGTCGCGCAGCGCCGCGGAGGTCTGCAGCATGGCGCTCATGGCATACCAGGACTCATACATCTCGCGGCCGTAAATCCCGCGGATCGTGATCATGTGGGTGATGACCTTGCCCCAGGAGATCGGGTAGGGGTCGGCGGGCAGCCCGAGCATCGCGATCCGGCCGCCGTGATTCATGTTGTCGATCATGTCGGTGACCGCGGCGGGGGCTCCGGACATCTCCAGTCCGATGTCGAAGCCCTCGCGCATGCCGAGCTCCCGCTGTGCGTCCCGCAGTCCTGCCTTCGCCGTGTTCACGACCAGGTCGGCGCCCGCGCGCTTGGCCAGCGCGAGTCGGTAGTCGGAGACGTCGGTGACCACGACGTACCGCGCCCCCGCGTGCCGCGCGATCGCCGCGGCCATCACTCCGATCGGGCCGGCCCCGGTGACCAGGACGTCCTCGCCGACCATCGGCCACTGCAGCGCCGTGTGGGTGGCATTGCCGAGAGGGTCGAACACCGCGCCCAGCTCAGGGTCGATCTCCTCGGGCTGGACCCACACGTTGCTGGCCGGCATCACGATGTAGTCCGCGAATGCGCCGTCCCGGTTGACGCCGATGCCCTGGGTGTTGATGCACAGGTGCCGGCGGCCGGCGCGGCAGTTGCGGCAATGGCCGCAGACGATGTGGCCCTCGCAGGAGCAGCGTTGGCCGGGCTGCAGGTGCGTGATCGCCTCGCCGACCTCCGTGATCTCGCCGTAGAACTCGTGCCCGGTGATCAGCGGCGGCCGCAGGGTGGCGGCGGCCCACTCGTCCCAGGACTCGATGTGCAGGTCGGTGCCGCAGAGGCCGGCGCGCAGCACCCGGATCTTCACCTCGTCGGGGCCGGGGGTGGGCTCCGGGACGTCGCGCAGGTCCAGACCCGGTGCGGCCTGCGTCTTCACGAGCGCGCGCATTCGCCGCCCTTCCTGCCGTGCGTGCTGGTGTTTTCACGCTAGCCGCGGCGGTGGTGGCGGCGCAGCCGGTCGCGGATTCGCGGGCCGGTCGGGGGAGTCGTCGCGGGAACAGATCTGGCGCCGCCGGTGTTGCCTCAAGTAGTTGACAGTTCAACCAAACGGAGGAGTCGTCATGAAGATCGCCGTCATCGTCGGGAGCACCCGCCCGGGCCGAGTGGGAGACCAGGTCGGCCAGTGGGTCATGCAGCAGGCCGCTGGGCGCGAGGGTGCGACGTACGAGCTGATCGACCTGGCCGAGGTCGGCCTGCCGCTGCTGGACGAGCCGATCCCGGCGGCTGCGGGCCGCTATGCGAACGGCCACACCCAGGCCTGGTCGGAGCGGATCGCGGGGTATGACGGCTACGTCTTCGTCACCGCCGAGTACAACCACGGTGTCCCGGCCGCGTTCAAGAACGCCTTCGACTTCCTCTACGCCGAGTGGAACGACAAGGCCGTGGGCTTCGTGGGCTACGGCGCCGACGGTGGCGTGCGGGCCGTCGAGAACTGGCGCACGATCGTGGCCAACGCCCAGATGGCCGACGTCCGCGCCGTTGTGGCGCTGTCGCTGTTCACGGACTTCAGCGGTGGCCAGTTCACCCCGGGGGAGCGCCGCGCCGGCGAGCTGGCCGATGTCTTCGCCCAGGTCGAGGCCTGGTCGGGGGCCCTGGCGCCGCTGCGCGGCTGAGCGTCCCGGGTCGCTGGCCTTCGTGGCCTGCCGGTCGAGCACGCCCGAGTCGACCAGGCCTGTCGGCGACGGCGCACGACGCCGACCATGCACGAACCGATATCGCAATGCCGCCCAGTGCTCTTTCCGCTGCGGCATCAACGCAGCTCAGCGGGTTGAGGGGCGAAGAGCCCTCGCCAAAGCGATATCGGTTCGTGCACGATCCCAGGCGCGGACGTCGCCGAGGTGGCGTGCCATGGACCAGGACGGGCGTCTGGTCCCTGACCTGGCGATTTCCGCGGTCCGAGCGCCGTACTGTAAGGTTTTCCTGGTTGCGCGCCATTAGCTCAATTGGCAGAGCAAGTGACTCTTAATCACTGGGTTCGGGGTTCGAGTCCCTGATGGCGCACCACATCACTGCAGTGCGGCGGGGTCCACGGACCCCGCCGCACTGCTTTTCCCGGCGGGGCTGGTTCGGGGCAGATCTCGGGTAACGTGGGTTTCCTTACTAGGACCAGTAAGTAAGGAGCGACCATGGATGTCGCCGCTCGAGTTACGTCCAAGGGTCAGGTGACGGTCCCCAAGTCCGTACGCGACGCGCTCGGCATCCGTCCCGGGGACGAGATCATCTTCCGCGTGGAGGGCTCGCGCGCCACGCTGGCGCGTGTTCCGGACTTCCTTGACCTCGCGGGCTCCATCCAGGTGCCGGCCGACCGGCGCAATGCAGCCTGGGACGACGTGCTGCGGCGTACCCACGCAGCCCGCGCGACGACACGGGCATGAGGGCCTTCATCGACACCAATGTCATCGTCCGTCACCTCACGGGGGAGCCGCCCGAGATGGCGCATCGGGCCACCGTGTTCCTTGCCTCGGGCGCCGAGCTGTACCTCACCGACCTGGTCGCCGCGGAGACGGTCTATGTGTTGGAGTCGTTCTACCGGGCCCCACGTGGCCAGGTCGCGCAAGCAGTGCGTTCGCTGGTGGGGTTCGAATCCATCGTGTGTGTGGACCCGGCGCTGCTCCTTCGCGCCGTCGAGGTGTATGAGGTGGAGCGACTCGACTTCGCGGACGCCTACCTCGTCGCCTGCGCAGAGTCCACCGGCGTCGGGGTGGTGGCCTCGTTCGACAAGGCGATCAGTCGCGTGGCCACGGTCGCCCGGTATGAGCCACCTACCGGCTGAGCGGACCTGCGCTGGTCAGGGGGTCGGACGGGCGAGTCCGACGAGGTCGGGCCGTCGTCAGGGTTGCCGGTTGGAGCGCTGCTTCTCCCAGCGCCACAGCATGAGCCCGATCGCGAGCATGGCCACGGCGACGAAGCCGGTCAGCACATACGCCACGATGTTGTCCGAGTCCCGCGACACGTTCGCCGCTTGGCCGGCCCGCGGCGAGGTCGCCGTCGCCGCCGGAGAGGCCGCGGTGGTGGAACCGGTCTCCGTACCGGCGCCCGACGTCGTGGCACCCGCCGCACCGGGCGTACCGCCCGCCGCCCCTACCGTGAACGCGATCTCGCCCGAGATCGGGTGGCCGTCCTTGCTCACCACGCGATAGCGCACCACGACCCGGCCGGCGCCGATGTCGGCCGGCAGCGGCGCCGAGACGACCGGGCCCTTCACGGTCGGGGTGGCCTGACGCGGCTCGCCGGAGCCCTGGACGACGATCTGCGCGAAGTCGGGGCTGATGTCCTCGTTGAAGGTCAGCGACGCGGTGTCGGGCAGGGTCGGCACGGTCGCGCCGTCGGCGGGTGTCGAGGACACCAGCGCCGAGTGCGCCGACGCGGCAGGCGCCCCGGTCAGCGCGATCAGCAGCGTCGCGCAGAAGGTGAGGACGGCGAGGAGGGGGAACAGCCCGGTACGTCGGGCGCTGGCGGGCATGGGGGCCTCCTGGGGTGCGACTGCCCCCCATCCTGCCGCAGCCCCGCCACGTGGCGACCCGGACCGGCCATCACCTCGCCGACCCGGGGCGGGCCAGTCGACCCTGGCGGACCGGTCGAAGACCCGCTACCCCTCGCTGTGAGGCCTCGGCACCGCCACCACCTCGACGAATTCACCCAGTCCGGAGTAGTCCGCGGGGTTCGTCGTGTAGAGCGGTAGCTGGTGGGCAGCCGCGACCGCCGCGATCATGAGGTCGGCCACGCGACGGCGAGGGCTGCGGCCGGCGGCCGATACAGCTCCGGCGATTCGCCCATAGTGGCGGGCGGCCGTGGCGTCGAAGGCGAGCGGATCGAATTCGCTTTCCACCTGCTGCAGGAGGAGAAGCCGCCGCGCGCGTTCTGCCGACGCCTCCGGTCCGTGCGCTTGGTGCACCCCGGCAGACAGCTCCGCCAAGCTCACGGCGCTGATCGCGACCTCGGCGGGGAGAGCGCCGTGCTCGATCCGATTCCTCAGGATGAGGATGTTCGTGTCGAGCAGGCCCTTCCCGCCGTCAGCGGGCATAGGGATCGTCCATGCCGACATCCGTGGAGCTGTGCTGGTCGGCGCGGAAGGTCGCCAGGTCTACCGGCGGCGACTGCCGCGAGGTGGCTGCGAAGGTCTCTCGGGAGACGAACGTTCGGACCTGCCGCAGGGGGACCAGCTCCGCGATCCCGCGGCCCTCGCGCGTCACCGTGAACGACTGCCCGCTCTCGACGGCGTCCATGATCTCCTTGGAACGCAATCGGAGGTCTCGTTGACTCACGGCGGCTTGGGTACCCACCCATCAACCGTAGCACCGGGTAGCGCAGCGTGCTATGCCTCTCGCGAGGGCCAGCGCCCGCTCCCGAACCGAAAGGGCGCGGACACGCGTGAGGCCCGGAGTCGGCGACTCCGGGCCTCACGCGTGGCTGGGGTGAGTGACGGGACTCGAACCCGCGACCACCTGGACCACAACCAGGTGCTCTACCAGCTGAGCTACACCCACCAAGCGCTGACCAGGGCGGTTCACCGACGGATCGCGCCGTGATGCTCCGGGTAGCGGCGACCATCGTACCCCGTCCCGCGGGGTGCTCCGGACCGGATGGCGCATGGTGAGCAGGCGGCTCGCCTCAGCCGGTCTCGCGCCTCTCGCGCGGCTCGGCTCAGCCGACCTCGGGCGTGCCGCGCACCGCATGCTTGGCGCTGAGTTGCTTGCACCGCTCGGTGTCCGGGCCCGGTGCCGGCACGAACACGGCCTCCCGGTAGTAGCGCAGCTCCGCGATGCTCTCCCGGATGTCGGCCAGCGCGCGGTGGCCGCCGTGCTTGGCCGGGGCCTGGAAATAGGCCCGCGGATACCAGCGCCGGGACAGCTCCTTGATCGAGCTGACGTCGATGATCCGGTAGTGCAGCCAGCTCTCCAGTTCGGGCATGTCCCGGGCCAGGAACCCGCGGTCAGTGGCGACCGTATTACCGCCGAGCGGGGCCTTGCCGGCCTCGGGGACCCACTGCCGCACGTACGCCAGCACCTGCTCCTGGGCGGCCGCCAGCGTGCTGCCCTCGGCGAGCTCGGCGAGCAGTCCGCTGGTCGTGTGCATGTCCCGGACGAAGTCGCCCATCTGCGCCAGCGCCGCATCGGGCGGCCGGATCACCACGTCCACGCCGTCGCCGAGCTGGTTCAGCTCGAAGTCGGTCACGAGGGCGGCGACTTCGACGAGCGCGTCGGCGGTCAGGGACAGTCCGGTCATCTCGCAGTCGATCCAGACGATCCGATCGGTCCGGGACTTCTCGTTCGGCGCGCTGCTCACCCCCTCACTGTAGGCGGCCGGCCCCGCTGACCCGTGACCCGTGCACCGGCGTCGGCGTACCATCTCGGTCGGCGTACCTGGTCGCACCGCAGTGCCGACCGTTCCGGCAGGGGCGCCGTACGGAGGAGAGATGTCAGGTCCGCCCAGGCCGCTCCAGCGGCCGCCGCTCGGCACCGCCCGCCCGGCGCTGCGCCGGTGGCTGTGGACCGGCAGCCTGAGCCTGCTGTTCCTGCTGACGGGGACCATGTTCGCCGCCGGACTCGACGCCGAACTCGGCGCGGCCACCGCGCTGGTGGGGCTCGCCGCGGCGGTGCTGCCGCTGTTCATCGTGCTGCCGGCGGTGCTGTGGCTGGACCGGTTCGAATCGGAGCCGACGAGCTATCTGGTCAGCATCTTCCTGTGGGGAGCCTGCGTGGCGACCGCCGGGGCGCTGCTGCTGAATACCTCCACGATGTTCCTGATCGCGCAGGTCGCCGGGGGTGACGCAGCGCGCGAGGTGACCGCCGTCGTGGTCGCCCCGGTGGTCGAGGAGCTGCTCAAGGGGCTCGGGGTGCTGCTCGTGCTGCTGCTGCGGCGACGCGAGTTCGACGGGGTGGTGGACGGGATCGTGTACGCCGCGACGTGCGCGGCCGGCTTCGCGTTCGCGGAGAACGTGCTCTACCTGGGCCGGGGATATACCGAGTACGGCGCGACCGGCCTGGCCGTGGTCCTGGTGACCCGGGGGGTCTTCGCCCCGTTCGCGCACCCGATGTTCACCGCCTGTTTCGGGGTGGGGCTCGGCATCGCGGCGACCCGCTCCCGCGGCGCGGTGCGGTTCATCGCCCCGGTTGTGGGGCTGCTGCTCGCGATGTTTCTGCACGGCCTGTGGAATGCGACGGCCCTGGTCGGCGCGGACGGCGCCGTGACGCTGTATCTCCTGCTGCAGGTGCCCATGTTCGTGGTCGCCGGGATCTTCGCGGCGTGGGCTCGGCGCCGCGAGGGCCGCATCATCGCCCAGGAACTGACCGAGTACGCCGCGAGGGGCTGGTTCGCGCCGCCCGAGGTGACCATGATCGGCAGCATCGCGCTGCGTCGCCAGGCGCGCCGCTGGGCCGCCCAGACCGGAGGTCCCGGCAACGGCCGCACCATGCGAGCCTTCCAGGACGAGGCGACCGAACTGGCGTTCCTGCGGCAGCGGTTGCGGCGCGGCACCGCACCGCCGGACGCCCAGGCCACAGAACTGGCGCTGCTGCACGACATCGCCGCCCTGCGGGCGCGCATCTACGCCCCGGCCACCGGCGCGCTGGCCCCCCGGCGGTAGGGCCGCCTCGAGCCCGTCGGTGCCCCGCCCGGTGGGCGGTCGCAGCGCTGGCCCGCCCGTAGAATCGAGGCCGGCGCCCGGAGTGTGGCGCCCCGCCCTCGTAGCTCAGCTGGATAGAGCAAGAGCCTTCTAATCTCTAGGTCGCAGGTTCGAGTCCTGCCGGGGGCGCTTTAGTCAGCGGGGCAGCAGGCCGGCGCGGTAGAGCATCTGTTCGGCCCACGGGTCGCAGGCCCCGTCCCGCTTGAAGCGTTCCCGCTGCGCGAAGAGCCACTGCCCGGGATCCGCCACGACAGCGCCGCCGTGACAGGCCACCGTGCCGGCCTCGCGGACCACCGTGCCGACCCAGGTGGCCTGCTGCTCGACCATCGCGAAGACCCGCTCGTCAGCCTGCGCGGTGTCGGCGAACGGGGCGCGGGTGATGGTGGTCGGGTGCGGATCGATCAGACCTCGCGGGTCGGTCATGGCGGACCTCCGTGTCCGGTGGAGCGCTTCGCGGCCTGAGGCCCAGGCGCGGCGTCGTGGGGGAGCGCAGCGCGGGCCGGTGCCATCCGTGGCGGGGTGGTGGTGTGCGATGGTGACCTGTCCCTCATCGGCTCGGCGGCCCGCCGCGTGAGGTTTCCCGGGCGCTCGACCTGCTCGCTGGGCCACCTGGCCCGCCGTACGGGTTCGGTCGGCCGCACGGCTCACGCCCGCCCGCCCGGCGCGCCAGGTTGGAATTGAGCAGGCGAACGACCATCCTGGCCGAGTGAGCATTTCGGTGATCTCGGACGGCCTGACGCGGGCCGTGCGCACGCTGCGCGACGAGGTCGAGACCGTGGCGCTCCCGCTGCCCGTCGCCGGCGCCGAGGAGGCCCGGGCGGCACGTCGCGACGTGCTCGCCCAGCTGGACGACTACATCCTGCCGCGGCTCGCCGACCTGGACGCCCCGCTGCTCGCGGTGGTCGGCGGATCCACCGGCGCCGGCAAATCCACGCTGGTCAACAGCCTGGCCCAGGACGTCGTCAGCCGGGCCGGCGTGCTGCGCCCCACCACCCGCGCCTCCGTCTTGGTGCACCACCCCGACGAGGCGCACTGGTTCATCGGCCCCCGGATCCTGCCGGGTCTGGCCCGCGTCACGGGCGCGGACACCAACGACGACCCCGGTGCCGTGCGGTTGGCCGCCGCGCCCGGACTGCCGCACGGCCTGGCGCTGCTGGACGCCCCCGACATCGACTCGGTCGTCGAGGCGAACCGCGACCTGGCCAGGCAGCTGCTCGGCGCCGCGGACCTGTGGATCTTCGTCACGACCGCCGCCCGCTATGCCGACGCCGTCCCCTGGGGGTTCCTGCGCCAGGCCGCCGAGCGCGGCACCTCCATCGCGATCATCCTCGATCGGGTACCCCCCGAGGCGGTCATCGCGGTCGGTGACCACCTCGCGGGGATGCTGGCCACCGAGGGCCTGCGGTCCGCGCCGGTGTTCACGCTCACCGAGTCCCAGCTCGACGAGCGCGGCATGCTCCCGGAGCGGCAGCTCGCGCCGCTGCGCGAGTGGTTGACGAAGCTGGGCGAGGACGCCCGCGCCCGGGGGGTCGTCGTACGCCGCACGCTCTCCGGCGCCCTCGACTCCCTGCAGGGCCGCACCCAGGTCCTCGCGGAGGCCAGCTCGGCCCAGGTCCAGACCGTCGAACAACTCCGCGCGATCGCGCGGCGCAGCTACGCCGAGGCGGCCGGCGACGTCGCGGAGGGCATCAGCGACGGGTCGCTGCTCCGTGGCGAGGTGCTGGCGCGCTGGCAGGAGTACGTCGGGACGGGCGAGCTGTTCAAGTCGTTCGAGGCGGCCGTGGGCCGATTCCGGGACCGGGTCAGCTCGGTGATCACCGGGCGGCCCGCGCCGACGGCAGAGCTGGGCGTGGCCCTGCAGTCCGGTGTCCAGCAGCTGGTCCTCGCCCACGCCGAGGGGGCCGCCCTGCAGGTCGCGCGCCGGTGGTCACAGATCCCCGGTGGCGAGGCGATCGTGGCGGCCAGCCCCCAGCTCACGGCCCTGCCGCCGGACCTTCCCGATCAGGTGGCCCGGCTCATCCGGGACTGGCAGGACGGGATCCTGCAGCTGGTGCGGGCCGAGGGCAAGGACCGGCGGACGACGGCGCGGGTGCTGTCCTTCGGCGTCAACGGCGTCGGCGTTGTGCTGATGCTCGTCGTGTTCAGCCACACCATGGGCGCCCTGGGCGGTGCCGAGGTCGGCATCGCCGGCGGGTCGGCCGTCGTGGCCCAGAAGCTGTTGGAGGCGCTGTTCGGCGACCAGGCCGTGCGGGAACTGGCCGGCAAGGCCCGCGCCGATCTCGCGGCCCGTACCGGCGAGCTCTACGCGCAGGAGGAGGCCCGGGTGCTCACCGCCCTGGACCACGTCGTTCTGGACGTCGGTCAGCCGGAACGGCTGCTGCGGGCGGCGGCCGCCGTGCAGGCGCAGCGATGAGACGTCGCGAGCGGCACGCGCCGGTCGTCGCCGACCCCTCGGTCGGGCTCAAAACGGCCGTCGAGGGACTGACGGGAGCACTGGACGCAGGCGGCCCGTACCTGCCCTCCTCCGCGGTCGGCTCCGCCGAGCGGGTGCTGCGCAAGGCCTCCGAACGGCTCAACCTGTCCGGATCGCACACGGTCGTGGCGCTCGCCGGAGCCACCGGCACCGGCAAGTCCTCGCTGTTCAACGCGTTGGTCGGGGCGCCCGTCTCGCAGGTCGGGGTGACCCGGCCGACGACCAGCCAGATCACCGCGGCGGTCTGGGGAGCCGAGCCCGCGACCCCCCTGCTGGACTGGGTGAACGCCCGGGCCAGGCATCAGGTCGCCCCCGAACCGCCCGGCGGGCGCGGCTGGGCTCGGCTCGGCGACGGCTCGCCACCCGACGGCCTGGTCCTGCTCGACCTGCCCGACATCGACAGCTTCGAGCTGACGCACCGGGCCGAGGCCGACCGGGTGCTCGGGCTGGCCGACGTGTTCGTGTGGGTGACGGACCCGCAGAAATATGCCGATGCCGTCCTGCACGACCAATACCTGCGCCGGGCCGCCCGGCACCAGACCGTGACCCTGGTCGTGCTCAACCAGGCCGACCGGATGAGCGCCGACGCGGCCCGGGAGTGCCGCGACGACCTGCGCCGGTTGCTCGCCGAGGACGGGCTGCCCGCCGCGGAGGTGTTGCTGCTGTCGGCGCGCACCGGGGAGGGGCTCGGCGAACTGCGCGAGGCCCTCGCCGGAGCCGCCCGGGCCGCCACGGCCGCGCGGGCGCGGCTCCTCGCGGACGTGCAGCGGGAAGCGGACGCCCTGGCGTCGTACGTCGGGAGCAGCGAGCCGACCGTCGAGGGCGGCGTGGACGACGACCTGGTCGAGGCGTTGTCCCGGGCGGCGGGCATTCCGATCGTCCTGGAGACGGTGTCGGCCGATTATCGGCGGCAGGCGACCGCCAGGACCGGCTGGCCGTTCTCGCGGTGGGTGCAGCGGCTGCGGCCCGACCCCATGAAGCGGCTGCGGCTGCAGGGGGCGGGATCGGCCGACGCCGATGTGGCCGACCTGCTCGGTCGAAGCTCGTTGCCGCAGCCCACGCCCGCCGCCCGAGCCGCCCTGGATCTGACCACCCGCAAGCTGGGCGCGCGCGCCGGCACCGGCCTGCTCGGGCCGTGGGCGCGGGCCGTCGAGGATGCCGCCACCCCGGACGATCGGGCGATGGCCGACGCGCTGGACCGGGCCGTGCTGGCTACCCCGCTGCGGGACCGCACCCCGCTGTGGTGGCACGTCGTCGGTGCGCTGCAGGTCGTGCTCGCCGTGGCCGCCATCGCGGGGCTGGGCTGGTTGCTGGTGCTTGCCGGATTCGCCTTCCTCAAGATGCCGACGGCCGACGTGCCGACCCTGTCGTCGATCCCGGTGCCGACCATCCTGCTGGTGGGCGGCATCCTGGCCGGGCTCGCGCTGACCGGCCTCGCCAAACCGTTCATCCGGCGTGGCGCGGCGCGGCGCCGGGCCCGGGTTGCGGCCGCACTGCGGGAGCAGGTGCGCTCCGTCGCGGCCGAGCACCTGATCGGGCCGGTGCGGGACGTGCTCGAGCGGCACCGGCGGACCCGGGAGCTGCTCGCCACCGTCCGCGCCACCTGATCCGGACTGTCCACACCCCCACCGCGCGCGGGGGCTCTTCCACAGGCCGACACCGGCGTCGCCCGGGCGGCACCTCGGCCCCAGCAGGGTAGGCAGCGGCGCACCAGCGCGGCGCGCCGCCGGACGCGGGGGACCGCGCCGGCCCAGGGAAAGGTCCCGGCCCATGAACGAAACCCAGGTCACCATCGTCGGCAACGCCGTCGAGGACCCGGTCGTCCGGTTCGGCAAGACCGGCCAGCAGTTCGTCACCTTCCGGCTCGCCTCCACCGTGCGCCGCCGCGACGGCGCCACCGGTGGCTTCGTCGACGTCGGCACGAATTTCGTCACCGTCCTCGCCTTCCGCCAGCTCGCCCAGAATGTCGCCGTCTCGATCCGCAAGGGGCAGCCCGTCGTCGTGTCGGGGCGGTTGCGGGTCAATCAGTGGAGCGCGGGGGACCGCAGCGGCACCAGCGTGGAGATCGATGCCAGCGCCGTGGGTCACGACCTCACGCGGGGCCGGGCGGACTTCACCCGGGTCAAGACCGGCACATTCGGCGAGGGTTCCTTCCCGGCCGGGGCGCCGAGCGAAGCGTCCGGGGCGCTGAGCGAAGCGTCTGGGACGTCGAACGATGCGGCCGGTTCGTCGAGGGATGTGGCATTCGGCGGGCTGGGCGGCTCGCTGCAGCTCGCCGAGGCGCGGCGGGACGACGCCGGGTCGGAGCGCTCGGAGCACTCGGCGTACGGCCTGCAGGAGCCACCCCTGGACGAGGAGGAGGCCGACGGCCCCCTGCCGCCCTATGAGGAGCAGGTCGATCGTGGGTACGCCGAGGCGGGGGTGCGACTCGGCGCCTGACCAGGACCGATCGGGTCGGGGCCGCCGATTCGGGGGCGGCGGGTCCGGCCCGATAGCCTGAGCGGCATGGCGGAGTTCATCTACACCATGACCAAGGCCCGCAAGGCCGTCGGGGACAAGCTGATCCTGGACGACGTGACGATGTCGTTCTTCCCCGGCGCCAAGATCGGCATGGTCGGCCCGAATGGTGCGGGCAAGTCGACGATCCTCAAGATCATGGCGGGGCTGGACCAGCCCAGCAACGGGGAGGCGCGGCTGAGCCCGGAATACTCCGTGGGCATCCTGATGCAAGAGCCCGAGCTCAACGAGGACAAGGACGTCCTCGGCAACGTCAAGGAGGGCATGGGCGACATCCTCGACAAGGTCGAGCGATACAACCAGATCTCCGTGGAGATGGGCGAGCCCGACGCCGACTTCGACGCCCTGATGGCCGAGATGGGCAAGCTGCAGGAGGACATCGACCACGCCGACGCGTGGGACCTGGACTCCCAGCTGGAGCAGGCCATGGACGCCCTGCAGTGCCCCCCCGGCGACGCCGATGTCAGCGTGCTCTCCGGTGGTGAGCGCCGCCGCGTCGCGCTGTGCAAGCTGCTGCTGTCCAAGCCCGATCTGCTGCTGCTCGACGAGCCCACCAACCACCTCGACGCCGAGAGCGTGCAGTGGCTGGAGCAGCACCTCGCCGCCTATCACGGCGCCGTCATCGCGGTGACCCACGACCGATACTTCCTGGACAACGTCGCCCAGTGGATCGCCGAGGTCGACCGGGGCCGGCTCTACCCCTACGAGGGCAACTACTCGACCTACCTGGAGAAGAAGCAGGAGCGCCTGCAGGTCCAGGGCAAGAAGGACGCCAAGCTCGCCAAGCGCCTCAAGGACGAGCTGGAGTGGGTGCGCTCCAACGCCAAGGCGCGCCAGACCAAGAGCAAGGCGCGGCTGGCTCGCTACGAGGAGATGGCCGCCGAGGCCGAGCGCACCCGGAAGCTGGACTTCGAGGAGATCCAGATCCCGCCCGGCCCCCGGCTGGGCTCGACCGTCATCGAGGTCGCCAAGCTCACCAAGGGTTTCGGCGACCGGGTGCTGATCAAGGACCTGAGCTTCACCCTGCCGCGCAACGGCATCGTGGGCGTCATCGGCCCCAACGGGGTGGGCAAGACCACGCTGTTCAAGACCATCGTGGGCCTGGAGGAGCCGGACTCGGGCAGCGTCAAGGTCGGCGACACGGTCCAGATCAGCTATGTCGACCAGAGCCGCGAGGGTCTCGAGGCGACCAAGACGCTGTGGGAGGTGGTCTCCGACGGGCTGGACTACATCCAGGTCGGCAAGGTCGAGATCCCCAGCCGGGCCTACGTCAGTCAGTTCGGCTTCAAGGGCCCCGACCAGCAGAAGCCGGCCGGCGTCCTCTCCGGCGGCGAGCGCAACCGGCTCAACCTGGCGCTGACCCTCAAGCAGGGCGGCAACCTGCTGCTGCTCGACGAGCCCACCAACGACCTGGACGTGGAGACGCTGGGTTCGTTGGAGAACGCGCTGCTGGAGTTCCCGGGCTGCGCCGTGGTCATCAGCCACGACCGCTGGTTCCTGGACCGGGTGGCGACCCACATCCTGGCCTACGAGGGCACCGAGGAGGAGCCCTGGCGCTGGTACTGGTTCGAGGGCAACTTCGAGGCGTACGAGAAGAACAAGATCGAACGCCTCGGCGAGGAAGCGGCCCGCCCCCACCGGGTCACCTACCGAAAGCTCACCCGAGACTGAGGTCCGCTCGACAGGTCACTGCTCCTTGAGGCGCAGCATGCCCTCCTGGGCCACCGTCGCGACGAGCCGTCCCGAGACGTCGAACATGTGCCCGATCCCCAGGCCCCGGCCGCCGGCGGCGGACGGCGAACTCTCGGCGTACAGGATCCAGTTATCCGCGCGCAGCTCGCGATGGAACCACATCGCGTGATCGAGGCTCGCCGGGCGCAGCCGCGGGTCGGTCCAGTGGATCCCGTGCTGGCGCAGCACCGCCTCCAGGACGGTGTAGTCCGAGGCATAGGCGAGCACGGCCGCGTGGGTGAGATGGTCCTGGGGCAGCGGGCCGATCGCGCGGATCCAGACGTGCTGTGCGGCGGTGCGGAACGGCCCGGGCCGCAGGTAGAGCGGGCCCTCGCAGTGCCGCATGTCGATCGGGCGCCGCACCGTCCAGCGCTTGGCGAGGTTCTCCGGGGCGTGCGCCAGCCGCTCCGCGATCGTCGCGATGTCGTCCGGCATCGGCACCGGCGGCATCGCCACCTGGTGATCCATCCCGTCGGCGGGCACCTGGAAGCTGAAGATCATCGACAGGATCGGCTTGCCGTATTGGACCGCATGCACCCGGCGCGCCGAGAACGACGCCCCGTCGCGCAGTCGCTCTACCTCGAATCGGATGGGCTCGGCGGCGTCGCCGGCGCGCAGGAAATAGCCGTGCAGCGAATGGATGCGGCGCTGCGGTGGCGACGCCGTGACGCCGGTGCCGGCGTCGGTGCCAGCGCCGGCGTCGGTGCCAGCGCCGGCGTCGGTGCCAGCGCCGGTGCCGGAGTCGGCGGCACCGGAACCGGCGCGCGGGTCGTCGACGGTACGGCCCGCGGCCACCAACGCCTGGGCCACGACCTGGCCGCCGAAGACGCGGCCGTGCGGGGTCGGCTGGCTGGCGCCGAGGAAGACGTCCTGCGCGTCGAACGGCAGGCCGTGCGAGGACTGCGCCGCGGCGCCGGCGGAGGCCGGGTCGACGTCGGCCGCGGGGGTCAGGCTCAGCACCCGCAGCAGGTCGGCCAGGGGGTCGTAGTCGGGGTCGTTCGGCGAGAGGTACTGCTCGTGAAACGGCACGGCGCCACCCTACGGTCCGCACGCGGGCCGGCGGCGGGCGGGACGGGGGAGGTACGCCGAGGGGAAGGACGGGCAGTACGCCGAGGGCGGTGGCCGGCGAGGTACGCCGAGCACTGCGCACCCGGCAGGATGGGGCCATGACCGCGCCGCGCTATCACGTCGACATCCAGCTGCGCTGGGGCGACATGGACGCCTTCGGGCACATCAACAACGTCGAATACGTCCGCCTGCTGGAACAGGCGCGCGTCGTCGGGCTGACCGACTGGTTCGCCGGCACGCCGGTCGATCTGCTCCGCACGGGGGTGTTGGTGGCCCGCCAGGAGATCGAGTACCTGGATCAACTCGCCTACCGGGCCGAGCCGATCCGGGTCGACATGTGGGTCTGCAGGCTCTCCGGCGGCTCGTTCGACATCGCCTACGAGGTGCGCGACCCGGACGACGTGGGGGAGCGGGTATATGCCCGCGCCGAGACGACAATGGTGTGCTTCGACCTGGGTTCCGGCACGACCCGCCGGCTCAGCGACGCCGAGCGGGTCGCTTTCGAGGCGCACCGGGGTGAGCCGGCTCCGTTCCGGCGGCGGCAGCGCTGACCGTCGGGGCCTGCCCCGCTGCTCGGCCCGCGGCTGGGTCCGCTGCTCGGTCCGGGTCGGGCGCGGTGCGCCGGGCGGTCGGCAGGCAGAGCGCCGCGAGGACCGTGGTGATGGCCCAGACCAGCGGGAACGTCAGCTCCTCGGCCAGGGTGGTCGTGGTGGCCACGGCGTACGCGGCGGTGGCGACGGCGATCCCGATGACGCTGCCGAGGACGTCGGCGACCTGCACCGAGGCCGAGGCGGCGGCGTGCCCGCCGCGCGGCGCCAGCTCCAGGGCCAGCACCGAGGTGGCGGTCACCGCCAGTCCCATCGCCAGCCCGATCAGGGCCAGGCAGGCCCCGAGCCACCAGGTGCCGGCGCCGAGGAGGTCCCCCACGAGGAACCAGCCGGTCGTCACGACCAGCAGGATCGTGCCCGTCCAGATCAGATCGGGGCCGCGGTTCGCCAGGGCGGGCCGGCTCTGCACGAAGGAACCCACCGACCAGCCGAGCGAGGCCAGCGTCAACAGGATTCCGGTGGTGAGCAGGTCCAGGTCCATGTGCGTGAACAGCATCAGGGGCGCGAAGGCCACGGTCCCGTTGAACGAGGCCATCAGCAGGAAGCGGGCCATCATCACGCTCGGTTGGCCGCGCCGCATCCGCAGGGTGCCGGGCGGCATCAGCGGGGGCACGGCCCAGGCCAGCAGCGCCAGCCCGGCCACCGGGGCGCCCAGCAGCGCGGCAAAGGGCAGGCCCGGCAGCGACGTACCGGCCTGGAAGAGGGCCGCCCCGACCGTCATGAGCAGCCCGTAGCCGGTCACCCGCCGCAGCGACAGCGTCGGGGCCGCCGCGTCGGAGCCGACATCGTCGCGATACTGCGGGCCGGGGCCGGTCGCGAGCAACCGACCCGCTCGGGTGATCCCGAGCGAGGCCAGCGCGGTGAGCGGGGCGATGATCAGGAACACCGAGCGCCAGCCCCAGGCCTGCGTCATCGCCGCCGCGACCAACGGCCCGATGATCGAGGGCAGCACCCACGCCGAGGCCACCCACGCGAAGACGCGGGGCCGGACCGCGATCGGATACGCCGCACCGATGACGACGTAGATCGCGACCAGGGCCAGGCCGGCACCGATGCCGGCCACCAGCCGCCCGAGCAGCAGCACGGCGAAGTCCATCGCCAGGCCCGCCACGCAGGAGCCGATCGCGAAGAGCGTCGCCCCGGACCACAGCGTCAGGACCGGTCCGCGCAGGGCCGCCAACGCCCCGGCCAGCGCGATGCCCAGCAGCTGACCGGTGAACATCAGGGAGAACGCCAACCCGTACGCCGCCCCGGCGCCGAGGTCCTGGGTGACCTTCGGCATCGCGGTCGAGACGGCCATCGTCTCGAAGGCGATGATCGTGACCAAGGCGAGCACCGAGACCGTGACCGCGGCGTACCGCGCCCCCAACAGCTCTCCGCGCCGCCCGGTCACGCCACCCAGCCTACGTTCGTTGCGCAAACTTTGGGGCGGACCGACGAATGTGCTGGCGGTCCGCCCCGGACCGTACCGTCAGTCGGCCGCCAGCCAGACCGTCCCATCGACCGGCAGTGTCGAACCGTCCGGCGCCCCGTCGGCGGTCGGGGCCGCGCTCCCCACCAGTACCCTCGCGTCCGCGGGCAGCGGGATGGGTGCGGTGCCGAGGTTGGCCAGCACCAGCACTCCGGGCCGGCCGGGTGCCCGCACCTCGAAGGCCAGCACCTCCTTCGTGTACCCGGCGACGAACCGCAGCTCGCCGGTGCCGAGCCGGCGGTCCCGCCGGATCCGCAGCAGGGTGCGATAGAGCTCGTACGTCGAGCCCGGCACCCCCTGCTGGCGGTCCACCGCGAGCGCGCCGTACGCCGCGGGTTGCGGCAGCCAGCTCGCCCCGGTGGTGTTGAAGCCGTACGCCGGGGCGTCGCCCGCCCAGGGCATCGGCACCCGGCAGCCATCCCGGCCATATGCGCCGTGGTCGGTGCGCACCCAGGTCGGATCTTGGCGCAGCTCGTCCGGCAGGCTGGTGTGTTCGGGCAGACCGAGTTCCTCGCCCTGATAGAGGTAGGCCGATCCGGGCAGCGCCAGCATGATCGCGGTGGCGGCCCGGGCCCGGCGCAGGCCGAGCGCGGCGTCCGGCACAGGGTCGGTCGCGCCGAGGCCCTGGGGACCGCGGCCGGTCCGGCGGGCCGAGTCCAGGGCCAGCCGGGTGGCATGCCGGATCACGTCGTGGTTGGACAGCACCCAGGTGGTCGGCGCCCCCACCGCATCGCAGGCCGCATAGGAGGCGGCGATCACCGCGCGCTGCCCGGCCGCGGTCCACGGCGCCTGCAGGTATTCGAAGTTGAACGCCTGATGCATCTCGTCCGGACGCACATATCGAGCCGCCCGCGGCAGCGGATCGACCCAGGCCTCGGCGCACAGGATCCGATCCAGGGCCGGGTCGTGGTCGGGCGCGTCCGGGGGGTTGTAGGTGTTCAACACCCGCCGCCAGGCCCGGTAGATGTCGTGCACGCCGTCCTGGTCCCACATCGGGGCCCGCCGGTCGCCGCCGGCGTCGTCGCGGTCCCGGTCGTCGTCCTCGCCGGAGCTCAGCAGCTCCTGCTCGGCTGACCAGTCGGGCAGACCCGGCTCCTTGACCAGACCGTGCGCGACGTCCACCCGGAAGCCGTCCACGCCGCGATCCAGCCAGAACCGCAGGACCGCCTCGAATTCGGCGTGGACCTGCGGGTTCGTCCAGTCCAGGTCGGGCTGGGTCACGTCGAACAGGTGCAGATACCACTGCCCCGGGTCGCCGGTCCGCGGGTCGGGCACCCGGCTCCAGGCCCGGCCGCCGAAGACCGAACGCCAGTCGTTCGGCGGCTCGGAACCCTCCGGACCCGAGCCCTCCCGGAACAGGTAGCGGGCTCGCGCGGGTGACCCGGCCGGCGCGGCGAGCGCCTCCTGAAACCACGGGTGGTCGCTGCTGGTGTGGTTGGGCACCAGGTCGATGATCACCCGCAACCCCAGCTGGTGGGCGCGCGCCACCAGGGCGTCGGCGTCGGCCAGGGTGCCGAACAGGGCGTCGACGGCGCGGTAGTCGGCCACGTCGTACCCCGCGTCGTGCATCGGGCTGGCGTAGAACGGCGACAGCCACAGCGCATCCACGCCGAGTTCGACGAGGTGATCCAGGCGGGCCGTGATGCCCGGCAGGTCACCGATGCCGTCGCCGTCGGCGTCGGCCCAGCTGCGCGGATAGACCTGGTAGATCACGGCGCTGCGCCACCAGGCGCCGCTGCTGTCGGCCGCGTGCGTCACCGGCTGCAGGGCCGGCTCGGGCTGGGGCTCGGACTGGGGGTCGGACTGGGGATCGGGCTCGGGCAGGGTCATCTCACTCCATGCGGTTGACGAGGGAATACGCCGCGCGGGTCAGGTAGTCGCGCAGCATCGCCTCGTCCTTGGCTTCCAGATCGAGGGTGTCGACGGCCGCCAACATGTGCCGCAGCCAGGCATCGCGGGCCGCCGGGGTCACCGCGAAACCCATGTGCCGCATGCGCAATCGCGGGTGGCCGCGGCGATCACTGTACGTCGTGGGTCCGCCCCAATACTGCGCCAGGAACAGTTCCAGCCGCTCCCGGGCGGGCTCCAGATCGGCCTCGGGATACATCGGGCGCAGTAGCGGGTCCTGCGCCACGCCCCGGTAGAACTCCCGGGTCAACGCGGCGAAGGTGGCGGCGCCGCCCATCGACTCGTACGGCGTGCGAGCCGCACCCGGCGTACCAGCCGACACACCATCACCCGGCGTACCAGCCGCCGGCGCCCCGTCCTCGGGGACCAGGGGAATGTCGCTCATGCGGGATTTCCTCCGTAGGACGGATAACTCGGTGGCGGCTTGATGCCCGCGGCCGCGCAGGCGGTCAGGCCGCGTTCGCGGATCTCCCGCTGGACACCCCAGTGCTGGTTCGGGGCGCACTTGGCGAGGATACGGATGGTCATCGCGCCGCCGGTGGCCGACTCCACCCCGGCGACCCGTGGCTCCTCCATGAGGATGTCCGCCCAGGCGGCGTCGTCGTCGAGGTCGGCCATCGCGGCCCTGAGCACCTCGATGACATGCTCGGGCGACTCCAGGGCGGACACCGGGATGTCGACCATGGCCGTCGACCACCCCTGCGACTTGTTGGCGACGCTGACGATCTCGCCGTTGCGGACATACCAGATCACGCCGTTGGGGTCGCGGATCCGGGTGACCCGGAGGCTGACCTCCTCCACCGTGCCCGAGGCGGTGCCGACGTCGATGACGTCGCCGACTCCGTATTGGTCCTCGGCCAGCATGAACATGCCCGACAGGAAGTCCTTGACCAGACTCTGCGCGCCGAATCCGAGGGCGACGCCGCCGATCCCGGCGGAGGCCAACACCGGGGCCATGTTGAGGCCGAGCTGGTCGCCCACCATCAACACGGTGATGACCAGGATCACGATGGTGGCGATGCTGCGCAACACCGAACCGAGGGTCTCCACCCGCTGGTGCTGCCGCTCGGGGTTGAGCAGGCCGCCCTCCAGGGCCCGTGCGGCCAGCCGGGCGTGGCGCCGGACCGTCGGCAGTTCGCCGGTGGCCACCCGGTCTGGCTCGGGTGGGCCCACGGGCGTTCCCGCGTCGGTCCCGTCGGTCGCGTCGGTCGCGTCGGTGCCTGAGGCCGTCGTGGTGCCGTCGGTCGCCGAGCCGCGGCGCGGCTTTCGCGGCGCCGTCATCGCGGCCACGATCCGGTTGATGAACCTGTGGATCAGCCACCGGGACAGCACCGCGGTCAGCAGGATCAGCAGGATCGTCAAGCCGTCGGCGACGAGCCAGTCCAGGACGCCGTCGACCGAGAAGTTGCGGGCGGACAGTCGCTGCATGGCCCCATCTTGCCGGGGCCGCGGTGTCGTCGAGCAGGGTGGTCCAGACGGTGGGTCGCGCCCGCCCGCCGCCACTAGGATCGGGTCGATTCCCCGCTAGGAAAGGCCTGTCGTGTCCTCTACTGCGCCTTCGGTGTCCCTCGCCGAGCTGGCCCACGCGTACGGCGTCGCCACCGAATACTGGGACTGGCAGGGCCGCCATGTCGTGGTGGGCGCCCCGACGATCCAAGCGGTGCTGCGTGCCCTCGACGTACCGTGTGCCACCCCATCCCAGATCGAGGCGAGCCTTCGCGAGGTGGAGCTGCGGCCCTGGCGGCACGTGCTGCCGCCGTGCACGCTCGCCCGGCGCGGTAGCACGACCGGTCTGCCGGTGCACGTCCCGCACGGCGCGCCGGTCACCGTGTGGGTGGAGGTCGAGGATCGAGGCGGCCGCCGCGAGGTGCGCCAGGTGCAGCACGACGTACCGCCGCGCGACGTCGACGGCCTGCTCACCGGCGAGGCGATGTTCGAGATCCCCACGGATTTCCCGCTCGGCTGGCACACCCTGTATGCGCAGGTCGGCGACGACGTACCGGTCACCGCGCCGCTCATCGTCGTGCCGGACGCGCTGACCCTGCCCCCCAAGGTGGCCGCGCGGGGCGCGGCGGGGCTGATGGTGCAGCTGTACGCCGCGCGCTCCGCGGCCTCCTGGGGGATCGGCGACCTCGCCGACCTCGGCGACCTGACGGCGTGGGCCAAGCGCGACCTCGGCGCCGACTTCGTGCTGGTCAACCCGTTGCATGCCGCCGAGCCGGTGGCGCCGATGGAGCCCTCCCCCTATCTGCCGACGTCGCGCCGCTTCGTCAACCCGATCTATCTGCGCGTCGAGGAGGTCCCGGAGCTGGCGTACCTGTCGGCGCGGGACCGCAAGGCCGTCGAGGAGCTCGCCCGCAAGGCGCGCAAGCTCACCACGGCGGACGTCATCGACCGGGACGCCGCCTGGGGGTTCAAGGACGCCGCGCTGCGCCTGGTGTACGCCGCGGCGGCACCGATCCGGCGCCAGAAGGCGTTCGAGGCCTTCTGCGAGCGGGAGGGTCTGGGGCTGCGCGACTTCGCCACCTGGTGCGCGATCGCCGCCGAGCGCGGCATCACCGACTGGCCGACCGAGCTGGAGGACGTCCGCTCGGAGGCCGTCGCGGCCGAGCGGGAGCGGCTGGCCGACGAGGTGCGCTACCAGATGTGGCTGCAGTGGATCATGGACGAGCAGCTCGCGTCGGTGCAGCGGCTGGCCCGGGCGGCGGGCATGACGATCGGTGTCATGCAGGACCTCGCGGTGGGGGTGCACCCGGAGGGCGCCGACGCCTGGGGACTGGGGGAGGCGCTGGGGCGCGGCGTGACGGTCGGTGCCCCGCCCGATCCCTACAACCAACTGGGCCAGAACTGGAGTCAGCCGCCCTGGCGTCCGGACAAGCTGGCCGACCTGGGCTACGCCCCCTATCGGGACATGCTGCGGGCGGCGCTGCGCCATTCCGGGGCGCTGCGCATCGACCACATCATCGGGTTGTTCCGGCTCTGGTGGGTGCCGGAGGGGCACAGCCCGACCGAGGGCACCTACGTGCGCTTCGACTACGACGCGCTGGTCGGGATCCTGGTGCTGGAGGCCTATCGCGCCGGCGCGATCGTCGTCGGCGAGGACCTCGGCACCGTGGAACCGTGGGTCCGCGACTACCTGCGCGACCGCGGCATTCTGGGCACCTCGATCCTGTGGTTCGAGCGCACCCACGACGGTGGGGTCCGTCGCCCGGAGGAATACCGGCGGCTGTGCCTGGCCTCGGTGACGACCCACGACCTGCCGCCGACCGCGGGCTATCTGACCGGTGAGCACATGGTCGTCCGGGAGCAGCTCGGGCTGTTCACCCGACCCGTCGAGGTGGAACGGGCCGAGGACGAGGCGGACCGGGCCAAGATGCTCGGGGTGCTGGCCGAGCGCGGCCTGCTCGGGGAGGACCGCAGCACCCGCAAGGTGATCGAGGCGTTGCACCGCTATGTCTCCTGGACCCCGGCGCTGCTCGTCGGGATCAGCCTGTCCGACCTGGTCGGGGACGTCCGCACGATCAACCAGCCGGGCACGGACGAGGAATACCCGAACTGGCGCGTGCCGCTGGCCGGCCCGGACCGTACGCCGGTGCTGCTGGAGGACGTCATCGCCGGGACCGGCGCTCGCCGAATCACCCGGGCGGTCCAGCGCGGCTGACCACCGCCCCCGGTCGTCCGGTAGCCCGGCAACTCGGCGGCACCGCGTCAGATCCCCTCCACCCGAACGGCCGTGCCGTCGAGCAGCCGTCGCAGGTCGCCCGCATCGGCTGTGAGGATGATGGTCGGGCCGGGCAGGGTCAGCGCTGTCGCAGCGACGACGGCGTCCACCGTCAGGTCCCGTGGCTTTCGCCGGGTGAGCACAGCCGTCGCGCGCAGGCGCCCCGCGTCGTAGCCGATCTGGTCGCTCACGGCCACGAGGCGGACGGCCTTGGTGACGAGGCGGACCTGCGCGTCGCGAGCGGTGCCGTCGGTGATCTCGGCGAGCGTGAGGGTGGAAGCGCCGCCGGCGGTCCCGGACCGCAGACCGGCTACGGCGTACGGCCCTCGACCACCCCGTCGGTGAGGCCGTCGTGCACCTGGAAGCCCGCCTCCTCGGGGGTGCGATAGGCGTGCACCGGCAGCAACACCAGCAGCCCCGCGAGCAGCACGACCACGATGCCGAGGATCCCCCAGTACTGCGCGGGCCCGCCCCCCGTCACCGCGATGCCGAGCGCGATGAACGCCGTCCAGCTCAACGGCGCCAGGAAGCTCAGCGCCCGGCCGGTCATCTGGTAGAGCCCGAAGATCTCGCCCTCCCGGCCCGGCGGGATCACGCGCGCCAGCATGCTGCGCGCCGCGGATTGCGGCGGCCCGACGCAGGTGCACAGGGCCAACCCGAGGATCCAGAACACGATCGCGCCGCCGGCGTGCAGCACGAAGATGCCGAGCCCGGCGACGATCGTGACGGCCAGCGAGGCGATGATGATCGGCTTGGGGCCGATCTTGTCGTCCAGGGCGCTGAGCGCGACGGTGGCGACCCCGGCCACCAGGTTGGCCGCGATGGCGAACACGATGACGCCCTGCTGGGAGAACCCGAAGGTGCCCGCGGCCAGCACGCCGCCGTAGGTGAACACCCCGGCCAGGCCGTCCCGGAACAGCGCCGACCCGATCAGGAAGCGCAGCGTATTGGGGCTCTCGCGGTGGATCCGTCGGACGGTGCGCGCCAGGGCCCGGTAGGCCTCGGCCAGCGACTCTCTCGGCACCGGCACCGGCTGCCCCGTCCCGGCGCGGCGGTCGCGCAGCACGATGAGGATCGGCAGCATCCCGGCGAGATACCAGATGGCCGTCAGCAGCATCGCCGCCCGGATGTTCTGGGCGTCGTCGCCGGGCACCGGGATGAAGTGGCCGGGCACGACGAGGCCGAACAGGATCAGCACGAGCAGTGCGATGCTGCCGAGATAGCCGGACCCCCAGCCGATGCCGGAGATCCGCCCGACCGTGCTCGGCGTCGAGACCCGGCGCAGCAGCGAGTTGTAGTTGACCGCCGCGAACTCCGAGAAGATCTGCGCGATGACCAGCATCGCGATCCCGGGCCACAGCCAGTCCGGCACCGGTCGGACGAACCACAGCCCGACGATGAGGGCCAGCACGATGGTGCTGTTGAGGCCCAGCCACAGGGTGGGCCGGCGGGTCCGGTCGGCGCGGTGGCCGAGGACGGGGGCGAGCAGCGCGACGATCGCGGCGGCGACATAGCCGCCGGTGCCCAGCGCCTGGCTGTTGGCGTCGACGTCGCCGAACGCGGCGCTGGTGATGTAGACGGAGTAGACGAACGTCACGACCACCGAGTTGAAGCCGGTGGTGCCGAGGTCGTACCAGATCCACGAGACCGACTCGCGGGTGAACAGCCCCGGGCGGTCGCCGGGCGCGGCGACCGATCCGGTGCTCATGCTCGACCGTCCCGCTCCTGGGCATGCACGGCGCGGTCCACGGAGTCGCGATTTTCGGCCACGAGGCGGCGCAGGCCCGCGGGCGCCGCCTCGTTGGCGTCGAGCCAGGCCTGGGTGGCCGCCAGCAGCTGCGGCGAGGCGAGCGCGATCGGGTAGGCGCCCAACGCGACGGACTCGCTGATCGCGTAGGTGCGCGCCTCCCACAGCGCGCGGATCCGGTCGTGGTATTCGGTGATGTACGCCGTGAGCAGCCCCTCGTCGGGGGCGGTGGCCCAGCCGGCCAACACCGCGTCGACCATCTGGTTGGGCAGCGCGTCGTCGGTGAAGACCCGCTCCCAGGCGGCCCGCTTGGCCTCCGGCGTCGGGATCGCCGCCCGCGCCCGGGCGCCCCGCTCCCGGCCGGTGGCGGTGGCATCGCGCCGCTCCTCGGCCGCGATGTCCGCCTCGCCGAGCACCCCACCGGCGACCAGCGCGGTCAACAGCGTCCAGCGCATTTCGGTGTCGACGGCCAGGCCGGCCAACGGTGCGGTGCCGTCGAACATCCCACGTACCCAGGCGAGCTGGTCGGCCTCCCGAACGGCCCCGGCCGCCGCCGAGACCAACTGCAGCTGGGCATCCGAGCCGGGCTCGGCCGACTGCGCCAGCCGCACCAGGGTGGCCGCCGCGTCGGCGCGGGCGGCCGGCCGGGCCGCCGGATCCAGGTAGATCCGCAACGTGGTGGTGAGCTGCCCGAGCAGCATCCGCAGCAGGGTGGAATCGGTCTGGGTCGGCAGCGCCCGCAGCACCAGGTGCACGAAGTCGCGCCCGCGCAGCTCGCCGTCCCGGGTCATGTCCCAGGCGGCGCCCAGCAGCAGGGCGCGCGGCAGGGGGTCGGCGGCGGCGGCGTGCTCGATCAGCGTCGCGACCGAGGCCTCGTCGAGCCGGATCTTGGCGTAGGTCAGGTCGTCGTCGTTGACCAGGAGCAGGTCCGGGCGCCTTACCCCGACCAGCTCGGGCACCGGTGTCCGAGCGCCGGTGACGTCCAGCTCGATCCGGTCCCGGCGCACCAGCCGCGCCGGCTCGCCGCCGGCCACGTCGTACAGCCCGATCGCCAGGCGATGCGGACGCAACGTGGGGTGCTCCGGGGGCGCGCTCTGCTCGATCGCCGCGGCGCGGATCACCCCGTCCGCGTCGACCTCCAGCGCGGGGCGCAGGGTGTTCGGTCCCGAGGTCTCCAACCAGGCCCGCGACCAGGCCCCGAGGTCCCGCCCAGAGGTGGCCTCCAGGTGCCCCAACAGGTCGGCGAGCGTGGTGTTGCCGTAGGCGAATTCGCGGAAGTAGCCGCGCAGCCCGGCGACGAAGGCGTCCCGGCCGACGTAGGCGACCAGCTGCTTGAGCGCCGAGGCGCCCTTGGCGTAGGTGATCCCGTCGAAGTTGACCTCGACATCGCGCAGGGTGGCGATGTCCGCGGAGATCGGGTGCGTGGAGGACAGCTGGTCCTGGCGCAGCGCCCAGGCCTTGCCGACGGTGGCGAACGTCGCCCAGGCGTGGGTCCACTGGGTGGCCTCGGCCTGGCAGGTCATCGAGGCCCACTCCGCGAACGACTCGTTCAGCCACAGGTCGTCCCACCAGCGCATCGTCACCAGGTTGCCGAACCACATGTGCGCCAGCTCGTGCAGGATCGTCAGGCCGCGCCGCTCGACCATCGCCTCCGGGACCTTGGCCCGAAAGACGTACATCTCGTTGTAGGTCACCGCGCCGACGTTCTCCATGGCCCCGGCGTTGTATTCCGGGGTGAAGATCTGGTCGTACTTCTCGAACGGGTAGCCCAGCTCGAAGAGCTCCTCGAAGAACGCGAATCCGGCCTTGGTGCACGCGAACACGTTGTCGGCGTCGAGATAGGGCATCAACGACCGCCGGGCGAACAGGCCCAGCGGCACCTGGCGGTCGCCGACCGCGGTGCTGTCGCGGACCACCTCGTACGGCCCCGCGACCAGCGCCGTCACATAGCTGGACAGCCGCGGCGTCGGCGCGAACTGCCACCGCGCGACCGGCACCCGACCCAGCCCGCCCACCTCGGCCTCGCCCAACGGCACCGGCTCCGGCGTCGGCTGGCAGGAGACGATCTGCCAGTGCGCGGGTGCGCTCACCGTGAACGCGAACGTGGCCTTGAGGTCCGGCTGCTCGAAGACCGGGAACATCCGGCGGCTGTCGGCGGTCTCGAACTGGGTGTAGAGGTAGACCTCGTCGTCCACCGGGTCCACGAATCGGTGCAGGCCCTCGCCGGTGTGCATGTAGCGGCCGGTCGCGCGGATCTCCACCACGTTGTCCGCGGCGAGGTCGGGCAGGGCGATGCGGCCGTCGTGGTACGCCGTACCGGGATCGAGATCGACCCCGTTGAGGCGCACCGACTGCACCGACTCGCCCACGAAGTCGCAGAACGTCTGCGCTCCCGGGGTTCGGCAGCCGAACCGGATCACGCTGGCGGTGCCGAAGGTCGTCGCCGACCCGGTCAGATCGATGGTGACGTCGTAGGAGTCCACCTCGATCAGCTCGGCCCGCCGGGCCGCCTCCTCGCGGGTGAGGTTCGTTCCGGGCACGGCATTCTCCTGGGGTCCGGGGCTCTGGGGTCCGGGGCTCGGTGTGCGGGCGCATGGCCGCGGACGCCGGTGGCCGCCACGGTCGTGCATATCCTGACATCCGCCACCCCGCGCGCGCCGCTGGTCGGCGCGGCTGGGAGAGTGTCGCCCATGACCGAGACCGTACGAATGTGGTTCGACCCGGCCTGCCCGTGGGCCTGGATGACCTCGCGATGGCTCAAGAACGTGGAGCAGGTCCGCGATGTGTCCGTGGAGTGGCACGTGATGAGCCTGTCGGTGCTCAACGAGGGCCGGGATCTCCCGGCGGACTATCGCGCCCTGATGGAGAAGTCCTGGGGGCCGGTCCGGGTGATCATCGCGGCCGCGCAGGCGCACGGTCCGCAGGTGATCGGGCAGCTGTACGACGCGATGGGCAGCGCCATTCACCTACGCAAGGTCGACGATGGCGACGAGGTGATCCGGCGCGCCCTGGCCGAGGTGGGACTGCCGGCCGAACTCGCCCGGTTCGCCCACACCGACGCGGTGGACGAGGCGCTGCGGGCCAGCCACGGCGAGGCGATCGCGCTCGTGGGCGACGACGTCGGCACGCCGGTGATCGCGGTCGGGGACGTGGCCTTCTTCGGTCCGGTGGTGTCGCCGGCGCCGACCGGCGAGGCGGCCGGACGGCTCTGGGACGGCTGCGTTCTGGTCGCCGGCACGCCAGGCTTCTACGAACTCAAGCGCACCCGCACGGTGGGTCCGATCCTGGAGGATGGCTGAGCCGCGCGGCGCTCGGCCGCGGGGGTGTCAGGTCGGCGTGGCAACGAGACTCTCGTCACGTCGATCACGGATGTACCGCCGATCACCTGCAGCGCCTCGAGGGGGCCGGATCCTATAGGAAATGGGGTCCTGTGTTCCTCTCGACGTCGTACTAGTCTCCGGGCATGGGCATCATGCCGATCGACTCCGCACGGGATGCGTTGAGTCGCGTCGGGGTGTTGCGGCTGGACCCGGCGACGACGCCGGCACCGGGCCGGCGACCCCCGGACGTCGCGCATCGGGCCGCCCTGTCGCGTGCCTGGGCCGCTCTGCGGTTGCGGGTGGAGACCAACGAACCAGCCACCGTCGCCGTCACGGTCCTCGCTCTGGTCGTCGTGTCGGGCCTGATCGTGATGGCCCCGACGACGTTCCCATGGGTCGGCTATCTGCCCTTCGTGGTGCTTTCGGGGGCCATCCACAGCCCCCGCCGGCACGCCCTGGTGCTCGGCTTGACCGTCGCCGCGATCCTGGTCACGGCCGCCCTGACCATGCCCGTCAAGACCGACGGTCCGGGCGCTGCGGTCGGCACGCTGGCCGTGGGTGCCGTCACCCTGTGGCGCAGCCTGTGCCGGGCCAAGATCGGGGTCCAGGGGGGTCGCGGCGAGACCATGCTCGCGGACCTGCGGGCGAGGTTGTTGCGGCGGGCCCGGGTGCCGGCGCTACCGCCCGACTGGCACGCCGAGACCTGCGTGCAGTCGGCCTACAGCCAACGCTTCTCGGGCGACTTCGTGGTGACCCGGTGCACCCAGGAGAACCGGCTGCTGGAAGTGGTCCTGGTCGACGTCTCCGGCAAGGGGCTGGACGCAGGGACCCGCTCGCTCGTGCTCTCCGGGGCGTTCGACGCTCTGCTCGGGTCGGTGCCGCCCGCCGACTTCATGGTCGCGGCCAACGACTATGTGGCGCGTCAGGACTGGGCGGAGGGCTTCGCGTCAGCGGTCTACCTGTGTCTGGACCTGGAGACGGGGGAGTACGCCGTGAGCGGCGCCGGCCATCCGCCCGCGGCCCGGTTCGATGCGGCGGTCCAGTCGTGGCATCTCATCGAGGAGGGCTCCGGGCCGGTCCTGGGGCTGGTCGGCGGTCTGCGGTATCCGTGTGCCCGCGGCATCATCCACCCCGGTGAAGCGCTGATGCTCTACACCGACGGGCTGATCGAAAACCGCTACGACGGCGTCGATCACGGCATCGCCCGCCTCGTCGGGGGCCTGGACGCGCATGCCTGCGGGCAGTTCGCCGGGGTGGCCAGCGGGTCGTGTTCCCGGGCCGCGGCCGGGCCGTGCGACGACCGCGGTGCCGTCGTCATCTGGCGCGATTGACGCCGTCCGGCGGCAGCTGGAGCGGGTGACGAGAATCGAACTCGCGTAGCCAGTTTGGAAGACTGGGGCTCTACCATTGAGCTACACCCGCGCGGCCCGCGAGCGAGCCGGTCGGTAGTCTAGCCGCCGCCTCGGGGATGGCGAACCGGCCGCCCGGCCGGCCTCGGGTACCCTGGGCAGTCCACGGGCTGTGGCGCAGCTTGGTAGCGCGCGTGCTTTGGGAGCACGATGTCGCAGGTTCAAATCCTGTCAGCCCGACCACACCAGCGCCGCGACGCCCACGGGAGCGCGACCGGAGCAGTTTCGAAGCAACGACATTCGAGCCGATAACATGGCTCGGAGTCTCTCCCCCGGGAGAAGCCACCCACCCATCCGCCATCGATATCCGCTGGAGTGCCCGCAGTGAAGAGTGCCGTCGAGACCCTCAACCCGACCCGGGTCAAACTGACCGTCGAGGTCCCCCACGAGGAGCTCAAGCCCAGCCTCGACGCGGCCCTGCGGGCGATCGCGTCCCAGATGAATATCCCCGGCTTCCGGCCCGGGAAGGTCCCCACCCGCCTGGTCGAACAGCGCGTCGGTCGGGCCGCGGTGATCCAGGAGGCCGTCAACAGCGCCCTACCTGAGCTCTACGGTCAGGCCGTCGACGAGGCCGACATCAAGCCGCTCGGGCAGCCCGAGGTCGACATCGTCGAGTTGCCGATGGAGGAGGGCGAGCAGTTCGTCTTCACCGCCGAGGTCGACGTCCGCCCCGAGATCACGCTGCCGGCCTACGACACCCTCAAGGTCGAGGTCGACGCCCTCGACGACGCCGAGGTGGCGACGGAGGCCGAGGAGCGCATGACGGCGCTGCGGCAGCGGTTCGGTTCGCTGGCCACCGTCGAGCGGGCCGCCCAGGACGGCGACTTCGTCTCGGTCGATCTGCGCGCCGTCATCGGCGCGGAGGAGATCGACTCGGCCAAGGGCATCTCCTATGAGATCGGGTCCGGCAGCATGCTCGACGGCATGGATGACGCCCTGATCGGGCTCTCCGCCGGCGAGTCGAAGACCTTCACCGCGCCGCTGGCCGGTGGCGAACACGCCGGCGAGGACGCCGAGATCACGGTCACCCTCGGCTCCGTCAAGGAGCGGGAGCTGCCCGAGCTGGACGACGACTTCGCCCAGCAGGCCAGCGAGTTCGACACCGTCGAGGAGCTGCGCGAGGACGTCACCAAGCAGGCCCGCCAGGCCAAGCTGTTCGCCCAGGGGGTCCAGGCCCGGGACAAGATCCTGGAGCTGCTGCTGGACACCGTGCCCTTCGACGTGCCGCAGGGCATGGTCGAGCACGAGGTGCACCACCACCTCGACGGCGAGGGCCGCCTGAACGACGACGAGCACCGCGCCGAGGTCACCGAGTCCACCACCAAGGCGCTGCGCGCCCAGCTGCTCCTCGACGCGATCGCCGAGGAGCAGGAGGTCGAGGTCGAGCAGGGCGAACTCATCGAATACCTGGTGATGACCGCCCAGCAATACGGCATGGAGCCCCAGCAGCTCGCCCAGGCCATGGAGAGCGGCCAGCAGATGGGCGCGATGGTCTCCGAGGTGGCCCGCCGCAAGGCGCTCGCTGCGGTGCTCGAGAAGGTCGAGGTCGTCGACAGCAACGGCGAGACCGTCGACCTCTCGGCCTCCATCGACACGGACGAGCTGGACGAGGACGACATCGAGGCCGCGCAGGCCGCCGGCGCCCAGGCGACCGCCACGCCGGCCCAGCAGGCGGCACCGCCGGCCGCCGACGCCGGCGGCCCTGAGTCCGGTGACACCGACGCGGCCGGCACCGACGCTGCCGACGCCGATGCCGCGGGCGAGGTGCCCGCCGAGCAGAAGCCGGCGAAGAAGGCCCCGGCGAAGAAGGCGGCCAAGAAGGCGGCCGAGCCCGCCGAGGATGCGGCCCAAGCCTCCGATGGCGAGGACAAGCCGGCCAAGAAGGCCACGGCGAAGAAGGCTCCGGCCAAGAAGGCGCCCGCGAAGAAGGCCGCGGCGGCCGAGGACGCCGGCGAATAATCGGCCGTACCGCCCGGGTCTCGGCCGGGTCTCGGCCGGGTCTCGGCCGGGTCTCGCCCGGCGCCGGCTTGCGCTCACGGCGAACACTCGCCGTGGCAGGAAATGCCCACGGCGTCAGCCACGTTAGTGTTGACGATCGGAGGGACCGGCGGATGTCACCCGGAATCTCATGAGACACGACACAGATGGAGAACGGTGAGCATGAGCGAGATCGTCGCCGCCGGACCGAACCAGAACTCGGGCCTGGACGACCACATCTACCAGCGGCTGCTCAAGGAACGGATCATCTTCCTGGGCTCCGACGTACGGGACGACAACGCCAACGCCATCTGCGCCCAGATGCTGCTGCTTGCCGCGGAGGACCCGAGCAAGGACATCTGGCTCTACATCAACAGTCCCGGCGGATCGATCTCGGCGGGCATGGCGATCTACGACACGATGAACTGGATCCAGTGCGATGTCGCCACGGTGGCGATGGGCATGGCGGCCAGCATGGGCCAATTCCTGCTGTCGGCGGGCACGAAGGGCAAGCGCTACGCCACCCCGAACGCGCGCATCCTGATGCACCAGCCGCTGGGCGGCATCGGCGGCACCGCGACGGACATCAAGATCCAGGCCGAGCAGATGCTCTACATCAAGCGCAAGATGGCCGAGCTCATCGCCCAGCACACCGGGCAGCCGATAGAGCGGATCGTCGAGGACTCCGACCGGGACCGCTGGTTCAGCGCGCAGGAGGCCATGGAATACGGCTTCGTCGACCACGTCTACGAGCACGCGGGTCAGGCCCCGGGTGCCGGCGGCACCGAGAACTGACAACCGGCCCGACTGCCCTGAGCGAAAGACCGAGACCCATGTACCTGCAGACCCCCCGCGGCGGCCAGATCGTGCCGGCCCCGACGAGCCGCTACATCCTGCCGCAGTTCGAGGAGCGCACCTCCTACGGGATGAAGCGCACCGACCCTTACACGAAGATGTTCGAGGACCGCATCATCTTCCTTGGCGTGCAGGTCGACGATGCCAGCGCCGACGACATCATCGCCCAACTCGTCGTCCTGGAGAGCCAGGACCCCGACCGGGACATCCTGATGTACATCAACAGCCCCGGCGGCTCGTTCACCGCGATGACGGCGATCTACGACACGATGCAGTTCATCCGCCCGGACATCCAGACCTTCGTGATCGGCCAGGCCGCCTCGGCCGCGGCGGTCCTGACGGCCGCGGGAGCCCCGGGCAAGCGCTACGCCTTGCCGAACAGCCGCATCCTGATCCACCAGCCGGCCCTGGCCGGCGGCGACTACGGTCAGGCCAGCGACATCGAGATCCAGGCCAACGAGGTGTTCCGGATGCGCACCTGGCTGGAGCAGACCCTGGCCAAGCACTCGGGCCGCACGCCCGAGCAGGTGAACGAGGACATCGAGCGCGACAAGATCCTGTCCGCTCAGGAGGCCAAGGAATATGGCCTGATCGACGACGTCCTGTCCAGCCGCAAGGCGTCGGCGCAGGCCTGAGGCGGGCCCCCGGGAGGGTCGATTGCGGTGCGCCGCAACGAGGCTCCCCGGGACCGCAGCACGCCGTACGACGTGGGCACGCGGCCGCCCGGGCAACCCGGCGGCCGCGTACCGTTTCCGCTGCCCGCGCCCCGCCCGACCGGCCCCCAGACGACATACTGACGGGTTTCCGCCCTGAGCGGACACGCCCCGGTTGTTCTCGCGGTCGGGCAGTCGAATGGGGAAGATGAGGGCACGGCTGCGGCTCGGGACGCACCTCTAGCGCCCACCTCGCCGCACCGCCTCGACGATGGAAGGACCCGCCTGTGGCTCGCGTGGGAGACGGCGCCGACCTGCTCAAGTGCTCGTTCTGTGGAAAGAGCCAGAAGCAGGTCAAGAAGCTGATCGCCGGTCCCGGCGTCTATATCTGCGACGAATGCATCGATCTGTGCAACGAGATCATCGAGGAAGAACTCGCCGACGGCGGTGACCTCGGGCTGGAGGAACTGCCCAAGCCGCGGGAGATCTTCGGCTTCCTGCAGCAGTTCGTGGTCGGCCAGGACGACGCCAAGCGGGCCTTGGCCGTCGCCGTCTACAACCACTACAAGCGCATCCAGGCCGGCGAGTCGGCGCGCAAGGGCGAGGAACAGATCGACATTGCCAAGTCCAACATCCTGCTGATCGGGCCGACCGGGTGTGGCAAGACCTACCTGGCGCAGACCCTGGCGCGGATGCTCAACGTGCCGTTCGCCATCGCCGACGCGACGGCCCTGACCGAGGCCGGCTATGTCGGCGAGGACGTCGAGAACATCCTGCTCAAGCTGATCCAGGCCGCCGACTACGACGTGAAGAAGGCCGAGACCGGGATCATCTACATTGACGAGGTCGACAAGATCGCCCGCAAGAGCGAGAACCCGTCGATCACCCGCGACGTCTCCGGGGAGGGCGTGCAGCAGGCGCTGCTGAAGATCCTGGAGGGCACCACCGCCAGCGTGCCGCCGCAGGGCGGCCGCAAGCATCCGCACCAGGAGTTCATCCAGATCGACACGACGAACGTGCTGTTCATCGTCGGCGGGGCGTTCGCCGGGCTGGAGAAGATCATCGAGTCGCGGGCGGGCAAGTCCGGGTTGGGTTTCGGCGCGACGCTGCACACGGCCAAGGCCGCCGACGAATACTACGCGGACGTCCTGCCCGAGGACCTGCTCAAGTTCGGCCTGATCCCCGAGTTCATCGGCCGCCTGCCCGTCATCACGACCGTTGCCCCGCTGGACAAGGACGCGCTCACCAAGATCCTGGTGGAGCCGAAGAACGCCCTGGTCAAGCAGTACCGTCGGATGTTCGAGATCGACGGCGTGGAGCTGGAGTTCTCCGACGACGCGTTGGAGGCCGTCGCCGAGCAGGCGCTCCTGCGCGGCACCGGCGCCCGGGGCCTGCGCGCGATCCTCGAGGAGGTGCTGCTGCCGGTGATGTTCGACGTCCCCAGCGAGGACGACATCGCCCGCGTGGTCATCACCCGAGAGGTCGTGCAGAACAACGTCAACCCGACGATCGTGCGCCGGGAACCCACCCTGCGGGCCCGCGGCAAGCGCGCGGAGCGCCAGGAGCGCAAGGAATCCGCCTGAGCCACCAGCCGATCCGCGGGCCGCGTAGGGCTGACCCGCGGGTGCCTGGTGTCCCGTGCCGCGGCCGGGCAGGATGAGGGCTGTGACGCGCGTCTTCTCCCTGGCACTCGGGCAGGTCGGCCCACTGCAGCAGAGCGCCGTCAGTTGTGGCGCGGCATGCCTGGTGGTGGCCCGGATGATGCGCGATCCGTGGCTCGCCGGCTGGATCCTCGATGGCCCGGCGGGCGATTGTCGCGCCCCGCACGAGCGGTTCGCCGACCTCGAACGCCGCACCATGCGGCGTACCAATTCCGTGCTCGCCTACCCGGGCCGCCTGCAGCTGCCCTGGCCGCGCAGCCTGGGCACCTCGCCGTGGGGGGCCGCGGCCGAGCTGGAGGAGCGCAGCGCGGATCCCGGCCACGACTACCGCATCGTCCCGATCCGAGGCCTGTCGCCGGAGGCGCTGGCGGGCGCGTTCGACGCCGTGGTCGCGCGGGTGCGGCCGGGTGCGCCGGTCCTGCTGTACGTCGGGAGCGCGACGCTACCCCGGCACGTCTGCCTGATCTTCGCCGGCGAGGGCGATCGCACCGTGCTGCTCTACGAGCCGGCGTCCGGGTCGGTGGAACTGCCCAGCCGGGACCGGTTCGCCGCCGCGGCCCTGGGGCTGGCCGGCTGGGACCGCCCGTGGGTGTTGGTGGCCCCGCAGGCGGCGCCGACGCCGGCCGGCCGGGCCCGGGCGCGTCTGCTCTCCCGGGCCCCGCGGCCCGCCGCCGGCGCGGTCATGTTCCGGGAATAGCCGGCCAGGTCACGACGGCCCGGCCGCCGTCCGCGCCGCCCTGCACCACCCGGTTCCTGGGCGGTCGACAGGAACTTCGCAGTGCCCCAATGTGATCCAGGTCATATCGAGTTCGCTCAGTGGCTGGTGGGTGCGGTCGATGCTGGCGACGAACGCCTATTGCGAAGCTGACGACATATAAGGACTCGAGATGCGCCGACCCAACCTCCACCTTCCCCAGGGCGTCCTGGCGAAGATCACGGCACTGACCATCGCCCTCGTGGTCGTCAGCGTCGGCGTGGGCCTCGCCACCAGCAGGCTGGTCGCGTCCCGCCTGGCCGAGAGCTCTCGGGCCGAACTGTCCGCCACGGTCGTGGACTGGCTGGAACAGGACCTGAGCGAGCAGAGGCAGACTGCCGCACAACTGGCCTCCTATGTCGCCAGTGAGCCGGACGTTCAGGCGGCATTTGCGGCCAGGGATCGGGCCGCGCTCAGCGCGCTGACGCTGCCCTCCTTCGTGCGGTTGAAGAAGGACTTCGGGGTCGCCCAGTTCCAGTTCCACACCCCCGATTCGCGGTCCTTCCTGCGGCTGCACAGCCCCGAGAAGTTCGGCGACGACCTGTCGTCCTTCCGGTCCAGCGTGGTCGCGGCCAACAAGGAGAAGAAGCCGGTCGGTGGCACCGAGGGCGGCGTGGCCGGACTCGGGGTCCGTTCGGTGGTTCCGGTCACCTACCAGAACCAGCACGTCGGCACCGTCGAGTTCGGGCTGAACCTCGCCGAGGCCTACGTCAAGCGCATCTCGACGTCGTTCCGGGCGCCCGCCGCGCTGTACGCCCCGGACGCCAAGGCCGCAGCCGGGTCGCCGGCCAAGCCGGTGGCCTCGACCCTGCCCAAGGACTTCAGCGTCGACGGCTCGGTGGTCGCGCAGGCGATGAAGGGGGCCGAAACCATCGACACGATCACCGTGGGCCAGACCCCGTACGACGTCGTCTACCACCCCATCCGGGACACCCAGAACGCGGTCGTGGCGACGCTGATCCTGATGAAGGACAGCTCGGCGGTCGGCGACGCCATTGCGTCGGCGAATCGGATCGGCCTGCTGTCCGGCCTGGCCGTGCTGGTTGTCGGGCTGGCTGGTGGCCTCTTCGTGGCGCGCCGCATCTCCCGCTCGGTGACGGGCCCGGTGAGCACGGTCAGCGACGTCTTGGAGCACGTCGCCAGCGGCGACTTCGCGGTGCGCGCTCCGCTGGTGGGGGATTCGACGGTCCAGCGTCTCGCCGAGCGGGTGAACCGGACAGTGGACGAGCTCTCCTCGACCCTGCGCACGGTGCTCACGTCGGCCTCGGTGCTGCGCGGCGAGCTGGAGTCCCTGGATGAGTCCACGGCGCAGGCCGGTGCCGCCGCGCAGCGGTCCTTGGATCAGGCCGGCCGGGTGCGGCAGGACGCCGAGGGGGTCAACGAGAACATCGGCGTGGTCGCCGCGGCCTCGGAAGAGCTGTCCGCGTCGATCAGCGCGATCGCGGCCAACGCTGCCGAGGCCGCCACGGTGGGCGGCGAGGCCGTCCGCGCCAGTGAGGCCACCACCGAACTGATCGGGGCGCTCGGGGTGAGCTCGACCGAGATCGGCCAGGTCGTCAAGTTGATTTCGGGCATCGCCGAGCAGACCAACCTGCTCGCCCTCAACGCCACCATCGAGGCCGCCCGGGCGGGCGAGGCGGGCAAGGGCTTCGCGGTCGTGGCCGGCGAGGTGAAGGACCTGGCCACCCAGACCGGGACCGCCACCGAGGACATCTCGGGCCGCGTCAGCGGCATTCAGGCCGACGCGGAGTCCAGCGTCACGGCCATTGAGGGGATCCGGTCGGTCATCGCCAAGGTCAACGACTACCAGACCACCATCGCCTCCGCGGTGGAGGAGCAGTCGGCGACCACGCAGGAGATCAGCCGGAGCGTCTCCGCGGCCTCCGCCGGGGTGCAGACGATCACCGCCACGGCACAAGACCTCTACAACGCGGCCGAGTCGACGGCCGAGATCTCCGCCGCCGCCGCGGCGGCGACCCACCGCGCCGCGATCGAAGGCAAGCGCGTCTCCGAGCTGCTGGGCCGCTTCCAGTTGGAGTCGAGCACGCCCTGATGAGCAGCAGGGCGTGAGCACGCGGCGGACCGGGCACGACCGAAGCGACGCGGCCGAAGAGAGCGCTTGTTGCGGCATAGAAAGTAGCTACAGTTATAGCTATGTCTGTTGACGCGTTGATGGCGCTGAAGGATGTCAAGAACCGCCTCTCCGAGGTCGTCGAGCATGTCGAGCGTCAGCACGACCGGGTCACGATCACCAAGCACGGCCGACCCGCGGCGGTCGTCATCAGCGTGGACGACCTTGCCTCCCTGGAGGAGACGCTGGACATTGCGGGCCGACCGGCCCTGATGGAGCAGATCAGGGCCAGCCTCGCGGAGAACGCCACCGGTCAAGCGTCGGTCCTGACCAAGGACGAGATCCTGAGGTCGCTGCGGGCCTGATGGACATCGTGTGGACCCCCAGGGCGAAGCGGGCGCTGACCAGGCTTCCCGAGAAGGTGGCCACCGCGGCCGTCGAGTTCATCTACGACGGCCTTGCGGGAAACCCGCGGCGGGTCGGAAAGCCGCTGCGCTTCGACCTCGAGGGACTTCACTCCGCTCGCCGGGGCGACTATCGCGTCGTCTATCGGATCGACGCTGCCGCCGACCAGGTCACCGTCGTCGCCCTCGAGCATCGAGCCGACGTGTACCGAGCGCAGTGAGGCCTGGACCGCCGCGCAGCAGTGAGTGGTTCAGGCCTGCGGCGGGGCCAGTTCGGCGTCGCGGACCTCGATGCTGGCCGCCTCGGCATACGTCGCCTGTTGCACCCGGCCGGCCGCGAACAGGTCGGCCTCGGCCGCCCGCAGCCGCGCGGTGGCCGCCTCGGGGCCGGCCAGCGTGACGGTCGTGACCACGGCCTTCATGCCCACCTTGGCATCGGACTTGACCTTGCGGATCCCGGCCAGGGCCTGGCCGACCGTGCCGAGCAGGGCGGCGTCGCCGTCACGTCCCGCAGCCAGGCCCGGCTCGGCCGTGCTGGGCCAGGCGGCCCGGTGCACCGAGGGCACCGACGCGGCGCGCCACCAGCTCCAGACCTCCTCGGTGGCATAGGGCAGGAACGGCGCCAGCAGCCTCAGCTGCACGTCGAGCGCGATCCGCAGCGCGGCCTGCGCCGAGGCGGCCCCGGCCGCGCCGTGCCCGCCGTGCGCCCGGTCCTTGACCAGCTCGATGTAGTCGTCGCAGAACGTCCAGAAGAACGACTCGGTGTCCTCCAGGGCGCGGGTGTGGTCGTAGGCCTCGAAGCCCTTCGTGGCCTTGTCCACCACCAGCCCCAGGGCCGCGAGCATCGCCCGGTCCAGCGGCTCGGTGACCAGGGCGGCGAGCGCCGCGTCGTCGGCGGGGCCGTCCCCCGGTTCGCCGAAGCCGAGCGCGAACTTGCTCGCGTTGAGCACCTTGATCGCCAGGCGCCGGCCCACCTTCATCTGGCCCGTGTCGAACGCCGCGTCGGTGCCCAGCCGCGCCGAGCAGGCCCAGTAGCGCACTGCGTCGGAGCCGTGCTGCTGCAGCAGCCCCTCGGGGGTCTCGGCGTTGCCCTTGGACTTGCTCATCTTCTTGCGGTCCGGGTCCAGGATCCACCCGCTGATCGCCGCGTGCCGCCAGGGCAGGCCGCCCTGGAGATGGTGGGCTCGCACCACGGTCGAGAACAGCCAGGTGCGGATGATGTCCTGGCCCTGGGGGCGCACGTCCATCGGGAACAGCTTGGCGAACAGCTCAGGGTCGGTTCCCGAGACCCCGTCGCCCCAGCCCGTGGTCAGCTGCGGCGTGAGCGAGGAGGTGGCCCAGGTGTCCATGATGTCCGGGTCGCCGACGAATCCGCCTGGCACGCCGCGCTGTTCGGGGGCATAGCCGGGCGGGGCCTCCGCCGACGGGTCGACCGGCAGGGTGTCGGGGGCCGGCACGATCGGGTCGTCGTACTGCGTCTCGCCCGCCTCGTCGAGTCGGTACCACAGCGGGATCGGGATGCCGAAGAACCGCTGCCGAGAGATCAGCCAGTCGCCGTTGAGGCCGCCGACCCAGTTCTCGTAGCGCACCCGCATGAAGTCGGGGTGGAACGCCAGTTCCCGGCCCCGCTCGATGAGCGCGGCGCGCAGGTCGGCGTCGCGGCCGCCGTTGCGGATGTACCACTGCCGCGTCGTCACGATCTCCAGCGGCTTGTCGCCGCGCTCATAGAAGTTCGTCTTGCGCTGGGTGGGGGTGGGTTCGCCGGCCAGGTCGCCGCTGGCGCGCAGCGCGTCGACGATGGCGGTGCGGGCGGCGTACGTCGTCTTGCCGGCCACCTGCGCGGCGTAGAAGCCGGCGCCGGCGCCGGCCAACCAGTCGGGGGTCTCGGCGGCGAGGCGACCGTTGCGGGTGATGAGCGAGCGGGTCGGCAGGTCGAGTTCCCGCCACCACGTGACGTCGGTGAGGTCGCCGAAGGTGCAGCACATCGCGATCCCGGCGCCCTTGTCCATCTCCGCGTCGGGATGGGCCAGCACGGGCAGCTCGACGCCGAACACCGGGCTGGTCACGGTCGTGCCGAACAGGGGCTGGTAGCGCTCGTCGTCGGGGTGGGCGATCAGGGCCACGCACGCCGGCAGCAGTTCGGGCCGCGTCGTCTCGATGTGAATGGGCATGCTCGGGGAGTCCGCGGTGGCCACCGTGTGGAAGGCCACCCGGTGGTAGTGCCCCGGGTAATCCCGCGCCTCCAACTCGGCCTGGGCGACCGCCGTCTGGTAGCTGACGTCCCACAGCCCCGGCGCCTCGGACTGATAGGCGTGCCCGGCGGCGAGGTGCTCCAGGAAGGCCTGCTGGCTCACGGCGCGGGACCGGTCGTCGATGGTGCGGTAGCTGATGTCCCAGTCCACCGACAGGCCCAGCCGTCGCCACAGCGCCTCGAACGCCTTCTCGTCCTCGACCGTGCGCTCGTCGCACAGCTCGATGAAGTTGCGCCGGCTGATGGCCTCCTGCTTGGCCGCGTCCTTGACGTCCTTGGCCGGCATGTCGCCGTGATAGCGCGGCTGGTAGCCCTCGACGTACGGCAGGGAGGCGTCGCCGCGCACACCGTAGTAGTTCTGCACCCGCTTCTCCGTGGGCAGGCCGTTGTCGTCCCAGCCCATCGGGTAGAACACCTCCTTGCCGGTCATCCGCTGGTAGCGCGCCAGGGCGTCGGTGTGGGTGTAAGAGAAGACGTGTCCCACGTGCAGCGACCCGCTCGCCGTGGGCGGCGGGGTGTCGATCGCGTAGACCTGCTCGCGGGGCAGGGCGAGCGCGCGGGCCCGGTCGAAGCGGTACGTCCCCTGCTGCGCCCACACCGGCGCCCACCTGTCCTCGAGGCCGTCGACGGACGGCTTGTCGGGGACCTGCCTCGGGGCGGCGGTGCCGGTGGGCCGGTGCTGCAGGTCGGGGGGGATCGTCATGGGCCGAATCTTCCCAGACGCCCAGGCCGCGACTCCAATCGGTTCCGGGACGGCAGCCCCGCGGGCCGACGGCTCAGGACGTCAGGGGCTGCCGCTCCGTGAACACCCGGCCGGGGTTCATGATCCCCGTCGGGTCGAAGACCGCCTTGAGTTGCCGCTGCAGCCCGTAGCTGAGATCGCCGATCTCCCGGCGCAGCCACGGCGCCTTCAGCGACCCGACACCGTGCTCCCCGGCGAGGGTCCCGCCCAGGCCCAGGGCCGCGTCTACCAGCTCATCGAACGCGGCCCACGCCGCCGCGGTCTGGGCCGGATCGCGCGGGTCGAAGAAGATCGCCGGGTGCAGATTCCCGTCGCCGGCGTGCCCGGCCATCATGATCGTCAGTCCGTGCGCGGCGCCGATCGCCTGGCCACGGCGGACCAGCTCGGGCAGCGCCTTGACCGGCACGCACATGTCCTCCAGCAGGTGCGGGCCGACGTTCTCGTGGGCGGCGTTCAGCGACCGGCGGCCGGCCAGCAGCATCTCGCTCTCCTGCTCGTCGTCGGCGATGGCGATCTCGGTTGCGCCGACGGACTCCATGATCCGGGCGTACTGCGCCACGTCGGCCGCCGCATATCCGGTTCGGTCGGACTGCACCAGCAGCGCCGCGGCACAGTCCGCCGGGAAGCCGAAGTCGCCGAGGGCCTGGATCGCGGCGATGGAGGGGCCGTCCAGAAACTCCATCAGGCTCGGCCGCGAACTGGCGAGGCGCAACGCCACGATGGCTTGACTGGCCGCGTCGAGGGAGTCGAAGGTCGCCAGCGCCGTGAGCGCGCTCTCGGGCTTGGGCAGCAGCTTCGTGATCACCTTCGTGACGACTCCGAGGGTGCCCTCGGAGCCCACGAACAGGCCGGTCAGGTCGAAGCCCGTGACGCCTTTGGCGGTCCGCCGGCCGGTGCTGAGGATCTCGCCGCCGGGCAGCACCACCTCCAGGCCGCGGATGTAGTCGGCCGTCACGCCGTACTTCACGCAGCACAGCCCGCCCGCGTTCATCGCGACGTTCCCACCGAGCGTGCACGAATCGACCGAACCGGGATCCGGCGGGTAGAACAGGCCCTTTTCGGCGACCGCCCGACGAAGATCGCCGGTGACCGTGCCCGGACCGACGACGGCGATGGACTCGATCTCGTCGATCTGCTCGATGGTCGACAGCTTCTCGGTGTTGAGCACGATGCCGCCCTCGATCGCCGAGGCGGCGCCGGTCAGGCAGGTGCGCGCGCCCTGGGGGACAATCGGTACGTCGTGCGCCGCGGCATAGCGCATGACCTCCACGACGTCCGCGACGCAGGTGGCACGGACCACCTCGTACGTCGTGGGGGCGGTCGACCCGATCGTCTGATCCACCCCGTAGGTGGCCTTCACGGCCGGATCCGTGACGGCGTGCGGCAGGGCGACGGCGATGTCGGTCATAGGGTCATCCTCCCGCGAGGCTGCGGCGTGGCGCCTACAGGGTGACGTCTTCCGGCCGATCTTTGGTCATATGAGCCCCGGTTACCTCGCCGCCGCCGTCTCGGCCGTCCTCGTGACCTGGTCACTGCTCACCGCCCCAGCGGCCCAACCGGCGGCCGTCGTACCGGCGTCTGCCCCCGTCGCGGTCGCAGTACCGGCGCGCGTCCCCATCGCGGCCGACCTTGCCCCCGCTGTCGCCAGCGTCGTCCAGCAGGTCGTGGACGCGACGAACGCGCAACGCCGGGCCGTCGGGGCGGGCCCGGTGGCCGCGAACGCGTGCTTGCAGCCGTACTCCGACCGGTGGGCGAAGACCTTGGCCTCCCGGGGCGTCCTGTCCCACCAGGATCTGGGGCCCCTCCTGTCGGCCTGCGCGCTCAGCTCGGTGGGGGAGAACGTCGCGATGGGGTACGCGACGCCCGCCGCCGTCATGACCGGGTGGATGAACTCCCCGGGACATCGGGCCAACATCCTCAACCCCACGTTCACGCAGATCTCGGTCGCCGTGACGGCCGACTCCTCGGGGCGCCTGTTCTGGGTGATGAATCTCGGTGCGGGGGCATCGGCCCCGGTCTCGTCGCCGACACCCGCACCGACGCCGACGTCTTCGCCATCGCCGTCGCCGTCCCCTTCACCGTCCCCGACGCCGGGGCGGACGCACCGCCCGATCACCCGGGCCGCAGGGGCGGTCCTGCGGCCCCAGACCTGAGCGCGGCGCGCACGGGACTCGGCGACCGGGGGGAACTCGCACAGCCCGCACGTGTGGGTACCGGTGTGGGCACAGAAGGTGCTGTGATCACGACGCTCAAGGCACCCACAGACGCGCCCACATGAGCACGGCTGGCTCACTGCCGAGCGTCGAGGACCGCAGCAAGACCTGCGGACAGGATGGCTGCGTCGTTGGTCAGGAACGCGGCTCCCTCGACCCGTGCTTGCGTCACGAGCAAGCGGTCGAAGGGGTCCCGATGCGGCAGGTCGAGGCCGTCGATAGCCAGCGCGTGGTCGGCCGTGATGGGCAGGATCTCGATCGCTGCGGCGCGGGCGGCGGTCACGACCGGACGAGGGTCGGGGAATTTTCCCACCGCATGCTTGATGGCCAGCTCCCACACGCTGGCGACGGAAAGCATGATCCGCGGTGCGTCGAGAATGCACTCTCGGGCTCGTGTCCCGAGTCGTGGGTCGTCGCCGAGAACCTGGAGGGCGACATGGGTGTCGAGCAGCACGCCCGTCATGACTCGTCGAACAGGGCCGCGACGTCGGCATCGGCGGCGAGAAAGGCCGCCTCGTCATAGTCCAGCCGCAACGTTCCGAATCGGACCGCGGGCCCCCGGTGCGGGACCAGGTCAGCAACCGGCGTGCCAGCGCGCGCGATCGTGATGGTCTCGCCGGACGCCACCCGCTCCAGCAGTTGCGACAGGTGTGTCTTGGCCTCGTGGACATTGACCTGCGTCATAGACTTAGTCTAGTCGACTAAGTCTGCTCGCGGCGCCGCGGGCGGATCAAGGCGGTTGCGGGCGTCCCGTAGACTGGCGGCATAGGCGTTCGAGCCGTCATCAGCGGCGAGCCTCCGGAAGAACGGCGCGTGAACCGGCCAGGGCCGCAAGCGCACTCATTAGACCCGGACGGGTGGGCCCGTCACAGCCTTGGGCAAGAGCGGTCGCGTGCAAGCGTCCGCGTGGCCGCCGGCGCACGGCGTACCGCGTGGTCGTCAGGGCGCGGCAAGCGGGGTGGTACCGCGGCAGGCGCGCAGAAGCGCCGTACGTCGTCCTCGCAGGGAACACCTGCACGACCCGACGTACCCCGACGAGTTCGATCCGCGAAGGAACCCCGAGCGCCATGACCTACCCCAAGCTCACCAGCTCCGCCGCCACCCCCGGCGCCGCATTCGGCGTGCCGTCCTCGCCGAACTTCCCGGCCATCGAGGAGCGCGTCCTGGACTACTGGGCCGCGGACGACACCTTCCGCGCCTCCGTCGAGAACCGCGACGCCGGGACCAACGGCAGCAACGAGTTCGTCTTCTACGACGGCCCGCCGTTCGCCAACGGGCTGCCGCACTACGGCCACCTGCTGACCGGTTACGTCAAGGACGTCGTACCGCGGTATCAGACCATGCGCGGCCGCCGGGTGGAACGACGCTTCGGCTGGGACACGCACGGCCTGCCCGCGGAGCTGGAGGCGATGAGCCAGCTCGGCATCAAGACCACCGACGAGATCCGCGAGCTGGGCATCGAGGCGTTCAACGCCAAGTGCCGCGAATCGGTCTTCAAATACACCGATGATTGGCGCGACTACGTCACCCGCCAGGCCCGCTGGGTCGATTTCGACAACGACTACAAGACGCTGGATCTGTCCTTCATGGAGAGCGTGCTGTGGGCGTTCAAGCAGCTCTACGACAAGGGGCTGTGTTATGAGGGGTTCCGCGTCCTGCCGTATTGCTGGAACGACCAGACCCCGCTGTCCAACCACGAGCTGCGGATGGACGAGGACGTCTACCAGAACCGGCAGGACCCCGCGGTCACCGTGGGTTGTCGGCTGACCGACGGCCCGTACGCCGGGGCGCTGGCGCTGATCTGGACGACCACGCCATGGACCCTGACCTGCAACCTGGCCATCATGGTCGGCGAGGACATCGACTACGTCGTGGTCGAATCGTCCGGCCCGACCGGGCAGCCGGAGCGCTATCTGCTCGCCGAGGCCCGCGCCGCGGCCTACGCCCGCGAGCTGACCGGCGACCCCAAGGGCGACGTCGCGGCGCTCATCGTGGCCCGGCTCAAGGGCAGCGAGCTGATCGGCTGGCACTACACCCCGCCGATGTCCTACTACCTCGGGCACGCCAACGCGTTTCGGCTGGTCCCCGCCGAGTTCGTGACGACCACGGACGGCACCGGGCTGGTGCACACCGCCGGCGCGTTCGGTGAGGACGACAAGGTCGTCACCGATCGGGAGGGCATCGAGGTGGTCGTGCCGGTCGGGATCGACGGCTGCTTCACCCACCCCGTCACCGATTACGAGGGCCTGCTGGTCCTGGACGCGAACGGCCAGGTCATCGACCACTTGAAGAACCGCACCCGGCTGGACAGTCAAAGTAGCGGCGGGGCGCTCGATTCGCCGGAGGCGACGGGCGCGATCACCGAGGGGACGGTGCTGCTGCGCCGCGAAACCTACGACCACGCCTACCCGCACTGCTGGCGCTGCCGCGAGCCGCTGATCTACATGGCGGTCTCCTCGTGGTTCGTGGCCACCACGAAATTCCGCGACGACATGCTGCGGCTCAACCAGGAGATCACCTGGGTGCCGGGGCACGTCAAGGACGGCCAGTTCGGCAAGTGGCTGGAGAACACCCGGGACTGGTCGATCTCGCGCAATCGGTTCTGGGGCAGCCCGATCCCGGTGTGGAAGTCCGACGACCCGCGCTATCCGCGCACCGACGTCTACGGCTCGCTGGACGAGCTGGAGCGCGACTTCGGCGTACGTCCCGACGACCTGCACCGGCCGTTCATCGACGAGCTGACCCGCCCCAACCCGGACGACCCCCGGCCCGAGGGCGAGCGTTCCACGATGCGCAGGGTCACCGATGTCTTCGACTGCTGGTTCGAGTCGGGGTCGATGAGTTTCGCGCAGGTGCATTATCCGTTCGCCAACCGGGACTGGTTCGAGCACCACTTCCCGGGCGACTTCATCGTCGAATACATCGGGCAGACCCGCGGCTGGTTCTACACCATGCACATCCTGGCGACCGCGCTGTTCGACAGGCCGGCGTTCCAGTCCTGCGTCAGCCACGGGATCGTGCTGGGCAACGACGGGCTGAAGATGAGCAAGTCGCTGCGCAACTACCCGGACGTGCGGGAGGTCTTCGACCGCGACGGCGCCGATGCGATGCGCTGGTTCCTGATGTCCTCGCCCATCCTGCGCGGCGGCAATCTCATCGTCACGCAGGAGGGGATCCGCGAGGGTGTCCGGCAGGCCATGTTGCCGCTGTGGTCGACCTGGTACTTCTTCGCGACGTACGCCAATGCCTACGTCGAGGCCGTCGACGGCAGCGGGGCGAAGGGGTACGACGCGCGCTGGTCGACCGCTTCGACGCACGTGCTGGACCGCTATCTGCTGGCCCGCGTGCGCGAGGTCGTCGAGGAGGTCCGCACGGAACTCGACCACTACGACATCGCGGGCGCATGCGACACCGTGCGGAGTTTCCTGGACGTGCTGACGAACTGGTATGTCCGGCGGAGCCGGGACCGGTTCTGGGACACCCGCGGCGCGGGCGGCGCGTCGGCCCGGGCCGCGATGGACACCCTCTACACCACGTTGGAGGTGCTCTGTCGGGTGGCGGCGCCGCTGCTGCCGATGACGACCGAGGAGATCTGGCGGGGCCTGACCGGCGGCCGGTCCGTGCACCTGACGGACTACCCGGAGCCGACCGACCTGCCCGCCGACCACGAGTTGGTCGCCCAGATGGAGCGGGCCCGCACGGTGACCTCGGTGGCGGCCAGCCTGCGCAAGGCCGACCGGCTGCGCACCCGGCTGCCGCTCGCCCGGCTCACGGTCGTCACCGAAAACGCCCACGCGCTGGGCGAATTCGTCGATCTCATCAAGGACGAGGTGAACGTCAAGGAGGTCGTGCTGCAGGACCTGTCCAGCGCCAGCGAGGCCGATTACGGGGTGAGCCAACGCCTGCTCGTCAACGCCCGCGCGGCCGGCCCCCGGCTGGGCAAGCAGGTGCAGGCGGTCATCACGGCCAGCAAGTCCGGGGACTGGTCGGTCGCCGCCGACGGCGTCGTGACGTGCGGCGGGGTCGAGCTGGCCGAGGGCGAGTACGGGCTCGACACCGTCGTCGACGAGGCCCACGCGCACGCCGGTGCGATCAGCGTGTTGCCGGGCGGGGGGTTCATCCTGCTCGACACGGCCGTGACGGCGCAGCTTGCGGCCGAGGGACTGGCCGCCGACATCGCCCGAGCGGTCAACGCGCAGCGGCGCAGTCTGGGCCTCGACTACGGCGACGCGATCAGTCTCACGGTGCTGGGCGAGGACGACCTGCGTGCGGTGGTCATGGACCACCAGCGCTTCATCGAGGCCGAGACGCTGGCCCGGCAGATCGGTTTCGGCCCGGCCGACGCGTTGCCCGCCGGCCAGGGCACCGTCGCCGAACTCGGCGACGGCCGAGCGGTCCGACTGGTGGTAGCCAAGCTGTGAACGCTGCCATGCGGCGGGATAGCGGGTACGCCGTGCGCGAGGCGCGTGGCGAAGACCTCGACTCGGTGCGCGAGCTGGGCCTGGCCACCTTCCCCGCGGCGTACCAGGGCGTCATCGAACCGGAGTTGATCCACTTGCTGCTCGCCAAGTGGTGGACCAAGGACGCGCTGATCCCGACGATCCGGGCGGGCCGTACGTTCGTTGCCGAGGACAAATCCGGGGCCCTGCTGGGGATGTGTTCCTACGGTCCGCACGAGGGGGCCTACGTGGTGTGGAAGCTGTATGTCGACGTGGCCGCCCGCGGTCGCGGCGTCGGCGCGGCGCTGCTGACCGCCGCCGAGGATCGGGCCAGGGGAGCCGGCGTGCCGCTGCGCATCTCCTACACGGACGGCAACCGGGACGCGCCGGCCTTCTGCGCGCGGCAGGGGTACGTCGAGGTCGGCCGGGAGGACCAGGCCGGGATGCCCGAGGTGATCTGGATGGCGGAGGTGTCGTCATGACCGGCGACGCCCGAGCGGCCCGGGACGCCGCCCGTCGCGCGGCGGCCGATCTTGAGCTGCGTCGCCGGATGCGGGAGGTCGAGCAGGCGATCCTGGCCCGCGCCCCGGAGAACGACGTGGAGCCCTCGATCGAGCAGATCGCCGCGGTCATGGAGTTGCTCGGCGACCCGCAGCGGTCCTACCCGGTCGTGCACCTGACCGGTACCAACGGCAAGACCTCGACGACCCGGATGGTGGCCACGCTGCTGCAGGAGTTGGGGCTGCGCACCGGCCGATTCACCTCGCCGCACCTGCACGACATCCGCGAGCGGATCGCCCTGGACGGCGCCCCGATCACCCGGCAGGGATTTGTCGCGGCCTACCAGGACGTGATCCCGTTCGTGGAGATGGTCGACGCCCGCTTCGCCGAGCGGGGCGTTCCCCCGATGAACTACTTCCAGATGCTCGTGGCGTTGGCCTATGCCGCGTTTGCGGACGCGCCGGTGGAGGCGGCGGTGGTCGAGGTCGGTCTCGGCGGCACCTGGGATGCGACCAATGTCGCCGACGGCGCCGTCGCGGTGATCACCCCCATCGGGCTGGACCATCAGCGGCTGCTCGGCGACACGATCGATCTCATCGCCACCGAGAAGGCCGGCATCGTCAAGCCGGGCGCCATCATGATCAGCGCGACTCAGGAGCCGGTCGCGGCGGAGATCCTGCTGGCGCGCTGCCGTGAGGTCGACGCTCGGCCCGTGTGGGAGGGCGTCGACATCGGGGTGCTTGCCCGAGCAAGCGCGGTCGGCGGTCAGGTGGTCTCACTGCGCGGCCTCGCCGGCGACTACGAGGATCTCTTCCTGCCGGTGCACGGTCCGCATCAGGCGCACAACGCGCTGCTGGCGTTGGCCGCGGCGGAGGCCTTTGTCGGCGGTGGCGAGCAGCGGCTGGACCGCGACGTGGTCGAGCAGGCGTTCGCCCGGTTCAGCACGCCCGGGCGGCTGGAGGTCGTGCGGCGGTCGCCGACCGTGATCGTCGACGCCGCCCACAACCCGGCCGGCGCCGCGACGCTGCGGGCCGCGCTGGAGGAGGAGTTCGCCTTCGCCCAACTCGTCGGGGTCATCGCGATCCTCGCCGACAAGGACGCCGAGGGGATCCTGCAGGAGCTGGAACCCGTGCTCTCCGAGGTGGTGGTGACCCGGACGACGTCGCCGCGGGCGATGGCCCCGGCACGGCTCGGCGCGCTCGCCGCGGAGATCTTCGGGGAGCACCGCGTGACGGTGGCATCGGACCTCCCGGATGCCGTCAACATCGCCGCGGGCCTGGCCGACGCAGCGGCGCAGTCGGGTGGTGCGAGCGGCGGGGTGTTGGCGACCGGATCGGTGACGACCGCCGCGGAGGTCCGGATGCTGCTCACCTCGGCGGAGCCGGGATGAGGCGCGGCATGAGGGCGCTGCCGAAGGCCGATTCGACTGACGTCACAGGGGAGTGGTTGCGATGAACCTGCCGCCATTGGGCGGGCCGCAGCGGAAGATGACGCGCCGGCTGGCCGCCGTGGTGCTGGGCAGCCAAGCACCGGTGGTGTTGTTCGGCGCGGTCGGGGCTCGAGCCCTCGCCGACGCAAGCGGGCACGGCGCCGCCACGACGTACCTCTGGGTCGGTGTCGGCCTCGCGGTGGCGTGCGCCCTGGTGGCGGGGCTGCTGCGGACGCCGGTCGGGGTGAGCCTCGGTTGGCTCGTGCAGGTGGCGACGCTGCTGTGCGGGTTCGTGGTGCCGGTGATGGTCGTGATCGGGGTGATCTTCGGGGGCCTGTGGTGGGTGGCGCTGGCCCAGGGCGTACGCCTCGACGACATGACCGAGGCCTACCTGCGCGAGCACCCCAACGAGGCCTGATTCATGACGACCGATGAGACCAGCGCCTGCCCGGCCGCACGGGCGCGGCCGACCAGGATCACTCGCGGTGACCTTGTCCGGCTCCTGGCCACGGATCAGGCCGATCGGCAGCTGACCGCGGATCTCGCCGCCCTGGGCGGTGAGACGACCGACGATCTGGACTGGCCGGGAGATCGACAGCACGAGGGCGGCAGATGAGATAACGCGGGATCGCCGGATGATGACGGACCGGGCTCGCGCGCTTCTCACTAAGGTGGGCGCATGACCGAACGCTCTCTCGTCCTCGTCAAGCCCGACGCCTTCGCCCGCGGCCTCACCGGTGAGGTCATCCGCCGCATCGAGGCCAAGGGCTACACCCTCGTGGCGCTGCAGATCCTGACCCCCACCCGCGACATGCTGGCCAAGCATTACGCCGAGCACGAGGGCAAAGGGTTCTACGAGGAGCTGCTCACCTTCATGAGCTCCGGCCCGGTGACCGCCATCGTCATCGAGGGCGTTCGCTGCATTCCCGGTTTCCGGTCCCTGGCCGGCAAGACCGACCCGACGGAGGCGCTGCCCGGCACGATCCGCGGCGACCTGGGACGCGACTGGGGCAACGGGTCCACCGAGAACATCGTGCACGGTTCGGACTCCCCGGAGTCCGCGGCCCGCGAAATCGGCATCTGGTTCCCCGAGCTGGCCTGAGCCACGGCCTTTCGCGGCGCCGCGACGTCTCACCGCGGCGCCGCACCCAGCCCGCCATCGACACCGGCCGCCGCAGTGGGCAGAGCCGCTATCCCACCGGGACGTCGCGGCGGGCGCGCTCGACCGGCCGCCACCACCGCCGAAGCGTTATGCCTCAGGGCTCGGACCTCGACTTCCGTCATGCACGACAGAGTGGCTCACGCAACCACGTCAGGACGAGTGGCAGGACCCCGTGCTGTCAGCGCGGGGTGACGAGGGGGTTGCGGGTCCTGAGGTCGGGAAAGGAGCCGAAGTCGCGATCGGCGGTCCACAGCTCATCGACGCCGTGGTCGAGGCAGATGGCCGCGATGCGCGCGTCGTGGACCTTGGGGCCGACGACGCCCGACCTGGTGATGAGCGCGTGCAGGGTGCTCAGATGAGCTGGCGTCTCGCCGAGCGGGCGGACCGATTCCTGGGCTAGCAATTGCTCCATCGCGGCCAGGGCCTCCGCCGGTGTCGACGGCGTGCCGAACGCGCGCGGATTCGTCACGACGGCAAGAAACTCGTGGACGCAGGGCCACGGCACGCCGATCGCCCGTCCCGAGTTGACGGCTTCGTCGACCGCGGCCGCCGCCGGCTGGTGATGCGGGCTGTCCGCGCGGAAGGCATGGACGAGCACGTTGGTGTCGACGGCAATCACCGCTGGCTGTCCTCGATGGCTCTGCTCAGCGAGAGACCCCCGGCGAGCCAGCCAGTCGCGGCCGACGTCGGGAAGTGGAAGTCGGCAGGTCGAGCGGGGGCTGCGCGGCGTGCCAGCTCGCGTCGCAGACCCTCCAGCATGACGTCCCGCATGGGCACACCATCACGGGTGGCGCACGCTCGCAGCTCGGCCATCAGCGCGTCCGGCAGGTCCATCGTCGTCTTCATATGGGCATCATATTCGTCGACCCATAGATATGGGCAACGCCTCGACAGGGGTCCGACGCCAGAACACCGGATCTGGCGCCCAAGCGCCGGTCTGGTCAGTCCACCCCGGCGCCGGAGAGTCAGGCCAGCAGCGAGGAGACCGGCAGGCCCCGGATCGAGGCGTCCAGCACCTGGATGGTGTGTGCGGTCGCGATCGGCGTACCGGCCCGCTCCAGCGCCGCCGCGACCTGCATCATGCAGCCCGGGTTGGCGGTGACCAGGAGCTGCGCACCGGTCGTCGCGACATGTCCGGCCTTCCGGTCGCCCAGCTCCCGAGCCGGTTCGGGGTTGAGGATCGAATAGGTCCCCGCCGATCCGCAACACAGCTCCGCCTCGGCGATCTCGCGCAGCTCCAGGCCGGGGATGGCCCGGAGCAGGTCCCGGGGCTGGCTCCGCACGCCTTGGGCGTGCGCCAGGTGGCAGGCGTCGTGGTAGGCGACGGACAGCGGCAGCGGGTGTCGGGTGGCCACCGGCTCGATCAGGGTGAGGATCTCGGCGATATCGACCACCTTGGCCGCGAAGGCCGCCGCCCGCTCGGCATAGGCGGGATCGTCGGCCAACAGCACGCCGTACTCCTTCAACGTCGACCCGCACCCCGCCGCGTTGATGACGATGTGATCGGCCGCCGCGGGTTCGAGGGCGTCGATGAGCTGCCGGGCGAAGTTCAGCGCCTCCTCCTCCCGCCCGCTGTGCACCGACAGGGCGCCGCAGCAGCCCTGCCCGCGCGGGGCCAGCACCGCATATCCCTCCGCCGCCAGCACCCGCGCGGTGGCCGCATTGACCCCCGGGAAGAACTCCCGTTGCACGCAGCCGAGCACCATCGCCACGACGCCGCGCCGCGGCCCCACCGGTGCGGTGATCTCCGGCACCCGCTCGGCCCGCTCGAGCGTCGGCGCCGCCGCCTCCATCGCCGCCAGGCTCGGCGCGAGCCGGGCCAGCACGCCGCTATGGCGGATCCGGCGCCCCAGGCCGCTCGCCTGGTAGGCCCGCAATGGTCCGCGCAGGGCCCGCAGCCGCTTCGGGTAGGGGAAGGTCGCGAAGATCGCCTCGCGCAACAGTCGCTGCCCGCGGGAGCGCTCGTGCCGCCGCTCCACCTGGGCGCGGGTCGCCTCGATGAGTTCGTCGTAGCGCACCCCCGACGGGCAGGCGGTCACGCACGCCATGCAGCCGAGGCAGGCGTCGAAGTGGCCGACCATCGTCTGGGTCAGCGGCGCACCCTCCAGCGCGGCGCCCATCAGATAGATCCGGCCCCGGGGGGAGTCCATCTCCTGGCCCCACAGCACATAGGTGGGGCAGGTCGGCAGGCAGAACCCGCAGTGCACGCAGTCCGCCAGCCGCTGCGCCGATGGCGGGCGATGGGCGTCGAAAGCCGGTTGGCTCACGTCAGATCCCTCCCACGAAACGGCCCGGAGCCAGGACCCCGGCCGGGTCGAACCGGTCCTTGACGGCACGCATGAGTTCCAGCCCGTGCACGGGTCCCCAGACGTCCACGCCGGCCTTGGCCGCGGCGGGCCCGTCCAGCAGGACGACGCCTCCCTCGTACGCCGTGGCGGCGTCCCGCATCCGCCGCACCAGGCGCACCACCTGCTCCGGCTCGGCCCCCGGCGCCTCGACCCAGGCCACCCCCACCCCGGTGGAGGCCCGCACGGCGACGGCCACCCCGGCGTCCGCGGCGGCGGCGTCCACGGCGGCCAGGGCCGCTTCGATGCGGGACAGCGGGAAGGTCAGCTTGACCAGCGGCTCGCCCGGCGCTCCCGGGGTGGCCCGCCACCAGGGCGGCGGCTCGTCCGCGAGCCGCGCTGTCGACCCCAGCAGGCGAGCCGCCTCCTGGGCACAGCCGGCCACCCCGGCCTCGACGCCGACCACGCAGACGGCGAGTTCGCCCGATCGGGTGCCGGCCGGACCGGACGGCACGGCCCGGGTCACCTCCAGGGCCGCGGGCACCACGGTCGAGTGGATCAGCGCCTGGCTGAGCTCGGCCAGCCGCCGCGGATCGGTCTCGGCCACGCTGATCCAGCGCCGCGCCTGCGGCACCGGGTGCAGCCGGAACGCCAGGGTGGTCAGCACCGCGAGCGTGCCGTAGGACCCGGTGAGCAGCTTGCCCAGGTCGTACCCGGCGACATTCTTGACCACCTTGCCGCCGCTCTTGGCGATCACCCCGTCGGCGCGCACCATCGTGGCGCCGATGACGAGGTCGCGGGGCGCGCCGTAGAGCAACCGCGCCGGACCGTTGTCGCCGGTCGCCACGATGCCGCCGAGCGTGCCGTCCCGGGCCGGATCGAGGGCGAGCTGCTGGCCGACCTCCGCCAGCCGGGTCTGCAGCGTCGACAACCGCAGTCCCGCGCCCGCGACCACGACGTACTCACCCACCCCGTGCTCGACCACCTCCGTCAGCCGCGACAGGTCCAGCAGGATGTCGCAGCGCCGCGGCGGGGTGCCCCAGGTCAGCTTGGTGCCGGCGCCGGTCGGCACGACGGCCAGGCCGCGCCGGTGCGCGTCGGCCAGGATCGCCGCGACCTGCGCGGTGTCCTCCGGGTGCACCCGCTCGGCGGCGCCCACCCAGGCCTGGTCGGACTGCCCGTGCCGGATCGTGGTCATCAGAACAGTTCCGCCTCTCCGGAGACGACCAGGGGATGCGGCCCCTGGCCACGGCCGGGACGCTCCCCGCACAGCCGGGGCGTCGGGAAGATCTTGCCGGGGTTGGCGATGCCGTCCGGGTCGAGCGCGCACCGCACCAGCTGCATGGTGTCGAGGTCGTCCGCGGTGAACATCTGCGCCATGAAGGGTGCCTTGTCCGAGCCCACCCCATGCTCGCCGGTGATCGAACCGCCGTGCGCCAGGCAGAGTTCGAGGATCTTGCCGGCGACGTCCTCGGCCCGCTCCGCGGCGCCCTCGATCGCGCCGTCGAACAGGACGAGGGGGTGCAGGTTGCCGTCGCCGGCGTGGAAGACGTTCGCCACCCGTACGTCGTGCGCCCGGGCCAGATCGTCGATCTGCGCCAGGACCTCCGCCAGCTTGCTGCGGGGGATGACCCCGTCCTGGACGATGTAGTCCGGGCTGATCCGCCCGACCGCCGCGAACGCCGATTTGCGGCCCTTCCAGAACAACGCCCGCTCGGCGTCGTCGGCGGCGATGCGGATCTCGAAGGCCCCGCGGGAGTGGCACATCCGCTCGATGTCGGCGAACTCCGCCTCGACCTGCGGCGCCGGCCCGTCCAGCTCGACGATCAACACCGCCGCCGCGCCGGCCGGGTAATTGCAGTGGGTCGCGGCCTCCGCGGCGCTGATCGCCAGGGCGTCCATCATCTCGATCGCCGCGGGCACCACCCCGGCGCCGATCACGTCGGAGACCGCGTCTCCGGCGGCCTCGATCGAGGAGAAGGCCGCCAGCAGGGTGCGCACCGCCTGCGGGGAGCGGGTCAGCTTGACGGTGACCTCGGTGGCGATGCCGAGCGTCCCCTCCGAGCCGACCAACACGCCGAGCAGGTCGTAGCCGGGGGAGTCGGGGGCCTTGCCGCCGAGCCGGTGCACCGCGCCGTCGGGGGCCACCCACGTCATCCCGGTGATGTGGCCCGCGGTGAAGCCGTATTTCAAACAGTGCGCCCCGCCGGAGTTCTCGGCGACATTCCCGCCTATCGAACACACCAGCTGCGAGGAGGGGTCGGGGGCGAAGTAGTAGCCGTCGGGCAGCGTCTGCCTGCTCAGCTGCAGGTTGATCACGCCCGGGTCGACGACCGCCCGTTGCGCCGGCAGGTCGACCTCCCGGACGGTGCGCATCCGGCTGGTCACGATCAGCACGCCGTCCGCGCGCGGCAGCGCCCCGCCGGACAGGCCGGTGCCGGAGCCACGGGCCACGAAGGGGATGCCGGCCCGGGCGCACATCCGCACGCACGCGGCGACCTGCTCGGTGCTCTCCGGCAGGACGACGAGGCCCGGGGTCACCGTGTATTGCGCGAGCCCGTCGCACTCGTAGGTCCGCAGCTGCACCGGGTCGGTGATCAGCCCGTCGGCGGGCAGGATCCCGGTGAGGCGGTCGGCCAGGGCGGACAGGTCCATCGGGTCTCCTTCTCGGCGCGACCGATCGGATGAGACCCCACCCTGCCACCGCGGCGGGCCCGCCGCACTACCAGCGCGACAGTGCAGCGGTCAGCTGCTGGTCGGGCTGGCCGCTGCCTTGAGCGCGGTGCTCACCTTGGCTAGAACGTCGATCTGGCGCCCCCGCTCGTCGTACTCGCGCATCTGCTGCTCGTAGGTCGCCATCGACTCGTCGTACGCCTTCTTCGCCGACTCGAAGTCCTGCTTCGCCGCGGTCTTGTCCGCGAGTGCGGCGGCCACGACGTCCGTCACGTCCGGGCAGTCCAGCACGACGTAGTCGGAGCGCTTCCGGGCGCCATGGCATTGGGCCCAGGACTGGGCGAAGCCCTCGGTGAGGCTGGCGAGATAGCTGCTGGAGTCGCGGTAGCCGCGGGCCACGAATTTGCTGTTGAGGCAGTCGGCGCGACCGCACAGCCAGGTGGCGTAGAGGTGGCCGCGCTCGTGCATCGCGGCGTCCCACATCTCGCCGCCCTCGCCGGGCTGATTCAGCAGCACCATCCGTCCGTCGCCGTAGGCCTTGCCCACGACGTACGAGCCGGCGGGCACCCCGGCCGGCAGGTCGTCGTTCAGGGCGGCGTCGCCCTGCTGCGCGCACCGCGCCTTGCCGCCGCCGACCTGGTCGGCGATAAGGCTGCAGGCCGTGCCGTCGGCCGGCCGCGCGGCCATGGCGAGGTCGGCCAGGGTGAACCGCTCGGCGGCCAGAGCCGACGGGCGCGGTTCGATCGGGCGGCGCGGCGTGCTCGGCCGCGCGGCCGCGGGGTCGAAGCCGCTGAGGAACGCCCTGGTCGGGGCGGACAGGTCGGTGCTTTCGGGGTGGTCTTTGACCTCGTCGTAGGCCTGCTCCAGGGTTGCCGGCAGGACCGCCTGGGTCGGGAAGAGCACCGATCCCGAGCACCCGGTCAGGCCGATGCCGATGAGGGCCGCCATGCCGGCGAGCGCCACCCGTCGCGTCCTGCCCATGACCTACATTCCCCCTTGCGTGCTGGTCGCCAGGATACCGGCACGGCCTGACCCGCCCTGTGCGCCGGGCGCGGTCGGCGATTAGGAGGGCTCGGAACGCGCTGGTAATCTCGATTCTTGCCGTCGATCGGCCGCGGATCGAGAGCGCTCGGTGGATTCGCCACTGGGCACCGCGCAACGAGTCAAGGAGTCGCCTTACATGCCATTGGATGCTGCCACCAAGAACACGATCATGGCTGAGTACGCCACCAAGGACGGCGACACCGGCTCCCCCGAGGTGCAGATCGCGATGCTCACGCAGCGCATCAAGGACCTCACCGAGCACTCCCGCCAGCACAAGCACGACCACCACAGCCGGCGCGGCCTGCTGCTGCTGGTCGGGCGGCGCAAGCGGATGCTGCGTTACCTGGAGGCGACCGACATCGAGCGTTACCGCTCGCTGATCAAGCGCCTCGGTCTGCGTCGGTGACATTGCCGACGACTGGGAGCGGTTCCCGATTCGCCGGGGACCGCTCCTTTCGCATATCGCCCCTGTCGGGGCGGCGTGCGTCGGGCCGCCGGGCGTCTGCGGGGTTCGCCTCGGACGCCCAGCCCGCCGCTGCGGCGGGTCGGCTCGAGACCACGCCGTACGGCGTGTAGGCAGGACACGGAGGTCGACCTTCGATTCCGGAGGCTTCCCCGTGAGCACGACGACAAGCCGGCGCACAACGATGATGCGCCGCACTGATGAGACAGAAGAGGAGGGCCCCATCGCATGGAGGGTCCAGAAATCACGTTCGCCGAAGCCGTCATCGACAATGGCAGCTACGGCACCCGCAAGATCCGGTTCGAGACCGGACGCCTCGCCAAGCAGGCCGCCGGCTCAGTCACGGCGTACCTCGATGACGAGACCACGCTGCTGTCCACCACCACGGCCAGCAAGCACCCGAAAGACCAGTTCGACTTCTTCCCGCTGACGGTGGACGTCGAGGAGCGGATGTACGCCGCGGGCAAGATCCCCGGCAGCTTCTTCCGCCGCGAGGGCCGCCCGTCCACGGACGCGATCCTCACCTGCCGGTTGATCGACCGGCCGCTGCGCCCGACCTTCAAGAAGGGGCTGCGCAACGAGGTTCAGGTCGTCATCACGGTGCTGAGCCTGAACCCCGACCACCAGTACGACGTGCTGGCCATCAACGCCGCCTCCGCCTCGACCCAGATCTCGGGCCTGCCGTTCTCCGGCCCGGTCGGCGGGGTGCGCGTCTCCCTGATCGAGGGCACCTGGGTGGCGTTCCCGAACTTCTCCGACAGCGAGCGCTCGACGTTCGACATGGTGGTGGCCGGCCGCATCGTCCGGCACGGCGACGGACCGGCCGACGACGACGTCGCGATCATGATGGTCGAGGCCGAGGCCACCGACGCGACCTGGAACCTCGTCAAGAACGAGGGCAAGCAGGCGCCGACCGAGGAGGTCGTGGCCGCCGGGCTGGAGGCCGCCAAGAAGCCGATCGCCACCCTGTGCCGCGCCCAGGAGGAGCTGGCTCGGACTGCCGCCAAGGAGGTCGCCGAGTTCCCGATCTACCTGGACTACCAGCCCGATGCCTACGAGGCCGTCGAGGCCGCCGCGCAGGACCAGCTGCGCGAGCTGCTGGCCATCCCGGGCAAGCAGGAGCGCGAGACGAAGCTGGACGAGCTCAAGGCCACGTTGAAGGACGAGTTGGCCGGCGAGCCCGGCGACAAGGGCATGGACGCGACGGCCAAGCGCTTCCACGGCCGCGACAAGGAGATCTCGGCGGCCTACCGGGCGGTGCAGAAGAAGCTCGTCCGCGAGCGGATCCTGCGCGACAAGGTCCGCATCGACGGCCGCGGGCTGGCTGACATCCGGGCCCTGGGTGCCGAGGTCGAGGTGCTCCCGCGGGTGCACGGATCGGCGATCTTCGAGCGGGGCGAGACCCAGATCATGGGCGTCACCACGCTGAACATGCTCCGCATGGAGCAGCAGCTCGACACGCTGTCGCCGGTGAGCCGCAAGCGCTACATGCACAACTACAACTTCCCGCCGTATTCGACCGGTGAGACCGGCCGCGTCGGGTCGCCCAAGCGTCGCGAGATCGGCCACGGCGCGCTGGCGGAGCGGGCGCTCATGCCGGTGCTGCCGACCCGCGAGGAGTTCCCCTATGCGATCCGGCAGGTGTCCGAGGCCCTCGGGTCCAACGGCTCCACGTCGATGGGCTCGGTCTGCGCCTCGACACTGTCGCTGCTCAACGCCGGCGTGCCGCTGCGCGCGCCGGTCGCGGGCATCGCGATGGGCCTGGTCTCGGCGGAGATCGACGGGCAGACGCAGTACGCCGCGCTCACCGACATCCTCGGCGCCGAGGACGCGTTCGGCGACATGGACTTCAAGGTCGCCGGCACCCGCGAGTTCGTCACGGCCATCCAGCTGGACACCAAGCTCGACGGCATCCCGGCGTCGGTCCTGGCCGGGGCGCTGACCCAGGCCCGCGACGCCCGGCTCTACATCCTGGATGTGATGACCGAGGCGATCGACGCGCCCGACGAGATGAGCCCGTTCGCGCCTCGCGTCATCTCGGTGAAGGTGCCGGTCGACAAGATCGGTGAGGTCATCGGCCCGAAGGGCAAGATGATCAACCAGATCCAGGAGGACACCGGCGCCGACATCTCCATCGAGGACGACGGCACGGTCTACATCGGCGCGACCGACGGCCCCTCGGCCGAGGCGGCCCGCAACGCGATCAACGCCATCGCCAACCCGACGATGCCGGAGATCGGCGAACGCTTCCTCGGCACCGTGGTGAAGACCACGACGTTCGGGGCGTTCATCTCCCTGCTTCCCGGCAAGGACGGCTTGCTGCACATCTCCGAGGTGCGCAAGCTCGTCGGGGGCAAGCGGATCGACTCGGTCGACGACGTGTTGGCCATCGGCCAGAAGGTGCAGGTCGAGCTCAAGGAGGTCGACCCGCGGGGCAAGCTCTCGCTCGGTGCGGTGCTGACCGAGGAGCAGCAGGCTGCGGCCGATGCCGCGGCCGCCGACGAGGGCGAGCGCCGCGGCGGTCGTGGTGAGCGTGGCGGCGACCGTGGCGACCGGTTCGGTGACCGGGGCGGACGCGACGGTGAGCGTGGTGGACGCGATGGCGACCGCCGGGATCGCCGGCCGCGACGCGAGGACGGCGAGGGGACCGGCTCCGGTCCCGACGCCGACGGCGAGAACGGCGGGGATGGCGACGAGCGGGGCGAACGTCGCTCCCGCAGCCGGCGCCGTCGGCCCCGTCGCGAGGACGGTGGCGCCGATGGAGCCGAGGGCGTCGAGCACGGCGAGGGCACCCGAGAGGCCGACGCGCTGGCGTCGTCTGCCGAGGCCAACGACAGCGTGAGCGCCTCCTCCGAAGAGGCCTGAGTAGTCGCCGAGTCCACCTCCCGATGGGGACTCGGAAAGGGCCGGTACGTCGCACGACGTACCGGCCCTTCGCCGTCTCGTCTCGCCCGCCACTGCCCGCTCGTCCGCCCATTCCAGCGCCGCCCTCTGCCCGCCATCCACTGCCGCCCCTTTTCCCCCTCGTCCACTGCGGCCCGTTGTCCCCCCTCGTCGACTGCCGCCCTCTTCGTGGCACTGCCGCCCCTCTTGAAGCAGGGCGGCAGTCGTGCGATTGGGGCGGCAGTCGTGCGATTGGGGCGGCAATCGTGCGATTGGGGCGGCAATCGTGCGATTGGGGCCCCGCCGGACCGGAGAGCCGCAGCGTCTCCGAGCCGGCGCCGAGGTTGTCCACAGGAAGAGGTCGGGCCGCCCCACGATGGCCTTGCGCCGGGCACACTGGCGCGGTGATCGCCGACGCCCCGCCCCCGCCCCCACCGGGCCCCCAGGACCGACCAAGGCCAAGGCCTGCCCCCGGTCCGGAGTTCATAGCGCGCGGAGGGCCGAGGGCGGCTCCGCGCCGCCGTACCTCACTGGACATGCGACTGAGCCTCGCCGGCGCCGTCGCCCTTGGCTGCGCGTTGGTACACGGCGTGCTGGTCGTGCTCTTCATATGGTTCGCCGACGCTGAATGCGGGTCCGACTGTGTGCGGATCGATGGCCCGGGACGGACCGTGGCCATCTTCGGCCCGGGAGTCACGGCGGCAGTCTTCATCGCCCTGGCCCTCGCGGCGGGAATCTTGGAGCGGGAGGTGTGGCCGTGGCTGTGGCTGGGGGCTGTCGCGGTATTCGTGACGGGTCTTCTGTCGGCGGAGCTGCTCGTGCCCGTCCTGCCCCACTGAGCGGCCACGGTCGTCCATGACGACCGGCGCCGGCGCGGACGGCGGGTCGGCGGGTCGGCGGGTCGGCTGGCGTCCCACGGCGCGCCTACGCTGGCGGGGTGGGACTCCTGGATCTGGCCCGACGCAGGCGCCGCCACCGGCGCAGCTATCCCGGTGCGATACCCGTGGCGCTGGCCCACCGCGGCGGCCCGGCCTACCCGCCCAACCTCGGCATCGAGAACTCCCGCGCCGCGTTCGCGACGGCGGTGGCGCTCGGCTACACGCACCTGGAGACCGACGTCCACGTGACCGCCGACGGGGTGCTGCTCGCGCTGCACGACGAGCGGCTGGACCGGGTGGCGGGAGTGGCGGGGGCGGTGGCCGAGCTGCCGTACGCCGCGGTCCAGGGAGCCCGCCTCGGGGGCCGGGAGCCGGTGCCCACGATGGCCGAACTGTTCGACGCGTTCCCTGGCGTGGTGTTCAACATCGACCTCAAGGCGCCCGGCACGGCCGCCGCGCTATGGCGCCTGCTGGAGGATCGCGGCGCGCACGACCGGGTCTGCGTGGGGTCCTTTTCGGCCCGGAACCTGCGGCAGTTCCGGGCCCTCGCTCGGGGCCGAGTGGCGACGTCGGCCGGCCAACTCGGTACGGCGTGGCTGCGCTTCGCGCCCGCGTGGGTGACCCGGTGGGTGCATTCGCCGGGCGTGGCTTATCAGGTGCCGCGCACGCATCGAATCCTGGGCCGGGAGATCGCGGTGGTGACGCCGGCGTTCGTGGCGGCGGCACACCGGATCGGGCGGCAGGTGCACGTCTGGACCATCGACGAGCGGGCCGAGATGGACGAGCTGCTCGATCTTGGGGTGGACGGCCTGGTCAGCGACGCCATCGACGTGCTGCGCGAGGTCCTGTCAGGGCGGCACGCCTGGCCGCCGGCCACGGATCAGGTCAGGGCGTGGCGCAGCCACTGAGCGCCGTAGTCCAATTCGGGTCCCGCGCACGCCGGGGGCACCGCAGCAAGCACCCGTTCCCAGGACAGGTAGCGGTGCAGCGCCGCGACCCGACCTACCGCGGGCAGGGCCGCCCGCAGCCGCGCCATCGGTACGTCGTACGCGTCGGCCCACACCCCCAGGTAGGCGTCCACCACCCCGGTGACTCGCGGGTCGTCGATCGCGCACCTCCACTCCTGCGCCATCACCCGCTCGGGAACCAGCACCGAGCACAGCGGATGCCCCCAGAACGCGTCGCCGAGGTCGAAGAACCTCAGCGGGCCGGTGCCCGGCACGAAGGCGTTGTTGGGGTGCAGGTCGTTGTGCTCCAGGGTGTTCGGCAGGCCAAGGTCGGCGACGGTCGCGGCGGCCGCCGCCATCAGCGGTACCCCCGCGAGCAGCGCTCGCGCGGTCGGGTCGTCGATGCGCAGCAGGTGGGCTTCCGGTAGGAGAACGGCTCGGCGTACGGCGTCAGCTGCGACCGTCGGAGCATCGGCCGGGTCGAGGACGGGCAGGCCGGTGGCGGCCGGTACGTCGGGGTCGGTGGCGAGGTCGAGCTGAAGCGCGGCGTACTGCGTCAGCAGCAGCTCCCACTCGGCCGGGTGGACCGGTCGGCCCTGCGTCCGCGCGTGTTCGGCCAGGGTGGGGCCGCCGTCCGGGGAGAGCAACCAACCGCGCGACGCCTCGACCGCGAGGGGAGGCAGGACGCGGCCGGGGGAGCGGGCGTGAATCCGCGCCACCAGGGCCGCCTCGAAGGCGCCGGGCGCACTGTTCTCCTTGAACCAGAGGCGCCCCACGTCCGTGGGCACGGTGAGCTGGGTCGACCAGACCCGGATGCGCGGCTGCTCGATGGGCCCGGTCACGGTGCGTCCGGCGCAGGCCAGCCGATCGAGAATCCACGCCTCGGCCTCCCGGCGCCAGTCCGACGAGGACCACCAGGTCACGAGATCGCGCACGTCGGGTAGTGAATACGGTCTAGCGCCGCCACGTCCACCGGTTTCCGTCCGCGGCCCCTCCCGGCGCGGCGCGCACGTCCTGTGGGTGCGGATGTGGGCGCATAACCTGCTGCTATCGCGACGACTTCGGTGCCCAGAGCCGCACCCACATCATGGATCCACCACGGGGTCGATGTGCCCGATGGGGTCGACGGGGTCGATGTGCCCGACGGGGTCGATGTGCTCGACGTGGTCGACGATCGGTACGGCGGCGCGGCTCGGCGCCGTGGCCGCACAGGTGAGCAATTCGGCGCGGCGGATCTCGTTGTGCCCGTGCACGACTGCGGCGAGCCGGCCGTCGAGAAGGATCTCGCGGCTCCAGCCGCCCGCTCGTCGGGCCTGCGCTCGGGCGGGTGCTGCCGCCTCGGAACCGGCCCGTCGGGGCCGGGCGGTCAGGCGGGCCCGATCCCAGGGGAGTACGCCCAGTTCCGGCGCGACCGCCAGGAGCGTCACCTGATCCTGCGGCGATCGGCCGGTGACGCCGCGCAGGTGGGCGACGTCCGGTACGCCGCGCCGGTGCGCCGCCACCACGTCGGCGGCGACACCGGGGTCGAGCCCGCCGTAGCACGCCCCGTCGGGCAGGACGATCATGTTGGCCGCGAACCGGTCGCCCCCGGTGTGGGTGGTCTCCCAGACGGAGTCCGGCTGCTCGGCCGCCAGGGCCGCCGCGACCGGCCGGCCCCGGACCGCGCAACACACGTCGTGGCGGCCGTTCGTGCACACCAGCATGATCGGCTCGCCGGGCCCGGTGGGGACGGGGTTGGCCAACGCCGAAAAGACCGCCGCCCACCCCTGCGCCAGCGTGCCCCACACCTGACCGGCCGGCGGCCCGGTGTCGACGACGGCCCAGCGGCGATCCGCGCCGTCGGCCCGGTGGTCGCTGGGTCGCGCCCCCGGACGGCGTACCAGCTGCAACCGCGCCCCCACGGACTCCAGCCCCCGGCGCAACTCCGCCCGATCGGGGATCGGGAGCCCGGCGAGCGACTCCAGCGCGTCGCGGCCCCAGCCGGCCGATTGCTCGATCAGCAACCACCGACGGGCCGGGGGAGCGGTGCCGATGAGCGGGTCGCCGCGGTCCCGCGCGGCATCGGAGCAGCGCGGACGCATCAGTCGACCACCGCGATGCCGTCGACGACCAGGCGCCGGGCGAGCCTGCCCGACGCGGCCTCCTCGCCCGGTACCAGCTCAGCGACCCGGACCGGTTCGCCGGCGAGCAGGCGAGCGACGGCGCCTTGCGCGGCGGCCGGCACGGGGGTGCGGCCGGCGCGGGACCGTACGACGAGGGCGGCCGAGCTGTCCGGCCCGCTCGACTCGAGGGTCGCCATCAGGTGGCCGCGCAGCCGCAGCGCATCGGTGGCGGTCAGGGTATCGGCTGCGGCCAGCTGCTCCAGCACGGGCCGAGGTTCGGGGCGCTGGGCCGCTCGGGCCGTGGCACCGAGCGCGGCGGCAATCGTCGCCGCGGGAAGCTCGTCCACGGCGCGCCGCAGGGCCTGCCTGACCATCGCCACCGCGGCCTCGGCCTCGGCCTCTGCAGGTTGGCAGGGCGGTTCCGCCGCCATATGGAGCCCGGGGTCGAGCCCGGGGTCGAGCCCGGGATCGATGCCGACATCGATCCCCACCGGCAGGCTCTCCCGCAGCCGGACGTCCTCGGCGAGGGTGCGGCGGACCTGCTGCAGGAGCGCGTCGGCGAGGTGCATCCGGGTCCAGGTGTGAATGCCGATCGTGAGGTGGATCGAGATCTGGTCGGAGGCCGTGGCGGAGTGCAGGTAACCGCGCGGCAGGTACAGCACGTCCCCGCGACGCAACTCGACGGCCAGGTCTGGGTCGCCGGTGGCGGCCTCGGCAACGGCCGCACGGTGCTGCTCCCAGGGCTGGTCGCGCAGCGGGTGCGGCCACACCGGGCGGTGGACCCGCCACCGCTTGGCGCCGTGCACCTGGACGACGAAGACGTCGTGGATGTCGTAGTGCGCGGCGAACCCCTGGTGGCCGGGCGGCGTGACATAGGCGTTGACCTGCACCGGGTGGCCCAGCTCCGCCGCGAGCGACTGCGCCAGGTCGACGACGGGGGGCCAGGTGCGATGCAGCCCCTGCAGCACGATGGTGGCGCCGTCGTCGAAGCGGCGTCGTACGGCGTCCTCATCGACCTGATCGCCGATGCCGGCGCCGACGCCGCCACCGATCGTGTAGTCGCGCTCCGGGAGCGGGTGGCCCGCCTGCGCCATCCGCAGGAATGGGGTGCGCAGCCCACGGCGGGTGAGCAGATCGTCGACGGCGGCGGGGGAGAAGAGCTCGGCGGTCTCCTCCGAGTGCGCGTCCCGTTCCGAGGCGGTGACCAGCAGCGGCGTACGGCCCCAGTGGTCACGAACGAACTGCTCGCGCCGAGACGCGAGCAGTCGTTCGAGCGGGCCGATCGGACCCGGGCCGGCGGACCGGCCGGGCGGCATCAGGCAGGGACTCCGGCGCCGCCGTCGGCACCCTTGTCGGCGCCACCGTCGGCCCCGCCATCCGCGCCACCGTCGGCACCCTTGTCGGCGCCGCCGTCGGCGCCGCCGTCGGCACCCTTGTCAGCGCCACCGTCGGCACCCTTGTCGGCGCCGCCATCGGCCCCGCCATCCGCACCGCCATCGGCGCCACGGTCGGCGCCACCGTCACCCTCGCGGCCGCGGACCGCACCCATGTCGGCACCGCCGTCCGCGCCGCCGTCGCCCATCGGGCCCAGAACCTCGTTTTCGCCGGCGTCCGTCATGTCGCCAATCCCTTCGTCGAGCGAATCTGACTACTGTCCGGCCATCCTGGCCTCGTCGTGTGACGCCCGCAACAGCAGCCACGAAGCCGAACGCCGGATCACGCGTCGATGGCGCCGTACGTGCTCTTCGCTCGCTCCAGGGCCGAGACGTAGCCCGCGCGGCCGTACCCGCTCGTGTCGACGTCCGCGGGCACGGCGAGCAGCCCGCGGACCGCATCGACCGAGCCGAACCCCTTGCGCTCCAGCCAGTTGTCCAGGCCGGCGACCAACAGCCCGGCGTAGTCCTCACCCTGGCGGACCAGTGCGGACGTCGTCATCACGACGTCCGCTCCGGCGAGGAGGTAGCGGATCACGTCGTCGGCGGTCTCGACCCCGGTGGTGCCGGCCAGCGAGGCGCGCACCCGTCCGTGCAGGGCGGCGATCCAGGTCTGCGGCAGCCGGGCCTCCGCGGGCGCCGACAGCTCCAGGCCCGTGTCGACGGTGATGGCCTCGATGTCGATCCGGGGCTGGATCCACCGGTTGAACAGCACCAGGCCGTCTGCCCCCGCCGCGTCGAGGCGCATCGCCATCGACCCGAACGAACTGAAGTAGGGGCTCAGCTTCACCGCCACCGGGATCGAGACGGCCTCCTTGACCAGGCCGAGGATCTCCAGGTGACGCCGCTCGATGATCTCCCCGTCGACCGTGACGTCGCCCGGCACCAGGAAGACATTGAGCTCCAGCGCCGCGGCCCCGGCGTCCTGCATCTGTCGCCCGAATTGCGCCCAGCTGCCCAGCGTCGAACCGTTGATCGAACCGATCACGGGCACGTCCACCGCCCGGACCGCTTGCTCCAGCAAGCGCAGGTAGCGGTCCGACAACCCGGAGTCGTTGGCGGGCACGGTGGGGAAGTAGGTCAGCGACTCCGCGAACGACTCCTCGTGCACCTCCTCCAGGTAGATGTCCCGGGCCGCCTCGTGGCGCAGCTGCTCTTCGAACAGCGAGTAGAGCACCACCGCGCCGACGCCCCCGTCGGCGAGCCGGCGCACCCCGTCCACCGTCTGGGACAGCGGCCCGGCCGAGGCCACCACCGGGTTGCGCAGCGTCAGACCCAGATAACGGGTGGTCAGATCAGGCACGACTCAGCCCTCCTTCCGTGCGTCCGCCGCGAAGTCGTGCGCCTCGCGGGTCGCCATCTGCTCGTATTCGGCCCAGCGCCGCGCCACCTGCTGCTGGCCCAGCTGCAACAACCGATCCGCCTCGACGGGATCGGCGCTGGCCAGCATCCGGAAGCGCAGCTCGTTCTTGTGGTAGTCGTTCAGCGTGATCCGCGGCCGTGGGCTATCCAGCAGGAAGGGGTTCCGGCCGGCGGCACGCAGGATCGGGTTGTAGCGCATCAGCGGCCAGTGCCCGGAGGCGACCGCCTTGTATTGCTGGTCCAGGCCCTTGCGCATGTCGATGCCGTGGGCGATGCAGTGGCTGTAGGCGATGATCAGGCTCGGCCCGTCGTAGGCCTCCGCCTCCCGGAACGCCTTGAGCGTCTGCTGCGGGTCGGCGCCCATCGCGACGCGTGCGACGTAGACGTGCCCGTATGCCGCAGCCTGCATCGCCAGGTCCTTCTTGGTGGTGGTCTTGCCCGCCGCAGCGAACTTGGCCACCGCACCCAGGGGCGTCGACTTCGAGCTCTGACCACCGGTGTTGGAGTAGACCTCCGTGTCCATCACCAGCACGTTCACGTCCCGACCCGAGGCCAGCACGTGGTCCAGCCCGCCAGAGCCGATGTCGTAGGCCCAGCCGTCGCCGCCGACGATCCACACCGAACGGCGTACCAGGTGGTCGACCACCGAGACGAGGTCCTGCACGGCCGTGCCGTCCAACGACTCCAGCCGTTCGCGCAGCCTCTCCACCCGGTCCTGTTGGGCGAGGATCTCGTTCTCCCGCTCCTGCGGCGCGGTCAGGATCGCATCGACGAGCTCGGCGCCGACCTGGTGGCGCAGTCCCCGGAGCCGCTTGCTCGCCAGGCCCGCTTGGAGGTCCGCCGCGAGTCGCATGCCCAGACCGAACTCGGCATTGTCCTCGAAGAGGCTGTTGCTCCAGGCCGGTCCGCGGCCGGCGGCGTTCTTCGTCCACGGCGTCGTCGGCAGGTTGCCGCCGTAGATGGAGGAGCAGCCGGTCGCGTTCGCGACCATCGCCCGGTCCCCGAAGAGCTGGGTGAGCAGCTTGACGTACGGCGTCTCGCCACAGCCGCTGCAGGCCCCGGAGAACTCGAACAGCGGTTCCAGGTATTGGATGCCGCGCACGTTGCCGAAGTCGACCTTGGACCGCGTGTTGACGGGGATCGACTCGAAGAAGGCGATGTTCTCCCGGGCCGGCTCCCGGTCCCGCACCGGCGCCAGGTTGATGGCCCGCCGGTTCGGCTGCTCGACCGGCTTGACCGGGCAGGCCTCGACGCACAGGCCACAGCCGGTGCAGTCCTCGGCGTACACCTGCAGCGTGTAGTGCTCCCCGGGGATGCCGGCGGCGTTCAGCGGCGCCGACTCATAACTCTCCGGCGCCCCGTCGAGGTGCTTGGTCCGGAACCGCTTGGCCCGCAGCACCGCGTGCGGGCACACCATCGAACAGTTGCCGCACTGGATGCAGGCGTCCTTGTCCCAGACGGCGATGATCTCCGAGACATTGCGCTTCTCATAGGCCGTGGTGCCACTGGGGTAGGTCCCGTCGACCGGCAGGGCGCTCACCGGCAGGTGGTCGCCCCGGCCGATGAGCATCTGCGCGGTGACATCGCGGACGAATTCCGGAGCGTGCGCTGGCACCGGGGCGAGCAGGTCGTGCTGCGCCGTGACCCCCGAGGGCACCTCGATGCGGTGCAGATTGCTCACCGAGGCATCGACTGCGGCCTCGTTCTTGGCGACGACCTCCGCGCCGCGCTTGCCGTAGGTCTTGCGGATCGAGGCCTTCACCTTCTCGATCGCCACCTCCTTGGGCAGCACCCCGGAGATCGCGAAGAAGCAGGTCTGCAGGACCGTGTTGGTGCGCCCGGCCAGGCCCGCCTCGCGGGCGACCGCGGTGGCGTCGATGGCGTAGAGCTCCAGGCCCCGCTCGATGATGCCCCGCTGCAGGCTGCTGGGCAGGTTGTCCCAGACGGCCTCCGGCGGGAACGGGGCGTTGATGAGCAGCGTGCCGCCGGGCTTGGCGAACTCCAGGATGTCGACCCGCTCCAGGATCGACATGTGATGGCAGCCGACGAAGCTGGCCTGGGAGACCAGGTACGGCGCCCGGATCGGTGCCGGTCCGAAGCGCAGGTGGCTGACGGTCCGGGAGCCCGACTTCTTGGAGTCGTAGACGAAATACCCCTGGGCGTAGGTGCCCTCGCTCGAGCCCAGGATCTTGATCGTGTTCTTGTTGGCGCCGACCGTGCCGTCGCTGCCCAGGCCGTAGAACACGGCGCCCACGGTGCCCTCGGGCATGATGTCGAGGTCCTCACCGACCGGCAGCGACAGGTGTGTCACGTCGTCGGTGATGCCCACCGTGAACCGGGGCCGTGGGGCCTCCGCGGCCAGCTCGTCGTACACCGCGGCCACCATGGCCGGCGTGAACTCCTTGCTGGAGAGCCCGTAGCGACCCCCGATGACCAGCGGCATCGTCGCGCGCTCGCCGCGGGCCACGGCCTCGCCGAGGGCCGAGGTGATGTCGAGGAACAGCGGCTCCGCGAGGGCGCCGGGCTCCTTGGTGCGGTCCAGGACCGCGATGCGCCGCGCCGAGGCCGGGAGCGCCCCGATGATCTCGGCCGTCGGGAACGGGCGGTAGAGGCGGATCTGCAGGACTCCGACGTTGGCGCCGTCCGCATTGAGGCGCTGCGCCGTCGCTGCGGCCGTCTCCGCGCCGGAACCCATGATGACGATGACCCGCTCGGCGTCGGGGCTGCCGTGGTAGTCGACCAGGTGGTATTGCCGTCCGGTGCGGGCGGCCAGCCGGTCCATCGCCGACTGCGTGATCCCGGGGACCTCCTGGTAGAAGGTGTTCGCGGTCTCCCGGGACTGGAAATAGGTGTCCGGGTTCTGCGCGGTCCCGCGGATGAACGGGTTCTCCGGCGACAGCGCTCGGGCGCGGTGCGCGCGGACCAGGTCCGTCGAGACGAGTTGGCGCAGGTCCTCGTCGCTGAGCATCTCCAGGGTGTTCAGCTCGTGGCTGGTCCGGAAGCCGTCGAAGAAGTGCACGAACGGCACCCGCGACTCCAGCGTGGCCAGTTGGGCGACCAGCGCCAGGTCGTGCGCCTCCTGCACCGACGCGCTGGCCAGCATCGCGAAGCCGGTCTGCCGCACCGCCATGACGTCCTGGTGGTCGCCGAAGATCGACAGGCCCTGGGTGGCCAGGGACCGCGCGGCGACGTGGATGACCGCCGAGGTCAGCTCGCCGGCGATCTTGTACATGTTCGGGATCATCAACAACAGGCCCTGGCTGGCCGTGAACGTCGTCGACAGGGCGCCGCCCTGCAGCGCGCCGTGGGTCGCGCCGGCCGCGCCGCCCTCGGACTGCATCTCGACGACCGTCGGCACGGTGCCCCAGACGTTGGTGCGGCCGTGCGCCGACCACTCGTCGGCCAACTCCGCCATCGTCGAACTCGGCGTGATCGGATAGATGCTGCACAGCTCGTTCGTGCGATAGGCGACCGAGGCCGCCGCCTCGTTGCCGTCGATGATCGCCCTGCTCGGTGCTGCGGCCATCAGAACAGCCCTCCCTGACGCGAGTCGTCCGCGGTGGCCCGGCCCCGGCCGGGGCCGGTGAGCGGCCGGTCCGGGCGGCCCTCGGGAACCATGTCGATGGCGTGCACGGGACACTGCTCATAGCAGGTGCCGCAGCCGGTGCACTTGTCGTAGTTGTAGCGGTAGCGGTGCCCGCGGCCCAGCTTGATGACCGCGTCCTCCGGGCAGGCGCCCAGGCAGCCGTCGCACTCGATGCAGTTCCCGCAGGACAGGCAGCGCTGCGCCTCGAAGGCGGCCTGCTCCGCATCGAGACCGCCGACGATCTCGTCGAAGGCGCTGACCCGGGCGTCGGGATCGAGCTCGGGTTGGGTGCGCCGGGTGAAGTCGCCGAAATACCACAGGTGCAGGTCGTCCAGCCCCACGACGGGGTGCTTCGGCGGCTTGTTGTCCGTGGTCGAGTTGAGCCAGGCGTCGATGTTGCGGGCGGCCCGCTTGCCGTGCCCCACGCCGATCGTGACGGTGCGTTCGGACGGTACGGCGTCGCCGCCGGCGAAGATTCCCGGCACGTCGGTCATCAGCGACGTCGGATCGACCTGGACCACGTCGCCGTCGAAGCGCATCCCGGGGATGGACCTCAGGAAGTCGCTGTCGGTCTCCTGGCCCAGGGCGAGGATGACCGTATCGGCCGCGAGCTTCTCGTAGCGGCCCGTGCCGCGCGGCGTACCGTTCTCGTCAAGCTCCATCACCTCCACGGTCAGGTCGTCGTCGACCTCGGTGATGGTGCGCAGCCAGTTCATCTTGACGCCCTCGCGCTCGGCCTCGGCGGCCTCCTCGGCGTGGGCGGGCATCTGCTCGGCCGTCCGGCGATAGACAATCATCGTTTCCTGAGCCCCGAGTCGGCGGGCTACCCGGGCGGCGTCCATCGCGGTGTTGCCGCCGCCGTAGACCGCGACCCGTCGCCCCATCACCGGCCGCTCGCCGCTGGCCACCGTGCGCAGGAAGCTGACCGCGTCGACCACCTTCTCGGCGTCCCGGGCGGGCAGGTCGACCTTGCGGCTCAGGTGCGCGCCGATCGCCACGAAGACCGCGTCGAAGCCGCCCTCCTTCTGCTCGGCCAGCAGGTCCTTGACGGTGTGGTCCGTCACGATCCGCACGCCCATCGCGAGCAGCCGGGCCACCTCGCCGTCGATGACGTCCCGCGGTAGCCGGTATTCGGGGATGCCATAACGCATCATCCCGCCGGGTTCGGGGGAGGTGTCCCGGATCTCGACCTCGTGGCCCAACCGGGCCAGATGGTAGGCGGCCGACAGCCCCGACGGTCCGGCGCCGACGACGAGCACCTTGCGCCCCGAGGCCGGCGGCGGTGCCGGGAAGCGCCAGCCCTGCTCCAACGCCATGTCGCCCAGATAGCGCTCCACCCCGTGGATCGAGATGGCGCTGTCCAGGTCGGCCCGGTTGCACGCCGACTCGCACGGGTGATAGCAGACCCGGCCGTGAATCGCGGGGAAGGGGTTGTCCCGGGTCAGCTGCAGCCAGGCGGCCTGCGGATCACCGAGCTTGAGCAGCCGCAGCCACTCCTGGATGTTCTCCCCGGCCGGACAGGCGTTGTTGCAGGGCGGGAGCAGGTCCACGTAGACCGGCATCCGGGATCGAACCGGGGCGACCCGCCCCGCGGCCTGGCTGAGGTCCGGCAGCTTGGTGATGTCGCGGCGTGCTTCGGGCATAGGGGCACCTCAGGCGAAGGAGGGCGGGTGACATTGCGCAGGCTAGCGCCCCCGGCGCTGCCGGACCCCGCCAATGTCCTACGAACTTCGCAGCGACCGCGGGCCGGCCGGGGCCGCGTCAGCGCCGATGCAACAGCGTCCGCACCGCGGCGAGCACGACCTGCGCGGCCTGGTCCGGCGCGCCGTCGGGCGGCGGCGGCGCCTCCAGGACGAACGCCGTGGCCGCGTTGAGCACGGCCTTCTGACCCGGGGTGAAATGCGGCCAGCCGGCCCGCAGCGCGGACAGGTCCCCGGCATGCGCCGAGACGGTGCTGACGACGAGTCCGGCGGCGATGTTCTGGCGCCGTACGGCGTCCATCAGCGTGTAGAGCTCCAGGCTCGCCGCTTCGTCCAGCGGCACCGCCCAGGAGCGCACCTGTTCCCACAGGCCACCCAGCTCGGTGGCGAACCGGCGCACGTCCGGATCGTCGGGCAACACGGAGTCGTCCGTGGCCGTCATCCCACCTCCTGAGTCGGCGCTCGGCGCCGTCCCGGGCGGCGTCGTCCTCATCCTTCGATTCGTCAGTTCGCGAGCTGTCGGGAGGGTTTTCCCTACCGCAACGCAGCCCCCTAGTGCTGGTAGGGGGGTGGCGATCATTAGTCTGAGAGATGTGAGCGCAACCAGCAAGGTATCGGTGATCGGCGCGGCGGGCCGGATGGGTACAACAGTGTGCACGGCCGTCCAGGAAGCCCCCGATCTGGAACTCGTCGGCCGCTTCGACGTGGGCGACGACCTGGGCGATCTGGGCGGCGCCGACGTCGTCGTCGAGTTCTCCGTGCCGGACTCCTCGCCGGGCAATGTCGCCCACTGCGTGTCCCGCGGGGTGCACGTGGTCGTCGGTACGACGGGCTGGGACGACACCCGGCTTGAGGCGCTGCGTGGGCAATTGGCGCAGGCGCCCGCCGGCACCGGCGTACTGATCGCGCCCAACTTCGCCATCGGCGCCATCCTGATGATGACGTTCGCCCAGACCGCGGCGCGGTTCTACGAGTCGGTGGAGATCATCGAGCTGCACCATCCGAACAAGGTCGACGCGCCCTCCGGCACGGCCGCCCGGACCGCCCGGCTGGTCGCGCAGGCGCGCCAGGCCGCCGGTATGGGGCCGGTGCCGGACGCGACCAGCACCGATCCCGGGGGCGCCCGTGGGGCCGACGTGGACGGGATCCACGTGCACGGGGTGCGGTTGCGGGGCCTCGTCGCGCACCAGGAGGTGCTCTTCGGCACCGAAGGCGAGGGGCTGACCCTGCGGCACGACAGTTTCGACCGGGTCAGCTTCATGCCCGGGGTGCTTGCCGGGGTGCGCGGTGTCCGGTCGCATCCGGGCCTGACCATCGGACTGGAGCACTATCTCGGCCTCTGAGGCGCCGTGCGCGGGCGGCCCGCGCACCAGAGCCTTCCTTTCGGCGCCGTGGGGGGCCCTCCGTCGCGCCTTTGGGCGCGTCTCGGCGCCCGCTGATCGGCTGCCCGGACCGCTGAACTCATGACCGCTTGGTCGGGAACTAATGCCCGCTCAGGCCCGCCAACTGCATGAACGGTGACTCACCCCGGCGAAAGTGACGTGCAACACGACAGAACTGCTCAGCGCAGGGGGGCACTTGGTCCCATCCCGGACCCGCAAAAACGCGGAAGCCTTTGGGGCATCGAAAAGCCCGGAGACCCGGGTGTCTCGCACCGTCTTCGAGGAAGGCCCGTCCATGTCCCACAACACCGTCGAGTCCCCGCCCGCCACCCCCGCCGTCGCTGCCGCCCCCTCCGTGCGGCAAGTCCTCATGGGCGATCCCGGCCCGCTCGGCACGGCAGCGTTCGCCCTCACGACGTTCGTGCTGTCCACGTTCAACGCCGGACTGATGCCGCTGGCATTGGAGCCGGTCGTCTTCGGCCTGGCCTTCTTCTACGGCGGAATGGTGCAGATCTTCGCCGGCATCCTGGAGTTCTTCAAGAACAACACCCTCGGCGGCGTCGCCTTCTCGTCGTACGGCGCGTTCTGGATGGCCTTCTGGTATCTCAACACCAACACCACGTTCGCCGCCACCGTGTCGGCCACGGATAAGGCGCACGCCGTCGGTCTGTTCCTGCTCGGCTGGACGATCTTCACGGTGTACATGACGATCGCCGTGAGCAAGACGCACAATGCGCTGTTCTTCACCTTCGTCATCCTGACCGCTGCGTTCATCTTCCTGACCATCGGCAAGTTCACCGGCGCCTCGATCGCGACGACGCTGGGCGGTTGGTTCGGTTACGGCGCCGCGTTCGGCGCCTGGTATTGCTCCTTCGCCGCGGTCTTCAACGCCACCGCCGGCAAGGCCGTCGTCCCGGTGTGGCCGCGCAGCTGACGCGACGCCCTGCATAACCCGGCACAACGCACAACGCCCGAGGGGCGGGAGAGCCATCGCTCTCCCGCCCCTCGTCGCTGTCTCGGCGGCGCCGGTCGGCTCCACCGCTACGACATCGCGTGACCCGTCAACAACACCGGGTCTTGGGGTTGCGTTCCATGTCCTCGTACTTGTCCCGCCAGAACTGCCGCTCGGTCGGAACCTCGCAGTCGGGATGGTTGCGGCGCAGGTGCGCGACGTACCGCTCGTAGGCGTCGGCGCCTACCACGCCGTTCCAGAACCAGCGCAGATGCCCGGCCCCGCGCCGCAGCCGGCCGAGAACGTCAGAGGTCGTCATGGACGTCAATGGTGCGCCCTGATCGGTGTCGGGTCCAGCCCGGCCGCCTTCCACTCCTCCAGCACCTCTTGCTCCAGCGGGGTCGGGACGAACGCTGCCGGAGCGAAGATCCGAGACTGCTCGATCGGCGACTCCGCGGTCTCGGCCGTGTGTTGCTGGATCGCCCGCCAGCACACCCAGAGCGTGGTGAGGAAGACGATGAGGACCAGCCCGGCGTAGAGCACCGACAGGGTCTCCTGAATCACGGTGTTGCGGATGATCTTGTCCAGGTCATCCATCGTCTTGGCCCCACCGAATGTGACATTTCCGGCAGCCTTGGCGGCCACCGCCCGGTCGTGCAGTGCCCAGTAACCGATGGTGGGGTCAGAACTGAAGATCTTCTGGAAGGACGCGGTCTGCGTGACGATCAACAGGAACACCAGGGGCACCCCGGGGATCCAGGCATAACGCGCCTTGCCGCTGCGCACCACGATGCCGAATACGACGCACAGGGCGATGCAGGCGAGCAACTGGTTGGCGATGCCGAACAGCGGGAACAAGGTGCGAATGCCACCCAGCGGATCGGTCACGCCCATGATCAAGAGGCCACCCCAACCGAGGACGACCACGAAGGAACACAGCCAAGCGCCCACCCGCCAGGACGGATCGGCGAACTTCTGCAGGCCCTCGTTCTTCAGGCCGCGGCCGAGCGCGCCGAGGAAGTCGCTGAACATGAAGCGCGCGACCCGGGTGCCGGCATCGATGGTGGTGAGGATGAACAGCGCCTCGAACATGACCGCAAAGTGATACCAGAACGCCTTGTTGCCGACGATCGACAGGATCGGGACCCGGTGCATCACTTCGGCCATCCCCATGGCCAGGGTCGGAGCGCCACCCGTGCGCGAGACGATCGAGTTCTCCCCGACGTCCTTGGCGGCCTGGGAGAACATGGTCGGGTCCACGGCCGGCAACGGCGTACCGTTCTGGGCCACCAAGTTCAGGCCGTTCGTATAGGCGGCGGCCTTCTCGGGGGTGCCGCCGGTGAGCGCGGCCGGAGCGTTCATCCCGAAGTAGAGGTGCTGGTCGAGGATGGTCGCCGCGACCAGGGCCATGATCGCGACGAAGCTCTCGGTGAGCATGCCGCCGTAGCCGATGATCCGCGCCTGCCGCTCCTTCTCGATCAGCTTCGGGGTGGTTCCCGAGCTGATGAGGGCGTGGAAGCCGGAGATGGCGCCGCACGCAATCGTGATGAACAGGAACGGGAACAGGCTGCCGGCGAACGCCGGTCCCTTGCCATTGCTCGCGAACGCCGACACATCAGGCATCTGGACCGTGGGGCCCACGGCGACAATGCCCACGGCGAGCAACACGATGGTGCCGACCTTCATGAACGTCGACAGGTAATCGCGCGGGGCCAGCAGCAGCCATACCGGCAGGACCGATGCGGCGAAGCCGTAGATCATCAGGGCGATCCCGAGCGCCAATGGGGTGAGGATGAAGTAGTGCCCGAACGAGGAGTCGGCGACGTACTTGCCCGAGATGATCGCGAGCACGAGAAGGATGACGCCGATGATGGAGACCTCGTTGACCTTTCCGGGCCGCAGGAATCGCAGATAGATGCCCATGAAGATCGCGATGGGGATGGTCAGCGCGATGGAGAAGGTCGCCCATGAGGATTCGGCGAGCGCGCCGATCATCACGACGCCGAGGACGGCGATCAGGATGATCATGATGGTGAGCACGCCGATGATGGCGGCCCAGCCGCCGATCGGACCGAGTTCATCGCGGGCCATCTGGCCGAGGGAGCGGCCATTCCGGCGCATGGAGAAGTGCAGCACCATGTAGTCCTGCACCGCTCCGGCGAAGATCACGCCGAAGATGATCCACAGGGTGCCGGGAAGGTATCCCATCTGGGCCGCCAGCACGGGGCCCACCAGGGGGCCCGCGCCGGAGATGGCCGCGAAGTGGTGCCCGTAGAGGACCCGTCGGTCCGTGGGCATGAAGTCCTTGCCGTTGTCGAACTTCTCGGCGGGCGTGGCCCGCCGGTCGTCCGGCTGCAGGATCTTGCGCTCGATGTATTTGGCGTAGAGCCGCAGCGCGATCAGGTAGCTCCCCACGGCTGCGAAGACGAACCAGCGGGAGTTGACCTCCTCGCCGCGGACCAGGGCGATCATCACCCAGCCCAGAGCGGCGAGGACGGCGCAGACCGCCAGGTAGATCTTGGTCTTCCCCGTCATCTGCGGGGATTCGTTGACGGCGATAGGGGGCAGGTCGGGATCGTTCCGGACCTTCCCCTCCACCGGGGTGGCGACGGACATTGTCGGCTCCTGAAATCGGTGCTGGGACACGGGAAAGATACCCATCCGATTTGACTTGGGGAAGCAGGCTCGCAGGACTGCCGGGTCTTCGTTGCGCAGTGGTGACCTGCGCAAACCTTCGCTTCCTCGGATGGGTCTTCGAGTTCTCGTGATCGCCTGGGTCGATGGCCTAGTGATTGTATACGGGTCGTACGCGCGAATGTGCCGGGTTTATTCACTTTCCCTGGCGGTGTTGTGGAATGACACGAATAGTGACCGTTGGCCTCGCCAGAGCCGCCGCTCGGCCCGCCCTGGCGCCGTTCGGCCCGCGCCGCCGCCGCTCGGCACAGGTCCGGTTATGCCCGCCTCGCGCTTTGGCTCAGCCCCAGCCGAGCGCGCGCAGGCCCGCGGCGACGCCCGCCGCGAGAACGACGACCACCAGGAACGGTGCCCGCAGCGCCAGCGCGACCAGGGCCACGGCCACGGCCACCGCCCGGGCATCCAGTACGAGCGCGCCCGCCGGCCCGGTGACCGTCTGGGTCACCACCAGGCCGGCCAGCAGGGCGACCGGCAGCAGCGCGACAAGGCGCGAGACATACCACCCGTCCAGGAGGTGCCGCGGCACGACGTACCCGGCCAGTTTGAGCGCGAATCCGGCCGCAGCCGCGGCGAGCACCGTCGGCCACGCACTCATCGCGCGTCCTCCTCGGCGGTGGCGGCGTTCCCGGCGGGCGGCGGTTCGGGGGAGGACGGTGCCGCAGCGGTACGTCGTGCGCCGGGCCAGCCGGCGACGACGGCGGCGGCCAGCGCTGCCACCAGCACGGGGACCCCGGCCGGCGTATGCGGCATGGCCACCAGGGTCAGGACGACCGCGATCACGGCGGTGGCCTGCGCCTCGCGGCGACGCAACCGGGGCCACAGCAAGGCGCAGAACGCTCCTGCGGCCGCGGCGTCCAGACCCCAGGTCCGCGGGTCGCCGAGGGTGTTGCCGACCAGAGCTCCCGCCAGCGTCATGAGGTTCCAGAAGACGAACACCGCCACCCCGGTGAGCCAGAACCCGCGGCGGGCGTCGCCGCGGCCGCTCTGCGCCATGGCGACCGCGGTGGACTCGTCGATGGTCAGGTGCGCGGCGGCCACCCGGCGCCAGCCGTGGAAGCCCAGCTCACGGGAGAGCTCCAGGCCGTACAGGCCGTTGCGGATGCCGAGCAGGCTGCTGGTCGCCACGGCGGTCGAGCCCAACCCTCCCGCGCCCAGGATGCCGACCACCGCGAACTGCGAGCCGCCGGTGAACAGCAGCGCGGACAGCGCCTGGGTCTGCCACAGATCGAGCCCGGCGGCCACCGAGAGAGCGCCGAAGCTCAGGCCGTAGGCGCCGGTAGCCACGCCGACCGAGAGGGACTGTCGGGCGACGGCGTCCAGCCGCATCACGCCTCGTCGACCCCGCTGTCGCGCGACTCGTCGCCGGCCGGCGACCGGTCGGTGACCCGCGGGGCGGCGGCAGGATCCGGCGCGATGGAGGCCGCGAACCGTGCTTCCAGCACCGTCCGGCCGTCGGGGTCGACGATGCGCTCGCGGCGCGCCCGATCCGGGCCGAAACCCGCCCCCTGGAGGAAGGTCCGGGTTCGCTCGTGGGAGACCAGGACCCAGGCGGTGAGCAGCCCCGCCCCGCGGTCCCGGGCCAGATCGGTCGCGGCGGCCAGCAGCCGGCTGCCATGCCCGGCGCCGCGCCGGTGCACGGCCACGCCGCCGACGAGCAGTTCGACGGCGCCGGCACCGGCTAGGTCGGGATCCTCGCTGGGACCGAGCGCGACCAGGCCGACGACGTCGCCTCCCGCGTGGGCCAGCAGCAGCGCGTGATCGGGCTGGGTCGGTGGGGTCAGCGACGCGCGCCATGCGGCGGCGAACGCCTCGGCGGTGCTCACGGCCAAGGCCTGCGGGGGAAGGTCGTCGGCGTAGGCGTCCCGCCAGAGCTCTGCCTGGATCCGGCCGACCGTCTCGGCGTCCCCGGCACCCGCCTGTCGGACGCCGACATCGCTGTGGATCCTGCTCATTCGCGCATCCTGTCAGACCGACTCGGCGGGCCGTGGCCGGGGTGGGATTTCAACCGGCGCGGCGGAATGTGATCGAGAGGGAGTCGCCGGGGGTGGCTCGGATCGGGCAGACTTCGGGTGGGAGGAGTATCCCGAGGCAGCTCGGGAGGTCGCCGGTGCGGCGCGTACCCGAGCCTGGGGGTCGGTTGGGGTGCGCGCCGCCTGGTGTGTCGCCCTGCAGTAGCGCCCGTGTGTCGCCCTGGCATGGCCCCCGTGCCCCGCGGTCAGCCGCCTCAGCGTCGTCGATAGGTCACGAAGGCGAACGCCCACCGGTCGTCGCGCTCCGCGACCCTCCAGTCGGTCGCGGGCAGCTCCGGAAACCGGGTGGCGCCATCGGCGGGCGCGTCGACCTCGGTGAGTTCGACCCGAGCGGCCGCCGGCAGCAGCGCCGCGTAGACCTCGCCACCGCCCAGGACCCAGATCTGTTCGCCGCCGGGGAGCCCCGCGGCGAGGTCGAGCGCCCGTTGCGGGTCGGCGGCGGCCGTCGCGCCCGAGGCCGACCAGCCGGCCCGACGGGTCAGCACGACGCTGGGCCGGCCCGGCAGGGCCGCGCCGATCGCGTCCCACGTGCGCCGGCCCATGATGACGGGATGGCCCCTGGTCAATCGCAGGAACCGGCGCAGATCCTCGCGCAGGTGCCAGGGCTGATCGGCGCCGTCACCGATCACGCCGTTGGCGGCCACCATGGCGATCAACGCCACCTCGCTCCCCGCGGGGGCGCTGGGGGATGCCGGAGGTGAGGCGGGCCCGGTCATGGCGCGCTCGACTCGGGCCCGGTCATGGCGCGCTCGACTCGGGCCCGGTCATGGCGCGCTCGACTGGCTCGGTCATACCGCGATCGGAGCCTTGATGGCCGGATGGGGGTCGTAGTCGAGCAGCTGCACGTCCTCGATGGCGTAGTCCTCCAGGCGCGGCCGCGGCGTCAGCGCCAACCGGGGCAGTGCCCGGGGGGTGCGGGTGAGCTGCTCGCGGGCCTGGTCGAGGTGGTTGAGGTAGAGGTGCGCGTCGCCCAGGGTGTGCACGAAGTCGCCGACCCGCAACCCGGTGACCTGGGCGACCATGTGGGTCAGCAGGGCGTAGCTCGCGATGTTGAACGGAACGCCCAGGAAGATGTCGGCGCTGCGCTGATAGAGCTGGCAGGACAGTGCGCCGTCGGCCACGTAGAACTGGAACAACGCGTGACACGGCGGCAACGCCATCGCGTCGACCTCGGCCACATTCCAGGCCGAGACGAGATGCCGCCGGCTGTCGGGGTTGGTGCGGATGCCGTCGACCACCCTGGCGATCTGGTCGATCGTGCCACCGTCGGGGGTCGGCCAGGACCGCCACTGGTGACCGTAGACGGGGCCGAGCTCGCCATCCTCGTCGGCCCACTCGTTCCAGATGGTGATGCCGTGCTCCTGCAGCCAGCGCACGTTGGTGCTGCCAGACAGGAACCAGATCAGCTCGCCGACGATCGAGCGCAGATGCAGCCGTTTGGTGGTGAGCGCGGGGAAGCCGGCGGCCAGGTCGAACCGCATCTGATGGCCGAAGACGGACAGCGTGCCGGTGCCGGTGCGGTCGTCGCGACGGGTGCCCTCGGCCAGGACCCGGCGCAGGAGTTCGTGGTAGGCCTGCATGGGTTCACCCTAGGGAGCGGGGCCGACAACGCTGCGCAGGCGGAGCCTGGAAGGAGACCGACCGGCCCCGGACCACGTCGAATCGACCGAAACGAACCGACTCGCCCGGTCGAGTCGGCCGCCGGGATTGCTGTGAAGAGGGTCACACCAGGAAAGCCTCGGGAGTTCGGTAACGCGGCGGGCGCACCGGCGATACACCGTACGGTCGCGGCGCCACCCGAACCCCCGAGCGGGGTGGCGCCGCGGTCCGCTGCTTCGGGGTTGTCGTGGGCGGCTGTGCCGTCAGTGGTCAGCTCCGGATCGCGTCCGGTCGCGGCGTCCGACCGATGTGGAGTCGACATCTCCGCGCCGGTCCGACCAGACGTGACCGAACCGCCGGCGCGCGACCCCTCGTCGCGATGCCGCCGGAACGGTCGATGGCGTACGGCGCGGGTCCCAGCGGCCCGCGCCGTACCCGTGCCTGCCGACCCCGCGCCGCCGTACCAGCCCGTGCCGAGGCCGCGCCGCCGCGGCCGGCGATTCGGGCGCTGTCGGCCCCTGGCGCTACCGTGAACTCACGGGTGCAGCCGCTGCCCGTACCCGCACGCGTCGCCAGGAGCCCTGTGAGTCATCCCCATCCCGAGCTGTCCAGCCCCCCGCCGCTGCCCGCCGGTGGGGTGCGCATCGTGGCCCTCGGTGGCCTCGGTGAGGTCGGCCGCAACATGACGGTGATCGAGCACGAGGACCGCCTCCTCGTCGTCGACTGCGGCGTCCTGTTCCCGGACGACCACCAGCCCGGGGTGGATCTGATCCTGCCGGACTTCGAATACATCGAGGACCGGCTGGGTGACATCGAGGCGATCGTGCTGACGCACGGGCACGAGGACCACATCGGCGCGCTGCCCTATCTGCTGCGGTTGCGTGACGACGTGCCGCTGCTCGGGTCGCGGCTCACCCTGGCCCTTGTCGAGGCCAAGCTCAAGGAACACAAGATCACCCCCGTGACCATGGAGGTCCGGGAGGGGGACCGGCACCAGCTGCCGCACTTCGACCTGGAGTTCCTCGCCGTCAACCACTCCATCCCGGACGCGCTCGCCGTGGCCATCCGCACCGGCGGCGGCCTGCTGCTGCACACCGGCGACTTCAAGATGGACCAGCTGCCCCTGGATCGCCGCATCACCGACCTGCGCGGCTTCGCCCGGCTCGGCGAGGAGGGCGTCGACCTCTTCCTGACCGACTCCACGAACGCCGACGTCCCCGGGTTCACGATGCACGAGAGCGACATCTACCCGGCGCTGGAACGGGTCTTCGAGAAGGCCGAACGCCGGATCGTGGTGGCCTGCTTCTCCTCGCACGTGCACCGGGTGCAGCAGGTCTTCGACGCCGCCGAGGAGTTCGGTCGCAAGGTCGCGCTGGTCGGCCGCTCGATGGTGCGCAACATGACCATCGCCGAGGAGCTGGGCTACCTGCGGGTCCCGCAACGCACCCTGGTCGACTTCAAGAAGCTCGGCGACTATCCCGAGGACGAGCAGGTGCTGGTGTGCACGGGCTCGCAGGGTGAGCCGATGGCCGCGCTGTCGCGGATGGCGAACCGGGATCACCAGATCGAGGTGGGCGTCGGCGACACGGTGGTGCTGGCGTCCTCGCTGATCCCCGGCAACGAGAACGCGGTCTACCGGGTCATCAACGGGCTCATGCGGCTGGGCGCGCACGTGGTGCACCGCGGCAACGCCAAGGTGCACGTCTCGGGTCACGCCAGCGCAGGGGAGTTGCTGTATTGCTACAACATCGTGCGCCCCACCAACGTGATGCCGGTGCACGGTGAGTGGCGCCACCTGGTCGCCAACGCCGCGCTCGCCGAGGCCACCGGGGTGCCCAAGCGGCGCGTCGTGCTGGCGGAGAACGGGGTGGTCGTCGACCTGATCGACGGCATCGCACAGATCAGCGGTGCCGTCGACTGCGGATATGTCTATGTGGACGGGTCGTCCGTCGGCAGCACGGACGAGGCGCTGCTGAAGGACCGACGGATCCTGCGCGACGAGGGCTTCGTGACCGTGATCGTCGCGGTGGACGCCAGCCGCGGCAAGGTCGCCCAGGACCCCGAGATCCTGTCCCGCGGGGTGGCCGAGGGCGACGAGACCTTCCGTCGCGTCGGCCCGGTGCTGGTCAAGGCCGTCGAGGAGGCCATCGGCAAGGGCGTCGTGGACCCCTATCAGCTCCAGCAGATCGTGCGGCGCACGGTGGGTTCGTACGTCGGGGGCAGGCTGCGCCGCCGCCCCATGATCATCCCGGTCGTCATCGAGGTCTGAGTTCATCCGGCGCGAACCGCGACAGGTCAGGCGCGCAGCAGGGCGTCCAGGTGGCGGGCCGCGAGATCGGCGAGCCGGCGACCCTCGACGTACCGCGCCGCGCTGGCCCGCTGACTCACCGCGGACGGGCTGATGTCGAGCAGTCCCGCGCAATCGCGACCGGTGTGTCCCTGGTCCATGAGGTCGGCCACGGCCCAGCCCTCGCGGCTGCGCCGCCGCCAGAGATCGGCGAGGACCCACAGACAGGTCTCGGCGTCCTCGACGCTCTTGGCCGGCAACGCCACGCGGCCGCGGCCGCGGCTGGCCCGAACCGCAATGCCCTGGTGCGCCCGCCGGGCGGCGCCCAGGGCGACGCGAGCGGCGGCGTACGCCGGCGCGGGGGGCGCCGCCTGCGCCGGCACGCTCTCCGAGTCCCCGCGCCCGCGGTCCGAATCGGCATCCGAGCGCCCCGCCGCCCGGTCGGCGCTGGGGGCTACGGGTCCCGGGCCGCAGCCCACGCCGACGGCCCCGGTACCGGAACGGACCAGGTGGGCCAGTGCGGCGACAGCCGCCGCGCCGTCGGGCGGGTTTGCCTCCACGACCGCGCCGCCCGCGGCCGCGGGGGCGGTCCACCAGGGCAGTTCGAGAGCGGGTGGGGTCGGCGGCCGGCCGGGCATGGTGTCGGCTCCGACGGCCACCACCAGCACGCTCGGTGCCGCTGCGGCGCCGAGCCTGCTGGTCGGCCGGCCCCGGCCGGCCGGGGCACCGCGCGAGGGCGTCATGACCCGGCAGTTTAGCCACCGGTCTTCACTTGGACGGCCGCCCCGGCGCGCCTGCGCAGCGTTGTCGGAGGCGTCACCTAGCCTGCGAAGGTGGTGAATCGCGCCTCGACAGGAAGCCGGACCGGACCGCAGGGGGCCGCTCGGCCTGCGCAGCGTCCCGGAACTGGGCGCGGTGCTGGTGCCGCCGGCCGCTCGCCCGGGCGGGCCGGTCCGAAGGGTGGTGGGCTGCCGCTGCCGCTGCGAGCGCTGCGCGGCACCTGGACGGGGGTGGCGAACGTGACGGGCAACGCCGTACGCCGGGTGGGCTCGACGGCCGGCGACCTGGAGCCGCAGCACCGTCGCGACGGTGCAGGCCTGTTCTTGATCGCGCTGGCGATCGTGGTGGCGGCGCGGGAGTGGTGGGGTCTGCCGGGCACGGTCGGGGACGTCATCCACGCGGTGGCGGCCGGCACCTTCGGGCGCGTCGCGCTCGTCCTGCCCGTCGCGCTGTTCGCGCTCGGCGCCCGGCTGCTGCGCGATCCCGACGACGTGCAGGGCACGAATCGGGTCCTGATCGGCGGCGCGGCGCTGGCCCTGGCCGCCTGCGGCCTGGTGCACATCGCCTTCGACGTCCCCACCCCGTTCGCCTCTTTCGAGCCGGTCCGAGACGCTGGGGGAGTTCTCGGCTATCTCGCTGCCGCACCGCTCGTGGCGGGTCTGCGGGCCTGGGGGGCGATCCCACTGCTGGTGTTGTTGGGCTTCTTCGGGCTGCTGGTCATCACGGCCACGCCGGTGCACCGAATCCCCGACCGGGTGCGCGATGCCTACCGGCGGCTGTTCGGTCTGGGCGTCGAGGACCCCGAGGCACGGCTCGGCCTGGACGGCGCGGGCGGGACGGCAGCGGGTGCCGACGGAAGCACCGGCGGACGACGTCGCCGGCGCGGCGCCGCCAAGGGCGACGAAGGACCGCTGCACGGGGACGAGGCCTTCGAGCAGGCCGCTCAGGTGCACCGCGCCCGGGGTGGGCGGCTGCTGCGCCGCCGGGGTTCGGACTCAGGGACCGACGGCGACGGCCACCGCAACGGTGTCGGCTCCCACGACGGAAGTGGCGACAGTGCCGGACCGACCGGGATGCGGCCTGGCGGTGGGTCCGCCGCAGCGGTCGACTCCGCCGGGGCGGCTGCGCTGTCGGCCGCCCGGGCCGGGGCTGCCGCGTCGGCAGCACCGATCACCGCGCCGGGGGAGCAGGACGCGGCCGGCCCGGACGACCGGGGCCACCGGAGTCGCGGCGCCACCGTCTCGCCGGACCAGGCCCAGTCCGACTCGCCAGGACCGGTCGAGAAGCCCGTTCTGACCGCGCCCCCGACCGACCCGCTGCCGCAGCGTGTCGAGCAGCTCGCGCTGGCGGGCGACATCGCCTACACGCTGCCCGACCCGGCACTGCTGGCGCCGGGCACGCTGCCGAAGGCGCGCAGCGCCGCCAACGACCGGGTCGTCGAGTCGCTGACCCAGGTGCTGGACCAGTTCGCCATCGACGCGCAGGTCACGGGCTTCATGCGGGGGCCGACCGTGACCCGCTACGAGGTCGAGTTGGGCCCCGGCATCAAGGTCGAGCGGGTCACCGCGCTGAGCAAGAACATCGCGTATGCCGTGGCCAGCGCCGACGTACGGATCCTGTCGCCGATCCCGGGCAAATCCGCGATCGGCATCGAGATCCCGAATGCCGATCGGGAGAAGGTCAGCCTGGGCGACGTCCTGCGCAGCCAGGTGGCGCACAAGAACACGCACCCGATGGTGATGGGTGTGGGCAAGGACGTCGAGGGTGGTTATGTCATTGCCAACCTGGCGAAGATGCCGCACATGCTCGTCGCCGGCGCCACCGGTTCGGGCAAGTCGAGCTTCGTCAATTCGATGATCACCTCGATCCTGATGCGGTCCACCCCGGATGAGGTGCGCCTGATCCTCGTGGACCCCAAGCGGGTCGAGCTCACCGCCTACGACGGCATCCCGCACCTGATCACGCCGATCATCACCAGCCCGAAGAAGGCGGCCGAGGCGTTGCAGTGGGTGGTCCGGGAGATGGACGCCCGATACGACGACCTGGCCGCGTTCGGCTACAAGCACATCGACGACTTCAACAAGGCCGTGCGGACCGGCGTCGTCAAGCCGCTGCCGGGGTCCGAGCGGGTGATCCAGCCCTATCCCTACCTGCTCGTCGTCGTCGACGAGCTTGCCGACCTGATGATGGTCGCCCCCCGAGACGTCGAGGAATCCATCGTTCGGATCACGCAGCTCGCCCGCGCCGCCGGCATTCACCTGGTGCTGGCCACGCAGCGGCCGTCCGTGGACGTCGTCACCGGCCTCATCAAGGCCAACGTGCCGAGCCGGATGGCGTTCGCGACCTCATCGCTGGCGGACAGCCGCGTCGTGCTCGACCAGCCGGGCGCGGAGAAGCTCATCGGTCAGGGCGACGCCCTTTTCCTGCCGATGGGGGTCAGCAAGCCGATGCGTGTGCAGGGCGCCTGGGTGACCGAGAGCGAGATTCACCAGGTCGTCAAGCATGTCACCGAGCAGCTCAAGCCGTCCTATCGCGACGACGTGACCGTCAAGGCCGCCGGCAAGATCGTCGACGAGGAGATCGGCGATGATCTGGAGCTGCTGATCCAGGCGACCGAGCTGATCGTGACCAGTCAGTTCGGGTCCACGTCGATGCTGCAGCGCAAGCTCCGGGTCGGTTTCGCCAAGGCCGGGCGTCTGATGGACCTGTTGGAGACCCGTGGCGTGGTCGGTCCCTCGGAAGGCAGCAAGGCCCGCGACGTCCTGGTCAAGCCCGACGACCTGCCCGCCACCCTCGCGCTGATCAAGGGCGAGGAGCCACCGCGTGACGACGACGACGACCCGGGCTTCGATGACTTGGGCTTCGACGGCCCAGGGGCCGAGAGCTCGGGATACGACGGCTCGAGGTCCGACAGCTCCCCGCGACGATCGGCATCATCGGGGTACGCGGACGGCGGCGATGGCGATGGCGACGCGTGGGAGCTGACCGGCCGCGGGCCGGACCGCTACTGATCCAACAGCCGACCCGAGCCGGCGCGAATCAGCCTGAGCCGGCGTGAATCGGGCCGAGTCAGCGGGTCAGCCCGTTGCCGCGTCCTCGACGTCGCGCAGCATCCGCAGCGCGTTCTCGCCGGCCAGCTTGCGCAGCTCCGCGGCCGACCACCCACGCTCCGCCAGGGCCGCGAACAGGGTGGGGTAGCAGGAGACGTCCTCCAGGCCGACCGGCAGCGCATCAATGCCGTCGTAGTCCCCGCCGAGGCCGACGTGGTCGATCCCGGCCACCTCGCGGACGTGCTCCACGTGCGCGACGACGTCCGCCACCGTGGCCACCGGCCGCTGCGCGCCGCGGGTCGCCATGAAGGCCTTGAAGCCCACATAGTCCCGCGCGTCGACCCCCTCGGCCGCGGCGTCCTGCAGCATGTCGCTGATCCAGTCGGCACACTGCTGGGACACGAACTGCGGCACGAAGGTGACCATGCAGGTGCCGCCCCCGGCGGCCATCGCCGCCAGCACGTCGTCCGGGACATTGCGGGGGGAGTCACACACCGCCCGCGCGCTGGAGTGGCTGAACAGGACCGGTGCCGTGCTGACCGCCAAGGCCGCCCGCATCGTGTCCGCGGAGGTGTGCGACAGGTCCACGATCATCCCGATCCGGTTCATCTCCGCGACGACCTCGCGCCCGAAGTCGGTGAGACCGCCGCAGTCGGGTTCATCCGTGGCCGAATCGGCCCAGCCCACGTTGTGGTTGTGCGTCAGCGTCAAATAGCGCACGCCGAGGACATAGAGGCACCGCAGCACACCCAGCGACCCCCCGATGCTGTGCCCGCCCTCGGCGCCCATCAGCGAGGCGATGCGACCGTCCCGATGGGCCGCCACGACGTCTTCGACGGTGCGCGCCGCGACGAGGTCGGCCGGGTACCGTCGGGTCATCTCCTGGACCGCCGCCACCTGCTCGAACGTGGCCGTCAGGATCTCCGACTCCGACAGCGTGGCCGGCACGTAGACCGACCAGAACTGCGCGCCGACGCCGCCGGCCCGGAGTCGGGGGATGTCGGTGTGCACCCGGGGCTGCACCGCGGCGATATCGAGGTCGTCCCAGTCGTACGCCGCGAGCTGACGCGCCGCCCAGGGCAGGTCGTTGTGGCCGTCGACGAGGACGGCCTCGGCGAGGAGATCACGGATCGCTGCCGGCGGCAGCTCTGCGGCGGACATAGTTCCATGCTGCCGCACCGCACTGACTCCTCATGCCGGCCGGTGACCCGGTGCGCCGGTGAGCCGGTCAGCCGGTGGGCGCCCCGTACAGTGGTGCCCATGACCGAGGCAGCGGGGCGGCAGGACCCGGCGTCCCCGCCCCGGGGCTCCGTCGCGGTGGTGACCCTCGGCTGCGCCCGCAACGAGGTCGACTCCGAAGAACTCGCCGGCCGCCTTGCCGAACAGGGCTGGCAGCTGACCGCGGACCCGGTCGATGCGGACGTCGCCGTCGTGAACACCTGCGGATTCATCGCCCAGGCAAAGAAGGACTCCATCGACGCCCTGCTGGAGGCGGCCGACCTGAAGGGGCGCGGTCGTACGCGCGCGGTCGTTGCGGTGGGCTGCCTCGCGGAGCGGTACGGCGCCGAGCTGGCGGCGGAACTCCCCGAGGCCGACGCGGTGTTGGGTTTCGACAGCTACGCCGACCTGTCCAGCCACCTGGCCACGGTGTTGGCTGGCGGCCGCCCCGCCGCGCACCAGCCCACGGACCGCCGCGGCCTCCTGCCGCTCAGTCCGGTGGCGCGCCCGGACGCGGCCCGGTCGGTGATGGTGCCCGGCCACGGCGTACCCACCCCCGGCGCCACCCGCGCCGGCGCCGCGGACCTCGCCGTGGACCCCGCTGCGGCGACCCCCGGCGTCGGGGCGCACCCCCGGCTGCGCCTCGACGACCGCCCGTGGGCGCCGCTGAAGATCGCCAGCGGTTGCGACCGGCGCTGCACGTTCTGCGCGATCCCCGCCTTCCGCGGTTCGTTCGTGTCCCGCCCCCCGGCGGACCTGCTCGCCGAGGCCCGCTGGCTGGCCGACCAAGGTGTCCGGGAGCTGTTCCTGGTCAGCGAGAACTCGACGTCATACGGCAAGGACCTCGGCGATCTGCGGCTGCTGGATTCCCTGTTGCCCGAGCTCGCGGCCGTCGAGGGCATCGATCGGGTCCGGGTCAGCTATCTGCAGCCGGCCGAGCTGCGCCCAGCCTTGCTGCACGCCATCGCAGGCACCCGCGGCGTCGCGCCCTACTTCGACCTGTCCTTCCAGCACGCCAGTGAGCCCGTGCTGCGCAGGATGCGGCGGTTCGGGTCGGCCGAGGCGTTCCTGGAGCTGATCGAGCGGGTCCGGCAGCTGGCGCCGACGGCGGGCCTGCGTGCCAACGTGATCGTGGGATTCCCCGGTGAGACGGCGCGGGACGTCGAGGTTCTGGCCGCCTTCCTGGCGGCGGCCCGGCTGGACGTGTGTGGGGTGTTCGGCTATTCGGACGAGGACGGCACCGAGGCGCAGACTCTCCCGGACAAGGTGGCTCCGGAGGAGATCGAGGAGCGGTTCGCGCGCATCTCCAGCCTGGTGGAGGAGCTGACCGCACAGCGTGCCGAGGAGCGCTGGGGCGAGCGGGTGGTGGTGCTCGTGGAGGAGATCGACCAGGACGGTACGCCGCTCGGACGCGCCGCCCATCAGGGGCCCGACGTCGATGGGATCTGCCAGCTCATCGGCGACATCGAGGACGCCACCCCGGGCCGGTTGGTGCGCGGCGAGGTCGTCGGCAGCGAGGGCGCCGACCTGGTCGTGGAGCTGTCGTGAGCGCCTCCACGCCCGCGGTCAGCCCGTGGAACCTGCCCAATGCGCTGACCCTGCTGCGGATCGCGATGGTGCCGGTGTACGGCGTCCTGCTGCTCACCGACGGCGGCACCCGCACCGACCTGCGCTGGTGGGCGGTCGGGGTGTTCACGCTGGCGATGCTCACGGACCGGCTCGACGGCGAGATCGCCCGCGCCAAGGGGCTCGTCACCGACTTCGGCAAGGTCGCCGACCCGATCGCCGACAAGACGCTGACGGGGATGGGTCTGGTCGGGCTCTCGATGATCGGTGCGCTGTGGTGGTGGGTCACGATCATCGTGCTGGTCCGGGAGGTCGGCGTCACGGTGCTGCGGTTCGCCGTGCTCCGCTACGGCGTGATCCCCGCCAGCCGGGGCGGCAAACTCAAGACCACGCTCCAGGCGGTCGGGCTGGGCCTGCTGACCGCGCCCCTCGGGCCACCGTGGTGGTGGGCAGCCGTGGCCGTGATGGCGGCGGCGGTGGTGGTCACGATCGTCACCGGGGTCGACTATGTGGGTCGCGCGCGCCGTTTGATGGCGCAGCGATCGGCCCCGGCCGACACGTCCCCGTGAGGTCGACGCCGGTCCCGGAGCCCGTCCCGGCGCCCGGTTTAGAGCCCGTCGGGGATCTCGCCGCCCGGCTGATCGCCGACCTGGTTGCGGCCGGGCACAGCGTGGCGACGGCCGAGTCGCTCACCGGCGGTCTGGTGGTGGCGACGTTGATCGACGTCCCGGGTGCCTCGGCGGTGGTGACCGGCGGCATCGTGGCCTATCAGGACGAGGTGAAGACGGCCCTGCTCGGCGTGTCAGCGGCGGTGCTGCTCGAGAGGGGCGCCGTCTGCGTCGAGGTCGCCGAGGCGCTGGCGACCGGAGCCCGGGAGCGGCTCGGGGCCACCTGGGGGGTGGGCACCACCGGGGTGGCCGGCCCCGGGCCCGCGGCCGGCGTCCCGGCCGGCACGGTCTTTGTCGCCGTCGCCGGCCCGGGGGGTGTGTCGGCTCGGGCGCTGTCCTGCACCGGGTCGCGTGCCCAGGTCAGGGCGGCGGCTGTGGCCGGGGCGCTGCAGCTGCTGGGCGATCTCCTGACGTCAGCCACGACGCATCCGAGACCGTGACGCGCTAGCGGCCATCGGCGGTTATCCTGGCGTCAACAGGTTGACAGGGAAGTTATGGCTGGCGGTTCCCAAGCACCTCGCCCGCCCGTTTCCCGTCGACCCGATCTCGGCTCAGTTCAGGGAGGTAGGCGCATGATCCTGCTCAGGCGGGAGATGGGTGACGCCCTGCGTGAGTGCCGGGTCGGTCAGGGTCGCACACTCCGCGACATTTCGTCGGCCGCCTCCGTGTCGCTGGGATATCTCAGCGAGATCGAGCGCGGCGAGAAGGAAGCCTCCTCCGAACTGCTCGCCGCCGTGTGCGGCGCCCTCGCCCTGCCGATGTCCGAGCTGCTGGAACGTGTCGCCCAGCGCGCCGCACGCGCCGAGACGGCGTGTGCCCCGGTGGCGCTGCCGGTGCCGCAGAACCTGACGGTCCAGGCCTCGGCCGCCTGACGGGCTGTCCGGCGAGCGCGGGTCGGCGGCCGTTCAGGACGTCGGCCGGTAGCCCGTTCCGGATCGCTGGATCGGCGCCCGCACGTCGTACCGCAGCGGCGCACTCACCGAGCCGCCCGGCGTCGTGACCACGAGCGTCGTCGCCCCGGCGGTCCCGGCCGGAACGGTGAGCAGCAGCGAGGTGTCGGCGGCGGAGACGATCGTGGCGGCCCGCCCGCCGATCGTCGCGGTCGCCTCGGCCAGGTTCGTGCCCGTGACCGCGATGGTGTCCCCGCCCCGGGTCCGTACGACCGATGGCTGCACGGCGGTCAGGGTGGGTGCGCGCAGCGGCTGAGGACGAACGGCGGCGACGGCCGCCGCGGCGTCCAGAATGCCCGACCCGAAACCCGTGGCGGTGCCGGGGAACGGCGCAGCCGTGCGGACCAGGATGTCGCGGACCTGCGCCGCCGTCAGGGTGGGAGCGAGCGACCAGACCAGGGCCGCGACCGCCGAGACGTGCGGCGTCGCCATCGAGGTGCCGCTGCGGGCCAGGACGGTCCATCCGGTGGGGTCGGCGCGTCGTGTGCCGGAGTTGCCCAACGAGTAGATGGTGGAGCCCGGCGCCGACAGCGCCACGGCCGCGCCGCTGTTCGCATAAGGTGCCGTGACCCCGGAGGGCATCGTTGCCCCCACCACCAGGACGCCGCGACAGTTGGCCGGGGTGTAGTCGGCCACGTCGGCGGCGTCATTGCCCGCCGCCACGATCACCAGGGCACCCCGGGCGGTGGCCTGGTCGATGGCCCGTTGCTCCATGGGGTTGCACGAGCCGGGCCCGCTCAGCGAGAGGTTGACGATCTTGGCGGGATTGGGGTTGGCGGGTACGCCGGGAACCGCGCCCCCCACCGCCCACACGAGCGCGTCGGTGATGTCGGTATCGGTGCCGCCGCAGCGGCCGAGTGCCCGCACCGGCAGGAGGCGCGCCCCGGGAGCGATCCCGGCGATTCCGGTGGAGTTGCCGACCAGCGCGGCGATCGTGCCCGCCACATGGATCCCGTGCCAGGACGAGTTGCGCAGGGTCGGGTCCTCGCAGGCGCCGTACGGCGTCCAGTCACCCGCATCGGTCGCGTCGGCATCCCGGCCGGTGCCGTCCAGGGCGTAGTCGGGGTCGGAGATGAAGTCGTACCCGGGCAGGTACTGACCGCGCAGATCGGGATGCGGCAGCGAACCCGTGTCGATGACCGCGACGGTCACCCCGGCCCCGCGGCTGGTCGTCCACGCCTGGGGCACCCCGATCGCGGCGAGGTCCCACTGCCCGGGATAGCCCGGGTCGTCGGGGTCCGTCGCGGGAAAGAGGCGACGCTCCGCGACGGCGTACTCCACTCCCGGCTGCGCGGCGAGCGCTGTCGCCGAGGCGACCGGGTCACCCTGGACCGTCAGCACCGTCGCGCCGGTGGCCGTCGTCGCCGCGACCGACCCGGCGGTTCCGGCCGACTCCGCGGCGCGCCGCGCCCGCTCCGGCAGGCCGCGGGGTGCGCCCGGAGCGGTGGCGTCGGCGAGTTGGACGACGACGCGGCCGGTGTATTCGGGCTGCCGCGGCGTACGGCCGGGCACCGGAGTCGGAGCTGTCGCTGGCGCCGCGGCTGCGTCGTGGCCGGGCGCCGCGGTTGCGTCGTGGCCGGGCGCCGGTGGGGCTGCCGAGGCCGGCATCATGCCGGCGGTCGCGGCCAGCGCCCCGGAGCAGATGGCGACCGTGGCGACCCAGCGCCGTACCGACATGACCGCTCCTTCCGCGGCGCGCCCGCCGGGGATGTGTTCCGCCCGGCGTCGCGTGACGAGGCCCCATCGGCCCGCTGGTTCGGCTCCTGAGCCGCTGGGTCGTGATCGCCCGTGCCGCACCGAGGTTACCGCCCCGCCCCCCGATATCGGCCCCCGGACCTGCCGGGGCCACGTGGTGAATTTGCCGGGCCGCCAATCTGGTTCGCTGTCCGCGAGGTGGTTCCGAGGGGAGCCTGTCGACGGCCGTCGTCGGTCGGGGCCAGCCCGCCCTGGCAGGACGGGCAATAGAACATGGTGCGATCGCGCGGCGGAGGTCCGATCGGCCACACGCGCACGGCCGTTCCGCAGCGCAGACAGGGCAGACCGGAGCGGCCGTGCACCCACGTCTGCGCGCCGCGCCGCCGGGAGCCGGTCGTGGACTGGACGGCGTGCTCGACGTTCGCCCGCAGGAGTCGGCAGGCGCGCTCGAGCAGGGCGGCCGTGGTCTGCTCGGTCAAGGCGCCGACCGGGGTCCACGGCTGGATGCCGTCCAGGAACAGCGATTCCGCGGCATACATGGTGCCGATCCCGGCCACATTGCGTTGGTCCAGCAGAGCCTCCCCGACGGTGCGGCTGAGGTCGGCGCGGACATTGGCCAGCGCCGTCGCTGCGTCCCAGTCGGGGCCCAGCAGGTCCGGGCCCAAGTGGCCGACGAGGCTCGGCTCGGCCTCCGTACGGATCGCGTCCAACATGCCGAGCCGTACGCCGAGACAGACCCACTCGTCACCGCCGACCACGGCCCGGATGGTCGGTGCCGACACCCGGGCCGCGGTGGCCTCGCGCGCCGGCAGGACCCGCCATGAACCGTCCATGCGAAGGTGCGAGTGGATCGTCCAGCCGCCCTGGAGCCGGTGCAGCACATGTTTGCCGCGGGACACCACCTCCAGGGTGTCCCGGCCGGTCAGATCGAGCGTGGCGGCCTCGCCCCAGCGCAGGTCACAGGTGGTGAGCGGGCGTCCGGCCAACGCCTGGTGCAGGCGTCGGGCGGTGCGAAACACCGTGTCGCCCTCCGGCACGTCGGTCCCCTTTCTTGGGATGCCCCCGTTGTACGGCGGGCGGCCCTGGCCTGGTCGAGTACCGCCCGATGAGTGTCACGGCAGCCGGCCGGCCCCGGCGAGCGGTTCACCCCCGGGCCGGGTTGCCGAATGCTCGTCGGAGGAAACTCAGCGTCTCAATCGCAACCCCCGCGGGGTGGTGTGGAATCCGGCCCCGGCCAGCGCCGTGATGAGCGGATGATCGGAGCCGAGGATGGCGGCTCCGTCGGCCTTCTCCACGGTCAGCCGGCCGAGGGCGCCGGAGTGGACCGCCTGGGCCAGCGCTTCGGCGGCACCGGCCAGGGTCGGGGGGTCCTCCGAGTAGCACAACAGCGTGCGCCCACCACGCTCGACGTACAGCACCAGTTCCCCCTCCCGGAGCACCACCAGGGCGCCGGCCTTGCGCGCCGCGCGATGGCCGGCCCCGCGCTCAACGGTGCCGGTCGGGTCGATCACCTCACGGTCCGGCCAGGGCAGCGCGGCGCCGTACGGGTTGGCCGGATCCGTCGCGGCGAGCACCAGCGCGGGGGCGTCCGCGTCGGTGAGTTCGTCCGGGCCGCGGCGCAGCGCCCGCAGCCGGTCGACAGCTCCGGTGCTGGCGAACTGGGCTGCGCCGAGGCCGTCGACGAAGTAGCCGCGGCGCACCCGCCCGGCGTCCTCGGCGGCAGCGAGCACGCGGTAGACACCCGCAAAGCCGCCCGGCACATCCTCGGCCTGCACACTCCCACGGGTCAGCACGCCGTAACGGTCGAGGAGCAGTTCGGCGGTGGCGTAGGCCCGGGCGGTGGGGTCGGGGTCGGGTCTCGGCAGGGCGGCCCAGCGACCGACTGCGGTGGGCGGGGCCGAGCGCAGCGCGATGAGCGCGCTGCCACCTGGACGTCGGCCCCCGAGGGCGCCCAATCCGCGCCCGGCGTACCGCCCCGTGCGCGGCGGGGTACGCCGGCTGCGGTGGGCCCCGCGGCCCGAGCCGGCCAGGGCGCGCACCGGAGCGAAGGTGTCGTTGCTGACCAGCCCGGCCCAGACCAGGTCCCACAGGGCCGCCAATGTCGTCGCGTCGTCGACGCCCCCGGCATCGACCAGCGAACGAAAGTGGTAGGCACCGCCACCGGCAAGGTGCGCCATGAGCGCAGCGGTCACCCCGTCAGCATCGTCCGGCGCGGAGCCTTCGTCGGGTTGGCCCGGCGCGCCCGGCCCAACCCGGCCGCCCGGCACACCTGGCCCAACCCGCCCTCCCGGCTCGCCCGAGCCAGCCGGGCCGGCCGGGCCACCCGCTGTGGGTTCGGCCAGGGTGAGCGGCGCGGAGTCCGCCAGGTGCAGCGACACCCAACCGTCGTGGCCGGGCAGCGCGCCGCGGCCCTGCCACATGACCTCCCCGGCGGCCAACAGTTCATCGAGGTCGGCGGGGGTGTAATCGCGTACTCGCGCCGGCAGGACCAGGGACTCCCAGGCGCTGGCCGGCAGCGCCACCCCCGCGAGTTGTTCGACGGCTCGCCCCACTGCCGCTGGGCCGCGCGATCGACCGCCGACCCCCTGCCAGGCAGGCAGGAGGCGGGCGAGGTCGATCTGCGGGGACGGCTCGACCTCGGCGCGCAGCAGCGCCAGGGACCGGCGGCGCAGCAGGCGCAGCACCTCCGGGTCGCAGTAGTCCAAGGCCACGCTCGTGGTCCCGGACCCGCGGCGGTGGGCGATGTCGGCGCGGCGGTCCCCGGGATCGGCGCGGGCGTCGCTCAGGTCGTCGAACCCGCCGACGCCCGGCGCCGCCTGCGACGACCCGAGCGGGCGCAACCGGCCCGAGGTGAGGCGACCCGCCGAGACAAGGCGGTCCAAGGCATCGCTCGCGACGGCCCGACCGACCCCGAGCCAGTCCGCCAGGTCCGCGGCCGCGAAGGGGGCGTGCGTGCGGGCGAAGCGAGCGGCGAGGTCGCCGAGTGGATCCGCAACCGGGGCCAGCAAGGCTTCGGGGATCCCCACCGGAAGGGCCACGCCGAGGGCGTCGCGGAGCCGACCGGCGTCCTCGACGGCGGCCCAGCGCTCCGTGCCGCCCACCCGCACCCGGATGAGGCGTCGGGCCTTCTCCAGCCCGACCAGCCAGTCGCCCGCCTGCTCGGCGGCGGCGTCGACGACCCGGGCGCGCACCTCCGCAGTGGCGATCGGCCCGATGCGGCGGACCAGGTCGGCCACTCCCTCGGCGTCCCGTACCCGCCGATCCGGTGCCAGCCGTTGCAGCTCCGCCTCCGTGCTGCCGACCACGCCGGGGTCGAGCAGGTCGGCGAGGGCGGCGCCGTCGCCGCGGCCGAGCAGTTCGGCGAGCAGCTCGGGATCGAGGGAGAGTGCCGCGGCGCGTCGTTCGGCGAGCGGAGAGTCGCCCTCGTAGAGGAACTGGGCGACATAGCCGAACAGAAGGCTGCGCGCGTACGGCGACGGAGTCGGCGTCTCGATCGTGTGCACGGCGATCTCGCGGCGGGCGATCCGGGCCATCAGGTCGGTCAGGGCCGGCACGTCGAAGACATCCTGAACGCACTCGCGAACGGCCTCCAGCACGATCGGGAACGAAGGGTACTGGCTGGCGACGGAGAGCAGCTGCGCCGACCGCTGGCGCTGCTGCCACAACGCCTGGCGCCGGCCGGGATTGCGGCGTGGCAGCAGCAGCGCCCGAGCGGCACATTCCCGGAACCGGGCGGCGAACAGCGCCGACCCACCGATCTGCTCGGTCACCAGGTCGGCCACCTCGCTGGGATCCACGGTCAGTGTGCCGGCCAGGTCGAGCGCCTCGCCGTCCTCATCGAGTTCCACGTCGGGTAGCCGCAGGACGATCCCGTCGTCGCCGTGCATGGCCTGTACGTCGACGCCGAGCCGCTCCCGGAGCCGGCTGGCGATCACTAGCGCCCACGGGGCGTGCACCGCGCTGCCGTAGGGGGAGTGGATCACCACCTGCCAGTCGCCGAGCTCGTCTCGGAACCGCTCGACGACGATGGAGAGGTCGTCGGGCACGTGTCCGGTGGCTTCGCGCTGCTCGCTGAGATAGGCCACGAGGTTGTCGGCGGCCCAGTCGTCGAGTCCGCCGCGTTTGGCCCGGGCCACGGCCCTGTCGCGTCGCAGGGCGACCAATTCGCGGGTGTACGCCCCCACGGCCGCGCCCAGTTCGGCCGGCCGGCCGAGCGAGTCGCCCTTCCAGAAGGGAAGTTTGCCGGGCACGCCCGGCGCCGGGGTCACCAGCACCTGATCGTGGGTGATGTCTTCGATCCGCCAGGACGAGGTGCCGAGCGTGAAAACGTCGCCGACGCGTGATTCGTAGACCATCTCCTCATCGAGTTCGCCGACCCGGCGCCCGACCCCTTCGCCAGCGAGGAAGACGCCGTACAGCCCCCGATCCGGGATCGTCCCGCCGCTGGTGACCGCGAGCCGCTGTGCCCCCGGTCGACCCGTGAGCGCACCGGCCACCCGATCCCAGACCAGGCGCGGTCGCAGCTCCGCGAACTCGTCGCTGGGGTAGCGGCCGGACAACATGTCGAGCACCGACTCGAACACCGGGCGGGTCAGCGTCGCGTACGAGGCGCTGCGCCGGACCAGCGCGAAGAGGTCGTCGACGGCCCACTCGTCGAGCGCGGTCATCGCGACGATCTGCTGGGCCAAGACGTCCAATGGATTGGCAGGCACCTGCAGCGCCTCGATGCCCCCGGCGCGCATCTGTTCGACGACGACGGCCGTCTGCACCAGGTCCCCGCGATGCTTGGGAAACAGCACCCCATGGCTGACCGCCCCGACCTGGTGTCCGGCGCGGCCGACGCGCTGCAGCCCGCTGGCGACGCTGGGGGGCGACTCGACTTGGATGACCAGGTCAACCGCGCCCATGTCGATGCCCAGTTCGAGGCTGCTCGTGGCGACCACGGCCGGGAGCCGCCCGGCCTTGAGGTCGTCCTCGATCACGGCACGCTGTTCCTTGCTCACCGATCCGTGATGCGCCCGCGCGAGCACGGCCGGGGCTCCGGCCGCGGCGTTCTCGGGGGAGGCCAGCGCCCAGCGCGGGGGCGTCCGGGCGGGCGTCGACGGCTCGTCGGTGGCTCCGGCCGCCTCCTGCGCGACCAGGAGTCGTTCCTCCCACACCTCGTTCAGGCGGGCGGTGAGCCGTTCGGCCAGCCGGCGGCTGTTGGCGAAGACGAGGGTGCTGCGGTGCGCCGCGATGTGGTCGACGAGGCGCTCCTCGACGTGCGGCCAGATGGAGGTACGTCGGGGATCGCCCGCCGCCGCACCGGTGAGGTCGTCGGTCGGCTGACCCAGCTCGGCCAGGTCGGGCACGGGGACCACGACGTCCAGGACCCAGGCCTTGCTCGAGGGTGGTTGCACCGTGGTCACCGGGCGGCCCCCGGTCAGATAGCGGCTGACCTCCTCCAGCGGCCGCACGGTCGCCGACAGCCCGATCCGCTGCGCCGGGGTGTCCAGGAGGTGATCCAGGCGGTCCAGGGAGACGGCCAGGTGGGCCCCCCGCTTCGTGCCCGCCACGGCATGGACCTCATCGAGGATGACGGTCTCGACGCCGCGCAACGACTCTCTGGCCCGCGAGGTCAACAGCAGGAACAGCGACTCGGGCGTGGTGATCAGGATGTCCGCGGGGGCGCGGGTGAACGCGCGGCGCTCCTGCGCCGAGGTGTCGCCCGAGCGGATCGCGACGCGCACGTCCGGACGCGGCAGCCCGAGCCGCTCGGCCTCGTGTCCGATGCCGACCAACGGGGCGCGCAGGTTGCGTTCGACGTCGACGGCCAGGGCTTTCATCGGCGAGACGTAGAGCACCCGGCAGCGCTGTAGCGGGTCCTCTGGGGGTGGGGTCGCGACCAGCCGATCGAGGGCCCACAGGAACGCCGACAGCGTCTTGCCGGACCCCGTGGGCGCCACCACGAGGGTGTGCGCCCCGGAGCTGATGGCTTCCCAGGATCCGACCTGCGCAGGAGTGGGCGCGGCAAAGGCGCCCCGGAACCAACTCGCCGTAGCGGCGGAGAAGCGGTTCAGGACGGTTTCGAGATCGTGCGCCGAGTCGACCATGACACAGCAAAGGCTGCCACCCCCCACCGACAACGCTGCCAGGATTCCCTAGTCACCGGTGAATCCGTCACCGACGCAGTTTGATTCGCCGAAACCGTCGCGGCACGGGAGAGCCGTTCGCGCCCGTTCCCGGGCGCCTCGGCTGGGCCAGCCCCGGCCCGACGTGCTTCACTGTGCGGGTGCGGCGCACCGAGTTTTGGCGGTTGATGGAGGACGAGTTCGGCGGCCCGCGGGCCCGGATGTTGGCCGATCACCACGCGCTGACCTCGCTGGGCAGCGTCTCGGCTGCGGTGGCCCTGGAGCGCGGCGACTCACCCAAGACGGTGTGGCAGGCGATCTGTGCCGACCTGGGCGTCCCGCCCGAGCGCCGGTTCGGCCGCGACCGGCCCGTCAAGCGCAGCTGACCCGCGGGAGTGACGCCGGGTGGCGTGCCAACTTCGGTGAGCGACGCGACACGCCGCGGCAAATAGCGTCTCGAACAGACGTTCGGCCTAAGCTGTGTCCACAGGGGTCGGCGTACGGCACCGTTGTCCACAGGGTTCCCGCCCGTCAGAAGCGTTGTCGGACCCGCCCCCTAACGTCTGACCCGACGACGTCGCATCCCGCGACGCCCGGTGGGTCGAAGGTAGACGGCCGACCACGATTGTGCAGATGGGCAGGTGCGAGATGGCTGCTGCAACGGCAGATCAGAAGATGAAGTCGCTCGAGCAGGTGATGGCGCAGATCGAGAAGTCGCACGGCAAGGGCGCGGTGATGCGCCTCGGCGACACTGTGCGGCCACCGATCGAGGTGATCCCCACCGGATCCATCGCGCTCGACGTCGCGCTGGGCATCGGCGGCCTGCCGCGAGGGCGGATCGTGGAGATCTACGGTCCGGAGTCCTCGGGCAAGACCACCGTGGCGTTGCACGCCGTGGCCAACGCGCAGAAGGCCGGCGGCATCGCGGCCTTTATCGATGCAGAACACGCGCTCGACCCGGATTACGCCAAAAAGCTCGGCGTCGACACCGACGCTCTGCTGGTGAGCCAGCCGGACACCGGCGAGCAGGCGCTGGAGATCGCGGACATGCTGATCCGCTCCGGGGCCGTCGACATCATCGTCATCGACTCGGTGGCTGCGCTCGTGCCGCGCGCCGAGATCGAGGGTGAGATGGGTGACTCCCACGTGGGTCTGCAGGCCCGACTCATGAGCCAAGCGCTGCGCAAGATCACCGGCGCCCTCAACAGCACGGGCACGACCGCGATCTTCATCAACCAGTTGCGCGAGAAGATCGGCGTCATGTTCGGCTCGCCCGAGACCACCACCGGTGGCAAGGCGCTCAAGTTCTACGCCTCGGTGCGGCTCGACGTCCGCCGGATCGAGACCCTCAAGGACGGCTCCGACCCGGTCGGCAACCGCACTCGCTGCAAGGTCGTCAAGAACAAGGTCAGCCCGCCGTTCAAGCAGGCCGAGTTCGACATCATCTACGGCCTGGGCATCTCCCGCGAGGGCGGCCTGATCGACATGGGCGTGGAGCATGGCTTCGTGCGCAAGTCCGGGGCTTGGTACACCTACGAGGGCGACCAGCTCGGCCAGGGCAAGGAGAACGCCCGCAACTTCCTGCGCGACAACCCGGGGCTCGCCGACGAACTGGAGCGCAAGATCAAGGCCAAGCTGGGCGTCGGACCGGGCGCACCGGAGCCTTCGGGGACCGACTCCGGCTCCGACCCCGCCGCCGCTGCTGCTGGCAAGAGCGGGAAAGACGAGGTACCACTGGCGGAAGTGCCGGTCGCCTTCTAACGGTGGCGTGAGTGTTGTCGAGCAAACAGGACATCGCTCGCGCCGCGCTGGCCGCCGCTGTCGAGGCGGCGGCCAGTCGCGGCGGGGGAAGCGGTACGCCGTGGGCGGGCGCCGAACCTGACCCCAACGCTGAACCTGACCCCAACGTTGGACCCGGACCCAACGTCGGACCCGGACCCAGCGGAAGGCCCGGATCCAGCGGAAGGCCCGGATCCAGCGGTCGGTCCGGACCTGAGGCACGTGCCGGAACGGGTCGTGACCGCGGCCCCATGTCGGCGACGCGACGAACCAGGTCTGCTCGGTCTTCGCGGTCCATGCCGCCCGAGGATCCGGCCGGCCGCGATCCCGAGCCGGATCCGCACGACGTGGCCCGCCAGATGGTGTTGCGACAACTGACGATGGCGCCGAGGTCCCGGGCCGAATTGGAGAAGAAGCTCGCTCAGCGCGGCTGCGATGAGCAGGTGGCTCGCGTCGTCCTGGACCGCATGGAAGAAGTCGGCCTGGTCGATGACGAGGCATACGCCGGCATGCTCGTGCGCAGCCGACAGTCTGGGCGCGGCCTCGCCCGACGCGCCCTGCGGGCCGAGCTGCGCAAGAAGGGTGTGCAGACCGACGTCATCGAGGAGGCGGTCGGGCAGGTCTCCGAGGACGACGAGCGGGACGAGGCACGGCGACTCGTGGACAAGAAGCTCCGGGGCATGGCCGGTCTCGATGCGCAGGTGCAGGCCCGTCGCCTGGCGGGGATGCTCGCCCGCAAGGGCTACGGGGGGGAGGTGGCCTATTCGGTCATTCGGGAGGCGATCCGCGACGCGCCGGAGCACCAGCGCGACTGATCCCGACCGCGCCTGCGAGGGCACCTGCGGGTCGAGCGTGGTGCTCGGTGCATGCCGAGTTGGTCGCGTCGGTGAGTCCAACGCCGACTGCGCCGAGTGCAGCGAGTCAGTCGGGAGTGCAGCGAGTCAGTCGGGGGTGCCGAGTGTCGCGACCTCGTACGACCACAGCTGAGCGGAGATGCCGATCGGCTTGCGGGGTCCGGCCCCCTCCCCGTCGGCGGCCGGCGCCCCGCCCTCCTCGCCGGGACGGAACGCGCGATGCGCCCGGGCGAACTCCTCTGACGACAGCCAGGCCTGGAAGGAGTCCTCGTCGCGCCACCGGCTCACCACCAGGTAGACGTCACGACCGTCGGTCGGGGCCAACAGCTCGAATCCCTCGAAGCCGTCCCGGTTCTGCACCACCCCGGCCCGCGCCGCGAAGCGGCGCACCATTTCCTCGCCGCCGCTCGGCGCCGTGATTGCGTTGATCTTGATCGTGGTCACGACCCAGACCCTGCCACACCGGACGTCGCCTCGCGGTCGACGTGCGCAAGACTCACCGGGCGGTCGTGGGACAGTGCCCAGGCGCTGTCTACGCCCCTGGGGTGTGGTCGGCTGGGGTGGGCACGCCGCCACGCCGTACCCTGGTCGGGTCATGACGCAGCCTGCCACCGCCCGCACCGGAACCGCCGACCACAGCACCGCCGCGACCGGCGGCGCAGCCGGGCGCACCTACGAGGTGCGCACCCACGGCTGCCAGATGAACGTGCACGACTCCGAGCGCCTGGCCGGTTTGCTGGAGAGCGCGGGGTACGTCGATGTGGCCAGCATCCCCGCGGCGACCCGGCCGGCGGTGGCCGACGTCGTCGTCTTCAACACCTGCGCCGTCCGCGAAAACGCCGACAACAAGCTCTACGGCAACCTGGGCCAGCTCCGCCCGGCCAAGACCGCCAACCCCGACCTGCAGATCGCCGTCGGCGGCTGCATGGCGCAGAAGGATCGCGACACGATCGTGCGCCGTGCCCCCTGGGTCGACGTCGTGTTCGGCACGCACAACATCGGCAGCCTGCCCGCCCTGCTCGACCGGGCCCGCCACAACAAGCGCGCCGAGGTCGAGATCCTGGAAGCGCTGGAGACCTTCCCCTCGACGCTGCCGACCCGGCGCGACAGCGCCTACGCCGCCTGGGTCTCGATCAGCGTCGGCTGCAACAACACCTGCACCTATTGCATCGTCCCGGCGCTGCGCGGCAAGGAGGCGGACCGCCGCCCCGGCGATATCCTCGCCGAGGCCCGCGCCCTGGTCGGCGAGGGCGTCCTGGAGATCACGCTGCTCGGTCAGAACGTGAACACCTACGGCGTGGAGTTCGGCGACCGGTTCGCGTTCGGCAAGCTGCTGCGCGCCTGCGGCGACATCGACGGGCTCGAACGGGTGCGCTTCACCAGCCCACACCCGGCGGCGTTCACCAGTGACGTCATCGACGCGATGGCGCAGACCCCCAACGTCATGCCCAGCCTGCACATGCCGTTGCAATCCGGGTCGGACCGCGTGCTGCGGGAGATGAAGCGCAGCTACCGCAGCGATCGGTTCCTGGCGATCATCGAGGAGGTCCGCGGCAAGATTCCCGATGCCGCGATCACCACCGACATTATCGTGGGCTTTCCCGGCGAGACCGACGCCGACTTCGAGGACACCTTGCGGGTCGTCGAACGGGCGCGGTTCGCGGGGGCGTTCACCTTCCAGTACTCGATCCGCCCCGGCACCCCCGCCGCCACCATGCCTGACCAGGTCCCGAAGCACGTGGTGCAGGAGCGGTTCGACCGGCTCGTGGCCCTGCAGGACGAGATCTGCTGGGCCGACAACCGCGGGTTCGAGGGCCGGACCGTCGAGGTGCTCGTCGCGCCGGGCGAGGGCCGCAAGGATGCTGCGACCGAGCGCATGAGCGGCCGCGCCCGGGACAACCGGCTCGTCCACTTTGCGGTGCCGCCCGCCGCGCGCGAGCGTGGCGAGGTGCCGCGCCCGGGTGACGTGGCGACGGTGCAGGTGACCTATGGCGCCCCGCACCACCTGGTCGCCGACGGCGCGCTGAGTGGGGGTCCTTACGCCGTACGCCGGACCCGCGGCGGCGACGCTTGGGAGGCGACCCAGGACAACCCGGTGCCCGGGCGCCCCACCGTGAGCCTGGGCCTGCCCGGGATGGGCGCACCGCCCCGCGGCACGGACGCTGCGAGCCCCGGCTGCCGCTGACCGTTCGTCGCGTCCCCTCCATACCGTGGTATGAGAAGCCGCCCGCTCACCGGTTGCCGGTGAGCGGGCGGCTCGTCGGGCCCTCAGGCCGTCGGGCCCTCAGGCCGTCGGGCCCTCAGGCCGTCGGGCCCTCAGGCCGTCGGGGCCGTCAGACCGTCAGGCTTGATGACCCTCGTCGCCGAGGCGTCCGTCGGCCATTTCGCGGGCTTTGTCGATCTTGTCGTCGTGCCCCTCGACCCGCCCCTTGGCCATTTCGGAGGCCTTGTCCAAGGCGGAATCGGTGTGGCCCTCGTTCCGCGTGGCCTCGTTGAGCTTGTCCTTGGCACTGTCGAAGATGCCCATGATTGTTCCTCTCGCTCATCTCGTGACGTCCAAGTGTCCCTTTCCCAGGTCGTTCGGGAGCATGCGTTCGACGGGTCGGTCCTCTCGGGAGCTGAGACGAATTCTGGGGATGGCGCGCGTCGGCGCAGCTCAGCGGCGGCTGCTGCTGAGCCCGCCCGGGTTGCGGCGTAGCCACGATCACGCCGGGTGAGGGCCTCGACGTACGGTGGTTTTCGACTGATCCACGCCGACCAGGAGCGTCCATGACACTTCCTGAGTCAACCTCAGGCCGCGATCGGCAACCTCTGCGCTCCGCCGTGCAGGTTGGCGTCGTAGGGCTGTTCGGTGTGCCAGCAGCGGTAGATGACGCGGGTCCAGGCTCGGGCCAGG
>JAIUNK010000012.1 GCA_020161845.1 Actinomycetota bacterium
CCAAATACAGACGGACCATCTGGTCACGATACTCCGGATTGAACTTGTGCCGTGCCCCACTCATGTCGTTCTCCCTTCAGATAAGGATCCTATTGGACCTCATGTCCGAGAGAAATAGGGCACCTCAGGTGGTCGTTTGGGTGGAGCTGCCGGGTAGGGGTTGCCAGGGGCCGTGGTCGATGCGGTAGTCGGCGGTGATGGTGGTGGTTGCGGTGGGGGTCAGGGTGCCGGGGTGGGTGTAGGTGTGGGTGATGTCGCCGGTGGGGTAGGGGCCGCCGGTGCTGGCGGTGGGTCCCTGGGAGGTGCCGTCGCCGTGGTGGTAGACGTGGCCGGGGGTCTTGAGGCGGAGTTCGACGGCGCGGCCGAGCATGGTCAATGAGCGGGTTTGCCCTGGTCGGTAGCCGGTGGTGGTGGGCGTCGCGTAATGGTCGGGCAGGCAGGTGGTCCCGGCGGGTGTCCAGGTGGTGGTGCCGGCGGGTCGGGCGTAGAGGCGGGCTCGGGGTCCTGGGCCCTCGGGGTTGGTGCGACAGGCATTGATGGCGGATTGGCACGAGAGGGTTTCGTCGGGCACGTCGAGGGTGTTGCCGGGGCAGTCGATGAGCACGCGGAACTCCGTGACCGGCCCGGCCGGTCCCGCGGGAACCCCGGGACCTTGAGCGTCCCGGGTCGGCCCTGCCGTGGGAGAGAGTGTCTCGAACCCGGTCAGGGTTGTCTTCCCGTTTCCGGTGCTGCCCTCGACGTCCCCAGGTAGAGCGATGGTTATCGCCAGAATGACAGAAGCCGCGAGAGGTGCCGAGATCATTTCTTCGGCGGGGTGTAGTCGACGTCTTGGAAATCCGTCACATACCATTGTCCATCGCGCCAGCTGAGCCATAGCTGCGCCAGGACATCGCTGCTCTTGGCCCGCGTCGTAGCCAGACCACTGGGTTCGTGCACCACGACGGGTGAGTTGGTCAGCGGCGCCATCACGTGAATATCATTGACAGTCGCTGCGTCGATCACCTCGCCTTCGACGTCCGGTTCTCCGACGTTCAGCGTGCGAAAGTAGATATCGGCCCAGACGCGTCCGGCGTCGGCGTTTTCGCCGACGATTCGTTCGAGCTTCTTGCACCCAGGGCATTGCGGATCCTCGAGTTTGGGCAGCTGGCCTTTGGCGGGGTCCATGAGTAGACGCCCGTAGGCCTCGATGTAGTAGCGGACGAAGGCTTGGGCGCCGGCGTTGGTGTGTTGTTTGGCGGCGGGGGGCATGTTGGCCAGGACGTCGTACCCGGCGGTGGCGCCGCTGGTGCTGGGTGTGGCGGGGTCGGTCGCGGCGGTGGGGGCGGTGGGGATGGTCACGACGGTGGCTGGGCGAGCGGAGGCGGACGTGGCGGTGGTGGCCGGGGGTTGGCTGGAGCAGCCGGCGAGGGCGGCGGCCACGGCGGTGGCTGTCGTCAGGGTGGCGGTCAGCGTGGCGGGCCGGGCTCGGCGGGGCCGGTGGCGCCGTTTGCCGGTGCTGGGTGGTCCTGGTTGGGGTGTGCGCATGAGTGTCTCCGTCCCCCGCGGCGGTCTGACGCGCCGATTCTGCCGGATTCCGAGGCCGTCATGGGGGCTGAAATGAACATCGCTGCAGCTCAACGGCGTTCACTTGTGGATTGCCCCTTGCCGGGGGGCCAACGCTCAGCCTGCCGGCCGGGCAGACGTTGCGGCCACGCCCCCCGCGCGCGGGACGGGGCCACCTGCCCGGCGTCTACAGGTCGTCTACATTCGGTTCCATGGCGACAGGGGATACCACGACGGTCCGTGTTCGGCGGCCGGACCGCGAACGACTCCAAGATCTCGCGAGGGCTCGGCAGACGTCCGTCATCGATGTCGTTCACACCGCCATCGACGCCCTCGAGCGGCAGGAGTTCCTGCGCGGCCTCAATCGCGACTACCAGCAATTACGCACCGATCCGCAGCGATGGCAGGACTACCTTGCCGAACGGCGGGAGTGGGACGCGCTCGCGTGATCTGGCGAGGAGAGGTTTACGCCATCGACCTATGCCACCCGGTCGTCCGAGAACCTGAGTTCCGCCGCCCGGCCGTCGTGGTCTCGGTCGACACCCTCAACAACGGCCCCGGTGGGCTGGTCATCATCGTTCCGATCACCTCCGCGGCGTACGGCTAGCGTAGCCACGTCGAACTGGAGCCCGGCGGCCTTAGCACACCCCACGGCACCCCGGACCACATCACTCGCAAACTCCCAATCGGTGAGCCCTACGCTACTGTCATGCGTCGGAGCCCACTGCTCATCGCTGTCGTCGTGGCCCTCGTTCTTGTCGCCGGAGCCTTCCTTCTGAATGTCCCTGGACATGACGCGATGGCGGTCGGCGCGATCATCGCCGTCGGCGTGGTCGCGGTATCACAATTCGACAGCCGGCGCCGACCCTGAGTGTGCGCCGCGCGTCACCTCCGAGCCTCAGATCCGACCCCCAGACTGAGCGTCGCCAGCCGGCCCCTCAGCGGACGGTTACGCTCGGTGCCAGGAAGGCGCTCCGCACATGCGCCCCTCCAGTTTGCGAGGCAGGGTGTCCGCTTGACCGACCGTCCGGGCGCTGCGTATCGGATCGGTGGCTCTCCCTGGACGGCTGAGACCAAGACCAGCGAAGCGGCCCGCGTGGCTGAGCCGTGGTTGAGCGCCCCAGGCTTCCGATGCCCTCGTGCCGTTGCGCCGGATGTCCTCGAGCAGCGCGTTGATGCGGCGCAGGACCCTCCGGTCTTGGGCGTGCCACCACAGGTAGTCCGCCCACGCGTTCTCGTCCCAGACGAGCAGCACCTCAGCCGGCGTCCGTCAGCTCGTGGACCGTGCCGTGGCCGCCTTCCAGCCGCTCCATCGCATCGAGGAGGCGGCGCGCGTTCGCGGGCGAGCGCATCAGGTACGCCGTCTCCTTGAGGGACTCGTCGTCGGCCAGGGAGACGATGACGACCGGCTCGTGGCCCGCCCTGGTGATGACGATCTCCTCGCGATCATTCGTCACTGCGTCGAGCACCTCGGCATAACGAGCCCGCGACTCCGGATAACTCATGCTCTTCATGGCACGTCCTCCCGTACGGGAAAATGTACGCATCGCGGCTCCACCGTGACGGGGTCAACCCCACCCGGCATCGCCCGAAGGGATGAGGCGCGGCGGTGGAGGGTCTCCCGCGCCGATTCCTACCGTCGAAACATGGCCCAGACGATCGCCCCGAGTCCATCCCCATCCCCATCCCCATCCCCGCCCACGACGCCCACCGACGAGGGGAGCCCTCGGTTCGCCGATCGGCTCCTGCAGCGCCGTGGCGCCTGGCTGGCGTTGGCGGCGTTCCTCCTCGTGGTTGTCGGGGCCATGGGCGCCCTGCGCGGCGCCACCATCCCGCCGCGCGGTGAGGCCATCCCGCCCGCCGCGGAATCGGCCCGGGTCGCCGCCGAACTGGCCGCCCGACCGGCCTCCGACGTACAGCCCGTCCTGCTCGTCGGCTCCCGCGGCGACGGCGCCGCCCTCAGCGCGCGCGACCGGGACGCCCTGGCCGAGATCAGCGCCGCGGTCACCGATCCGGCGTTGCCGCGCCTGGGATCGCCGGCCCCGCAGGTCTCGGCCGACGGCGCTGCGGCGTACACCCTGGTCCCGGTCCGCGCCGCCACCGAGAACACCGACAACATCGCCACGATCAGCCACCTTCGGGTCGCGGTCCACGAGCGCACCCCCGACGGCCTGACGATCCAGGTGACCGGCGGCCCGGCCTTCGGCGCCGACATCGCCGACGCCTTCTCCGGGGCCGACCTGCGCCTGCTGCTGGTCACCGTCGGGATCGTGCTGGCGCTGCTGCTCATCACCTACCGGTCGCCGCTGCTCGCGCTCGTCCCGCTGCTGGTCATCAGTGTCGCCGATCAGCTCGCTGCGGTCGTCACCGCGGTGGTCGGCCAGGCCAGCGGCCTGACCTTCGATGCCGGGATCGTCAGCGTGCTCGTCTTCGGCGCGGGCGCCAACTACGCGCTGCTGCTCATCTCCCGCTACCGGGAGGAACTGCGCCGCGAACCCGACCACCGCCGCGCCCTGGCCACGGCGTGGCGGGCCGTCGTCCCCGCGATCCTCGCCAGCAATCTCACCGTGGTGCTGGCGCTGCTCACGCTGCTGCTCGCCGCCGTACCGGGCACCCGCGGTCTCGGCCTCGCCGGGGCGACCGGCCTGCTCATCGCCCTCGCCGCGGCGGTGCTCGTGCTGCCGACGGCGCTGTCCCTGCTCGGGCGGCGCGTGTTCTGGCCCTTCGTACCGCGGCCGGACCGGCACACCGAGGCCGCCGAACGGTCGCCGTGGTGGCGGCTGGGACATGCCGTCGTACGCCGTCCGTTGCTGGCCGTCCTCGGCGGCGCCGCCATCCTGGGCATTTTGGCCACCGGGCTCCTGGACGCCCGGATCGGCCTCAACCAGTCCGAACGCTTCCGGGTCGCCTCGGAATCACAGCAGGGCCTGGCCGTCCTCGAACGGTCCTTCCCCGCCGGCATCGCTGCGCCCATGACGATCGTCGCCGACGCCGCCGCGAGCCAGCGGGTGGCCGACACCGCCCGCGGCCTGACCGGTGTCGTCGCGGTCACCCCCGTCGGGGCGCCGTACGACGGGCGAGCCACCCTCACCGTGGTCGGACAGGCCCTGCCCGGCAGCGAAGCGGCCGACGACCTCGTCACCACGCTGCGCGCCGCCGTCCACGACGTCCCTGGAGCCCACGCCCTCGTCGGCGGCGCACCCGCCGTCAGCCTGGACGCCCACGACGCCGCCCGCCGCGACCTGACCGTCGTCGCCCCGCTCGTCCTGCTGCTCACGGCCGTGGTCCTGATGGCCCTGCTGCGCGCCGTGCGTACCCCACTCGTGCTGCTGGGCGTCAACGTGCTCAGCTCGGTCGCGACGATCGGCCTGGGCGCGTGGGCCAGCCGCGCCGTGTTCGGTACCGCCGCCCTCGACGTCCAGGTGCCGCTCGTGGCGTTACTTTTCCTGGTGGCGCTCGGCGTCGACTACACGATCTTCCTCGTCCACCGCGCCACCCTCGAGGCGCGCACCCACGGCATCGCCGAGGGGATGGCCAGGGCCGTCGGGGCGACCGGCGCGGTCATCACCAGCGCCGGGCTGGTCCTGGCGGGGGTGTTCGCCGCGCTCGGCGTGCTGCCCCTCGTCGTCCTCGGCCAACTCGGCCTCATCGTGGGGCTCGGCGTGGTCATCGACGCCTTCCTGGTGCGCGCGATCGTCGTCCCCGGTGTCGTCACGCTGCTGGGCCGGCGGGAATCCCGCGGCGTAGCCTCGGCGAGGTGACAGACGTCGCGCCGCTGCCGCGCCCCACCAGCGTGCTCGCAGGCCTGCGGGTGCTGCGGCACGTGCTCTTCGGGGTCCTCGTCGCGGTCGGGTGGGCGCAGGGGTGGCGCAGCGAGATCGCCGGCACGTGGCTGGCCGTGGCGGTGGCGCCGATGGTGCTTGCGTACGTGCTGGGCGCGCGCGCCGCGATGTCCTACGTCGAGGGCGCCCGCGCCGCGCCGCCGTACGCCGTGAGCCCCCGCCGCACCCCCGGTCTGTGGCTGGTCGTCCTCGGCCTGGCGTGGCTGGTCGCGGTGCTGGTGTCCGCCTCCTTCGTCTGGGTGGGCTTCGCACTGTGGCTGCTGGCCGGCCAGGTACTGACGCTGCGGTGGGCCCTCGGCTACACCGCCGTCGTCCTGCTCGCCGTGATCCTGGCGCCAGGTCTCGCCGGGCCGGGCTGGACCGTCGCCGGCGTCGTCGGCCCCACGGTCGGTGCCCTGTTCGCCCTCGGCCTGTCCCGCGGCCAGGTGTTGCTGGCCCGCGACGCCCTCGAGCGGGCCCGCCTGCTCGATGCGCTGATGCAGGCGCAGGCCGAGTCCGCGGCGCTGCAGGAGCAGCTCGCCCTCACCCAACGCGAGGTCGGCGCGATGAGCGAGCGCACCCGGCTGTCCCGGGACATCCATGACACCGTGGCGCAGGGATTCTCCTCGATCGTGCTGCTGGCCCGGGGAGCCTCGGTCAGTCCCGGTGAGCCCGACCTGCGGCGCCTGCTGGCCCGGATCGAGGACACGGCCGCGGACAACCTCACCGAGATCCGCGCGGTCGTCGCGGCGCTGGCGCCCAGCACCCTGCAGCACAGCGGCCTGGCCGCGGCCCTGCGTCGGCTGCTGGACGACCTGCACGCCGACACCGGTCTGGACACCGAACTGCGCGTCGCGCCGGAGCTCACCGAACTGTCGACCACGCACGAGGTCGCCCTGCTGCGGACGGCTCAAAGCGCGCTGGCCAACATCCGCTCGCACGCCCGGGCCGCCCGCGTTGTGGTCTCCCTCGACGGCAGCCCGCACGAGGTCCGCCTCGACGTGGTCGACGATGGTGTGGGATTCGACCCGGCCATCCTCGACCGGCCCGGCGCTGATCTCACGCGCGGCGGCTACGGGGTGGCGGCCACCCGGGCGCGGCTCACCGAACTCGGCGGCGGCCTCATCATCGAGTCCGCGCCCGGGGAGGGCACGGCCGTGTCCGCGCACCTGCCCCTGACGAACGCCGGCTCCAGCGGCGCCTCATGACCTCCGTCCTCATCGTCGACGACCACCCGGTGGTGCGCTCCGGCCTGCGCACCCTGCTCGCGGCGGCACCCGGCATCGAGGTCGTCGGCGAGGCCGCGGATGGCGCCACCGCGATCCGGCTGGCCCGCGAGGTCGCCCCCGATGTGGTGCTCTGCGACCTGCGGCTCGGCGACGGCATCGATGGCGTGGGGGTCGCGCGGGAACTGGTCAGCCGGCAGGGACCGGCCGTGGTCATCCTCACGACGTACGACCATGACACCGACATCGTCCGCGCGGTCGAGGCCGGCGCCGCCGGGTACCTGCTCAAGGACGCCGGTCTGGACCAAATCGTCCGCGCGGTGCAAGGGGCCGCCGCGGGGGAGACGGTGCTCTCCGAGGCCATGACGGCCCGCGTCGTCGACACGATGCGGACCGCGCCCAAGGCGCTCAGCGACCGGGAGCGGGAGGTTCTCACCCTCGTCGAGGAGGGGCTCTCGAACCGGCAGATCGCCAAGCGGCTGTTCGTCAGCGAAGCGACCGTGAAGACGCACCTCTCGCACGTGTACGACAAGCTCGCCGCGCCGAGTCGCACCGCCGCCGTCGCCGCCGCCAGAGCCAGGGGACTGCTGTGACGCCCGCCCGGGAGCCAGCCCCGCCGCGTGGCCATGGTCGGGCGCGGGAGGATGGGCGGCATGAACGCCGTCACGTACGACGACCTGGGTCACCCCGTCGCGATGGCGCGCCGACCCGAGCGGGTGATCAGCCTCGTCCCGTCGCTGACCGAGGCCATCGCGGCCTCGGCGCCGGACCTGCTCGCCGGCGCGACCGACTGGTGCACGCACCCCGCGGACCTGGCCGTACCGCGCTTCGGCGGCACCAAGAACCCCGCCCTGGCGCAGATCGTCGCCGCCGAACCGGACCTGGTCATTGCCAACGAGGAGGAGAACAAGCCCGAGCATGTCGCCGAGCTGCGTGCCGCCGGCGTGCCCGTCTGGGTCACCGGCATCCGCGACGTCCCCACCGCCCTGACCTCGCTCGGCCGGCTCCTCGACCTGCTCGACGTCGGCCCGAGGGACCGCGGCTGGCACGATGCGGCCGTCGCGGCCTGGACCGATCCCGAGCCGGTCCGGCCTGGCCAGCGGCTCACGGCCCTGGTCCCGATCTGGCGCAAGCCGTGGATGGCGCTGGGGCGAGACACCTACGCCGGCGACGTCCTGGCCCGGCTCGGGGTCGACCACGTGCTGACGGCGGACCCGGACAGATATCCCAGGATCGATCCGGCACAGGTCGCGCGGCACACGCCGTACCAGCTGGTCATCCTGCCCGACGAGCCGTACCGGTTCACCGCAGCCGACGGGCCGGAGGCCTTCGAGGTGCCGGCGGCGCTGGTGGATGGGCGGGCGCTGACCTGGTACGGGCCCGCGATGGCCGACGCGCCGCAGATCTTGCGGGCCGCGATCCGGGCCGCCGTCGCGCCCTGAGCGGGAGGATGGAGCCAGCCCGCCACGACGTCGTGTCGAGAAACCCACCGAGTTCGGTGGCTTTCTCGACACAACGTGTGCAGCCAGCCCAAGGAGTCCGCCGTGACCGCCCCGCATCGCACCGAAGAACTCCTCGTGTCCCGCCGCGACGAGGGGGCGGTCGTCGAGGTCACGTTCAACCGGCCGCACCGGCACAACGCGTTCACCACGGTGATGTACGAGGGCCTGCGCGCGCTGTTCGCCGAGCTGACCGATGACCGTACGGCCCGCGTGGTGGTCTTTCGAGGTGCCGGGGCGCTGGCGTTCGCCGCGGGCAACGAGATCGGCGAGTTCGCCGAGATGACCGAGGGGGCGCAGGCGGTCGCCTACGAGGGCCGCGTCCGCACCCTGCTCACCGACCTGGCCCGGCTTCCCCAGGTCAGCATCGCCGCGATCGACGGCCTGTGCGTCGGGGGCGGCCTGGCGGTGGCGTCCTATTGCGATCTGCGCCTGGCCACGGCGAGCTCCCGGTTCGGGTACCCAATCGCCCGAACCCTCGGCAACGCTCTGTCCCGGCCGCTGCTGGAACGCTGTGTGCACGTCTTCGGTGAGTCGGTGACGCGGCAGATGCTGCTGGCCAGCCGGCTGCTCGATGCCCGGCGGGCGTACGAACTCGGCGCCCTCCTCGCGGTCGCCGAGAGCCGTCACGACCTCGACCTCGAACTCGATGCCCTGATCGCGGGCCTGCTCCAGGCCGCACCGACCACCGTGCGCACCACCAAGGAACAGCTCTTCGACATCACCGCCGCGGCCGGCGACATCGAGCACGACGAGCGGCTCCTCGAACGCGCCTACGGCAGTCCGGCCTTCCGGGAGGGGGTCCGCGCGTTCCTGGCCAAGGAGAAGCCGGACTTCCGCAGCCTGGTGTAGCGCCAGGATCAAGCGCTGCCTCCGTGCTGGCCCGCGCCGGCTCGCGGCGAGGACGGCCCCGCACGGACGCCTGACCTGCCGGGATGCGCCGGGCACGGGCCACCCGGGACTAGGCTTGCGCCCATGAAGACCGGCAACTACGAGTTCGTGCCCGGACCCAGGGGCCAGCGGCTGAAGATCCACACCCGCGGCAGCACGATTATGACGCTGCCCACCATCAACCGTGGCACCGCCTTCACCTGGCCGGAGCGGCACGCCCTCGGCCTGACCGGGCTGCTGCCGCCGGGGGTGGCGACGCTCGACTGGCAGGCGCGTCGCACCTACGAGAACTACCTGGAGCAGGCCAGCGACGTCGCCAAGTACGCCTACCTCGCCGGCCTGCGGGACCGCAACGAGGTGCTCTTCTACCGGCTGCTGTCCGATCACCTGGAGGAGATGCTGCCGATCGTCTACACGCCGACGATCGGCACGGTCATCGAGCGGTTCAGCCACACCTTCTCCCGGATGCGCGGCGTCTTCACCTCCGTCGACTTCCCCGAAGAGATCGAGGAGTCGCTGCTCAACTACGGCCTGGAACCCGACCAGTGCGACCTCATCGTCGTCACCGACAGCGAGGGCATCCTCGGCATCGGCGACCAGGGCGTCGGCGGGGTACAGATCTGTGTCGGCAAGCTCTCGGTCTATACCGCCGCGGCCGGGATCGACCCGCGCCGGGTCATGCCGGTCGTGGTCGACGTGGGCACCGACAACATGAAGCTGCTCAACGACGAGTTCTACCTGGGCTCGCGGCACAGTCGTCGCCGCGGCGCGGTCTACGACGAGTTCATCGAGCAGTTCGTCGCCACCGCCACCCGGGTGTTCCCGAACGCCATGATCCACTTCGAGGACTTCGGCGCCGGCAATGCGCACCGGATCCTGGAGAAATACCGCGGCCGGTCGTGCACCTTCAACGACGACATCCAGGGCACCGCCGCCGTCGTCACCGCGGCCGCGCTGGCCGGCGTGAAGACCACCGGTGCGCGGATGCGCGAACAGCGCGTGGTGGTGTTCGGGGCCGGTACGGCGGGCGTCGGCATCGCCGACCTGATGCGCGACCGGATGATCCGTGAGGGGCTGGGGGAGGCCGAGTCCTACCGGCAGTTCTGGTGCCTGGGCAGCCGTGGTCTGATCCACACCGGGCTGGGTGACAAGGTGCGCGACTTCCAGGCGCCCTACGCCCGGCCCGCCGAGGAACTGGCCACGTGGCAGCTCGACGATCCGGGCAACGTCTCGCTGGCCGACGTGGTCCGCAACGTCCGGCCGACCATGCTCATCGGCACCTCAGCGCGGGCCGGGGCGTTCACCGAGGCCATCGTGCGGGACATGGCCGCCCACGTGGACCGGCCGATCATCATGCCGCTGTCCAATCCCACCTCCCGGGCCGAGGCCGTGCCCAAGGACATCATCGAGTGGACCAAGGGCCAGGCGCTGGTCGCGACCGGTTCGCCGTTCGCGCCGGTGGAGTACGCCGGGCGTCGCTTCGAGATCGCCCAGGCCAACAACGCGCTGGTCTTCCCCGGGATCGGCCTGGGCGTGGTGGTCAGCAAGGCGAGCCGGGTCTCGGACCGGATGATCGCCGCGGCCGCCGAGGCCGTGGCCGAGATCGTCGACGTCGCGCCGTACGGGCGGGCCCTGCTGCCCTCGATCTCCCAGCTGCGGCGGGTCTCGGGGACGGTGGCGATCAAGGTGGCCCAGACGGCGTACGAGGAGGGCCTCTCGCAGGTGCGTCTCGAGGATCCGGTGCAGCAGATCTATGAGGCGATGTGGCAGCCGGTGTATCCCGAGATCATCCTGCCGCCCGGGGACTGGAAGGACATGGCGCTGGAGAAGCGTAAGGCGGCGTTGGCGGCGCGGCAGTCCGCCGCGGCGGATGGCGCCGGCGACGACTCGTGAGTTCCGAACCCGTGCCGACCCGCTCGGAACGCCTGGACGGGCTGCCGTTCACCCGAGCGCACGGCAAACTCCTGGTCGGCTCCGGCGTCGGTTGGGCGCTGGACGCCATGGACGTCGGACTGATGTCGTTCGTGGTCACCGCACTGGCCGTGCAGTGGCAACTCGGCAAGGACCAGACCTCGTGGCTGCTCTCGATCGGGTTCGTCGGCATGGCCATCGGCGCCAGCGTCGGCGGCCTGCTGGCCGACCGGATCGGCCGCCGCCAGGTGTTTGCGCTGACGCTGCTGGTCTACGGGCTGGCCACCGGCGCCTCGGCGCTGGCCCAGTCGGTGGCGGTGCTGATGGCGCTGCGCTTCGTGGTCGGACTGGGGCTCGGCGCCGAGCTTCCGGTCGCCTCGACGCTGGTCAGCGAGTACTCCCCGCGCGCCATCCGCGGTCGGATGGTCGTCGTGCTGGAGGCCTTCTGGGCGGTCGGCTGGATCATGGCCGCCCTGATCGGGTTCAAGGTGATTCCCACCTCCGATGACGGCTGGCGCTGGGCGCTGCTGGTCGGGATCGTGCCGACGCTGTATGCCGTGGTCGTGCGGATGGGCTTGCCGGAGTCGGTGCGCTTCCTGGAACGGGCGGGCCGGTACGACGACGCGGAGCGGGCCGTTCGGGTCTTCGAGCGCTCGGCGGGCCACGAGCCGCCCGTCGATCCCTCGGCCGCGGAGGTAGCGACCCGACGATCCCAGGAGGCGCGGGCGGCGCGGCCGTCGGGCCAGCTGTGGTCGGTGGGCTACCGGCGCCGAACCGCCGCCCTGTGGACCGTGTGGTTCATGGTGAACCTGTCCTACTACGGCGCGTTCTCGTGGTTGCCGAGCCTGCTGCACGCCCAGGGGCACACGCTGGTGAAGTCCTTCGAATACACCCTCTACATCACCCTGGCGCAACTGCCCGGGTACGCCGTCGCGGCGTACCTCATCGAGAAGGTGGGCCGCCGCGGCACTCTCGCGGGGTTCCTGGTCGGGTCGGCCGTCGCGGCGTTCGCGTTCGGCAGCGCCCAGCATGACGCCGCCGTTCTCGGGGCCGGGCTCGCGTTGAGCTTCTTCAACCTGGGGGCGTGGGGCGCGCTGTATGCCGTGTCACCGGAGATCTACCCGACGTCGATCCGGGGCCGTGGGGCCGGGTCGGCCGCGGCCTTCGGGCGGTTGGCCTCGATCATCGCCCCGCTGTCGGTGCCCTTCCTGTTGGGCTGGGGCGGTCAGCCGCTCACGTTCGGGGTGTTCGGGGCCGCCTTCGGGATCGCCGCCGTTGCCGCGCTGTTGTTGCCCGAGCTGAGGGACACCGCGCTGGACTAGCCGCGCCCATCAGCGCAGGCAGAGCAGGCAGACCACCGCGAACAGCCAGCTCGTGAACGTGCCCACCAGGAAATACTCGGTCGCGGTGTCGATCCGCTGCGGCCCCGGCGCCGGCCGGACGGGCTGGCCGCTCGCGTCCACCAGGCTCTCCCGGTGCACCGCCTGCAGTTCGGGGAACCGCAACAGCCCCTTCGCCGCCGCGATGACCGACGCCGCCGGGAGCTGCCCCACCAGGCCCAGCCCGAGGATGAAGGTGCGCTCCATCGGCCCGAGCAGCCGGCCGCCCTTGAGGCGCTGCTCGGCGGTGAACTCCTCGCCGTCCCGGGTGCGCGGTACGCCGGTGGCCGCGAGCACCAGGCGCACCAGCACGTTGCCCGTGCCCCATTGGGCCAGCACCGCGGCCACGGCCGCCACCGCCTTCTCCGGCGGCCAGGACCCGAGCAGCGGGGGATGGGCCCACCCGAACCAGGTCAGCAGCGGCCCGCCCAGGGGCGTCGCCCAACCCGCGGCGAGCGTCGCGAGCACCGGCGGGGCGAGCAGAGTGAGCACCGTCCGGCGCACTCCCGGAGGATGCTCCGGCGGACCGGCCACGGCGGCGGTGCTGCCCCACAGCCACGCGGCCAGCGCCACCACACAGACCGCCAGCGCGACCAGATCGGCCGGTCCGGTCAGCCCGGCGAGCGGCCACAGCACGACGGCGACGAGGGCGCCCACAGCGAGGGGAGTGTGCCGCCCCAGGACCGTGCTGGAACGCGCCAGGTCGAGGCAGGCCAGCGCGAGGAACCAGATGGCCAGCCAGCTCACGACGTACCTCCCTGTCCTACTCCGGCGCCCTCGGCGCGGCCGCCGACGGATCCACAACCGATGAACGGGTCCCCAGCGGGCCGCCCAGGCTCTCGTAGGCGGCCAGCAGGCTCCACGCGCCGTTGCGCGCCAGCCGCTGGGACACCGCCGACTGGGTGATGCCCTCCGCGGCCGCCAACTGGGTCTGGGTCAGCCCGTCCGCCGTCCCGCGAATCAGTCTGACGTCGAGGTCCGACAACGCTGCGAACAGCTCATCGAGGGTGCGCAGGGACGCGGTGACGAGCCCGCTCAGGGGGGTGCCCACGGCGTCGACGTACGGCGTGCCGCCCGGCTGCGCGACATCGCTGAACCCGGCCCGCACCGTCCCGGACCGCCGTCGGAGGGCGGCTGCGGCGCTCGCCTCGATGGCCGCCCGGGCCGCCCACCAGCCGGGTCCGTCCTGTACGGCGCCGGACGGCTCCAGATTCTGCACCGGCCCCCAGCCGAGTCCGTATCGGGTGTCGGTGTCCTCCAAGAGCTCCAGTCGCAGGGCCACCATGGCCGCGACCGCGGTCGGGACGTCCGCGAAGATCCCCTGGAACTCATCGCCCAGGGTGATGTGCAGGGGGGACAGCGTCCGTCCCGAGGCGTTGACACGGTCGATGGCGCGGCGCAGCGCGGCATGCATCGCGCCGCGGTCGTCGGCCCGCCGGGAGCCGACGACATCGCCGATCACCGTGGCCACCGGCCGTCCCTCTGCGATCCACACATAAATCAGCGTAGCACTGATATTGCGATGAATATCAGTGCTACGCTGATAGCGGCCGCGAGGCCGCCGGAACGGTCAGGCCGAGACCCGCGACTTGATCGCCCGCAGGATGTCGTCGACGCGCTCCTTGGCGTCGCCGAACAGCATCTGGCTGTTCTCGTTGAAGAACAGCGGGTTCTGGACGCCGGCGTAGCCCGTCGCCATGGACCGCTTGAACACGATCACATTGCCGGCTTCCCACACGTGCAGCACCGGCATGCCGGCGATCGGGGACGACGGGTCGTCCAGGGCCGCCGGGTTGACGGTGTCATTGGCACCGATCACCAGGACCACGTCGGTCTGGGCGAAGTCGTCGTTGATCTCGTCCATCTCCAGGACGATGTCGTAGGGCACCTTCGCCTCGGCGAGCAGCACGTTCATGTGCCCCGGCAGGCGACCGGCGACCGGGTGGATGCCGAATCGCACGGTGCAGCCGCGCTTGCGCAGCTCGTCGGTGATCTCGGCGACCGGGTACTGCGCCTGCGCCACCGCCATGCCGTAGCCGGGGGTGATGATGACCGACTTGGCGTCGAGCAACATGTCCGCGGCGCCCTCGGCGTCGATCTCGCGGTGCTCGCCGTAATCCTTGGCCTCGCCCACGACGCCACCGTCGGAACCGAAGCCACCGGCGATCACGTTGATGAAGCTGCGGCCCATGCCCTTGCACATGATGTAGCTCAGGAAGGCACCGGAGGACCCGACGAGCGCGCCGGTGATGATGAGCAGGTCGTTGTTGAGCATGAAGCCGGCTGCGGCGGCCGCCCATCCGGAGTAGCTGTTCAGCATCGACACCACGACCGGCATGTCGCCGCCGCCGATCGAGGCCACCAGGTGGAAGCCGAGCAGCAGCGCGATGATCGTCATCGCGATGAGCAGGATCAGGTTCGGGCTCTTGATGAAGATCGCCGTGAGCACGATGAACAGGCCGATCGCGCCGAGGTTGAGCCAGTTGTGCCCGGGCAGCATGAGCGGCGCCGACTTCATCTTCGCGGACAGCTTCAGATAGGCCACGATCGAGCCGGTGAAGGTCACCGCGCCGATGAAGACGCCGACGAAGACCTCGCCGCTGTGGATCGGGCCGAGGGATCCGGCCAGGTCCGCCGGCAGCAGCTGGCCCGCCTTTTCCGCCTCGGCGATCCGGTCGTGGGCGTCGAAGTAGGAGACATAGCCCACGAGCACGGCGGCGAGACCGACGAAGCTGTGCAGCAGCGCGATGAGCTCGGGCATCCCGGTCATCTCGACCTTCTTGGCCTTCCACAGGCCGATCGCCGCGCCGATGGCCATGGCCACGACGATCATCAGGATGCCGGTGAAGCCGGAGCCGGACCGGTCCAGCAGGTCGGCGGTGTTGCGGGCGTAGTCGATGCCGCCGACCGCGGCGACGATGGTGATGACGATGGCGAGCGCCATCCCGTAGATCCCGTAGTTGTTGCCCTGCTTGGCAGTCTCGTGCTTGCTGAGCCCGGCCAGGGCGAGGATGAACAGCAGCGCCGCGATGATGTAGGCGCCCTGCGCCAGCGTCGCCGGCATGAAGGCATTCACGGTGTCGGTCATGGTCCTCAGCCCCTCTTGAACATTTCGAGCATCCGGCCGGTGACCTTGAAACCACCGAAGATGTTGATGCTGGCGAGCAGGATCGCGACGAACGCCAGGGCGTTCATGAACAGGCTGTTATTGCCCCGACCCACCTGCAGTAACGCGCCGACGACGATGATGCTGGAGATGGCGTTGGTCACCGACATCAGTGGCGTGTGCAGCGCGTGGTGCACATTGCCGATGACGTAGTAGCCGATGACGCAGGCCAGCATGAAGACCATGAACCGGCCGAGGAAGGCCTCCGGCGAGAAGGCGAACAGGATCAACGCGAGCAGCGCGGCGCCGCCCAGGATGGCGACCTTGGTGCCGGACGACATCGGGGCCTTGACCGGCTTCGCCGGCTTGGGCGCGACCTCGGCGGCGGGCGCGGCGGGGGCCTTGGCCACCTCGACTGGCGGCGGCGGCCACATCAGCGTGCCGTCCTTGACGATGGACATCTGGCGCACGATGACGTCCTCGTCGTCGAGGACCAGCTGGCCGTCCTTCTCGGGCGTGGCCAGCTTGAGGAAGTTGACCATGTTCTGCCCGTAGAGCTGGCTCGCCTGGGTGGGCAGCCGACCCGCCAGGTCGGTGTAGCCGATCAGCGTCACGCCGTTGGCGGTGACCGTCTTCTGGCCGGCCACGGTGCCCTCGACGTTGCCGCCGGTCTGCGCGGCCATGTCCACGATCACGCTGCCGGGCTTCATCGTCGCCAGCATCTCGGCGGTGATCAGGCGCGGGGCCGGGCGGCCCGGGATCAGGGCGGTGGTGACGATGATGTCGACGTCCTTGCACTGCTCGGCGTACATCTGCGCCTGCCGCGCCTGGTAGTCCGCGCCCATCTCCTTGGCGTAGCCATCGGTGCTGACCTGAGCGTTCGGGTCTTCGACGGCGACGAACTCGGCACCCATCGATTCCACCTGCTCGGCGACCTCGGGCCGGACGTCGTTCGCCCGGACGATCGCGCCCAGCGCGCCCGCCGCACCGATGGCGGCGAGCCCGGCCACCCCGGCGCCGGCCACGAAGACCTTGGCCGGCGGGACCTTGCCGGCTGCCGTGACCTGGCCGGTGAAGAACCGACCGAACTCGTGGGCGGCCTCGACGATCGCGCGGTAGCCGGCGATGTTCGCCATCGAGGAGAGCACGTCCATGGACTGCGCGCGGGAGATGCGTGGCACTGCGTCCATCGACAGCGCGGTGATCTTGCGGGCCGCGAGCTTGCCCACCATGTCGGGGTCGAGGCGCGGGCTGAGCAGCGCGATCAGCGTGGCGCCGTCGCGCAGCATGGCCAACTCGTTGTCCGACGGCGGGTTGACCTTCAGGACGATGTCCGCGCCCCACACGTCGACCACTTCGCCGATGCGGGCGCCGGCCTCGACGAACGCCTCGTCGGACAGAGCAGCGAGGGCGCCGGCCCCGCCTTCCACCACGACCTCGTAGCCGAGCTTGAGCAACTGCCCCACGGTCTGTGGGGTCGCCGCCACGCGGGTCTCACCCGCGTGCGTCTCCTTGGGTATGCCGATGAGCACGGGGAGGACTCCTTCGCAGTGCGGCGCTCCACCCTTGGGGCGCCGTCAGGGAACAGTTCATTGGTTGGCGGCTCGTGCCTGATGGGTCGAAGGTCCCACGATCGCGGCACGCCAGCGCTGTTCGGAGCCCTGGAGCACCGCGGGACCCCGCATGCAGGCTAGTCCTGAACAGCGTTCAAGTCCGGTGTTAGGCTGTGTCGCGTCCGACCCCGCCGCCCCAGGAGTCCGCCATGGCCACCCGCACCGCGCCCGCCCTCGACGGCGGCCCGGGCACCGACCGACGCCCCCGAACAGGCCGGTTCAGCGCCACCGATCTCGCCCTCATCGCCGGGTTCGCGGCGCTCACGGCGGTGCTGGCGATCGCGCCGCCCGTCTATGTCCCCGGCAATCCGGCCCCGATCACCCTGCAGTCCCTGGGGGTGATGCTGTGTGGGGCCGTCCTGGGCTGGAAGCGCGGGGGCGCCGCGATCCTGCTGATGTTGCTGGTCGGGGCGTTGGGGGTGCCCGTCCTGTCGGGTGGCCGTCCGGTCCTGGCGGCGCTGCAGGGCCCGACCGTCGGCTTCCTCATCGGGTACGTCGTGGGTGCCGCCGTCGTCGGCGCCCTCGTGCAGGCCCGACTGCCCCGGGCGGCCACCTGGTGGTTCGCACTGGCCTGCCTGGTGGGCGGCATCGGTGTCGTCTACCTGTTCGGCATTCCGGGCATGGCCCTGCGCGGCAACCTCAGCCTGCCCGCCGCCGCCGCGGCGTGCCTGACCTTCATCCCGGGCGACCTCATCAAGGCGGGCATCGCCACGGTCGTGGCCGCGGCCGTGCACCGAGCCCTGCCGGGGCTCACCCCGCCGCTGCGGCGTCGGTGATCGCGGCCGAGTCGATCCGGTGATCGCGTTCGAGTCGATCCGGCACAGCTACGGCGACCGGGAGGTCCTGCGCGGCGTCACCCTGACCCTGACCGAGCCGCGAGTGGGCATCATCGGCGCCAACGGCTCGGGCAAGTCCACGCTGGCGCGGCTCGTCAACGGTCTGGTCACCCCCACCGAGGGCCGGGTCCTGGTCGACGGGCTGGACGTGGCCGTCGACGGCGCGGCCGTCCGGCGCCGAGTCGGCTTCATCTTTCCCGATCCCGACGCCCAGATCGTGATGCCCACGGTCGCCGAGGACGTCGCCTTCTCGCTGCGCCGCCGCAAGCTCGGCCGCGCGGAGACCGCCCGCCAGGTGCGCGAGGTGCTGGGCCGGTTCAACCTGCAGGACCATGCCGACCATCCGGCGCACCTGCTCTCCAGCGGGCAAAAGCAGCTGCTGGCGCTGGCCGCCATTCTCGTCACCGAGCCGTCGGTGCTGGTGTGCGACGAGCCGACCACCCTGCTCGACCTGCGCAATTCCCGCCACGTCACGACCCTGTTGGAGGCCCTGCCGCAGCAGGTCGTCCTGGTCACGCACCACTTGGAGTTGGTCGAGCACTGGGAGCGGGTGGTGGTCATCGACGCGGGCGAGGTGGTGGCCGACGGCCCGGGGCGCGACGCCGTCGCGGCGTACCGGGCGCTGATGTCATGCTGACCGGCACCTATCTGCCCGGCGACAGCCTCGTGCACCGCGCCGGCCCGGGGGTCAAGGTGCTGTTGTTGATGCTCTTCACCCTGGCGCTCTTCGTGCGGCCCGGTCCGGTGCCCACCGGTGCCGGGGCGGTGCTGGTGGTCGGGCTGTACGCCGTGGCCCGGGTGCCGCCTTCGCTGGCCTGGGCCCAGGCCCGGCCGCTGCGCTGGTTTCTCGTGCTGCTCTTCGCCTTTCAGGCGTGGGCGAACGGCTGGTCGGTGGCGGTCGTGACGTGTGCCAACCTGCTGATCGCGGTGTTGGCCGCGAGCCTGGTGACCCTGACGACGCCGCTCCAGCAGATGCTCGACGCCGCGGTCGCCGCGGCCGGGCGGCTGCGGCGGTTCGGGGTCGACCCGGAGCGCTTCGGCCTGGCGCTGGCCTTGATGATCCGCTCGATCCCGGTGGTCTCCCGGATGGCCGAACAGGCCCGGGAGGCCCGTCGGGCCCGCGGTCTGGACCGCAGCGTCCGGGCGTTCGCGACCCCGCTGGTGGTCCGCACCGTGCGGCACGCCCAGCGCGTCGGCGACGCGCTGGTGGCCCGCGGCGTGGACGACTGAGCGGGCCCCTGCCGCCGTCCGCTCGCCAGGCCCCTCGCCCCCCTGGGCTGCGCTGCGAGCGCTCCGCCGGGGCCCAGCCGGCAGCTCCCGGAGAGGATTTCGCCACCGGCCCCGCGGGCCTGTACAGTGGGCGGGCACGCCCGGAGCCCTGGCTCCGGGGCGCCCCGATAGCTCAGTCGGCAGAGCGTCTCCATGGTAAGGAGAAGGTCTAGGGTTCGATTCCCTATCGGGGCTCTGATCCCCATCCGACCCGCCCTTGCCGGCGCGGGCAGGGCGGGGGCACGGCGGGGTAGCTCAGGTGGTCAGAGCACACGACTCATAATCGTGGTGTCGCGGGTTCAAGTCCCGCCCTCGCTACCGCAGCGACGCAGGGGCAGCTGCCCGGGCGTCGCGTATTCTTGTTCTCGACGCGTCCCGCGCCGCGCGGGGCCGCAAGCCGACCCGATCCGAAAGTCAGGTAGTTCCGTGGCCAGCAAGACCACCGACGTCCGTCCCAAGATCACGCTCGCGTGCGTGGACTGCAAGAACCGCAACTACATCACCAAGAAGAACCGGCGCAACGACCCCGACCGGTTGGAGATGAAGAAGTTCTGCCCCAACTGCGGCAAGCACACGGCGCACCGCGAGACCCGCTGAGCCTCGCCGGACCGCTTCGACCACGCGGCGACCGCCCCGATCCGGGCGGTCGCCGCGTCGCGTCCACCGTGGCGGCCTCAGCGCCGCAACGCGTGGCCTCAGCGCCGCAACGCGTGGCCTAGGGTGTGGCGCATGCCTGTCGACGTCGCCTTCGAGGGCCGCAGCTATCCGCCGTCCGAACCGTACGCGGTGGGCCGCGAGGCGATCCGGGCCTTCGCTGCCGCCGTGGGCGCCGGCTCGGCGCTGCACCACGACGTTGCGGCGGCGCGCGCGGCCGGATACCCCGACCTGGTGGCTCCGCCGACCTTCGCGGTGGTCATCGCGCAGCGCTGCGAAGCGCAGTACGTGACGGACCCGGCCGCCGGGATCGACTTCACCCGGGTGGTGCACGCCGAGGAGCGCTTCGAATCGGCCCACCCCCTCATCGCCGGAACCGAGGTCGTCGCGACCCTGCACGTGGAGAAGGTCCGCCTGGTCGGCGGGCACGGCATGGTGACGACGAGGGTCGAGCTGAGCGCCGCCGATGGCGCCGCGGCCGGGTCGACGGCGCTCGGCCAGGTCACCTCGATGCTGGTGATCCGGGGGACGGACGAATGAGCGGGTCCAGGCGGGCCGTCGCCGCCGTGGTCGTGGGGGAGGAGCTCGGCCCGCTCGTCGTACCCGTCACCCGGGAGCGCCTGATCGCGTACGCCGCAGCCAGCGGCGACCACAACCGGATCCATTGGGACGAACCGTTCGCGCGCTCGGTCGGACTGCCCGACGTGATCGCGCACGGCATGTGGACGATGGGCGCCGCGGCCGAACTGGTCGCCTCCTGGGCCGGTGACCCCACGGCGGTCGTGGGCTATCGCACCAAGTTCACCGCCCCGGTCGTGGTGCCCTACGCCGAGGGCACCCAGATCGAGGTCCGCGGCCGGGTGAAGAGCCTGATGGCGGACCACCCGCTGGGTCCCCGCGCGGTGGTCGAGCTCGTGGTGACCTGCGCAGGCGAGCAGGTCCTGAGCCGGGCCCAGGCGACGCTGGCGCTGGCCCCGGCCCCGGCCCCGACCGGCGACGCGAGGGGTCCCGTAGACCGGCAGCGCGATGCGTGAGGAGTTCGACACCCCACTGGCGGGGCTGACCACGATGCGGGTCGGGGGGCCGGCCCGGCGCCTGGTCACCGCCAGCACCACCGACGAGCTGGTCGACGCGGTCCGCGAGGTGGACGACGCCGACGAGCCGCTGCTGGTGCTGTCCGGCGGCTCCAACCTGCTCATCGCCGACACCGGGTTCCCCGGCACCGTGGTGCGCGTCGCGACGCAGGGCGTCGTCGTGGAGTCCGCCGACCGGTGCGGCGGCGCGGTCGTGCGGGTCGCTGCCGGGCAGGACTGGGACGCCTTCGTCGCGCGGACCGTGGCCGAGGGCTGGGCCGGCGTCGAATGCCTCTCCGGGATCCCGGGCCTGACCGGTTCGACGCCGATCCAGAACGTCGGCGCCTACGGCCAGGAGGTGGCTCAGACGATCTGGGACGTGCGCGTCTGGGACCGCCGTGAGCAGCAGGTGCGCACGTTCGCCAATGCCGACTGCGCCTTCGCCTATCGGCACAGTCGGTTCAAGGACCCGGCGGGGGCGGCTCGGTACGTCGTTCTCGACGTGGCCTTTCAGCTCGACCTCGCCACCCTGAGCCGGCCCATCGCCTATGCCGACCTGGCCCGCGGCCTCGGCGTCGAGCAGGGCGCCCGAGTGCCGTTGGCGGACGCCCGCGAGGGCGTGCTCGCGCAGCGTCGCAGCCGCGGGATGGTCCTTGACGAGACGGACCACGACACCTGGAGCTGCGGGTCGTTCTTCACCAACCCGGTCCTGACGTCGGCCGAGTTCGCGGAGCTGACCGACCGGGTCGGGGCTCGGTTGGGCGCAGAGGTCGTTCCGCCCGGCTTTCCCGCCGCCGACAGCACGGTCAAGACGAGCGCGGCGTGGCTGATCGACCACGCCGGCTTCGGCAAGGGGCACGGGCTGCCTGGCCCGGCCGCTCTCTCCAGCAAGCACGTGCTCGCGGTGACCAACCGGGGCGGCGCGTCGGCCGCCGATCTCCTTACGCTGGCCCGCCAGGTCCGGGCCGGGGTCCAGGCGGCGTTCGGCGTCACCCTGGTCAACGAGCCGGTTCTGATCGGTGTGACGCTCTGATCTACGGGGGAGCGGCCAGCCAGGCGTCGACTCCGGCGAGCAGCCGGCGGCGGACGTCGGCCGGGGCCAGCGAGGCCTCGATCGAGGCGCGGGCCAGGCCGGCCAGCGCCGCGTCGTCCAGGCCGTGCACCTCGCGCGCCGCGACGTACTGCTCCACCAGCCGCGACCCGAACAGCAACGGATCGTCCGCGCCGAGGGCCACCCGCGCGCCGGCCGACAGCAGCTCTCGCAGCGGCACGTCCTGAGGCCGGGGGTAGACCCCGAGCGCCACATTGCTGCCCGGGCATACCTCGAAGGCCACGCCCGCCGCCAGGGCCCGGTCGAGCACCGCCGCGTCCTCGACGCTGCGGACGCCGTGCCCGAGGCGTCGCGGCGCCAGGGTGTCCAGGGTCTGCGCGACGGCCGCCGGTCCGAGCAGTTCGCCCGCGTGCGGCACGGCGGCCAGCCCGGCGGTGCGCGCGATCCGAAACGCCGCCGCGAAATCGCCGGTGTCACCGCGGCGTTCGTCGTTGGACAGGCCGTAGCCGAGCACCTGCCCCGGTCCGTCGCCGGCGTGCCGGGCGGCGAGCCGGGCCAGCGTGCGCGCCTCCAGCGGGTGCCGGATCCGGCTGGCGGCGACGATGATGCCCACCCCGGTGCCGGTGGCGGCGCTGGCCGCGCGGGCCTCGTCGAGCACGATCTCCAGGGCCGGGGTGAGCCCACCGACGTACGGCGCATAGCTGGTCGGGTCGATCTGCAGTTCCAGCCAGCCCGATCCCTCGGCGGCGTCGTCGGCGGCGGCCTCGGCCACGATGCGCCGCATGTCGGCCTCCGAGCGCACGCAATGCCGCGCTGCGTCGTACAGCCGCTGGAAGCGGAACCAGCCGCGCGCCTCGGCGGCCTCCGTCAGCGGGGGCGGCCAGGCCTCGGTGAGCGAGCGGGGCAGCCGTACGCCGTGGCCGCGCGCCAGGTCCTGCAGCGTGGCGAACCGCATGGACCCGGTGAAATGCAGGTGCAGGTGGGCCTTCGGCAGCCTCGCCAGATCGCGCCGGCCGGGTCGGTCCTGCATCCCCCCACGCTAATCGAGTGGGCCAAACCAGTGGGCTCGACCGGATCCGTAGCTGCGGCAACTAGACTCCACCCGTGCCTATCGACGCCCCCCAGATCCCCCGGTTCCAGGCGCTGCGGCGCCTCTCCTTTGTCGTGCGCACCGTGCGGGAGATGCAGGGCCAGTTCCCCCGCGAGTGCAACATCTGCGGATTCCATGGCGGCTTCCTGCCGGGCGGGCGGCCGCCCCGGTACGACGCCAAATGCCCGCGGTGTCAGTCGGTGGAGCGGCACCGCCTCGTGGTGCTCGCGCTGGAGGAGCAGGGCCTGGACTGGTCCGGCGGCAGCGTCCTGCACTTCGCGCCGGAGCCCGCCATGGAGGCCTTCTTCCGGGCCCACGCCGGCACCTACATCTCCGCCGACATCACCCCGGGGCGGGCCGATCGGCAACTGGACATCGAGAACATCGACATGCCCGAGCACAGCCTCGACGTCGTGGTCGCCTCGCACGTGCTGGAGCACGTCGACGATCGGGCGGCCCTGCGCAGCCTGCATCGGGTGCTCAAGCCGGGCGGGCTGCTCGTGGCGCTGGTGCCGATCGTGGAGGCCTGGCCCACGACGTACGAGAACGCGGCCGTGGTGGACCCCAAGGAGCGCCTGCTGCACTTCGGCCAGGAGGATCACGTCCGCTATTACGGGCGTGACTTCGTCGATCGGCTCCGCGAGGGCGGCTTCGAGGTGACCGAGCGGGCCGGCACCGCGCCCGAATGCGTCCGGCTCGGCCTGATGCGGGGCGAGAAGGTCTTTCTCGGGCGCGCGTCCTGACGGCCCGCGGGCCGCGCCGCGCGCCGGCCCGGCCCCGAACGGCGCTGCCGGCGAGCCTGGTTGGATTTGGGTGCGAACCGTCACGTATGCTCTACCCCTGGACGCAACCCCTGGTCCTGGTCGGCGTGCCCGACGTGCCGGGGTGGTCCGTAGGGCAGTGGCTCAATTGGCAGAGCACCGGTCTCCAAAACCGGCGGTTGGGGGTTCGAGTCCCTCCTGCCCTGCGAGAGAAGACCGTGGCCGTCGCGACAGCGGCGTCGCCGCGACCGCGCGACCATGCATGACGAGCAGCACGCCACCGGCGCCACAGCACTGCACGCGCTGTGGCGCCGATGAGCGTAAGAAATGAGGGACGGTGGCCGACGACAGCCTCACGGGCGAAACCCGCCCCGCGGCGGAGCGCTCGAGGTCCGAGCGGCCGGCGGCCAAGCGAGGTGCGTTCGCCGCGCTGAGCTTGTTCGTCCGCCAGATCATCGACGAGCTGCGCAAGGTGGTCCGACCGACCCGTCGGGAGTGGCTGACCTACACGGGCGTGGTCATCGCCTTCGTGGTGGCGATCATGATCTTCGTGTTCGGCCTCGATCAGGGGTTCAGCAGGCTTGTCTTCTTCGTCTTCGCGGGCACCGGGTCCTAACCGCCGCCCGACTCCGGCGGACCAGTGCCGCCCCCGACGTACGTAACGGAAAGGTCATTCTCGTGTCAGATCAGCGGACGCCCGGCTTCTCGGACGACCAGACCGACACCTTCGGCGTCGACGCGGATGTGGTCGAGGCGAGCCCTGCGGACCCGACCGACACGACGGAGGACCTGCTGGCGGACGGTCCGGTCGAGGAGACCGAGGCGGTCGAGGAGACCGAGGAGGCCGAGGAGTCCGAGGTCGACGCCCCGGACGAGATGGCCGACGAGATGGTGGCGGACGAGGCGACGGCGGAGGCCGCGGGCGCCGAGGCGCCGGACGAGCCCGCCGACGACATCGACGCCGAGGTGGACGAGGTCGCGGAACTGCGGACGTTGTTGCGCGGCCAGATCGGCGATTGGTATGTGGTGCACTCCTACGCCGGCTACGAGAACCGGGTCAAGGCGAACCTGGAGCAGCGCGCTCAGTCGTTGAACATGGAGGACTACATCTTCCAGGTCGAGGTGCCGATGGAGCAGGTCACCGAGATCAAGAACGGCCAGAAGAAGCTGGTACGCCGGGTGCGGATGCCCGGTTATGTGCTGGTCCGGATGGACCTGACCGACGAGAGCTGGGGCACGGTGCGGCACACCCCGGGCGTGACCGGGTTCGTCGGCAACGCGTATTCGCCCGTGCCGCTGAGCCTCGACGAGGTCTTTTCCATGCTCGCCCCGACCGTGCAGGCCGAGCCGGCCGCGGGCGCCGCGAAGCAGGCCGCCCACGCCGCCAGCTCCGGCGCGGCGCTCGACTTCGAGATCGGGGAGTCGGTCACCGTCATGGAGGGCCCGTTCGAGACCATGCCGGCCACGATCTCCGAGATCATCCCGGAGACCCAGAAGCTCAAGGTTCTCGTGTCGATCTTCGGCCGCGAGACTCCCGTCGAACTGGCCTTCAACCAGGTCGCCAAGATTTGACCTTCGGTCCGGGACCAGGTCCCGGACCGGCGGCCAACTCGGCGCGGCTCCCGTCGCGCCGACTGCACCACCGAATGGATCACCGCCGGAGCGGGGCAGCCGCCCCGCCCCGGACTGCAACCGGGTCATCGCCCACGGCGTCGGCCCACGAATCACAGTGAGGAGGAGGCACATGCCTCCGAAGAAGAAGGTCTCCGGCTACATCAAGTTGCAGATCCAGGCCGGCGCGGCCACCCCGGCCCCGCCCGTCGGTCCCGCGCTCGGACAGCACGGCGTCAACATCATGGAGTTCGTCAAGGCCTACAACGCCGCGACCGAAAACCAGCGGGGCAACGTCATCCCCGTCGAGATCACCGTCTACGAGGACCGATCGTTCACCTTCGTCCTGAAGACGCCCCCGGCCGCGGAGATGATCAAGAAGGCCGCCGGTGTCCCCAAGGGGTCCGGCGAGCCGCACAAGACCAAGGTCGCGACCCTGACCCAGGACCAGGTTCGGGAGATCGCGCAGCAGAAGATGGTCGACCTCAACGCCAACGACGTCGAGGCGGCCATGAAGATCATCGCCGGCACGGCCCGGTCGATGGGCGTCACCGTCCAGGGCTGACCCTGGCGCCGCACCGTCCGGGCCCCGGACGGTGTTCCCAGTGGCGGGGCCGCGCTGGCCCGGACCACGACTCCACGACAGAACCACCAGGAGCAGCAGTGAAGCGCAGCAAGTCCTACCGGGCGTCCGCCGAGAAGATCGCGGCCGACACGCTCTACGGCCCCCTGGCCGCCGTCCGGCTCGCCAAGGAGACCAGCACGACGAAGTACGACGCGACCGTCGAGGTCGCCCTGCGGTTGGGGGTCGACCCGCGCAAGGCCGACCAGATGGTGCGCGGCACCGTGAACCTGCCGCACGGGACGGGCAAGACCGCCCGAGTGCTGGTCTTCGCCAATGGCGCCAACGCCGAAGCCGCCACGGCCGCCGGGGCGGATTACGTCGGCTCCGACGACATGATCGCGAAGATCCAGGGCGGCTGGCTCGACTTCGACGCCGTGGTGGCCACCCCGGACCTGATGGGCAAGGTCGGCCGGCTGGGCAAGGTGCTCGGCCCGCGGGGCCTGATGCCGAACCCGAAGACCGGCACGGTGACCATGGACGTCGCCAAGGCCGTCACCGACATCAAGGGCGGCAAGATCGAGTTCCGCGTCGACAAGCACTCCAACCTGCACTTCATCATCGGCAAGACGTCCTTCGACGACGCGGCCCTGGTGGAGAACTATGCGGCGGCGATGGAAGAGGTCCAGCGGCTCAAGCCGTCGGCCAGCAAGGGCCGCTACCTGCTCAAGGCGACCATGTCGACCACGATGGGGCCCGGGATCCCGTTGGACCACACCAAGACCCGCAACCTGATGAGCGACGAGGCGACCGTCTGACGGTCCGTCCTCCCGCTGGGCACGCCCGCTGCGCCGCACCGATCTCTCGGTGCGGCGCAGCGGCGTTCGAGGGCAAGGCGGCGATTTGGTCGGGGTGGGGGTGCCCGGATAACCTGTACCCCGACCCATGACCGCCGGTCGTCGCTGCGGGGCTGTTCAGGCCCCGAAGTGACCGAAGGTCCCCGCATCGTTCGGGGCGTCCAGCGCAGGCCACGACGTACGAACTCAGCCGCCTCGCGGCGAGCGTGCTCCCGTGCCCTGCGCCGGGAGCCTTTTTCGTGTTCCGTGGGGGCCATCCGGGTGCCGGCACACCAGAGAAGGAGGCCCCATGGCGACGCCGCAGAAGCAGGCAGCCATCGCCGAGCTCACGGACAGGTTCCGCGAGTCCGGTGCGGCCGTTCTCACCGAGTACCGCGGGTTGACCGTGGCGCAGCTCAAGGAGCTGCGGAACTCGCTGCGTGCGAACGGTTCGTACGCCGTGGTCAAGAACACGCTGACCGACATCGCCGCGAAGGAGGCCGGAGTCACGGCCTTCGAGGGGCAGCTGACCGGTCCCTCCGCGATCGCCTTCATCACCGGTGACCCGGTGGAGGCGGCCAAGAGCCTGCGTGACTTTGCCAAGGCGCACCCCCTCCTCGTCATCAAGGGCGGCTATCTCGAGGGCAAGCCGCTCTCCGCCGAGGAGATCACCAAGCTCGCGGACCTTGAGTCTCGCGAGGTTCTGCTGGCGAAGCTTGCCGGTGCCATGAAGGCGTCGCTGAGCAACGCCGTCTACCTGTTCGCGGCCCCGTTGTCGCAGTTCGCTGCGACCGTCGACGCGCTGCGCGCCAAGGTCGAGGAGCAGGGTGGCGCGGCCGCTGCGGCTCCCGCCGAGGCTGCCCAGGATGCCGCGGCATCGCAGGACGCCGAGGCCGCGCAGGACGCGCCGGCACCGGCGGCTCCGCAGGACACGGACACCCCGGCCGAGGACTCGGCCACCGCAGCCGTCGCCGAGGGTGGCGACGCGTCCTGACTCAGGTCGGGACATTCTCATCAACGCCATCCCCGGCAGAAGTAATGGAAGGAAGCCACCATGGCCAAGCTCAGCACCGAAGAGCTCCTTGACGCGTTCAAGGAGATGACCCTCATCGAGCTCTCCGAGTTCGTGAAGCAGTTCGAGGAGACGTTCGACGTCAAGGCCGCGGCCCCGATGATGGGTGCCGTCATGGCCGCCCCCGGTGGTGGCGGCGACGCCGCGCCGGCCGAGGAGGAGCAGGACGAGTTCGACGTCATGCTGATGGCGGCGGGCGAGAAGAAGATCCAGGTCATCAAGGAGGTCCGCGCCCTGACGAGCCTGGGCCTGAAGGAGGCCAAGGACCTCGTCGACGGGGCCCCGAAGCCGGTCCTGGAGAAGGTCGACAAGGACACCGCGGAGAAGGCCAAGGCGGCCCTCGAGGGCGCCGGAGCCACGGTCGAGCTCAAGTGAGCTGACTTCTCCGATCATCCGCGCACCGGGCCGGCTCCCTTCGGGGGCCGGCCCGGTGGTGTGTCGGCACGGCGTACAACAGCGCAGATAACCTTGACGACCGCCCAGTCACCACGGCATCCTCGTGTCCTGGCGCTGGTTCTCCACGGGCCCGGCCTCAGAAGAGACCCGCACCCGTTCCCGGCGCGCCCGGATGCGTGCGGACGCCCTGTCGGGCACGATCGGGCTGGCGGCGCCTGGGTCGGGTGGCGGGGGCGAGTCTCGGTGTGGCGGTACGGCGATTTGTCTCCCCTCGACGCCACAGGTATGCTGTCGCTTTGCGCTGCCCCACTCTGTGCAGCCGGCGACATCGTGGCCGTCCCCACCGGTCTGACCAGCACGTGACCTGCAATAACGTGCCGTGTCTCGGACCGAGTGGACGCGCGTGCTGGCGCAGGTGGGGAAGAGCGCCGACCGCCGACTGTGAAAAAGGCCCGTGGAAGGACCCTCCTTGGCTGCCTCGCGCACTGCGAACCAGAAGCTGTCCACCGCACTCACCGCCTCCGGGCGGGTGTCGTTCGCCAAGATCCGTGAGCCCCTGGAGGTCCCCGATCTCTTGGCGCTGCAAACCGAGAGCTTCGACTGGCTGCTCGGCAACGAGCGCTGGCAGGCCCGGGTGGAGGAGGCCGTCGAAGCCGGCCGCAATGACGTCCCCGAGCGGTCCGGGCTGGAGGAGATCTTCGAAGAGATCTCTCCCATCGAGGACTTCGCCGGCTCCATGTCGCTGAGCTTCCGCGACCACCGCTTCGAGGAGCAGAAGTACTCCATCGAGGAGTGCAAGGAACGCGACATGACCTACAGCGCCCCGCTGTTCGTCACCGCCGAGTTCATGAACAACAACACCGGCGAGATCAAGAGCCAGACGGTGTTCATGGGCGACTTCCCGTTGATGACCGACCGGGGCACCTTCGTCATCAACGGCACCGAGCGGGTCGTGGTCAGCCAGCTGGTCCGCAGCCCGGGGGTGTACTTCGAGCGCACCCCGGACAAGACCTCCGACAAGGACATCTACTCGGCCAAGGTCATCCCCAGCCGCGGTGCCTGGCTGGAGTTCGAGATCGACAAGCGCGACATGGTCGGCGTGCGCATCGACCGCAAGCGCAAGCAGTCGGTCACGGTGCTGCTCAAGGCCCTCGGCTGGACCGATGCGCAGATCCTGGAGACCTTCGGCGACTACGAGTCGATGCGGGCCACCCTGGAGAAGGACCACACGGCCGGCCAGGACGAGGCGCTGCTCGACATCTACCGCAAGCTGCGCCCGGGTGAGCCGCCGACGAAGGAGGCGGCCCAAGCCCTGCTGGACAACCTCTACTTCAACCCCAAGCGCTACGACCTGGCCAAGGTCGGTCGCTACAAGGTGAGCAAGAAGCTCGGCCAGGAGCCCGACCTGACCAGCTCGACGATGACGGTCGACGACGTGGTCGCCACGATTCGCTACCTGGTGGCGCTGCACGCCGGAGAGGCCACGATCAAGGGCGTCCGGCACGGTGAAGAGGCGGACATCCGCGTCGAGGTCGACGACATCGACCACTTCGGCAACCGTCGGCTGCGCAACGTGGGCGAACTCATCCAGAACCAGGTCCGCACGGGCCTGTCCCGGATGGAGCGCGTCGTCCGGGAGCGGATGACCACCCAGGACGTCGAGGCCATCACCCCGCAGACGCTGATCAACATCCGGCCGGTCGTCGCCTCCATCAAGGAGTTCTTCGGCACCAGCCAGCTGTCCCAGTTCATGGACCAGAACAACCCCCTGGCCGGGCTGACGCACAAGCGGCGGCTCTCGGCCCTGGGCCCGGGCGGTCTGTCCCGGGACCGCGCCGGCATGGAGGTCCGCGACGTCCACCCGAGCCACTACGGCCGGATGTGCCCGATCGAGACGCCGGAAGGGCCGAACATCGGCCTGATCGGTTCGCTCGCGTCGTACGGCCGGATCAACCCGTTCGGGTTTATCGAGACGCCGTACCGCAGGGTGATCGAGGGCCAGGTCACCGACGAGGTGCACTACCTGTCCGCCGACGAGGAGGACGAGTTCGTCATCGCGCAGGCCAACGCGCCGCTGACCGAGGACGGCCACTTCGCCGAGGAGCGGGTGCTGGTCCGCACCAAGGGCGGCGAGGCGATCGACGTCCCCGGCGGCGAGGTCGACTACATGGACGTCTCGGCGCGGCAGATGGTCTCGGCGGCCACCGCGCTGATCCCGTTCCTGGAGCACGACGACGCCAACCGCGCCCTCATGGGCGCCAACATGCAGCGCCAGGCCGTGCCGCTGGTGCGCAGCGAGGCTCCGCTGGTCGGCACCGGCATGGAATACCGTGCGGCGCTGGACTCCGGCGACGTGGTCCGGGCGCGGCAGGGCTGCGTGGTCGAGTCCGTGGCCGCGGACACCGTGACGGTCGCCAACGACGACGGCACGCACCAGACCTACCGCATCGCCAAGTTCATGCGCTCCAACCAGGGCACCTGCTACAACCAGCGGGTCCTGGTGGACGAGGGGCAGCGACTCGAGGCCGGTCAGGTGATCGCCGACGGTCCCGCCACCGACGGCGGCGAGATGAGCCTGGGCCGCAACCTGCTCGTGGCGTTCATGCCCTGGGAGGGCCTGAACTACGAGGACGCGATCATCCTGAGCCAGCGTCTGGTGCAGGACGACGTGCTCTCCTCGATCCACATCGAAGAGCACGAGATCGACGCGCGAGACACCAAGCTGGGGCCGGAGGAGATCACCCGGGACATCCCGAACGTCTCCGAAGAGGTCCTGGCCGACCTCGACGAGCGCGGCATCATCCGGATCGGCGCCGAGGTCCGCGATGGCGACCTGCTGGTCGGCAAGGTCACCCCGAAGGGTGAGACCGAGCTGACGCCGGAGGAGCGGCTGCTGCGCGCCATCTTCGGCGAGAAGGCCCGGGAGGTCCGCGACACCTCGCTGAAGGTGCCGCACGGGGAGACCGGCACGGTCATCCACGTCAAGGTGTTCGACCGCGAGGAGGGCGACGAGCTGCCGCCGGGCGTCAACCAGTTGGTGCGCGTCTACGTGGCCAACCGCCGCAAGATCACCGACGGCGACAAGCTCGCCGGTCGACACGGCAACAAGGGCGTCATCTCCAAGATCGTGCCGGTCGAGGACATGCCGTTCCTGGAGGACGGCACCCCGGTCGACGTGATCCTCAACCCGCTCGGCGTACCGGGGCGGATGAACATCGGCCAGGTGCTCGAGATCCACCTGGGCTGGGCCGCCAGCCGCGGTTGGCAGATCGAGGGCGAACCCGACTGGGCCGCCAACATCCCCGAGGACGTGCGGTCCGCGGGCCCGCACACCCGGGTCGCCTCGCCGGTGTTCGACGGCGCCAAGGAGGAGGAGATCACCGGGCTGCTGGAGTCGACTCTGCCGACCCGCGACGGCGTACGGCTGATCGGCGCCTCCGGCAAGGCGCGGCTCTTCGACGGGCGCTCCGGCGAGCCGTTCCCGGCGCCGATCTCGGTGGGCTACATGTACATCCTCAAGCTGCACCACCTGGTCGACGACAAGATCCACGCGCGCAGCACCGGCCCCTACTCGATGATCACGCAGCAGCCGCTGGGCGGTAAGGCCCAGTTCGGTGGCCAGCGGTTCGGCGAGATGGAGGTGTGGGCGCTGGAGGCGTACGGCGCCGCCTACGCCCTGCAGGAGCTGCTCACCATCAAGTCCGACGACGTGACCGGCCGCGTGAAGGTCTACGAGGCCATCGTCAAGGGCGAGAACATCCCGGAGCCGGGCATCCCGGAGTCCTTCAAGGTGCTCATCAAGGAGATGCAGTCCCTCTGTCTCAACGTGGAGGTGCTGTCCACCGACGGCTCGCAGATCGACCTGCGCGAGCCCGATCAGGAGGTCTTCCGCGCCGCGGAGGAACTCGGCATCGACCTGTCCCGGCGGGAGCCGAGCAGCGTCGAAGAGGTCTAACGGTTCGGCCGCGGCGGATGGGGTCAGCCCCCGTCCGCCGCGGCCGGCCCCGACGCCGTATGGCGGGATCATTCCGCCTTCCCTGACCGTTCAGACCAGCTATTACGTAGCGAGATAAGGACTGACAGCGTGCTCGACGTCAACTTCTTCGACGAGTTGCGAATCGGCCTGGCCAGCGCGGATGACATCCGCGCGTGGAGCCACGGCGAGGTCAAGAAGCCCGAGACGATCAACTACCGCACCCTCAAGCCCGAGAAGGACGGACTCTTCTGCGAGAAGATCTTCGGCCCGACCCGGGACTGGGAGTGCTACTGCGGCAAGTACAAGCGGGTCCGCTTCAAGGGCATCATCTGTGAGCGCTGCGGCGTCGAGGTGACCCGGTCCGGCGTACGCCGGGAGCGGATGGGCCACATCGAGCTGGCCGCGCCGGTGACCCACATCTGGTATTTCAAGGGCGTTCCCAGCCGACTCGGCTACCTGCTCGACCTCGCCCCGAAGGACCTGGAGAAGGTCATCTACTTCGCGGCATACATGATCACCTCGGTCGACGAGGAAGGTCGCCACCGCGACCTGCCCAGTCTCGAGGCGCAGCTGGCCTCCGAGAAGAAGGTGCTGGAGAACCAGCGCGACGCCGACGTCGAGGCGCGAGCCAGCAAGCTCGAGGCGGACCTGGCCGAGCTGGAGGCCGAAGGCGCCAAGGGCGACGCGCGCCGCAAGGTGCGCGAGGGTGCCGAGCGCGAGATGAATAACCTGCGCAAGCGCGCCGACGCCCAGATCGAGCGGCTCGAGCAGGTCTGGGACCGGTTCAAGAACCTCAAGGTCCAGGACCTGGAGGGCGACGAGGTCCTCTACCGCGAGATGCGGGACCGCTACGGCCTGTACTTCGAGGGCGGGATGGGCGCCGCGGCGCTGCAGCGCCGGCTGGAGACCTTCGACCTGGAGGCCGAATCCGGCATCCTGCGCGAGATCATCGCCACCGGCAAGGGGCAGCGCAAGACGCGGGCGCTCAAGCGGCTCCGGGTGGTCACGGCCTTCCAGACCACCGGCAACACCGCGATGTCGATGGTCCTGGACTGCGTCCCGGTGATCCCGCCGGACCTGCGCCCGATGGTGCAGTTGGACGGTGGCCGCTTCGCGACCTCCGACCTCAACGACCTCTACCGGCGGGTCATCAACCGGAACAACCGCCTCAAGCGCCTGCTCGACCTGGGCGCGCCGGAGATCATCGTCAACAACGAGAAGCGGATGCTGCAGGAGGCCGTCGACGCGCTCTTCGACAACGGTCGCCGCGGCCGCCCGGTCACGGGTCCGGGCAACCGCCCGTTGAAGTCGCTGTCCGACATGCTCAAGGGCAAGCAGGGCCGGTTCCGGCAGAACCTGCTCGGCAAGCGCGTCGACTACTCCGGCCGGTCGGTCATCGTGGTCGGCCCGCAGCTCAAGCTGCACCAGTGCGGTCTGCCCAAGCAGATGGCGCTGGAGCTGTTCAAGCCGTTCGTGATGAAGCGCCTGGTCGACCTCGACCACGCGCAGAACATCAAGAGCGCCAAGCGGATGGTCGAGCGCGCCCGGCCGGTGGTCTGGGATGTCCTCGAAGAGGTCATCACGGAGCACCCCGTCCTGCTCAACCGCGCCCCCACGCTGCACCGCCTGGGCATCCAGGCCTTCGAGCCGCAACTGGTCGAGGGCAAGGCCGTCCAGATCCACCCGCTGGTCTGCTCGGCGTTCAACGCCGACTTCGACGGCGACCAGATGGCGGTGCACGTGCCGCTGTCGGCTGAGGCCCAGGCCGAGGCCCGGATCCTCATGCTGTCCAGCAACAACATCCTCAAGCCGGCGGACGGTCGCCCGGTGACCATGCCCACGCAGGACATGATCATCGGCCTGTTCCACCTCACCTCGGAGGTGCCGGAGGGCAAGGGCTCGGGGCGCGCGTTCCGCTCGGAGGCGGAGGCCCGGATGGCGTACGACGCGGGTGAGCTGGAGATCGGCTCGATGATCACCCTGCGCCTGCAGGACCTCGTCCCGCCGGCGGGCTTCGACCTGCCCGAGGACGTCGTGGCGCAGGGCGACGGTCGCGTCGCCGAGCTCACCCTCAAGACCACGCTGGGTCGTGCGATCTTCAACCGGACCCTGCCGATGGACTACCCGTTCGTCGACGCCGCGGTGGACAAGAAGCGACTGTCCACGATCGTCAACGACCTGGCCGAGCGCTACAGCAAGGTGCAGGTCGCGGCGAGCCTGGACGCCCTCAAGGAGACCGGGTTCCACTGGGCCACCCGGTCCGGCACGACCGTCTCGGTCTCCGACGTGGTCACGCCGCCGCGCAAGGCGGAGATCCTGGCCGGTTATGAGACCAAGGCCGAGAAGGTGCAGACCCAGTACGAGCGGGGTCTGATCACCGACGACGAGCGTCGCCAGGAGCTCATCGAGATCTGGACCCAGGCGACCAACGAGGTCGCCAAGGAGATGGAGACCAACCTGCCGCGGACCAACCCGATCTATCGGATGGTCTCCTCCGGCGCCCGTGGCAACTGGATGCAGCTGCGGCAGATCGCGGGCATGCGGGGCCTGGTGTCCAACCCCAAGGGCGACATCATCCCGCGTCCGATCAAGTCGAACTTCCGTGAGGGTCTGTCCGTGCTGGAGTTCTTCATCTCCACGCACGGCGCCCGCAAGGGGTTGGCGGACACCGCGCTGCGGACCGCGGACTCGGGCTACCTGACCCGTCGCCTCGTCGACGTCAGCCAGGACGTCATCATCCGCGAGGACGACTGCGGCACGGAGCGCGGCCTGTTCATGCCGATCGCGACCCGCAACAGCAAGGGCGCGCTGGTGCAGCACGACGACGTGGAGACCAGCGTCTACGCGCGCACGCTCGCCGAGGACGTCACGGACGCCGCCGGCACGGTGCTCGCGCAGGCGGGCATCGACCTCGGTGACGTCGTGATCGGGGCGCTGGTGGCCGCCGGTGTCGAACGGGTGCGGGTGCGTTCCGTGCTGACCTGCGACAGCCACGTCGGCACCTGTGCGCTGTGCTACGGCCGTTCGCTGGCGACCGGCAAGCTCGTCGACATCGGCGAGGCGGTCGGCATCATCGCGGCCCAGTCGATCGGCGAGCCCGGCACCCAGCTGACGATGCGGACCTTCCACACCGGTGGTGTGGCGGGTGACGACATCACCCAGGGTCTGCCGCGTGTGGTCGAGCTCTTCGAGGCCCGTACGCCGAAGGGCGTGGCGCCGATCGCCGAGGCGACCGGCCGGGTGCAGATCGAGGAGACCGACAAGGCTCGGCGCGTCCTGCTCACCCCGGACGACGGATCCGAGGGGCACGCCTACCCGGTGAGCAAGCGGGCCCGTCTGCTCATCGCGGACGGCGACCACGTCGAGGTCGGCACCAAGCTGGTCCAGGGCGCGGTCGACCCCAAGCAGGTGCTGCGCATCCAGGGCCCCCGGGCCGTGCAGATGCACCTGGTCGATGAGGTGCAGAGCGTCTACCGCCAGCAGGGTGTCTCGATCCACGACAAGCACATCGAGGTCATCGTCCGGCAGATGCTGCGCCGGGTCACGATCATCGAGGCCGGCGACGCGGACCTGCTGCCGGGCTCGATGGCCGAGCGCGGGGCGTTCGAGACCGAGAACCGCCGCGTGGTCGCCGAGGGCGGCAAGCCCGCCTCCGGTCGTCCCGAGCTGATGGGCATCACGAAGGCGTCGCTGGCCACGGACAGCTGGCTGTCGGCGGCCTCCTTCCAGGAGACCACTCGGGTGCTCACCGACGCGGCGATCCACGCCAAGAGCGACCCGCTGCTCGGCCTGAAGGAGAACGTGATCCTCGGCAAGCTGATCCCGGCCGGGACCGGCCTGCCGCGGTACCGCAACGTCAAGGTCGAGCCCACCGAAGAGGCGAAGGCCGCGATGTATGCGATGCCCGACTATCAGCAGTTCGACTACCCGGTCTTCGGCCCGGGCTCCGGCGAGGCGGTCCGCTTGGACGACGCGTCGCTGGGGTTGGACAGGGATTAGTCGCCCGCCGCACGCACGCGGGGCCGCTCACCTGCTCGGGTGGGCGGCCCCGCGGCGTCGTACGGCGTCCCCCACGGCCACCAACGCGCTGGGCCGGCAGGGGATTTGGTCAGGCCAGGGCCGGACGGTAACCTGGGACGGCATGTCCCGGGTCCATCGACGGTCCGGGCTGTCCTCTCGCCGGGCAGTCGGCGCTTCCCACGGACGCAACGCGGTCACCATCGCCGCATGTCCGCAGGTCGCCGGCAGTGCAGGGGAGAGCACCGCGGGTGGCCCACCGGGTCGCGCGTGGCATCACGAGGAAGGCCGGCACGATGGCCGGCCACGACCAGGGAACACGGAGACTACGTGCCAACGATCAACCAGCTCGTCCGAAAGGGGCGGCAGGACAAGGCCAACAAGGCCAAGACTCCCGCGCTCAAGGGCAGCCCGCAGCGGCGGGGTGTCTGCACCCGCGTCTACACCACCACGCCCAAGAAGCCGAACTCGGCGCTGCGCAAGGTCGCTCGCGTCAAGTTGACCTCGGGTATCGAGGTCACGGCGTACATCCCCGGCGTCGGCCACAACCTGCAGGAGCACTCCATCGTGCTCGTCCGCGGCGGCCGAGTGAAGGACCTGCCGGGCGTCCGGTACAAGATCATCCGCGGCTCCCTGGACACCCAAGGTGTGAAGAACCGCAAGCAGGCGCGCAGCCGGTACGGCGCAAAGATGGAGAAGAAGTAATGCCGCGCAAGGGTCCCGCCCCGAAGCGTCCCCTGGTCGTCGACCCGGTCTACGGGTCGCCGCTGGTGACGCAGCTCGTCAACAAGATCCTGCTGGACGGCAAGAAGTCGATCGCCGAGCGGATCGTGTACGGCGCCCTGGAAGGGTGCCGGGAGAAGACCGGTACCGACCCGGTCGTCACCCTCAAGCGCGCCCTGGACAACGTCAAGCCGACCCTGGAGGTCCGCAGCCGTCGCGTCGGTGGGGCGACCTACCAGGTGCCGGTCGAGGTTCGGCAGGGTCGGTCGACCACGCTCGCGCTGCGCTGGCTGGTCGGCTACAGCCGGCAGCGCCGCGAAAAGACGATGACCGAGCGCCTGATGAACGAGATCCTGGACGCGAGCAACGGGCTCGGTGCCTCGGTGAAGAAGCGCGAGGACACTCACAAGATGGCCGAGTCCAACAAGGCCTTCGCGCACTACCGCTGGTAGTCGGCCGGCAGTCCGCATCCCACGCACCGCACGAGACGAGACGAGAGATCTAGTGGCACTCGATGTCCTGACGGACCTGAGCAAGGTCCGCAATATCGGCATCATGGCGCACATCGACGCCGGCAAGACGACCGTCACCGAGCGCATCCTGTTCTACACCGGGATCAACTACAAGATCGGTGAGACGCACGATGGTGCGTCGACCATGGACTGGATGGAGCAGGAGGCGGAGCGCGGCATCACCATCACGTCCGCCGCGACGACCTGTTTCTGGAAGGACAACCAGGTCAACATCATCGACACGCCCGGCCACGTCGACTTCACGGTCGAGGTCGAGCGGTCGTTGCGGGTGCTCGATGGCGCCGTGGCCGTCTTCGACGGCAAGGAGGGCGTCGAGCCCCAGTCCGAGACGGTGTGGCGGCAGGCGGACAAGTACGACGTCCCGCGGATCTGCTTCGTCAACAAGATGGACAAGCTCGGCGCGGACTTCTTCTTCACCGTGAAGACGATCATCGACCGGCTCGGTGCGACCCCACTGGTCATGCAACTGCCGATCGGTGCGGAGAACACCTTCAGCGGGGTCGTCGACCTGATCACGATGAAGGCGTTCGTGTGGCACGGCGATGTCACCAAGGGCGAGGACTACGCGATCGAGGAGATCCCGGAGGATCTGCTCGAGCAGGCCGAGCAATACCGCCACGAGCTGGTCGAGAAGGTCGCCGAGGCCGACGACGCCCTCATGGAGAAATACCTCGAGGGTGAGGAACTCAGCATCGCCGAGCTGAAGGCCGGCATCCGCAAGATGACCATCTCCTCTGAGGTCTACCCGGTGTTCTGCGGGTCCGCGTTCAAGAACAAGGGCGTGCAGCCCATGCTCGACGCGGTCGTGGACTACCTGCCCTCGCCCCTGGACGTGCCGGCCATCGTCGGCCACGACCCCAAGGACGAGACCAAGGAGGTCGTGCGGCACGCCGATGCCAACGAGCCGTTCGCGGGCCTGGCGTTCAAGGTGGTCAGCCACCCCTTCTTCGGCCGGCTCACCTATGTGCGCGTCTACTCGGGTCACATTGCGGCCGGGCAACCGGTCTACAACGCGACCAAGCAGAAGAAGGAACGCATCGGCAAGCTGTTCCAGATGCACGCGAACAAGGAAAACCCCGTGGACTCGGTGAGCGCGGGCCACATCTACGCGATGATCGGCCTCAAGGACACCACCACCGGAGACACCCTGTGCGACATGCAGCAGCACGTCGTTCTGGAGTCGATGTCCTTCCCGGACCCGGTCATCAACGTGGCCATCGAACCCAAGACGAAGGGTGACCAGGAGAAGCTCTCCACGGCGATCCAGAAGCTCGCCGAGGAGGACCCGACCTTCCAGGTCGAGCTCGACCAGGAGACCGGCCAGACCATCATCAAGGGCATGGGCGAGCTCCACCTGGACATCCTGGTCGATCGCATGCGCCGCGAGTTCAAGGTCGAGGCCAACGTCGGCAAGCCGCAGGTGGCCTACCGCGAGACCATCCGCAAGACGGTGGAGAAGCACGACTACACCCACAAGAAGCAGACCGGTGGGTCGGGTCAGTACGCGAAGATCCAGGTCACCTACGCTCCGCTGGAGACCACCGAGGGCGCGATGTACGAGTTCGAGAACAAGGTCACCGGTGGCCGCGTTCCGCGCGAATACATCCCCAGCGTCGACCACGGCATCCAGGACGCCTTGCAGGTCGGCGTGCTTGCCGGATATCCCGTCGTCGGCGTGAAAGCCACCCTGCTCGACGGGGCGGCCCACGACGTCGACTCCTCGGAGATGGCGTTCAAGATAGCCGGCTCCATGTGCACCAAGGAGGCCCTGCGTCGGGCCGAACCGGTGCTCCTGGAGCCGATGATGGCCGTCGAGGTGCGTACGCCCGAGGAATACATGGGCGACGTCATCGGCGACCTCAACAGCCGCCGTGGCCACATCCAGGCCATGGACGACATCAGCGGCGCCAAGTCCGTCCGGGCGCTCGTGCCGCTGTCGGAGATGTTCGGCTACGTCGGCGACCTGCGCTCCAAGACGCAGGGGCGGGCGAACTACACGATGCAGTTCGACTCGTACGCCGAGGTTCCCCGGAACGTCTCGGACGAGATCGTCAAAAAGATGCGTGGTGAGTGACGCGTCAGGAGCCGGGTAGACTTTCCCGCTGACGCATCGCACGTCGTATCAACCAGGCACCATCCCCACCAAGAAAGACGTCGCCACGTCCAGCCGGCGTACGGCGTTGAAACACCAAGTCCAACAGGAGGACCCCAGTGGCGAAGGCGAAGTTCGAGCGGACCAAGCCGCACGTCAACATCGGCACCATCGGTCACATCGACCACGGCAAGACGACGCTTACGGCGGCGATCACCAAGGTGCTGCACGACGCTCACCCGGACCTGAACCCCTTCACGCCGTTCGACGAGATCGACAAGGCTCCCGAGGAGCGCCAGCGCGGCATCACGATCTCGATCGCGCACGTCGAGTACCAGACCGACACGCGGCACTACGCGCACGTCGACTGCCCCGGCCACGCGGACTACGTGAAGAACATGATCACGGGTGCGGCGCAGATGGACGGGGCGATCCTGGTCGTGGCCGCCACTGACGGCCCGATGCCGCAGACCAAGGAGCACGTGCTGCTGGCTCGCCAGGTCGGCGTGCCCTACATCGTGGTGGCCCTGAACAAGACCGACATGGTCGACGACGAGGAGATCCTCGAGCTCGTCGAGATGGAGGTCCGGGAGCTGCTGTCGAGCTACGAGTTCCCCGGCGACGACCTGCCGGTCGTCAAGGTCTCCGCGCTGAAGGCGCTGGAGGGCGACGCCGAGTGGGCCAAGTCGATCCTGGAGCTCATGCAGGCCGTCGACGACTACATCCCCGAGCCGCTGCGCGAGACGGACAAGCCGTTCCTCATGCCGATCGAGGACGTCTTCACGATCACCGGTCGTGGCACGGTCGTCACCGGCCGCATCGAGCGCGGCATCCTCAAGGTCAACGAGGAGGTCGAGATCGTCGGCATCCACGACAAGACCGCCAAGACGACCGTCACCGGCATCGAGATGTTCCGCAAGCTCCTCGACGAGGGTCGCGCGGGCGAGAACGTCGGCCTGCTGCTGCGCGGCATCAAGCGCGAGGAGGTGGAGCGCGGCCAGGTCGTCTGCAAGCCGGGTTCGACCACCCCGCACACGGAGTTCGAGGCCAACGTCTACATTCTCGGCAAGGACGAGGGTGGCCGGCACACGCCGTTCTACGACAACTACCGTCCGCAGTTCTACTTCCGCACCACGGACGTGACGGGCGTCGTGCACCTGCCCGAGGGCACCGAGATGGTCATGCCCGGTGACAACACCGAGATGAAGGTCGACCTGATCCAGCCCATCGCGATGGAGGACGGCCTGAAGTTCGCGATCCGCGAGGGCGGCCGCACCGTCGGCGCCGGTCGCGTCACCAAGATCCTGAAGTGATCTGAGGGCCGCGAGGCAGGCTTGACTGAGCAGGACGGCAGGGCCCGGGCGATCCGCCCGGGCCCTGCCGCGTTCGTCCGTCCGCTGGCCGGTGCGTCGTTGGTGGTGGCGCAGGTGGCGCTCGTCATGGGGGCCGCCGGATGCGGGTCGCCGAACCTGGGCCGTACGCCGGGATCGCCGGCGGGAGCCCGTACGTCGTCGCCCGCCGGGCCCACGACGTACCCGCCCCTGGTCGCAGACGCGTCCTGGACGACCCGGGAGGGGGAGCGGGCGTTGGTGGTGCGGCCCACGGCGTACCTGCGCGAGCACACCCGCACCGAGGTCGCCGACGAGGCGTGGCGGCGGGTCGTGGCGGCCGTGCCCGCGGCGGACAGCCCGGGGATGCGGCACCAATTCGTCTGTCACGTGCAGTTCGCCGCGTCCAAGGACGCCTGGTATCTGGAGCCGGCGCGGCCCGACGTCGGGTACGCCCGCACGGTCGCCGCGGGCTGCAATCCGGGTTCCCCCCGCGACGTAGGCTGAGCCGCGAAGGGCTGAGGGACCGGCGAAGGGAACACGCGCGTGCGCATCGGCATGGTGACCCAGTGGTACGACCCCGAGGGCGGCTCGGCGATGACCTTCGGTGTGATCGCCCGGGCGCTGCACGCCCTCGGACACGAGGTGGACGTGCTGACGGGCTTCCCGAACTACCCCAGCGGGCGCCTGGCCGACGGCTACCGGATGCGGCCCTACCAGCGCGAGGTCCGGGACGGCATCACCGTGCACCGGGCCCCGCTGTATCTGAGCCATGACGCCCATGCCGTCCGGCGGGCGGGCAACTACCTCTCGTTCGGCGCCAGCGCGGCGGCGCTCGCGGTCCGGGCCCTGGGCCGCTGCGATGCGGTGCTCGTCGTCCCGTCGCCGCCGTTCACGGCCGGTGCCGCGGTCGTGCTCAAGGCGTTGCGCGGCATCCCGTTCGGGCTGCAGATCCAGGACCTGTGGCCGCAGTCGGTGACCGCCAGCGGGATGCTCTCCGGTGGCACCGTGGGCCGCGTCGAGGCGGGGCTGCACGCCATGATGGACCGTCTCTACGGGGCTGCGGACTTCATCGCCGTCACCTCGCCCGGGATGGCCGAGGTGATCGCGGCGCGCGGGGTGCCGCGGGACAAGCTCACCTTCGTCTCGAACTGGGCCAACGAGGCGGTCTTCCGGCCGGTTGCCCAGCCGGCCGAGCTCGGGCTGCCACCGCGGCGGCCGTTCACCGTGATGTATGCCGGCGCGATGGGCGAGGTGCAGGGCCTCGACGTCGTGCTGGGCGCGGCCGAGCTGCTGCGCGATCGGGGCGACATCGGCTTCCTGCTGGTCGGCGGGGGAGTCGCCAAGGGCGGGCTGGAGCAGGAGGTGAGCCGTCGCGGGCTGGCCAATGTCACCTTCGCCGCGGCTCAGCCGGCGCCGCGGATGGGGGACGTCCTGGCCAGCGCGCAGGTGCAGCTCATCAGCCTGGCCGACCTCCCGGTGTTCGCCAGCACGCTGCCCAGCAAGCTGCCGGCGACCCTGGCCGCGGGACGGCCGATCATCGGGGCCGTGGCCGGGGACGCCGGCCGGCTCATCGCGGCGTCCGGGGCGGGCTGGGTGGTTCCCCCGGCCGACGCCCGCGCCCTCGCCGACGCGGTGCTGGCCGCTGCTGCGCTGCCCCCCGCCGAGCTGGCGGCCCGCGGCCAGGCGGGCCGGTCCTATTACGAGCGGGAGCTCTCCGAGCGGGTGGGTGCGGCCCGCCTCGCGGACCTCTTGCAGGCCGCGGCGGACCAGGCCCGGGACCGTTCGTCGTCGTCCCGCACATCCCACGGTATGACGGGACGCGCGCTGGGCGGGTCGCCCGCCGCGGGGGCGGGGTCCGGCGCCGATCCTGGCGCGGAGGCGGCCCGGGTGGACCGGGTGTACGGCGAGCGACGCTACGACACCGACCTGGCGTACGCCGACGTCAATCCCGTCTACCTGCAGCGGGTGCAGAGCATGGAAACCGCCACCCTGGCCGCGCTGCGGGAGGCCGGGCTGTGGGACCGGCTCGGCGACCTCGACATCCTGGACTACGGCTGCGGGAACGGCCGCTGGCTGGGCCGGTGGCTCGCGTGGGGGGCGAGCCCGGGGCGGCTGCACGGCGTCGACATCCGGCCCGGCGCGATCGAGCTGGCCCGCGGGACGTTCCCGCACTGCGACCTGCGCGTCCTGGAGTCCGACGGGGCGGTGCCGCAGCCGGACGCGAGCATGGACGTCGTGGTGGCCAACCTCGTCTTCTCCTCGATTCTCGACGACGGGATCAGGGCCGCCGCGGCGGCGGAGATCGAGCGCGTGCTGCGGCCCGGCGGGGTGTTCCTGTCCTGCGACTTCGCGGTCGACAACCCGAGCAATCCCGACGTCCGGGCGCTGCGGGTCGGCGAGGCCACGGCCCTGTTCGGTGGTTGCGAGCTGACCGCGCAGCGGCGCCTCATCCTGGCGCCGCCCCTGGCCCGGGCGATCATCCCCCGCTCGTGGGGGGCGGCCGACCTGCTGGAGCGGCTGGCCCCACCGGCGCGGACCCATCGGCTGCTGACGTTGCGCCGCCGCGCGGAGTGAGGTCCACGCGGGGCCAGTTCGCCGGACCGGGGCCGGATCCAGCCTGACTGGGCGGGCGCCGAAAGCGGGGCGGCCATGGGCGATTTGGAGCAGCTGGGACCGGTGTGGAACTATGGACCGGTTGCTTGACGCGCGACGTGGGCCGATGCCCTCGACGCCGTCCCTCGAACAGAGGTTACTAGCGCCACGAAGGTCGGCTCAGGTCGAATTCGTGGGTCTGGGCCGGGGCGAGGGAAGCTCAGGCCCGGGACCCACCGGATCATGCCGCACACACGGGAAGCTCGCTTCCAACGTGCGCGGATTCCCGGCGGAAGGGCGACACGCCCGACCGCGGGGGTCGGCGAGACCCGGAAGCGGAACAACGAAGCGGAACGACGAGAGAGAGTCTGACGAAGCGATGGCGGGACAGAAGATCCGCATCCGGCTGAAGTCGTATGACCACGAGGTCATCGACAGCTCGGCGCGCAAGATTGTCGACACGGTGACCCGCGCCGGCGCCACCGTAGTGGGCCCGGTGCCGCTGCCGACGGAGAAGAACGTCTTCGTCGTGATCCGGTCGCCGCACAAATACAAGGACAGCCGTGAGCACTTCGAGATGCGCACGCACAAGCGGTTGATCGACATCGTCGATCCGACGCCCAAGGCCGTCGACTCGCTGATGCGTCTCGACCTGCCGGCCGACGTCAACATCGAGATCAAGCTCTGAGGACGCACCCCATGACTACACAGCCAATGGAGCGCACCGGGCGGGTCGTGACCGGAGTGCTCGGCGAAAAGCTCGGCATGACCCAGGTCTGGGACGCCGACAACCGCCTCGTGCCGGTGACCGTCATCAAGGCCGGTCCCTGCGTCGTCACCCAGGTCCGCACCCCCGAGACCGACGGCTATGCGGCCGTCCAGTTGGGCTTCGGTGCCATCGACCCCCGCAAGGTGAACAAGCCCGAATCGGGGCACTTCGCCAGGGCCGGGGTCACCCCGCGCCGCTATCTGGTCGAGATCCGCACTCCCAACGCCGGCGAATACACCCCCGGCCAGGAACTGACCGTGGAGGCCTTCGAGGCCGGCGCCAAGGTCGACGTTTCCGGCACCACCAAGGGCAAGGGCTTCGCGGGCGTCATGAAGCGGCACGGCTTCCATGGCGTCGGCGCCAGCCACGGTGCGCACCGCAACCACCGCAAGCCCGGCTCGATCGGCGCCTGCGCCACCCCGTCCCGGGTCTTCAAGGGCCAGCGGATGGCCGGCCGGATGGGCGGTGTCCGCCAGACCACGCAGAACCTCACGATCCACGCCGTGGACGCCGAGAAGGGCCTGCTGCTCGTCAAGGGCGCCGTGCCCGGCCCCCGCGGCGGCATCGTCCTCGTCCGTACGGCTGCCAAGGGAGCCTGACGCCATGACGACCATCGACATCCTCGACGCAACGGGCGCCAAGGGCGGCTCGATCGAGCTGCCGGCCGACCTGTTCGACGTTCAGACCAATGTGCCGCTGATCCACCAGGTGGTCGTGGCTCAGCTCGCGGCCGCCCGCCAGGGCACCCACGCCACCAAGACCCGCGGCGCTGTCCGCGGCGGTGGCAAGAAGCCCTACCGGCAGAAGGGCACCGGCCGGGCCCGGCAGGGCTCGACCCGCGCGCCGCAGTTCACCGGTGGTGGCACCGTGCACGGCCCGCAGCCTCGGGACTACGCCCAGCGGACCCCGAAGAAGATGAAGGCCGCCGCGCTGCGCGGCGCCCTGTCCGACCGGGCCCGGCACGGCCGGATCCACTGCGTGACCGAGTTCGTCGCGGGCGAGAAGGCCTCGACGAAGGCCGCGGCCGGGCTGCTGGCCAAGGTCAGCGACCGGCGCAATCTGCTGGTCGTCGTCGACCGCGCGCAGCAGCAGCAGCTGCTTTCGCTGCGCAATATCGCCGCCGTGCACACCTTGATGGCGGACCAGCTCAACACGTACGACGTGCTGTGCGCCGACGACATCGTGTTCTCCGAGGCGGCGCTGCGCGCGTTCATCGCCGGTCGGGCCGGTAGCGCCGGCACCACCGCCGCCTCGCCCGCCGAGGAGGTCAGCAAGTGAGCAGCACCCTGGGCAAGGACCCGCACGACATCCTGATCGCGCCGGTCGTTTCCGAGAAGTCCTACGGGCTGATGGACGAGGGCAAATACACCTTCATCGTCGACCCTCGCGCGAACAAGACCGAGATCAAGATCGCCGTCGAGCGCATCTTCAACGTCAAGGTCGCCGCGGTCAACACGCTGAACCGGCAGGGCAAGGCCCGACGTAACCGGTTCGGCATGGGGCGCCGTAAGGACACCAAGCGAGCGATCGTCACGCTGAAGGAAGGCGCGATCGACATCTTCGGCACGGCGCGCGCCTGAACCGGCGAGGACGAGGACGACAGGACGAGACATGGGTATCCGCAAGTACAAGCCGACAACGCCGGGCCGGCGCGGCGCGAGCGTGGCCGACTTTGTCGAGATCACGCGCTCGACGCCGGAGAAGTCTCTGGTTCGGCCGCTCGCCAAGACCGGTGGCCGCAACAACCAGGGCCGCATCACCACCCGCCACATCGGCGGTGGGCACAAGCGTGCCTACCGGGTGATCGACTTCCGCCGCCACGACAAGGACGGCGTGCCGGCGAAGGTCGCGCACATCGAATACGACCCGAACCGCACGGCGCGGATCGCACTGTTGCACTACGCCGACGGCGAGAAGCGTTACATCCTCGCGCCGAACCGGCTCTCGCAGGGCGACCGCATCGAGAACGGCCCGGGCGCCGACATCAAGCCGGGGAACAACCTGCCGCTGCGCAACATCCCGGTCGGCACGGTGATCCACGCCATCGAGCTGCGGCCCGGCGGCGGGGCGAAGATCGCCCGCTCGGCCGGCGCCCGCGTGCAGCTGGTCGCCAAGGACGGTCCGTACGCCCAGCTGCGGATGCCCTCGGGCGAGATCCGCAATGTCGACGTCCGGTGTCGTGCCACGGTCGGCGAGGTCGGCAACGCCGAGCAGAGCAACATCAACTGGGGTAAGGCCGGCCGGATGCGGTGGAAGGGCAAGCGCCCGACCGTGCGTGGCGTCGTCATGAACCCGGTCGACCACCCGCACGGTGGTGGTGAGGGTCGCACCTCCGGTGGCCGCAACCCGGTGAGCCCCTGGGGCCAGCCCGAGGGTCGCACGCGGCATGCCAAGAAGGAAAGCGACAAGCTCATCGTCCGCCGTCGTCGCACCGGCAAGAAGCGCTGATAGGAGCCTGGAAACATGCCGCGTAGCCTGAAGAAGGGCCCCTTCATCGACGGCCACCTGCAAAAGAAGGTGGATGTCGCGAACGAGGCCAACAGCAAGAACGTCATCAAGACCTGGTCGCGTCGGTCGGTCATCGCCCCCGACTTCCTGGGTCACACGTTCGCCGTCCACGACGGCCGCAAGCACGTCCCGGTGTTCGTCACCGAGTCGATGGTCGGCCACAAGCTCGGCGAGTTCGCCCCGACCCGCACGTTCAAGGGTCACGTGAAGGACGACAAGAAGGGTCGGCGTCGCTGATGGCTATTCCGACCGAGATCAAGGACGCCGCCATGCAGGGCAAGGCGCAGGCGCGCAACGTGCGCCTCACGCCCATGAAGGCCCGCCGCGTCGTGGAGCTCATCCGCGGCAAGCGCGCGACCGACGCGCTCGCGGTGCTGCAGTTCGCGCCCCAGTCCGCCAGTGAGCCGGTGCGCAAGTGCCTGGCCTCGGCGATCGCCAACGCGCGCTTCCTCGCCGACAAGACGAACGAGGCGTTCGACGAGCGAGAGCTCGTGGTGAGCACGGCGTACGTCGACGAGGGTCCCACGATGAAGCGTTTCCAACCGCGGGCGCAGGGCCGGGCCTACCGGATCAACAAGCGCACCTGCCACATCACGCTCGTCGTGAGCCAGCCGGAGAAGAAGGGAAGTGCCCGCTGATGGGGCAGAAGGTCAACCCGCACGGCTTCCGCCTGGGCATCACCACCGAGCACAAGAGCCGGTGGTTCGCCGACTCGACCAAGGACGGCCAGCGCTACCGCGACTACGTCAAGGAGGACGTGGCGATCCGCAAGCTCATGTCCACGGGCATGGAGCGCGCCGGGATCAGCCGCGTCGAGATCGAGCGCACCCGCGACCGGGTCCGCGTCGACATCCACACCGCACGCCCGGGCATCGTCATCGGCCGCCGCGGTGCGGAGGCCGACCGGATCCGCAGCGAGCTGGAGAAGCTCACCGGCAAGCAGGTGCAGCTCAACATCCTCGAGGTGAAGAACCCCGAGATGGACGCCCAGCTCGTCGCGCAGGGCATCGCCGAGCAGCTCTCCGCCCGTGTCTCCTTCCGTCGCGCCATGCGCAAGGGCATGCAGTCCTCGCTGCGGGCCGGCGCGAAGGGCATCCGGGTGCAGTGCTCCGGTCGCCTGGGCGGCGCCGAGATGAGCCGCTCCGAGTTCTACCGCGAGGGCCGGGTGCCGCTGCACACGCTGCGCGCGCAGATCGACTACGGCTTCTACGAGGCCAAGACGACGTTCGGCCGGATCGGTGTGAAGGTCTGGATCTACAAGGGCGACATGACCGCCCGTGAGCTGGCGGCGCAGCAGGCCGCGGCCCCGGGCCGGCCGGCCCGTGGCCCGCGCGGCGAGCGTGGCGACCGGCCCGCTCGCGGCCGCCGTCCCGGTGGCGACCGTGCGCCGCGGACCGAGTCCGCTGATGCGGCTGTCGCGGGTGCCGAGCAGGCCCCGGCCACCGTCGCCGCCGGCAGCGAGGGAGAGCAGTCCTGATGTTGATTCCGCGTCGAGTCAAGCACCGCAAGCAGCACCACCCGGACCGCCACGGCAAGGCCAAGGGCGGCACGACGATCGCGTTCGGCGAGTACGGCATTCAGGCCATGGAGCCGGCGTACGTCACCAACCGGCAGATCGAGTCGGCCCGTATCGCCATGACCCGCTACATCAAGCGTGGCGGAAAGGTCTGGATCAACATCTACCCGGACCGGCCGCTGACCAAGAAGCCGGCGGAAACCCGGATGGGTTCCGGCAAGGGCTCCCCGGAGTGGTGGATCGCCAACATCAAGCCGGGTCGCGTGATGTTCGAATTGTCCGGGGTCTCGGAGGAGACCGCGCGCGAGGCGATGCGCCTGGCGATGCACAAGCTCCCGATGAAGTGCCGTTTCGTGCGGCGTGAAGGTGGTGACCTCTGATGGCGGTCGGTAGCAAGGACCTGGCGCCGGACAAGCTCCGGGAGCTGTCCGAGGACAAGCTCGTGGACGAGCTGCGCAAGGCCAAGGAGGAACTCTTCAACCTTCGGTTCCAGTCGGCCACCGGGCAGCTGGAAAACCACGGTCGGCTGCGCGCCGTTCGCCGGGACATCGCCCGGATCTACACGATCATGCGCGAGCGTGAGCTGAACATCGGAGGGGCCCAGTAATGCCGGAGACCACCCAGACGAGTGTGCGCGGGTCGCGTAAGACCGCGCAGGGTTATGTCGTGTCCGACAAGATGGACAAGACCGTGGTCGTCGAGGTCGAGGACCGCGTCAAGCACGCCCTGTACGGCAAGGTCATCCGGCGCACCAGCAAGCTCAAGGCGCACGACGAGGCCAACGAGTGCGGCGTCGGCGACCGGGTGCTGCTCATGGAGACCCGGCCGTTGTCCGCCACCAAGCGGTGGCGGGTCGTCGAGATCCTCGAGCGCGCCAAGTAAAGTCTTCCGCCGCCCACGGCGTACGGCGTCTGCCCCTGCGCCGCCCGGGAGGCGAAACCCCACCATCCGTTCCGCAAGGCTCGGCCCGCCCCGCGGCGGGGCAGAGAACCGGCGCGACGACAGGAGTGAGAAGTGATTCAGCAGGAGTCGCGACTGCGCGTCGCCGACAACACGGGCGCCAAGGAGATCCTGTGCATCCGGGTGCTCGGCGGCTCCGGTCGGCGGTACGCCGGCGTGGGTGACATCATCGTCGCCACCGTCAAGGACGCCATCCCCGGGGGCAACGTCAAGAAGGGCGACGTCGTCAAGGCGGTCATCGTCCGGACCAAGAAGGAACGCCGTCGCCCCGACGGGTCGTACATCAAGTTCGACGAGAACGCCGCCGTCATCCTCAAGAACGACGGCGACCCGCGCGGCACCCGCATCTTCGGGCCGGTGGGTCGAGAACTGCGCGAGAAGAAGTTCATGAAGATCATCTCCCTCGCGCCGGAGGTGTTGTGAGCCATGGCCAAGATGAAGATCAAGAAGGGTGACCTCGTGCAGGTCATCACCGGTCGCAAGCAGGACAAGGGCGGCGACCGCGGCAAGCAGGGCAAGGTCATCGAGGTCTACCCCGAGACCGGGCGCGTCCTGGTGGAGGGCGTCAACCGGGTGACCAAGCACACCAAGGCCGGGCAGAGCTCGCGCGGCTCGCGCACCGGCGGCCTGGTGCACACCGAGGCGCCGATCCACGTGAGCAATGTCGCGATCGTCGACCCCGAGACCAAGAAGCCCACCCGGATCAAGACTCGCCTGGAGCAGGTGGAGCGTGACGGGCGCATGAAGACGCAGCGGATCCGCGTGTCGGTGCGCTCCGGGAAGGACCTGTGATGAGCACCGCGACGGACAAGAAGGCGGCCGGCGAGACCGCATCGGAGCAGGCCCCCGCGGCCCGGCTCAAGCTGCGTTATCGCGAGGAGATCAAGCCGGCCCTGCTGGCCGAGTTCTCCTATGGCAACGTCATGCAGGTGCCCGGCGTCACCAAGGTGATCGTCAACATGGGTGTCGGCGAGGCGGCCCGGGACAGCAAGCTCATCGAGGGTGCGGTCCGCGATCTGACGGCGATCACCGGGCAGAAGCCGGTCATCACCAAGGCGCGCAAGTCCATCGCCCAGTTCAAGCTGCGCGAGGGAATGCCGATCGGGTGCCACGCCACGCTGCGCGGGGAGCGCATGTGGGAGTTCCTCGACCGGCTCGTCTCGGTCGCTCTCCCGCGGATCCGTGACTTCCGAGGGCTCTCGCCCAAGCAGTTCGACGGGCGCGGCAACTACACCTTCGGCCTCAACGAGCAGTCCATGTTCTACGAGATCGACCAGGACCGCATCGACCGCGTGCGCGGCATGGACATCACCATCGTCACGACCGCGACGAATGACGACGAGGGCCGCGCCCTGCTGCGCCACCTCGGCTTCCCGTTCAAGGAGAACTGACCGTGGCCAAGACCGCGCTGATCAACAAGGCCAACGCCAAGCCCAAGTTCAAGGTGCGGGGCTACACCCGCTGCCAGAAGTGTGGGCGTCCCCACTCGGTGTACCGGAAATTCGGCTTGTGCCGGGTCTGCCTTCGCGAGATGGCGCACCGCGGCGAGCTGCCCGGCGTCACCAAGAGCAGCTGGTAACCCCACCGACCTCCATCAACGCTTGGAACACCGTAGGTCGCCCCGCACTTCGCGGGGGGAAACCGCGGTGAGAAAGGGCGGAACAGCCCAATGACCATGACCGACCCGATCGCGGACATGTTGACCCGGGTGCGCAACGCGAACTCCGCGCACCACGACACCGTGTCCATGCCGTTCTCGAAGCTGAAGTCCAACATCGCGCAGATCCTCGTCAAAGAGGGCTACATCGCGGCCTGGCACGTCGAGGACGCCGAGGTGGGCAAGACGCTGACCATCGACCTCAAGTACGGCCCCAACCGGGAGCGCTCCATCGCCGGCGTCCGCCGCGTGAGCAAGCCCGGCCTGCGGGTCTACGCGAAGTCGACCAATCTGCCGAAGGTGCTCGGAGGCCTGGGCGTGGCGATCATCTCCACGTCCTCCGGCCTGTTGACCGACCGCCAGGCGGCGGCCAAGGGTGTGGGCGGGGAAGTCCTCGCCTACGTCTGGTGAGTCGGAAGGAGAAGAGAACATGTCCCGAATCGGACGACTTCCGGTCACCATTCCGTCCGGCGTCGATGTGACCATCGAGGGCCAGAGCGTGCACGTCAAGGGCCCTAAGGGGGCGCTGACCCACGTGGTCCGCGAGCCCATCTCGGTGGCCCGCGGTGAGGACGGCGCGCTCGCGGTGTCCCGCCCGGACGACGAGCGCACCTCGCGGTCCCTGCACGGCCTGACCCGCACCCTGATCAACAACATGATCATCGGTGTGACCAGCGGCTATGAGAAGAAGATGGAGATCCAGGGCACCGGTTATCGGGTGCTCGCCCGGGGCTCCAATCTGGAGTTCTCGTTGGGTTACAGCCACACGATCACCGTCGAGCCGCCGGCCGGCATCACCTTCGCGGTCGAGGGCCCGACGCGCTTCAGCGTCGCCGGCATCGACAAGCAGCTGGTCGGCGAGACGGCCGCGAACATCCGCAAGCTGCGCAAACCCGACCCCTACAAGGGCAAGGGCGTGCGATACGCCGGCGAGGTCATCCGGCGCAAGGTCGGAAAGGCTGGTAAGTAAGAGATGGCGATCATCACCAAGCGCGGCCGCAGCAAGGCCGCCGCGCGCAGCCGCCGGCACCTGCGTCTTCGCAAGAAGATCCGGGGCACCCAGGCGCAGCCGCGGATGGTCGTGACGCGGTCCTCGCGGCACGTCTTCGTCCAGATCGTCGACGACCTGGCCGGGCGCACCCTGGCCAGCGCCTCGACGATGGAGAAGGACCTGCGCGACCTGGACGGCGACAAGACCGCCAAGGCGAAGAGGGTCGGCGAGCTGCTCGCCGAGCGCGCCAAGGCGGCCGGCATCTCCTCGGTCGTATTCGACCGCGGTGGCAGCAAGTATCACGGCCGTATCGCGGCGATCGCGGACGGTGCCCGCGAGGGCGGGCTGGTCCTGTGATGGCCGCCCCGACCTGCGTGCGCGCCGCGACCGGCGGCACGAACTACGAGAAGAGGATCGACTGATGGCTGGACCCCAGCGCCGAGGCACTGGCGCCGGTGTCGCCGGTGGCGCGGACCGTGCCGGCGGCGACCGTAACGATCGAGGCGACCGCCGCGGCGGCCGCGACCGCGACAACCGTCGCGGCGCGCAGGACGAGGCGCGCAATCAGTACGTCGAGCGGGTCGTGACGATCAACCGAGTCTCCAAGGTCGTCAAGGGTGGTCGCCGGTTCAGCTTCACCGCGCTGGTCGTGGTGGGCGACGCCGACGGCACCGTGGGCGTCGGCTACGGCAAGGCCAAGGAGGTGCCCGCGGCGATCGCCAAGGGTGTCGAGGAGGCCAAGAAGGCGTTCTTCAAGGTGCCCCGCATCCAGGGCACCATCCCGCACCCGGTGCAGGGCGAGGCCGCTGCCGGCGTCGTGCTGCTGCGGCCGGCCGCCCCCGGCACCGGGGTCATCGCCGGTGGTCCGGTGCGCGCCGTGCTGGAGTGCGCCGGCATCTCCGATGTGCTCTCGAAGTCACTGGGCAGCGACAACGCGATCAACATCGTGCACGCGACGGTGGCCGCGCTGAAGGGCCTCGAGCGTCCTGAGAGCGTGGCGGCTCGTCGTGGCCTCCCGCTGGAGGACGTCGCCCCGGCGGCCCTGCTGCGGGCCCGGGCTGGGGCTGGTGCGTGATGGCCCGCCTCAAGGTGACCCAGACCCGTTCCGAGATCGGGGGCCTGCGCAACCAGCGGGAGACGCTGCGCACGCTCGGCCTCAAGCGCATCGGTGACACCGTCATCAAGGAGGACCGCCCGGAGATCCGGGGGATGGTCCGCACGGTCACCCACCTGGTGACCGTCGAGGAGGTGGACTGACCATGGCGAGCAACGAGACCGCCGAAGAGACCCCGAAGAGCCACACCCTGAAGGTGCACCACCTGCGGCCCGCGCCCGGCGCCAAGACGGCCAAGACCCGGGTGGGTCGTGGGCAGGGCAGCAAGGGCAAGACGGCCGGTCGTGGCACCAAGGGCACCAAGGCCCGCTACCAGGTGCCGGAGCGGTTCGAGGGTGGCCAGATGCCGTTGCACATGCGGCTGCCGAAGCTGCGCGGGTTCAAGAACCCGTTCCGCACGGAGTACCAGGTCGTCAACCTTGACCGGCTCGCCACGCTCTATCCGGACGGCGGCGACGTCACGGCGGCGGATCTGGCGGAGCGGGGCGCGGTACGCCGTGGCCAGCTCGTCAAGATCCTCGGCGACGGCGAGATCTCGGTTGCGGTGAACGTGACCGCGCACAAGTTCTCCGCCTCGGCCAAGACCAAGATCGAGGCCGCCGGCGGGACGATCACCCAGCTCTGAGCGAAGGCTCGGATGCGGGCGCTCCCGCCGTACATCTCGACGACACCCCGGGTGCCGGGTCCTCCCGCCCCGGGGTGTTATCGTCCCCAGAGTCGACTATGCACCCCGGCCGAAGTCATCCCGACCGGCGTGCGCTGCAGGAGGATTCGTGCTCACCGCCTTCGTCCGCGCGTTCAAGACGCCGGATCTGCGCAAGAAGCTCCTCTTCACCCTCTTCATCATGGCCATCTTCCGGCTGGGCTCGCACGTGCCGACGCCGGGCGTCAGCTACGTCGCGGTGCGGGACTGCCAGGCGAACGGTGGCGGGGGGGCCCAACTGCTCGGCCTGGCCGACCTGTTCTCCGGCGGGGCCCTGCTGCAGCTGTCGATCTTCGCGCTCGGGATCATGCCCTACATCACGGCGAGCATCATCGTGCAGCTGCTGACCGTGGTGATTCCTCGGTTCGAGACCCTCAAGCAGGAGGGTCAGACGGGCCAGAGCAAGCTCACCCAATACACCCGGTATCTGACCATCGGGTTGGCGATCTTGCAGAGCGCGACCTTCGTGACGTTCGCGCAGAACCCGCAGAACCTCTTCGGGGCCGGATGCACCAACATCCTCTCCGACACCAATTGGTGGACGCCGATTCTCATGGTGCTCACCATGACGGCCGGTACCGGCCTGATCATGTGGCTGGGTGAGCTGATCACGGAGAAGGGCATCGGCAACGGCATGTCGCTGCTGATCTTCACCTCGATCGCCGCCCGGTTCCCCACCTCGCTGTGGTCCATCAAGGAGCGGGACGGCCGCTGGGACACCTTCCTGCTGGTCATCCTCATCGGGCTGCTCATCATCGCCGCGGTGGTCTTCGTCGAGCAGTGCCAGCGGCGCATCCCCGTGACCTACGCCAAGCGGATGATCGGGCGGCGGGTCTACGGCGGGACCACGACGTACATTCCTCTGAAGGTCAACCAGGCCGGTGTCATCCCGGTCATCTTCGCCAGCTCGCTGCTGGCCATCCCCGGGCTCATCGTGCAATTCCAGCGGCAGGCCGGTGAGGTGCCGGCGTGGGCGGCCTGGCTCGAGGTCAACATCGTCGCCCAGCGCAGCCCCTGGCACGTGCTGCTCTACACGCTCCTCATCGTGTTCTTCACGTTCTTCTACGTCTCGATCTCGTTCAACCCCGACGAGGTCGCGGACAACATGAAGCGGTACGGCGGCTTCATCCCGGGCTATCGGGCGGGCCGGCCGACCGCGGAATACCTTCGCTATGTGCTGAATCGGATCACGGTGCCCGGCGCGCTCTATCTGGCCCTGGTGTCGCTGATCCCGATCGTTGCGTTCATCATGCTCAATGCCGATCAGAACTTCCCCTTCGGCGGCACCTCGCTGCTGATCATCGTCGGGGTCGGGCTGGAGACCGTGAAGCAGATCCAGAGCCAACTGCAGCAGCGGCACTACGAGGGCTTCCTGCGGTAGCCGATCGCCGCGCGCCGGGCGAGCCGGTCGCCCGCTGTTCCGCAGGACGCACCGAAGGCCCCCACGAGGCAGGTCCTCGCGGCTAGGATTCCCGCTGAACACGGTGTACGGCACGGGGCACGCCGGGCCGCTGGCTCGGGCGACGACGCCCGGGTGTCGACGGAAGGGGACTGCTGCGATGCGACTGTTGATTCTGGGCCCGCCCGGAGCCGGCAAGGGAACCCAGGCGGCGCGGATCGCCGAGGCGTTGCGGATCCCGGCGATCTCCACGGGGGACATCTTCCGCAGCAACATCAAGAACCAGACCCCGCTCGGCCGCAAGGTGCAGGCGATCATCGAGGCCGGCCATTACGTGCCCGACGAGGTCACCAACGAGATCGTCTTCGACCGGCTGCAGGAGCCGGACGCGGCGAACGGCTACCTGCTCGACGGCTACCCCCGCACGGTGGAGCAGACCTGGGCGCTACGGGAGTTCCACTGGTCCCAGGACACCGACCTCGACCACGTCCTGGAACTCAAGGTGCCGGACGAGGAGGTCGTGCAGCGCCTGCTGAAGCGGGCACAGATCGAGGGCCGCGCCGATGACACCGAGGAGGTCATCCGGGAGCGGATGAAAGTCTATCACAGCGAGACGACGCCCATCTCCGACATGGCTCGGGAGCGCGGGCTGCTGCGCGAGATCGACGGCACCGGGTCGATGGACGACGTGTACCAGCGCTGCATGGACGCTCTGGCCCTGCCGACCCACACCCCCCCGCGCCCGGCGCGGCCGACGGCCTCGGCCTGAGCGTTTCCGGTTTCCCTCGTGCTCGGCCGTCGTGACCAGCTGTCCGTCAAGAACCCCGACGAGATCCGCCGGATGCGGGCGGCCGGGCTCGTGGTGGCGGCGGCCCTCGCGGCGGTCGAGGCGGCTGCGGTGGCCGGTACGACGACCGCCGCGCTGGACGCCCTGGCCCGGGATGTCATTCGGGAGCACGGCGCGCGGCCGTCCTTTCCGGAGGTGCCGGGCTACCGGCACACGCTGTGCGTCAGCGTCAACGAGCAGGTGGTGCACGGCATCCCCGGCAGCCGAGCGTTGCGCGACGGCGATCTGGTCTCGGTCGATTGCGGGGCCATTCTCGACGGCTGGCACGGCGACGCGGCGATCAGCATTCACGTGGGCGGGCCGGCGGCGGCTCGACGGGAGGACCGGGCCCTGTCCGAGGCCACCCGCGCGGCGCTGTGGGCCGGGCTCGCGGCGTTCCGGGTGGGGGCGCGGCTCAACGACGTCGGGGGTGCCGTCGAAGACGCCGTCCAGGAGCAGCGCGACCGGCACGGACTCGACTTCGGCATCGTCGAGGGATACACCGGCCACGGCATCGGGCGGGCCATGCACGAGGAGCCGGACGTCTACAACTATCGGGTCAAGGGCCGCACCGCGACGGTGCGCTCGGGGGCGACGGTCGCCATCGAGCCCATGGTGACGCTCGGCTCGCCGGAGACCTCGGTGCTCGCCGATGACTGGACGGTGGTGACCGTCGACGGCTCCGCGGCCGCGCACTGGGAGCACACCGTGGCGGCGACCGACGCCGGCATCTGGGTGCTGACCGCTCTCGACGGGGGAGCGGCGGAGTTGACCGCGCGCGGGGCGCCGTACGGGCCCCTGGAGTGACCCGTCGCGCCGGAGCCGACCTGCGCCGGAGCGGATTTCGCGTTCCTGGGCGGCTGCACTAGACTGATGAGTCGGTTCACTCGTCGCTTCGGCGTGCCCGATGCTCGTCCCGACCTCGTCATCTGCCCTTGCTGGGTGCGGTGCCCGGGGTCGCGTCGCGTTCGGGCCCGCTCGGCAGCGGGAATGGACCTGCCGGGGTCAGCCCCGAAAGGACAGCCGGGCCTGGCCCGGACGCATGCCCGTCGACCTGCCGGCCGACGGCTGAAACGAATTGCGGAGGACATGGCCAAGAAGGACGGTGTCATCGAGATCGAGGGCACGATCGTCGAGGCTCTCCCGAATGCGATGTTCCGGGTGGAACTGAGCAACGGGCACAAGGTGCTGGCGCACATCTCGGGCAAGATGCGGCAGCACTACATCCGGATCCTCCCCGAGGACCGGGTGGTTGTGGAGTTGAGCCCCTACGACCTGTCCCGCGGGCGCATCGTCTTCCGCTACCGCTGAGCGGCCCACCCGAGCCGAGCAGCACCCCGTACGGCGTGATCGGTGGCCACACCGACCCCGACGTACCGCACCACTCCCGCTCCGAACCCGCCCTCCGGGCGGCCACCACGGTGGCCCGGCCGAGGGGCCAGATCCGAAGACGAAGGCAGGATGAAGGTTCAGCCGAGCGTCAAGAAGATCTGCGACAAGTGCAAGGTGATCCGCCGTAACGGCCGGGTCATGGTGATCTGCGAGAACCTGCGCCACAAGCAGCGCCAGGGCTGAGCTAGCGCTCGGCAACCCGCAACCACCCGCACGACGTCGCCTGATCTTCACCGCTGACGCGATATGCAGCAAGCAACACCCGGCCCCGGGCACCGCCCGGACGTCACCCCCGGCACGGAGGCCGGGGACCAGCCGACGAGCTGGGACGGTGTTGCTCCAGACCTCCGCCATGATCAGGAGAACAATTCCGTATGGCACGACTTGTCGGAGTCGACCTGCCGCGCGAGAAGCGCGTGGAGATCGCTCTTACGTACATCTACGGCATGGGTCGGACCCGCGCCAAGCAGGCCGTCGAGGCGGCGGGGGTCGACCCGTCGACTCGCGTCAAGGAACTCACCGAGAGCGACCTCGTCAAGCTCCGCGACTTCATCGAGGAGAACTTCAAGGTCGAGGGTGACCTGCGCCGCGAGGTTCAGGCCGACATTCGCCGCAAGGTGGAGATCGGCAGCTATCAGGGCCTGCGACACCGGCGTGGCCTGCCCGTCCGCGGGCAGCGCACGAAGACCAACGCGCGCACCCGCAAGGGTCCCAAGCGCACTGTGGCCGGCAAGAAGAAGGCCGGTAAGTAGGCCCGGGGGCGCCTGCCCCCGCGCCAGGCCTTCGCCTCGAAGACCGACCACGACAGCTGCATCGCCGAAGACGTAGGAGAGAACTCGAACCATGCCTCCCAAGAGCCGAATGGCCGCGGGCGCCAAGAAGGTGCGCCGCAAGGAGAAGAAGAACGTCGCCCACGGGCACGCCCACATCAAGAGCACGTTCAACAACACGATCGTCTCGATCACCGACCCGACCGGCGCGGTCATCAGCTGGGCGTCCGCCGGCCAGGTGGGTTTCAAGGGGTCGCGCAAGTCCACCCCGTTCGCGGCGCAGATGGCGGCCGAGGCCGCCGCCCGTCGCGCGATGGAGCACGGGATGCGCAAGGTCGACGTGTTCGTCAAGGGTCCGGGCTCCGGCCGCGAGACCGCTATCCGTTCCCTGACCGCTACCGGCCTGGAGGTCGGCGCCATCAGCGACGTCACGCCGACGCCGCACAACGGTGTCCGTCCGCCCAAGCGTCGCCGCGTCTGAGCGCCCGTAGCGAGTAAGGAGACCACGAGACCATGGCCCGTTACACCGGCCCCATCACCAAGAAGTCGCGTCGCCTCAAGGTCGACCTCGTCGGCGGCGACAAGAACTTCGAGAACCGTCCCTTCCCGCCCGGCCAGCACGGTCGGGGCCGGATCCAGGAGAAGGAATACCTCCACCAGCTGCAGGAGAAGCAGAAGGCCCGCTTCACCTACGGCGTGATGGAGAAGCAGTTCCGCGGCTACTACGAGGAAGCGGTCCGCCGCTCCGGCAAGACCGGCGCGAACCTGCTGCAGATCCTGGAGTCGCGCCTCGACAACGTCGTCTACCGGGCCGGCATCGCCCGGACCCGCCGCGCCGCCCGGCAGTTGGTGACCCACGGTCACTTCCTGGTCAACGGCGTGCGCGTCGACGTCCCGAGCTACCGGGTGAGCCAGTACGACATCATCGACATCCGTCCCAAGAGCCGTGAGGCGTTCCCGTTCGAGCTGGCTCGCCAGACGTTCGGCGACCGGCCCATCCCGGCGTGGATGAAGGTCGTGCCGGGCACGCTGCAGATCCTGATCCACCAGCTGCCGGTTCGCGAGCAGATCGACACAGTGCTCACCGAGCAGCTGATCGTCGAGCTCTACTCCAAGAACTGACCGATCGGCGGGGGGCCTGGTGCCCCCCGCCGTCTGGTCCGCCTCGTGGACCGATGCGAGGCGGACCGCCGGCACCGCGATCTGCTGCCGGCACCACTTGCGGGCCTCATATAGCGGTCGCCCGCGGGAAGGAAGAAACCAGTGCTCATCGCACAGCGACCCCTCCTGTCCGAGGAGGTCATCTCCGATGCTCGGTCCCGGTTCGTCATCGAGCCGCTCGAGCCCGGATTCGGGTACACACTCGGCAACTCCCTGCGTCGGACGCTGCTCTCCAGCATTCCCGGTGCCGCCGTCACGAGCATTCGCATCGACGGCGTGCTGCACGAGTTCACGACGATTCCCGGGGTCAAGGAAGACGTCACCGAGCTCATCCTCAACATCAAGGGCCTGGTCGTCTCCAGCGAGCACGACGAGCCGGTCGTGATGTACCTGCGCAAGCAGGGTCCCGGCATCGTCACCGCGGCCGACATCGCCCCCCCGGCCGGGGTCGAGGTGCACAATCCCGACCTGCACGTCGCCACGCTCAACGACAACTCCAAGATCGAGATGGAGCTGACGGTCGAGCGCGGCCGTGGCTACGTCTCGGCGCAGCAGAACAAGTCCGGGGACCAGGAGATCGGCCGGATTCCGGTCGACTCGATCTACTCCCCGGTGCTGGCCGTCACCTACCGGGTCGAGGCCACCCGAGTCGAGCAGCGCACCGACTTCGACAAGCTGATCGTCGACGTCGAGACGAAGAACTCGATGGCGCCGCGCGATGCCCTCGCCTCGGCGGGCAAGACGCTGGTCGAGCTGTTCGGCCTGGCCCGCGAGCTGAACATCGAGGCCGAGGGCATCGACATGGGGCCCTCGCCCACGGACGCGGCGCTGGCTGCGGACCTCGCCCTGCCGATCGAGGACCTGGACCTGACGGTCCGCTCCTACAACTGCCTCAAGCGCGAGGGCATCCACACGGTCGGCGAGCTCGTCGGCCGCAGCGAGGCCGACCTGCTCGACATCCGCAACTTCGGCGCGAAGTCGATCGACGAGGTCAAGGCCAAGCTGGTCGGCATGGGTCTGGCCCTCAAGGACAGCCCGCCCGGATTCGACCCGGCGGCGATCGTCGACCGCTACGACGAGGACGACGACTCGGCCTTCGCCGAGGACGAGCAGTACTGACCGATTCGACCGGGAGTGCGTCCGGCCCGTGAGCGGGTCGGCGCGGATCGGTCAGCAGACCCACAGGAGAACTCATGCCTACCCCCACGAAGGGCCCCCGCCTGGGCGGCGGTCCGGCGCACGAACGGCTGATCCTGGCGAATCTCGCCACGGCGCTGTTCGAGCACGACAAGATCACGACGACCGAGGCCAAGGCGAAGCGGCTGCGTCCGCTGGCCGAGCGCCTCATCACCTTCGCCAAGCGGGGTGACCTGCATGCCCGGCGCCGAGTCCTCACGGTCGTCCGGGACAAGGGTGTCGTGCATCGCTTGTTCACCGAGATCGCGCCGGACATGGCGCAGCGTCCGGGCGGTTACACCCGCATCACGAAGATCGGCGCCCGCAAGGGCGACAACGCGCCGATGGCCGTGATCGAGCTGGTCCGGGAGGTGTACTCGCCGAAGCAGGCCACGGTGAAGGAGGCTGAGGCGGCCACCAAGCGGGCCGCCAAGAAGGCCGCCGCGCCGGCCGAGGCTCCCGCCGAGGCGGCTGAGGCTCCTGCGGTGTCGGCCGAGGAGGCTGCCACGCCGGCCGATGGCGGCTACGGGCCCGACTCGGCGCCCGTGCCGGCCGACGGTTCGGTGCCCGAGGGCTTCCCGGTCAAGGGCAACAAGGACTCGATGAAGTTCCACACCCCCGAGTCGCCGTACTACGAGCGGACCGTCGCGGAGGTCTACTTCAAGGACGCCGAGGCGGCCGAGAAGGCGGGCTTCGCCGGCGTCTCCGGCGACGAGGGTGCCGAGTCCGACGAATCCTGATCGGCTCCCTCTTTCACGACGCAACGGGTCCGGCTCCCCACGGTGGGGGTCGGACCCGCTGTCGTGTCCGGCCTTGCGGCGACTGCCGCCCCCTTTGCACGACTGCCGCCCTCTTTGCACGACTGCCGCCCCCATTCATCAAGGGCGGCAGTGCGGGTAGTGGGGCGGCAGTGCAGGTCATGGGGCGGCAGTGCGGGGGACCAGGGCGGGGTTAGGGTGAGTCCGTGACGAGCGTCGAGTCCGAGAGCGCGGCGGGCGACGGCGTACGGCTTCGGCTCGACTTCGGCTACGACGGCACCGACTTCTCCGGATGGGCCGCCCAGCCCGGTCGGCGTACCGTCGAGGGTGAGCTCACGGCCGCACTGGCGACGATCCTGCGGTACGACGCCGTACGGCTCACCGTGGCTGGACGCACCGACGCCGGGGTGCATGCCCGGGCGGCCGTGGCGCACGTGGACGTGCCGCGCACGGCGTACGAGAGCTTGCCGGGCCGGTCGACGCGTGAGCCGGGAGCGGCGGCGGTGACGCGGCTGCGGGGGGTGCTGCCGGGGGACATCGTGGTACGTCGGGTGGCGCCGGCACCGGACGGTTTCGATGCGCGCTTTTCGGCGTCCTACCGGCGCTATTCCTACCGGCTCACCGACCGCCTCTGGGAGCTCGACCCGTTGCGGCGGCGCGAGGTCGTGACCCACCCGCGTCCGCTGTGCGTCGAGGCGATGACTGTCGAGGCGGCGTCGCTGACCGGCCTGCACGACTTTGCTGCCTTTTGCAAGCGCCGTGCGGGGGCCACGACCGTGCGGACGCTGCAGCTCTATTCGTGGCAGCGCGACGCCGACGGCATCCTCGTGGCGACCGTGATCGCCGACGCGTTCTGCCATTCGATGGTGCGTTCCCTGGTGGGTGCGGTTCTGCCGGTGGGGGAGGGGCGTCGCGATCCGGGGTGGGCCCGACGCGTTCTGGTGGCCGGCAAGCGTGACTCCGGCGTCGTCGTGATGCCCCCGCACGGCCTGTGTCTCGAGGAGGTCGGGTACCCGCCGGATGCCGAGCTGGCGCGTCGGGCCGCCGCCGCCCGACGCGTGCGAACGCTCCCGGAGCGGACGCGGGACCCCGGCTAGCAGCGGCTCTCAGCAGCTCGCGGTGGCTCGCGTCGGCTCACGGGTGAGCTGCCCGGCGTTCGCCGCGTCGCCGACGCCCGTGGGTTGTCGGTGCGAGGTACTAATCTCCCCCCGAAACGCTCTACCGGGTGGTCGGCCGCACCGCGCAGCGCCCGTCCCAGAGCTGGAACCGCCTCACGCCGAAGGAGACCCGCCATGCTGCCTGCCGCTGGCGCTGCTGACACCAAGGTCGTCACGCTCGTCGGCACGCTGCAGTCGGCGCTGGGGTGTGCCTCGGACTGGGTGCCGGACTGCCCGGCCACGCGGCTCGTGTCGACCGGCGGCGCGACGTACCAGGCGAGGTTCGACCTGCCCGCCGGGAGCTACGACTACAAGGTGACCATCGGCGGGAGTTGGGCCGAGAACTACGGCGCCGGTGGCGCCCAGGACGGGCCCAATCTCGGGCTGCGGCTGCTGGGCCCGGCTACGGTCGTGGTCAGCTACGACGACGCCACGCATCGGATCGAGGTGGCCCCGCTGACCCTGGCCGGGCCGGCCGGCCCCCAGGACGCCGAGCTGGCCCGGGACAGCCTGCGCAATCCGCTCACCCGGGAGCGGTTCTACTTCCTGATGGTCGACCGGTTCGCCAACGGCGACCCCGCCAATGACAGCGGGGGCCTGACCGGCGACCGGTTGAGCACCGGCTTCGACCCCACCGACAAGGGCTTCTTCCACGGCGGCGACCTGCGCGGCGTCATCGAGAAGCTGGACTACCTGCAGGCGCTGGGCACGACCGCGATCTGGCTGACGCCCTCGTTCACCAACCGCCCCGTGCAGGGGTCCGGCGACGACATCTCGGCGGGCTATCACGGCTACTGGACCACCGACTTCACCCGGATCGACCCACACCTGGGCACGAACGAGGACCTGGCGGCGCTGGTGGCCGCGGCCCACGCGAAGGGGATGAAGGTCTTCCTCGACATCATCACCAATCACACCGCGGACGTCCTGGACCATGCGGGCGACCGCTACGGCTATGTGCCCAAGTCGGACCGGCCCTACCGGGCCGCCGACGGTACGCCGTTCGACGACGCCGACTACGCGTCCTCGGCCACCTTTCCCGACCTCGACCCGGCGACCAGCTTTCCCTACGTGCCGACCTGGCGGACCGCGGCCGACGCGACGGTCAAGGTGCCGGCGTGGCTCAACGATCCGACGATGTACCACCACCGGGGCAACTCGACGTGGACCGGGGAGTCGGTGACCTACGGCGACTTCGTCGGCCTCGACGACCTGTTCACCGAGCGGCCCGAGGTCGTCGAGGGGATGATCGAGATCTACGCGGCCTGGGCCAGGACCGGCATCGACGGGTTCCGCATCGACACGATGAAGCACGTCAACCTGGCCTTCTGGCAGCGCTTCTCGCCGGCGGTGCTCGCCGCCGCCCGCGCCGCGGGGAATAGCGAGTTCTTCATGTTCGGGGAGGTTTACGACGGCGATCCCCGCGTCACATCCCGCTACACCACGACGGGCAGGGTGCAGGCCACCCTCGACTTCGGGTTCCAGGGGGCCGCGCTGGCCTTCGCCCAAGGCGCGCCGACCACCCGGTTGGCCGCCTTCTTCGCCACCGACGACTGGTACACCGACACCGACTCCAACGCCTACGGGCTGCCCACGTTCCTGGGCAACCACGACCTGGGCCGGGTGGGGATGCTGCTGGCCCAGGCCGGTTTCATCGGCCAAGAGCTCGCCGCCCGCCATCGCCTGGCGCACGCGCTGATGTACCTGACCCGGGGCCAACCCGTCGTCTACTACGGCGACGAACAGGGCTTCGCCGGGGCCGGCGGCGACAAGGACGCCCGGCAGGACATGTTCGCCACCCAGGTGGCCCAGTTCGCCGCGGAGACGCTGGTCGGCGGCGGCACGATGGGCACGGGCGAGCACTTCGGCACCGATGGTCCCCTCTTTGAGCACATCGCCGGGCTGGCACGGCTCCGCGCCGCGCACCCGGCCCTCGCCGACGGCGCCCAGGTGCCTCGCTTCGCCGCGAATTCGGCCGGCTGTTATGCGTTCTCACGGGTGCTGGCCGCCGACGGCATCGAATACCTGGTGATCGCCAACAACGCGACGACCGCGGCGCCCGCCGCCTTCGCGACGTACGGCCCCGAGATGACGTTCCACCCGATCTACGGCACCGACCGGCCGCTGACCGCCGACCGCGAGGCCCGCGTCCACCTCACGGTGCCGCCGCTGTCGGTGCAGGTCTTCCGGGCCGAGCGGGCCATCCCGGACCCGATCGGACCGCTGGTGGTGCACCTGATCAGCCCGGGCCGCGGCGCCGTGGTCGGCGGTCGCGCGGAGATCGCCGCCAGCGTGCCGGGGAATGTGTTCGCGCAGGTCTCGTTCGCGATGCGCCCGGTCGGGACCATCGACTGGACTCATCTCGGCACCGACGACCACCCGCCGTACCGCATCTGCCACGACGTCACCGGGGTGTCGGCGGGCACGATGCTGGAATACCGAGCGGTCGCCAAGGACCGGCGCGGCGCCGTGGCAGCGACGTCCGGCTTCGCGATCGTGGGTCCGCCCGGAATGCCGGACACCGCGCTGGCCCCGCCGCCGACCGGGGCGCAGGGTCCGGTCATCACCGCCCCCGGCAGCTTCCAGGGCGCGCTCGGCTGCGGCGCTGACTGGGATCCGGCGTGCCTGCGGCCGTGGCTGCAGGACCCCCAGGGGACCGGCCGCTACACCTGGACCACGACGGCGATCCCGGCGGGCCGTTACGAGGTCAAGGTCGCGCACGGGTTGAGTTGGGCCGAGAACTACGGCGCCGGCGGTCTCAAGGACGGGCCCAACCAGGCCTTCACCGTGCCGAGCGACGGACTGGCCGTGACCTTCGACTACCTGCTGGCCACCCACGAGCTCACCGTCCACGTCGTCCCACCCGGCCCGGATCCCGAGCTGACCAGGGCGCGGGCGATCTGGGTGGAGCCGGACCTGATCGCCTGGCCGCCCGACGCCGTACCGGCCGGTGCCGATCCGACCCGGCTGCACTGGCAGCTGTACGGCGCCCCGCAGGGCGGCCTCGTGCGCGACGACCAGGCGCTGACCGGGCCGGCCACGACGGCGTACGAGCTGGCCTGTCAGCGCACCGGCCTGCCCGCGGAGGTCACCGCGGCGCACCCGGAGCTGACCGGCTACCTCGCGCTTCGGCTGGCGCCGAGCCAGGCCGGGCGGGAGGCGGTCGAGGCGCTGCTGCAGGGCCAGCTGGCGATCGCGCTGTACGACGAGTGGGGCCGACTGCGGCAGGTCAGCGGTGTGCAGATCGCTGCGGTCCTCGACGCGCTGTATGCGGAGACGGCGACGACGACGTCGTACGGCGTGAGCTGGGCGCCCGGCAGCGCGGCGCCGACCTTCCGGCTGTGGGCGCCGACCGCGCGCTCGGTGACCCTGCTGACCTGGCCGGCCGGCAGCCCGGGCGATGCCCCGGTCGAGACGGCCCGACGCACGGCGATGACCCGGGAGGTCGACGGGTCGTGGACCGCTCGCGGCGAGGCGGGCGAGGCGGGGTCGCGCTATCTCTACGAGGTGACGGTCTACGCGCCGAGCACCGGGCGCGTCGAGGTCAACCGGGTCACCGACCCCTATTCGGTGGCGCTGACGCTCGATTCCACGCGGTCGGTGCTCGTCGACCTGACCGACCCGCGCTGGGCTCCGGACCAGTGGCGCACCACCGCCGCCCCGCGGCTGGCGCGCAGCGTCGACCAGGCCATCTATGAGCTGCACATCCGGGATTTCTCCATCGACGACGCCGCGGTCCCGCCGGAGCACCGCGGCTCCTATCTGGCGTTCGCCGACGAGGGGGCCGGCCGGGTCCATCTGCGTGGGCTCGCGGCCGCGGGGCTGACCACGATCCACCTGCTGCCCAGCTTCGACATCGCCACCATCCCGGAGGACCCGGCGAATCAGAGGCGGCCGGCGGGTGATCTGGTAGCGCTGCCCCCGGACAGCGCGCAGCAACAGCAGCTCGTGCTGGCGGTGGCGGCCACGGACGGCTTCAACTGGGGCTACGACCCGTTGCACTACCTGGCGCCGGAGGGGTCCTATGCCGCGAGCGCCGCCGCGGCCGACGGGGGCGAGCGGATCGCCCAGTTCCGCACGATGGTCGGCGCGCTGCACGCCGACGGACTGCGCGTGGTGCTCGATCAGGTCTTCAATCACACCACCGCGCACGGCCAGTCCCCGCTGTCGGTGCTCGATCGGATCGTCCCCGGCTACTATCACCGGCTCGACGCGGACGGCGTCGTGACGAACTCGACCTGCTGCAGCAACACCGCGACCGAGCACGCGATGATGCGCAAGCTGATGGTCGATGCGGTGCTGCACTGGGCGCGGCACTACCGGGTCGACGGCTTCCGCTTCGACCTGATGGGGCACCATTCGGTGGCGGACATGGCCGCGGTGCGTGCCGCCCTCGACACTTTGACCCTGTCCGCGGACGGCGTCGACGGGCGCGCGATCACCCTCTACGGCGAGGGCTGGAACTTCGGTGAGGTCGCCGACAACGCACGGTTCGTCCAGGCCCGGCAGGGTCAACTCGGCGGCACCGACATCGGGACCTTCAGCGATCGGCTGCGCGACGCCGTGCGAGGCGGCGGGCCGTTTGACGCCGACCCGCGCATCCAGGGCCTGGGCACCGGGCTGTCGACCGACCCCAACGGTGCGGCCGTCAACGGCGACGCGGCTGCCCAGGCCGCGGCGCTCGCGCACAGCACGGACCTGCTCCAGCTGGGCCTGGCCGGCAACCTGCGGACGTTCTCGTTCGTCAGCCAGGCCACGGGCACGCCGGTGACCGGGGCGCAGATCGATTACAACGGCCAACCCGCCGGATACGCCGACCAGCCGGGCGAGGTCGTCAACTACGTCGACGCCCACGACAACGAGACGTTGTTCGATGCCCTCGCCCTCAAGCTGCCGCGGGCCACCACCATGGCGGAGCGGGTCCGGATGAACACCCTCGCCCTGGCCTGCGCGACGTTGGCCCAGGGGGTCGCGTTCTGGCACGCCGGCGCCGACCTGCTGCGTAGCAAGAGCCTGGACCGCAACAGCTACGACTCCGGCGACTGGTTCAACCCGCTCGACTTCACCGGCCAGATCAACGGATTCGGTCGCGGCCTGCCGGCGGAGCCGGACAACGGCGCTCGGTGGCCGTATATGCAACCGCTGCTTGCTGACCCCACTCTCAAGCCGTCCCCGGACGACATCGCGGCGGCGACGGCGCAGGCGCAGGACCTGCTGCGACTGCGCGCCTCGACGCCGCTGTTCCGGCTCGGCCGAGCGGACGCCATCGCGGCCAAGGTGACCTTCCCCGCCTCGGGGACCGAGGCGGCCGTGCCCGGCGTCGTGGTCATGCGCCTCGACGACACCGTGGGGGAAGCCGTGGACGAGACGTTCCGGCAGGTCGTCGTGGTCTTCAATGCGACACCTGGGCAGGTGCGGCAGCGGGTGCCCGGCCTGGTCGGGGCCGATCTGCAGCTCTCGCCGGTGCACGCCGACGGCGCCGATGACGTCGTGTGCACCGCGTCGTGGGATGCCGCCGCCGGGGTGGCGACGGTGCCGGCTCGCACCGTGGCCGTGTTCGTCGAGCCGCGGCGGTGACTCTCAGGCAGCGGTGCGCAATGTGCGCCGCCTCGCGATAATGCGCAAACGGCTGTTGCAGCGCTCTGGGAAAGTGCTCGTCGATCCTGCATACTCACCTCAGGACGATCGTCCAGTGCCGCGTTCGCGCTGCGGGGGCGACGGCGGCCGGGCCGCTGCGGCCCGGTGCGGGCCGCACGCGACCTGGCGGTCTCCTGGGTGTCGCCCGGTTGGACAGGGGGAGGCGCGGTCACCGTGCCTTCACCGACCGGGCGCACCCGGGGGAGCCGGGCGCTCGGTCCAGGTCAGCCGCCACCGGACGTCCCTCGACCGGGGGCGTCGAGCGGGAACGCGCAGGTGTAGAAGGTCACCCGCTTGGCCTGCGGATTGCCCGCCCCGACCCGGCGATACCGCGCCAGCACCTCATCGACGTCCGCGCGCAAGGCGGCCAATTGCTCGTCCGTGACGAGAACCAGCCGGTCGTCGAGGCCGCTGGCGTCCTGCCAGGTGGGCGACCACTGCCCGGCCCGACCGATCCAGTCCTGGGCCTTGCCGGCGAAGTGCTGCACGTAGTCCCGGGCCAGCCAGTCCGCCGCCGCCTCGGCGTCCTCGTCGTCGGCAACGACCTCCCGGTCGGCGGTGCGCGCCTCCCAGACCCGGCGGCGGCCCCGGCCCTGACCCGTATCGCCGACGAGGCCCACCTCCTCCAGACGACGCAGGTGGTAGCTGGTCGCGCCGGTGTTCGTCGCGAGGCTCGCGGCGAGCTCGGTGGCGGTCGCGGGGCCGAGCGAGCGCAGCTCGGCGAGCAGGCGGGCACGCAGCGGGTGGGCGAGCGTGCGCAGGGCAGCGGCATCGACCGGGTACGCCGGCAGCGGCGCGGCCTCGTCCGCCGTCGGGTCTCCAGATCGGGCTACCATGCACAGAAGTTTTGCATAGAACCGATGCACGATTCCTGGGGAACGCAGTCATCGTGAGCGTCGCCGCTGGTCAACGACCTGATAGCGGGATTTGAGGGGGCCGGCGCCCGCCCGGTACAGTAGGTACTCGTTGTGCCGACGGCCGGTGAATGGCCGCGTGGGTGGGCCGAATCGGTTCCCGGGCACGGCAGCTCCGCAGCGGAGCACCCGCAAGCATCACGAGAGAAAGCAAGGCTGATCCGTGCGTACCTACACCCCGAAGCCGGGCGAGATCGAGCGTAAGTGGCACGTCATCGACGCCACCGACGTCGTGCTCGGCCGCCTCGCCTCGCAGGCCGCCGTCCTGCTGCGCGGCAAGCACAAGCCGACGTTCGCCCCGCACGTCGACACCGGTGACTTCGTCATCATCATCAACGCCGACAAGGTGGCCCTGACCGGCAGCAAGCTGCAGCAGAAGAAGGCCTACCACCACTCCGGCTACCCGGGCGGACTGCGCTCCACCTCCTACACCGAGCTGATGGCCAAGTCGCCGCAGCGCGCGGTGGAGAAGGCCATCCGCGGCATGCTCCCCAAGAACTCCCTCGCGCGCCAGCAGCTGAGCAAGCTCAAGGTGTATGCCGGCGCCGAGCACCCTCACCAGGCCCAGAAGCCGGTGCCCTTCGAGATCTCGCAGGTCGCTCAGTAGTCGGCCCCGCCGACCCTGAGCCGACGGATAGCACACGAGGAGAACCGTGTCCGACATCACCACCGAACTCGAGCTCGACGAGCCCGCCCTGTCCGAATACACCACCGAGACCGACACCCGCGCCGCCGAGCCGGCGCGTCGCCCGTCGGCCTCCTCGCCCGGTGCCGCCACCGGACGCCGCAAGCAGGCCATCGCCCGGGTGCGCATCGTGCCCGGCACCGGCGAGTGGAAGATCAACGGCCGCACGCTGGAGGACTACTTCCCCAACAAGGTCCACCAGCAGATCGTCAACGAGCCGCTGAAGATCCTGGAACTGGACGGCGCCTACGACGTGCTCGTCCGCGTGCATGGGGGCGGCCCCTCCGGCCAGGCCGGTGCGGTCCGGCTCGGCGTGGCCCGCAGCCTCAACGGGGTCGACCCCGAGCTGAACCGGCCCGCGCTGAAGAAGGCCGGCTACCTGACCCGTGACGCTCGCGTCCCGGAGCGCAAGAAGGCCGGTCTGAAGAAGGCGCGCAAGGCGCCGCAGTACTCCAAGCGCTGATCTCGCTGCGCGAGATTATCAGCGCTCGGCTCCACAAGCGCTGATCTCGCTGCGCGAGATTATCAGCGCTCGGCTCCACAAGCGCTGATCTCGCTGCGCGAGATTATCAGCGCTAGGCTCCACCAGCGCCGATTGGCTGCTTGCTGGAGCACGCACCCCCCCGCAGGGCCCCGGACGATCACCGGGGCCCTGCGGCGTGTCGGGGTGCCGGCACATGCTCCCGCTGCGCGTCCGGGTGTGACGCGGTCGGCGTCCGGGCGCCGTCCGCACCCGCCGTACACTGGTGGGCGGCGCGGCTATCGCGAGAGGCGAGGGCCGCGGCGCCGTGTCGGGGGGACCACGACGTACGGCGTACCGGGGCAGCGTCGGCCGCCCGGGCAGCACGAGAACGGAGACACGCATGGCACCGCGCCTGTTCGGAACCGACGGCGTTCGGGGGCTGGCCAACAAGGATTTGACCGCCGACCTGGCCTTGAACCTGTCGGTGGCAGCCGCGCGGGCGTTGGGTGACAAGGGCGCGTACGGCGGGCACCGGGCGGTGGCCGTCGTGGGGCGCGACACCCGGGCCTCGGGGGAGTTCCTCGGTTCCGCGGTCTGCGCGGGTTTCGCGTCGGCGGGCGTCGATGTGCTGGATGCCGGCGTGTTGCCCACCCCGGCGATCGCCTACCTGACCGCGCGCATGCGCGCCGAGATGGGCGCCGTGCTCTCCGCCTCGCACAACGCCATGCCGGACAACGGGATCAAGTTCCTGGGCCGCGGCGGGCACAAGCTCTCCGACGCCACCGAGGACGAGATCACCGAGCACATGGGTGCGCCCTGGACCGAGCGGCCGCAGGGTTCGGCCGTGGGCCGGATTCGCCCGTTCCCGCAGGGGCGCGAGTTCTACCTGCACCACCTGCGCGAATGCGTGCCCACCCGACTCGACGGTCTGCATGTCGTCGTCGACGCCGCGCACGGCGCCGCCAGCAACGTCGGCCCCGCCGCCTTCGAACGGGCCGGCGCGACCGTCGATGTGATCGGCGGTTCGCCGGACGGCCTCAACATCAACGACGGCTACGGCTCGACGCACCTCGACAAGCTGTCCGAGGCCGTCGTGGCCCGCGGCGCCGACCTGGGCTTCGCCTGGGACGGTGACGCCGACCGCTGCCTGGCGGTCGACGCCGACGGTCGGATCGTCGATGGCGACCAGATCATGGCCATCCTCGCCGTTGGCCTCAAGGCGACCGGCCGGCTCAAGAACGACACCCTGGTGCTGACCGTGATGAGCAATCTCGGCCTGCTCCAGGCGATGAAGCGCGAGGGGATCCGCACCACGCAGACCGGCGTGGGGGACCGCTACGTGCTGGAGGAGATGCGGGCCAAGGGGTTCAACCTCGGCGGCGAGCAGTCCGGGCACGTCATCATGCTCGACCACGCCACCACCGGCGACGGCGTCCTGACCGCCCTCAACGTCGCGGCCCGCGTCGTGGAAAGCGGCCGCAGCCTCTCCGAGCTGGCCAAGGTGATGACCCGGTTGCCGCAGGTGCTCCTCAACGTCAAGGGCGTCGACAAGGACCGGGTCGATTCCGATGGCGACGTCCAAGCCGCGGTGGCCGAGGCCCAACAGGAGTTCGGCGCGACCGGGCGGGTGCTGCTGCGTAAGTCCGGAACCGAGCCGCTGGTGCGCGTCATGGTCGAGGCGGACACCCAGGAGCGGGCCCAGGCCGCCGCCGAGCGCCTCGCCGCCGTCGTCAAAGCGCGCCTGGCCCTGTAGGGCCGAGCGGGCCTGGCCCTACAGGGCCGAGCCCTGGGTGCCCCAAGAGGGCCAGGGCCCGGCTCCTCAGCGGCCGACTACTCCCCGATGTCGCCGATCGCCTCGACCAGCGTCGCCCGGCCGTGCGCCAGCGCGTAGGTCAGCCCGACGATCGCGCACCGGCCCTCCCGCACGCCCTTGGCGATGAGTTGGGAGCGCTGGTGGATCAGTTGCATGGTCTGGCGCACGTGTTCGGCCTCGACCTCATCCGGTGACGTGGCTCCGGCCCGGCGCGCCGAGATCACGCTCGGCGTCACGCGCTCGACGATGTCGCGGATGTAGCCCTCCGGCATCGAGGCGTCCCGGTAGTGCTGGATCGCGGCCTTGACGGCCCCGCACGAGTCGTGCCCGAGCACGACGATCAGCGGCACGCCGAGCACCTCGGTGGCGAACTCCAGCGACCCCAGCACGCCGTCGCCGACGATGTGGCCGGCCGTGCGGACCACGAACAGGTCACCGAGGCCCTGGTCGAAGATCACCTCGGCGGCGACCCGGGAGTCCCCGCACCCGAAGAACGTCGCGAACGGCTTCTGCCCGCCGGCCAGCTCGCCGCGGCGGGCCGCGTCCTGGTTGGGGTGGCTCACCGCCCCGGAGACGAACCGCTCGTTCCCCTCCAGCAGGGCCCGCCACGCCTCGGCGGGATTGCTGGGCTGGGTCCCGCCGCCGGCCACGGTCATCGCGGTCCCCCGTCGACCGGGCCGGCGTCCACGTCGCTTTGCGAATCGGTCATGCCGGGCCGGGTCGCGATGGTCTGCTGGATGGCCTTGGGGCCGACGGTGGCGAAGAAGTCATTGCCCTTGTCGTCGACGATGATGAACGCCGGGAAGTCCTCGACCTCGATCTTCCAGACGGCCTCCATGCCGAGCTCGGGGTATTCGAGCACCTCCACCTTCTTGATGCAGTCCTGCGCGAGACGGGCGGCGGGGCCGCCGATCGAGCCCAGGTAGAACCCGCCGTGCGCGGCGCACGCGTCGGTGACGGCCTTGCTGCGGTTGCCCTTGGCGAGCATGACCTTGGACCCACCGGCGGCCTGGAACTGGTCGACGTAGCTGTCCATCCGCCCGGCGGTGGTCGGCCCGAACGAGCCGGACGCCATCCCCTCCGGGGTCTTCGCGGGGCCCGCGTAGTAGACCGGGTGGTCCTTGAGGTATTGCGGCATCGGCTCGCCCGCGTCCAGGCGCTCCTTGATCTTCGCGTGGGCGATGTCGCGCGCCACCACCAGCGTCCCGGTCAGGGAGACGTGGGTCTTGATCGGGTGCTTCGTCAGCTCGGCCAGGACGTCGTCCATCGGCTGGCTGAGGTCGATCTTCACCACCTGGGCGGCGGCCTCCTGCGCGCTGCCCGTCAGCTCGCCGGCCAGGTCGCGGTGGGTGATCTCGGGCAGGTATTGGCCGGGTTCGAACTCCAGCTGCTCGATGAAGACACCCTCGGGCGTGATCTTGCCCAGGCACTGCCGGTCGGCCGAGCAGGACACCGAGATCGCCACGGGCAGGCTCGCCCCGTGCCGAGGCAGGCGGATGACGCGGACGTCGTGGCAGAAGTACTTCCCGCCGAACTGCGCGCCGATGCCGAGCTTGCGGGTCAGCTCCAGGACGCGCTCCTCCATCTCGACGTCGCGGAACCCCCGGCCGGTCGCTGCATTGCCCGTGGTCGGGAGGGTGTCGAGATAGCGGGCCGAGGCGTACTTGGCCGTCTTCAGGGCGAACTCGGCGCTGGTGCCGCCGATGACGACGGCCAGGTGGTACGGCGGGCAGGCCGCGGTCCCCAGGCTGGCGATCTTCTCCTCCAGGAACGTCATGATCGACGTCGGGTTGAGGATCGCCTTGGTCTCCTGGAACAGGTAGCTCTTGTTCGCGCTGCCGCCGCCCTTGGCCATGAACAGGAACTTGTACGTCGTCTCGTGGCCGGGGATCGTGTCGGCGTACAGCTCGATCTGCGCGGGCAGGTTGTTGCCGGTGTTCTTCTCCTCGAACATGCTGACCGGCGCGTTCTGGGAGTAGCGCAGGTTGAGCTTGGTGTAGGCGTTGTACACGCCCAGGCTCAGCGGCTCCTCGTCGACCCCGGCGGTCAACACCTGCTGGCCGCGCTTGCCCATCACGATGGCCGTGCCGGTGTCCTGGCACATGGGGAGCACCCCGCCGGCCGAGATGTTGGCGTTCTTGAGCAGGTCGAGCGCCACGAACTTGTCGTTGTTGGAGGCCTCGGGGTCGTCCAGGATGTTCTTCAGCTGCTGGAGGTGGCCGGGCCGCAGGTAGTGCGCGATGTCGTGCATGGCGGTCTCGGCCAGCAACGTCAGCGCCTCGGGATCGACCTCCAGGAAGGTGCGCCCACCCGGGCCCGCGACGGTGCGCACGCCGGCGTCGGAGAGCTTGCGGTAGGGCGTCGGGTCGGCACCGATCGGCAGCAGGTCCTCGTACGCGAAGTCGGCCATGTCGCATCCCTTCTGATCCGCTCGGGCAGCTGGTTCGTGGCCAGCCTAGTCGCGCGGCAGGCGCCGCAGCCGGGCGCGATCAGGGCGGTCCCACCGACCCGCGGGGCACGGGCGGGCAGGGCAGCGCGGTGGCCGCGGGCAGGTCGGCGGCCGTCCCCGCCAGGAGTGCCGCTGCGGCGGCCCGGCCCATGTCATACAGCGGCAGCCGGATGGTGCTCAGTGGGGGAGTGAGCAACTCGATGCCGGGATCGGTGTCGTCGTAGCCGACCACGGAGACGTCGTCGGGGATCCGACGGCCGAGGTGGCCGGCCGCGAGATAGGCGCCGAGCGCCATCCGGTCGTTGCCACACACCAGGGCCGTGGGGGGGTCGGGTTGGTCGAGGAGTTCCCTCGCCAAGGCATAGCCCGAGTCGAGGTAGTAGTTCCCGTAGTGGACCCGCAGCCGCGCGTCGGGAAATCCCGCCACCGCGTCCTGCGCCCCGGCCAGCCGGTCCCGCGTCGCCAGGACCCCCGCCCGCCCGAGGAGCAGGCCGATGTCGCGATGCCCGGCGGCGAGCACCGTCGCCACGGCGGCGGCACCGCCGCCGCGATCGTCGGGGACGAACGCGGGCAGTCGCCCGGTGGCGTCGAGCCCGTTGACGACGAGGGCGGGTACGTCGTAGGCGGCGGGCGGAAGGTCGATGGTGCGGGTCCCGCTGCACAGCACGAGCACCCCGGTCACCTGATGGGAGACCAGCGTCTCGAGGCAGGTCGCCAGGATCTCGGTGGCCCGCCCGGAGAACATGGTCAGCAGGACGTGTTGGCCGGCGGCCGCGGCGTCGTACGCCCCCGCCAGGATCTGGCCGACCGGTGACTCCACCGCCGATTCGTCGACCACGACCCCGAGCGTGCCGGAACTGCCGCGGCGCAGGACCCGGGCGGCTCGGTTGGGCCGGTACCCCAGGTCGGCGACGGCCTGCAGCACCCGGGCCCGGGTGGCCTGGCTGATGCTCTGGTCGGAGTCCGGGTTGAGGACGAAGGAGACCGTCGCGGCGGAGACCCCCGCCAGGCGGCCCACGTCCGCCATGGTGGGGCGGCGAGACGGCCGGGGGGTCATCGGACGACCCTAGGGTCGTCGGGACACGCGATGTCAAGCGGATCGACGCGCCGCTCCCGGACGATTGTCTTGACAAGACGTACTCGGCTCGGCAGAGTAAGCATGCTTAATCGTAATAGTTCGGCCGTGCCGGGGCCTGACCAGGCTCTTTTCTTGTCGACGGGCCCATTTCCGGTACCCCTGAAAGCCCCTGTCGACCGGATGTCCACGCGCCTCGCGGCGTCGATGCCCAATCGTGACGGTGTCGCTGGCGGGCGCGGTCCGAGCGCCAATGGCAGGGTTGCCCCAAGGTTCGCCGACCCCACCGGGCGGGCCTGGTGTGCCGCAACGTCTCTCGCACCGAACATGCGAGTTCGGCGACGGGCCCGGCACCGGACGAGACAAAGGAGTCGTGGTGCGGAATCGAAGGATGACACAACGGGCGGCGGCGATAGCCGCCTGCGCGCTGACCGCCGTCACGGCGCTCAGCGCGTGTGGCTCTAGCGGGCCCGACAATCAGCTCACCTGGTTCATCAACCCCGACGGCGGTGGCGCCGACCCGAAGGGTGGTGGGCAGGCCCAGTTGGCGGCGCAATGCACGGCCGCGAGCAACGGGGACTATGCGATCAAGGTCGAGATCCTGCCCAACAGCGCCAGCGACCAACGCCAGCAGGTTCTTCGGCGGTTGGCTGCCGCTGACTCCTCGATGGACCTGATGAGCCTTGACCCGGTCTTCGTCGCGGAGTTCGCCGAGCCGGGCTATTTGGCCCCGGTGCCGGCGCAATACGAGCAGACCTTCGTCGCGGACGCCGTCAACCCGATCGTGGAGTCCTCGCGCTGGAAGGACAAGCTGGTCGGGGCGCCGATGTGGGCGAACACGCAGTTGCTGTGGTATCGCAAGTCGGTGGCCCAGGCGGCCGGTCTCGACATGACCAAGCCCGTCACCTGGGACCAGATCATCGCGGCCGCGCAGTCCCAGAAGAAGCTCATCGGGGTGCAGGCCCGGCTCTACGAGGGCTACATGGTGTGGATCAACGCCCTCATCGAGGGGGCCGGCGGGCATGTGATCACCGCCAACCCGGACAACGCCAAGACGATGGAACTCGGGCTGAGCAGCGAGGCCGGGCGCCAGGCGGCGACCGTGATCAAGAAGGTGGCGGACACCGGGGTCGGCGGGCCGGCCGTGGGGTCGACGAACGAGACGACCTCGCTGGACTTCTTCCTCGCCGAGGACACCTCGGGATTCATGCTGAACTGGCCGTATGTCTGGGCCGCCACCGCGAAGGCCAACCCCGGGATGGTCTCGGACATCGGCTACACCCGCTATCCGCAGACCGTGGCCGGCGAGGATTCCAAGCCGCCGCTCGGCGGGATCGTGCTCGGCGTCAACGCCGCGAGCACCAAGAAGGACAAGGCCTGGAAGGCGCTGCAGTGCCTGACCAGCGCGGAATCGCAGAAGACGTACATGCTCGGCACCGGCAACCCGGCCGCCCGCAAGAGCGTGTACGACGACGCGAAGGTCAAGGAGATGTTCCCGATGGCGGACCTGATCCGCACCTCGCTCGATGACGGCGCCCCCCGGCCGCTGACGCAGTACTACGGCGACGTCTCGACGGCGATCCAGAAGACCTATAGCCCGCCGAACAGCGTCGACCCCGGTTCGACGGGGCGTGCGGCCGAGGAACTCATCAAGGCCGTCCTGAAGGGAGAGGCGCTGCTATGAGCACTGCAGTGGACAAGACCACGGCCGGTTCTGCCCCGGCGGGTCGTCGCGCCAAGAAGGCGATGTCGGACCGGGCGCGCGGGGAGCAGGTGCTCGGCTGGAAGCTGGCCGGCCCGGCCTTCGTCATCATGCTCGCCGTCACGGCGTACCCGATCCTGCAGGCGACGTGGACGTCGTTCTTCAAGTACCGCCTCACCGACCCGGAGAACCGGGAGTTCGTCTTCCTCAACAACTACGTCACGGCGCTGAAGGACGCGGTGTTCTGGCAGGCGATCTGGGTGACGGTGCTCATCACGATCATCACCGTGGTCGTCGAGCTGGTCTTCGGCTTCATCATCGCGATGGTCATGCACCGGGTCGTGATCCCCCGCAAGACGCTGCGCACCGTCGTGCTGATCCCCTATTCGATCATCACCGTGGTGTCGGCGTTCTCGTGGTTCTACGGGTTCAGCGTGACCACCGGTTATGCCAACCATTGGCTCAACTTCTTCACGTTCGGGGCGTTCCCGGCGGATTACAACTGGTTCGGGGGGTTCTGGCCCTCCATCGCCATCATCTGCCTGTCGGAGATCTGGAAGACGACCCCGTTCATGTCGCTGCTCCTGCTGTCCGGTCTGGCTCAGGTCGACTCGGTGATGGAGGAGGCCGCCAAGGTGGACGGTGCGACCTTCCGGCAGATTCTGTTCCGGGTGATCCTGCCGAACATGAAGCCGGCCATCATGGTCGCCCTGCTGTTCCGCACGCTGGATGCGTTCCGCATCTTCGACAACATCTTCATCATGACCGGCGGCGCGAACGGCACCAGCTCGTTCTCGCTGTTGGCTTACAACCAGACGATCAGCAGGGTGGAGGTCGGCATGGGCTCTGCCCTGTCGGTGCTGCTCTTCCTGTGCGTCGTCGCGATCGCGTTCCTCTTCATCAAGGGGTTCAAGGTCGATCTCGCCGAGGGAAGGGGCTGACCCGATGGACAGCAACGTCTCCAAGAAGACCAAGTGGGGGCTCTTCGCGCTCTCGATCGTGATCATGATCTGGACGTTGGTTCCGCTGCTGTGGACCTTCGCCCTGTCCTTCAAGAAGTCGGCTGACCTGGCCGACAACAACGCCAATCTCTTCGGGAACTTCTGGCCGAAGAACCCGACCATGGAGAACTACGACCTGATCTTCAACGGCGGGGCGAAGGACCTGTTCCTGCCGGCGCTGCGCAACTCGCTCATCGTGTGCCTGGTCGCGACGTTGATCTCCGTGATTCTGGCCATGTTCTGCGCCTACGCGATCAGCCGATTGGAGTTCAACGGCAAGCGCCTGATCCTGTCGACGGCGCTGGCGGTGTCGTTCTTCCCGGTCATCTCGATGGTCACGCCGCTGTATGACCTGTGGCGTCGGATCGGGCTCTTCGACACTATTCCCGGCCTGATCCTGCCCTACCTGTCGCTGACGCTGCCGCTGGCGATCTGGACCATGACCGCGTTCTTCCGGCAGATCCCCTGGGAGATGGAGCAGGCCGCACAGGTCGACGGTGCGACCAGCTGGGAAGCCTTCCGCAAGGTGATCGTGCCGCTGGCGGCGCCGGGCGTGTTCACGACGGCGATCATCACGTTCTTCACGGCGTGGAACGACTTCGTGTTCGCGATCTCGCTGACGTCCTCGGAGCGGGCCCGCACGGTGCCCGCCGCGCTGGCGTTCTTCACCGGGGCCTCGCAGTTCGAGCAGCCCACCGGGGCGATCATGGCGGCCTCGGTGGTCGTCACGATCCCCGTCGTGATCCTCGTGCTGCTGTTCCAGCAGCGCATCGTCGCCGGCCTCACCTCGGGTGCGGTCAAGGGCTAAGAATTCCACGACGCTCTCGGCATACAGACCTAGGAGAATTCGAACCATGTCGTCAATCGATCTGAAGAACATCGTCAAGAAATACGGTGACGGCTTCCCGGCCGTGAACGACGTCAGCCTGGACATCAAGGACGGCGAGTTCATGATCCTCGTCGGCCCCTCCGGCTGCGGAAAGTCGACCCTGCTGCGCATGATCGTCGGTCTGGAGGACATCACCTCCGGCGACCTGGTCATCAACGGCAAGCGGGTCAACGACCTCGCCCCGCGGGATCGCAACCTGGCCATGGTGTTCCAGAACTACGCGCTCTACCCGCACCTGACCGTCTTCGAGAACATCGCCTTCCCGCTGCGCCTCAACAAGGGCGGCCTCGAGGAGGGCCAGATCCGCGAGAAGGTCAACAAGGCGGCCGCGATGCTTGAGCTCAAGGAACACCTCGAGCGCAAGCCGGGCAACCTCTCCGGCGGTCAGCGCCAGCGGGTGGCGATGGGCCGCGCGATCGTTCGTGACGCGGACGCGTTCCTGTTCGACGAGCCGCTGTCGAACCTGGATGCCAAGCTGCGCGGTCAGATGCGCACCGAGATCGCCCGGATGCAGCGCACGATGGGCATCACCACGGTCTATGTCACCCACGACCAGACCGAGGCCATGACGCTCGGGGACCGGGTCGCGGTGCTCAAGAAGGGGATCCTGCAGCAGTGCGCGAGCCCCCGCGAGCTCTATGAGCAGCCGGTCAACCTGTTCGTCGCGGGGTTCATCGGGTCTCCGCCGATGAACTTCCTGCCGGCCCGGGTCGAGGGCAACAGGTTGAAGCTGCCGTTCGTCGACGTACCGCTGGCGGGTGCGTTGGCCGAGAAGGTGCGCGGCAAGGAGTTGGTCATCGTCGGTATTCGTCCCGAGCACTTCAAGGACGCGACCCTCGGCGACGCCCACGCCGAGAACGCCGTGCGCTTCAGCGTGCCGGTCGATGTCACCGAATGGCTGGGCAACGAGCAATACGCCTACATCCCCTACGAGGCCGACCCCGGGGTTCAGGCCAAGCTGGAGGAGCTGGACCGCGAGCTGGACGGTGAGGGGATGCGGACCCAGATGGTCGTCAATCTCGACAGCCGCAGCCGGGTCCGCGAGGGCGACGACGCAGAACTGGTCTTCGACCCCGCGTTGATGCACGTCTTCGACCCCGAGTCGGGCGCCTGCCTGACCCGCGACGAGGACAAGGCGCGCCAGATCGCCGAGGAGAACGAGGCGGACCGCAAGCGCGCGCTGGAGCGGGCCAAGGCCCGCGAGGCGGCGGCGAGCAAGCAGCCGCAGGACGCCTAGTCCGTACGCCGAGACGGGGCGGCCGGGTCACCACGACCGGCCGCCCCGTCGTCATGCCTGGCCGCCTACGATAGGCCGGGTGACCAGCACCGACCAGCCCACGGGCGGCTCGCCCACCCCCGCGGCGTCGACCGCCCGGACCAGCACGCACGGCCGGGGAAACTGGCGCAGCCTGATCATCTCGATGGTGATCATGACGGTCGTGGTGTTCGCGTTCGTCGCGCTGATGCCGCGCCCGGCGCAGCGGGAGCGGGCCACGGTGGACGTCGCTCGGGTGGCTTCGCAGCTGGCCGTCGAGCGCGGCTGGCCGCTCGCGACCGTGCGCACGGGGGACGACTGGCACCCCACCTCGGTGGCCCTGACGGCCGACGACAAGGGAGTGCCGACCTGGCAGGTCGGCTATCACCACCGGCCGGGCGACGACCGGTACGTCGTGCTGGCCCAGACCCGGCCCGGCGATGGGGTGGGCGCCGAGCAGGTCGCCGCGTGGGTGGGTCGGCAGAGCCGCTCCGGCCGCGAGGAGGGCACCGTCTCTGTGGCCGGGACGACATGGACACGGCGTACGGCGTCGGTCGGCGACACGACACCACGCGCCCACCGGAGCCTGATCGCCCAGGGCCCGGGCGCGCCCGGTGGACTGGTCACGGTGCTGTCGGGCGAGGTCGACAACGCCGACCTGGAGTGGTTCGCCGCAGCCTTGTCGCTGCAGCCGGTCTCTGCCGCGACGCCGAGTGCGCCGACCGGTCAGCCCTCGCCCACGTCCTGAGGGTTCTCCGCGGCGCCGTTCGTGTCGGGGTGCTCAGCGCCCTCGGCATTCTCGCGACGCAGCCGCCGCTCCGCGCCGTCCAGCCACGCGGCGCAGTGGTCGGCGAGCGCCTCGCCGCGCTCCCACAGACGCATGCTCTCCTCCAGCCCGGACTGACCCCCTTCGAGCCGACCGACGATCCCGACCAGCTCGTCGCGGGCGGCCTCGTAGGGCAGATCCGCGATGTCGGCATTCCGAGCGTCGCCCTGGGTGTCGGCCGGGGGGACGGGCTGCTTCGCAGGGGTCACGGGCACACCCTACGTGCCGACGCCGACGCCGACGTCGCGTGGAGCCCGCGAGTCGGGGGCGCTGCGCGGCCCGCAACAATCGCGCCGCAGGCCCGTACGATCGAGGCATGCTGATCGAACCCGCAGCCACCGCGGCTGCCCTGCGCGCCGCCGCAGGGTCCGGCGCGCTGCGATCAGCTCTCGCAGGACTCGACGTCGAGCTGGTGGTGCTCTTCGGCAGCGCGCTCGATGGTGCTGCGCCGCGGGATGTGGACGTTGCGGTGGGCTTCCAGCCCGGCGTCAGTGGCGATCCGCTCGCCGTCCTGGACGCGGTCGCCGCCGTGGCTCCGGGGGATCACATCGACCTGCTCGACCTCGACCGGGCCGGACCGGTGGCGCGGGTCGAGTCCCTGACCAAGGGCGTCGTGCTGCTGGAGACGACGCCGGGTGCCTTCGCTCGCCGCCAGATGTTCGCCATGGGTGAGTACGTCGAGACCGCGTATCTTCGCGAGGCACTGTTGCGGGATCTGGCGTCGTGACCGTGAACCGCGCCGTGGTCACCGCTCGCTTGGCCACGATGCATGATCTCCTGGGCTACCTGCGATCCCGGGTCGACGTCTCCGATCACGAGCTCAGAGCGGACCTCGAGCGTCGCCTAGCCGTGGAGCGAGCGCTGTGCCAGCTGGTGGATCAGGCCGTCGACATCAACGCCCATCTGGCCGTGCGCGTCGTGGGTCGCTCGCCACAAACCCAGCGGGAATCGTTCGAGCTGGCCATGCGGGCCGGCTTCCTGCCCGCGTCCCTGGCGACGGCCCTGGCGCCGTCGGTGGGCCTGCGCAATCTGCTGGTGCACGAATACGCCGAGATCGACCTGGCTCGCGTCGCCGGCAGCATCGCGGTCGCTGTCCGCGACTATTCCGCCTATGTCGCCGAGGTCAGTCGCGCGCTCGCCCAGGCAGCGACCGACTCCCCGTGACGGACGCCCGTGGGGCGCGAGCCGGCCTCGGTCAGCCCACCACCCGGGCGCCGAAGTCGCCGTCGGCCACCCGCACCCGCAGCAGCTCACCGGCCTCGATCTGATCGCGCCCCGTGACGAGCCGGCCGTCGGCGTGCTCCACGACCGCGTAGCCGCGCTGCAGCGTGCTGAGCGGCGACAACGCCCGGACCCGGGCGCGCAGGTGGCCCACCTCGTCCGCCGCGCGCCGCGTGCGAGCCAGCAGGCTGCGGTCCGCGCGGGCCTGCAGCGCCTCCAGATACGCCCGATGCGGCGCCAGCATCGCGGCGGGGTCGTGCAGCACCGGCCGGGACCGGAGCATCTCCAAGCGCCGGCGCTGCTCGGCGATGCGCCCGGCCACGGCGCGCCCCACCCGCAGCCGGGCCTCGGTCAGCCCGGCGCGCTCCGCCGCGACGTCCGGGACGATGCGTTTCGCCGCGTCGGTCGGGGTCGAGGCGCGGACATCGGCCACGAAGTCGAGCAGCGGGGTGTCCACCTCGTGACCGATCGCGCTGACGACCGGCGTACGGGCCGCGGCCACCGCCCGCACCATCGCCTCGTTGCTGAACGGCAGCAGGTCCTCGAACGAGCCGCCGCCGCGCGCGATCACGACGACCTCGACGTGGGCCAGCGCATCGAGTTCGGCGAGCGCGGCGGTCACGGCCAGCACCGCGTCGGAGCCCTGCACCGGCACCTCGCGGATCTCGAAGCGCACCGCCGGCCAGCGTCGCCGGGCGTTGTCCACGACGTCGCGCTGCGCGGCGCTGCCGCGCCCGCAGATCAGGCCCACCGTGTGTGGCAAAAACGGCAGCCGCCGCTTGCGGTCCGGGTCGAAGACCCCCTCGCTGGCCAGCACCCGCTTGAGGTGTTCGACGCGGGCGAGCAGCTCGCCCTCGCCGACGGGGCGGATCTGGCGCCCCTCCAGCTGCAGTGTGCCGCGCTTGGGCCAGTACGTCGGCTTGGCCTGCACCACCACGCGTTGGCCGCTGCGCAGCGGGATCGGCATGGCGTCGAGGGCGTACGCCGAGATGGTGACCGTCAAGGACATGTCGACGTCGGCGTCGCGCAGGGTCAGGAAGCACAACGTGCCCGAGCGCCGGGACAGCTCGACGACCTGGCCCTCGACCCACAGCTGGGACATCTTGTCGACGTAGTCGGCGATCTTCATGGACAGCAGGCGAACCGGCCAGGGTCGCTCCGCCGTCGTCTGCGCCGCCCGCTCGGGCAGCGGCTCGACGGCTTCGGCGGCTTCGGCGGGGGGCACTCGCCCAGGCTACGGCCAGCGGGCTTTCGTAGGATGGACGCGTGACCGATACGAAGCGTGTCCTGCTGGCGGCCCCGCGGGGCTATTGCGCCGGCGTCGACCGGGCGGTCGTCACCGTCGAGAAGGCGCTGGAGCTCTATGGAGCGCCGGTCTATGTCCGCAAGGAGATCGTGCACAACAAGCACGTCGTGCAGACGCTCGCGCGGCGCGGCGCCATCTTCGTCGAGGAGACCGACGAGGTGCCGGAGGGCGCGACGGTCGTCTTCTCCGCCCACGGCGTCTCCCCGGCGGTGCACGAGGAGGCGCAGGCCCGCTCGCTGACCACGATCGACGCGACCTGCCCGCTGGTGACGAAGGTGCACCGGGAGGCGCGCCGGTTCGCGGACGGCGACTACGACATCCTGCTCATCGGGCACGAGGGCCACGAGGAGGTGATCGGCACCTCCGGTGAGGCGCCCGAGCACATCACGATCGTGGACGGCCCGGAGCATGTCGACCAGGTAAGCGTGCGCGACCCGGCCAAGGTCGTCTGGCTCTCCCAGACCACGCTGAGCGTCGATGAGACCATGGAGACCGTCCGGCGGCTGCGGGAGCGCTTCCCCCAGCTGCTCGACCCGCCCAGCGACGACATCTGTTATGCCACCCAGAACCGGCAGCAGGCCGTCAAGATCATGGCCCAGGACTGCGACCTGATGATCGTGGTCGGCTCGCGCAATTCCTCCAACTCGGTGCGCCTCGTCGAAGTGGCCCTCGAACACGGGGCCCGCGCCGGGCATCTGGTGGACGAGGCCGTCGAGCTGCGCGACGAGTGGTTCGCGGGGGTGGGCACCATCGGGGTCACCTCGGGGGCGTCGGTGCCGGAGATCCTCGTGCGCGAGGTGCTCGCGGACCTGGCCGGGCGCGGCTACGTCGATGTCCAGCCGGTCGTCGCCGCGCAGGAGTCGGTGCTCTTCGCGCTGCCGAACGAATTGCGCCGCGACCTCAAGGCGCGGGGTGTCTCGCTGGAGATCACGCCTAGTGACATCGGTGGGCACCTGCGCTGAGAGCGCGGCTGGGGAGTACGTCGGGCGCGTGTGGCACCCGACGTACCCCTTCGGCGCCCCTACCGGTGGGCGCCGAACCAGTCGGTGTACACGGCGGGGTGTTCACCGATGGTGTTGTAGGCGTCGAAGCGACGGTTGGTGCCCTCGATCCAGTGCAGCGTCTTGTCGGCGGCGGGCAGCGCGTCGTAGATCGACTGGACGTCCTCGGGTCGGGTCACCCGATCATCGCGGACCTGGGCGACCATCGTCGGCGTGCCGATGGCGGCGGCGGACTCCAGCGGCGACTGCTCCGCGAGGTTGAAGCCGGTGCGCTCGCGCAGTAGCCATTCGAAGCGGCCGTAGCCCGCCGGGATCCGATAGGTCTTGACGTATTCCTCGATGACGTAGTGGCCCGACAGCGGCTGCAGCAGGATCTGGGAGGCGATGTTCTCGAAGTCCTCCGGGTGCTTGGCCATCGCGATGCAGGTGGCGTTGGCGCCGAGGCAGGCGCTGAACAGGTGGGTGGTCATCGCGGCCGTGTCGCCACGGAACTTGGCGTAGCGGACGGAGCCGACCACGTCGCGATATTCGAGCAGGCCCATGCCGACGATTCCGCCGTTCGCGGCGCCGGACAGCCCGTGATTGCGCAGGTCATAGGTGAGGATGTTGTATCCCGCGTCGTGCAGGGCCTTGTACCAGGGCATCAGGTTGACCTCGAAGCCGCCCACCGAGTTGAACTCGGGCAGGTGGCCCGGGTAGCCATAGCGGTTGCCCGGCAGGAAGTGGTTCTGGATGACCAGCTGGTCGGAGTCCGCGGGGATGAACCAGCCCTCCAGCGGCACCCCGTCCAACGAGGTGAAGAAGACGTCCTCGTAGTCCAGACCGACCTCGTTCGGCCGGCGCAGCACCGGTGCCCGCAGCCCGTTGGAGACCCCGTGCATCCACACGTCGAGGAAGCCGTCCAGCACCTTGACGCCGTCCATCACGTCGGCGTCGTCCTCGGTGCCGCCCCACACCGAGCCGGCCATCTCCCGGGCGGCGGCCGCCACCCCGTGGGCTTGGCCGATGACCCCGCCCGCCACGTCCTGGGCCTGCTTGCGCAGGCTCTCCGCCGCTCCGCTGATCCTGTCGTTGACGTTCATGGCGTTCACTCCGGGTTCGGGGGGTACGCCGGGCAGGTCCCGGTCGTCTCCTGCCCAAGCCTACCCGGCTGAGCGACCGTTCGGTCGGTTAATCGGTGGCGGAGCGCCCGCCGGTCAGCCCGCCGGCCTCCTCGGGGTCTCGGCGCGCCGGAGCCCCCTGACCTGCGGCGACAACAGCGCCAGCAGCGCGATCGCGGCGTACGCCAGGCCACCGACCACGGCGACCCGGCCCGCGTCGTACCGCGTCGCGAGCCAGCCAAACGCGACGGTGCCGATGGGGATCGCGACGTACGAACCCAGGCTGTCGTACGCCGCGACCCGCGAGAGCAGCTGCTGCGGGATGTGCTCCTGCAGGGCGGTGTCCCAGGCGACGGTGAAGACCGCGACCGCGAGACCGCTGACGAAGAAGGTGGCGGCCAGGGGGAGTACGGCGGGGGCGACGCCGAGCAACACCATCGGCGGGGCCATCAGGACGATGGCGAGTTGCCCGATCAGCAGCGGTCGCTCCAGGCGGAGCCGGACCAGCAGCAGGGTCATGACGACGCCACCCGCGGCGTCGGCGGCCAGCGCGAAGCCCCAGCCGGCCTCCCCCAGTCCGGGGGTCCGCAGCGCCACGAGGGGGCCGATGACGCTGACCACGCCCATCCCGATGGCGTTGAGGGCGCCGAACGTCAGCACGATGACCCAGACCCACTGCCGCGCAACGAACTCCGACCATCCCTCGCGCAGCTCGACGACGAAGCCCTCCCGCGCCCGCGCCGTCTCCCGCGGCAGCCTGATCATCGCGAGCGCGGCGACCGCGACGGCATACGTGCTCGCGTCCACGGCCAGCGCCCAGCCCGGGCCCACGCTCACCACGAGCGCGCCGCCCAGCGCCGGCCCGAGCACCCGCAGCGTCCCTCGGGCGAACGAGAGCAGCGCGTTGGCCTCCTGCAGATCGGCGCGGTCGACGACGAGCGGGACGATGCCGGCCATCGCGGGCATCGCGAACGCCCCCGCGGCGCCGTTGACGGCCTCGATCACGGCGAGGGTCGGCACGCTCACCTGCCCACGGATGACCAGAACGGCGGCGATCCCCTGGGTGAGGGCGGTGACCACGTGCGCGGTCTGCAGGACCGCGATCCGGGGCAGCCGGTCGGCGATCACCCCGCCGAACATCAAGCACGCGACGGTCGCGCTCGTGTGCACGCCCAGCACGAGGGCCAGCGAGGACGCCTGACCGTCGATGTGCAGCACGGCGAAGGCCAGCGCGATCGGCGCCATCGAGGAGCCGAAGGTGGCGACCAGGCGGGCGGCGAAGTACCAGGTGAACCGCCGGTCCCGCAGCGGCGCGGGCAGACCCGCCGTCCTCACCGGGGCTCGGGTTCGCCGTGAGGCGCGGGTTCGCCGGGAGGCGCGGGTTCGCCGGGAGGCGCGGGTTCGCCGTGAGGCGCGGGCCGTCCGGCTGTGCCCCGCCAGCGCGCCACGGCCGTCTCGTACAGCTCGATCAGCCGCGCGGCGATGACGGCGGGGGAGTGGTGCCGTACGGCGTAGTCGCGGATCGTCTCTCGATCCCAGTCGCGCCCCAGGGCCTGCGCCAGGCCGTCCGCCAGCTCCTGCGCCGAGAACCCGGTCAGCACGCCGGTCGCCGCGGTGACGAAGCCGTCCGGGCCACCCGAACGGGTGCTCACCACGGGCACCCCCGCGGCCATCGCCTCGATGAGGACCACCCCGAACGTCTCCTCCCGCGAGGCGAGCGCGAACGCCGCGGCGCTGGCCAGCAGCTCGGCGATGGCGCGCTGCTCCAGTCCGCCGGTGAAGGTGACCCGGTCGGCGATCCCGAGCGCCTGGGCGCGAGCCTGCAGGGCCGCCCGCTCCGGGCCGGTGCCGACCACCGTCAGGGTCAGCTCCGGCCGGCCGGCGGCGGCCAGGCACGCGACCGCCTCCAGCAGCACGTCCACGCGTTTGCGTTCGATCAGGTTGCCGACCGTGACGAGGTGACCCGGTCGAGGCGCCGGGTGCACGCCCGCGAAGGTGCCGGTGTCGACGAGATTGGGCACGTAGACCGCGTCGCGGCCGGTCAGCTCCCGGATCCGGCGGGCCAGCGCGGGGCTGACGGCGATCAGGACGTCGGCGGCGGCATACGCGATCGAGATGCCGCGCAGCATCCGCCGCGGCGGGTTCGGGGCCATCAGGCCCGAGGTGTGCTCGGTGACCACGAGCGGATAGCCGTGCGCGGGCTTGGCGAGCGCGGCCGCGGCCGACCATCCCACGAAGTGACTGTGCACCACGTCGGGGTGGCCGTGCGCGCGGACACAGGCCCGGTAGAGCAACCCCCACAGCCCACGAACGAGTCGGTAGCCGCCGCGATATTGCAGCCGCCCGAGCGGCAGGCTCAGCTCCACCACGTGCACCCCGTCGAGGTCCATCCGGCGGATGCCCCACGGCCGGCGGTGGTGCAGGAACCGGATGTCGAGGGCCCCGTAGACGACCTCGTGGCCGGCCGCGGCCAAGGCACGGGCCTGCTGGTATTCGAAGATGCCCAGCAGCGGCTGGCCGGGACCGGGCAGCCCCCGGCCCAGGACGAGGATCTTCACGACCGCGGTGACGTCAGCGACCTTGGCGCCCGGACAGCAGCCGGTAGAACCGGCGGCGCAGCGCCCACAGGCGTGGGTCGGCCATGCCCGCGAAACCGAGCCGGTCGATCAGCGGCAGGCCCGGCGTGCGCAAGATCCCCAGCACGTCGCCGCGGCGCCGGTGCTGCTCGGCGGCATAGCGGGCCTGCAGGGTCGCCCGATCGGCCTCGGGCAGCGCGAACCGGTCCTGCTCCAACAGCAGCCGCCAGGCCTCGTGCCGCGGCGCGATCGAGGCGGTCATCCGCTCGAAGTCGCGATGCCGAGGGTTGGAGTTGCCCCCGTGGATGCGGTATTCCCAGATCGGGGTCGGGTTCTTGATGTGCCGCCGGGACAGCGCGGGGCCTGCGCACCCGAGCCAGATGTCCTCGCTCGGCAGGTCCTCCGGGATCGGGAAGACGATCTGCGCCAGCTCCCGGGTGAAGGTCAGCGAGCCGCCGGAGGCGCTGGTGGCGTCGCCGCGCGGCAGCACCATCCCGTCGAAGGCCGGGTCGTCGGAGAAGGACCGCAGCTTGTAGGTGGCCATCCCGAGCTCGCCCGGGCGGCAGGTGGCCAGGTCGGCGGCGCGGGTCGCCAGGGCGCCGGGGGCCAGCCGGTCGTCGCCGGACAAGATGGTGACGACCTCGCCGGTCGCTGCGGCGTACGCGCGGTTGAACGCCGCCGCCTTGCCCAGCTTGCTGCCGTGCGCGATGAGGCGCAGCCGCGGATCCCGCGCCGCGGCCGCCTGGATCTTGGCGACGGTGGCATCGGTCGAGCCATCGTCGACGAAGCAGATCTCCCAGTCCTGATGGTCCTGGGCCTGGACGGACTCGATCATCTCCTCGATGTGCAACTCCTCGTTGAACACCGGAGACAGGATCGAGATCTTCATCGGCGGCTCACCCTCTCGGGGCTGACGGGGGCCCCGGTGGCGCGCAGGGCCGCGAGCGTGTCCGTGTAATTCCAGGCGAGGGCCGCGGCGTACGCGAGCATCAACCAGAACACCGGGGTGCCGATCGAGGAACTCGAAATCAGGCTCATGACCAGCACCGACAGCAGCATACCGAGACACTCGTAGACGATCGGGTCGGGCCAGTAGCGGCGCAACTCCCGCGGCCGCAGCACCGCTGCCGCCGCCGCGAGGGGAATGGCGAGGACCAGGAGCAGGAACGGTACGCCGTAGTTGACGGCCAGCTCCAGAAAGGTGTTGTGCAGCGGGAGGATCCGACGCTCGCGCGTGCTCTTGCCGGGCTGATAGTCCGGGTCTGCGGCGAGCCGCTCGGTGGCGGCGCCCGCGCCCGCGCCCTGCAGCGGCCGCTGCTCCACCTGGCGCAATCCGGACAGGCTCAGGTCCCGGCGCAACGAGTCGGCCGCGGCCAGGTCGGCCGCCGCCTCCTCCGGGGTCATCCCCTCGTGGTTGTACTTCGAGGGCCGCTGGGCGACGTCGGTCGGCTGCGCGGTCGGCTGGGCGCGCACGGCGTCGGCGGGCAGCGGCTCCAACGCCAGGACCGTTCCGGCGATCAGGGCCAGGGCCACCGGGACCACGACGTACCGGCGCGGCGGCAGGCAGAACACCGCCGCCAGCAGGCACAGGATCGCCACGACCAGGATCCCCGAGCGGGAATTCGTCAGCAGGGACAGATAGCCGGCGACCACGATGCCCGCCAGCAGGGCCGCGATGCGCCACCAGCTGCCGCGGGTGAACCGGCCGTTGACGCGATCGGGTGGGGGCCCGTCGTATTGCACGGCCTCGATCGGCGCCCGCGCCACCCGGCGGGCCCGGACTTCGCGGATGAGCTGCGCGCCCATCACCGCGACGACGGCGTTGACGACATTGCTCAGGCCGTTGGGATTGGTGTCGAGCCCGGCCACCGTGTAGGCGTCGAAGGCCCAGTACTCGACCGCGCCGGTCAGCTCGCCCAGATGCCGCCAGGAGACGATCTCCCAGGCCACGACCAGCACGGTGACGACGAACGTGAGCACCCACCCCCAGCGCAGGTAGCGCAGGCTGCGGTGACTACCCCTGGTCAGGATCAGGGTCACCCAGGCGCCCAGCAGGGCGGACGTGCCGGCCAGGACCTCCCGTTGGCCGGCGGCCCGGTCCGACGTCCACAGCAGGCTCACCGGGGCCCAGACGATCCAGACCGCGACAAGGACGGTGAACAGCGCGGGGAAGAGACGTCGGCGCAGCTGGGTCAGGAACAGGGGCACCGCGACGACCAGCCCGAGCACGAACAGGATCCGGTAGAAGTACGGGAATCCCGGTGACCCCGGCCGGATCGACGCGAACGGCCCCGCGAACGCCAGCAGGGGCACCGCGACGAGGGCCTTCTGCGCGGCCGGGTAGCCGCGGGCGACGATTTGGTCGAGGCGCCCCGGCCCTCGGTCTGGCCCCGCATCGGGTGCGGCGGGTCGGGCGGCAGTGTTCATGCGGGGAACCCTCCGGTCGATGGCAGCGACGACCGTCGTTGGTCGGAAGGGGGCCCACGCGACCCCCGGGCTTCGGCGCGGCGAGCGGAACTGCCGGTACGCCGCGACAAGGCGCCGAAGGTAGCCTACCCAGCGGGCCCCGCAGTGATGCGGTGGCCATGCCGAGGCGCAGGAGGATTGTCGTGAGCCGGGATTCGCACATCCCGTTCGCCATGCCGGACATCGGCGAGGAGGAGATCCAGGCCGTCGTCGAGGCGATGCGCTCGGGCTGGCTCACGACCGGTCCGGCGGCGGCGGCGTTCGAGCGGGAGTTCGCCGACTATCTCGGTGGCGGGGTCACGGCGATCGCCGTCAACTCCGCCACGGCCGGCTTGCATCTGGCCCTCGACGCCTGTGGCATCGGGCCAGGCGACGAGGTGATCGTGCCGGACTGGACCTTCACCGCCACCGCCGAGGTGGTGCGCTATCTCGGCGCCGATCCGGTGATCGTCGACGTCGACCCGGCCACGTTGTGCCTGGACTATGCCGCCGCCGAGAAGGCGGTCACCGCCCGCACCAAGGCCGTCATGCCGGTACATCTGGCCGGCCTGGCCGTCGACTGGCTCGCCACGGCGGAGTTCGCCCGCCGCCACCGCCTGGCCGTGGTGGAGGATGCGGCGCACTCGCTCCCGACGTACTCCCGCGGTCGCCTGGTCGGCGACGTGGGCGACGTGGGCGACGACCTTGGCGACGTGGGCGACGTGGGCGACGACCTGGGCGACGGCGGCGCGCGCCGACCGCATGCCGTCGTGTTCAGCTTCTACGCGACCAAGACCATGACCACCGGCGAGGGCGGGATGGTCGTGGTCGCGGACGAGGCGATGGCCCAGCGGATCCGCACGATGCGGCTGCACGGCATCAGCCGGGACGTCTTCGACCGCTACCGCAGCACGGCGCCGAGCTGGTTCTACGAGGTGGTTGAGGCGGGCTACAAGTACAACCTCACCGACCCGGCCGCCGCGATGGGCCGGGTGCAGTTGCGGCGGCAGCCGCGAATGTTCGCGACGCGGCAGGCCCTCGCGCGGCGCTACCGGGCGGCGTTCGCGGACCTGCCGGTGGACCTGCCGGATGAGCCGACCGTGCCGGACAGCACGCACGCCTGGCACCTGTTCATCCTGCGGCTGCGTCCCGAGGCGCCGGTGAGTCGGGACGAGTTCATCGCGGCGATGGCGCAGGCCGGCGTGGGGTGCAGCGTGCACTTCATCCCGCTGCACCGGCAGCCGTATTGGCGGGATCGGTATGGGTTGACCCCGGAGCAGTTCCCGGTGGCCGAGCGCGAGTTCGGCCGGGTCGTCAGCCTGCCGATCTTCTCCTCGATGACCGACGAGCAGGCCGACCGGGTGGTTGCGGCGGTGCGAGGAGTGCTCGGATGAGCGTGGCCGCAGGCACCCGCCGTACGTCGCGGGCCGGCGCCCTGCTCGACGCTCCGGCGACCAAGCGGACCTTCGACGCGCTGGTCGCGGCGGTCGGGCTGGTGGCGACATCGCCGCTCCTGGCGGCCATCGCGGTGGCCGTGGCCGCGGAGGGCCCCGGCGGGGTGCTGTTCCGGCAGGAGCGGGTCGGCCTGGGCGGGCGGACCTTCCGGATCCACAAGTTCCGCACGATGGCCGCGGTGCACGACGGTTCGCTGATCTCGGCCACCGGCGACGCCCGGGTGACCCGGGTCGGACGGGTGTTGCGGGCCAGCAAACTGGACGAGCTGCCCCAGCTGGTGGACGTGCTGGTGGGGGACATGTCGTTGGTGGGGCCGCGGCCCGAGGTGCCCGTCTATGTGGCGCAATGGCCCGCCGACCTGCGCCCGGTCATCCTGTCGGTGCGCCCTGGCATCACCGACCCGGGCAGCATCGCGTTCCGGCACGAGGCCGACGAGCTGGCGATTGCGACGGACCCCGAGCGGCACTATGTCACCTCGATCCTGCCGCGCAAGGCGGCGCTCTATGCGGCGTACGTGCGGGACCGCAGCTTCGTCGGCGACCTGCGGATCCTCGCCGACACGGTCCGCGCGGTGCTCGCGTGATCGGTGTGTTGCCGTCGTGAGCGCTCCTCCGCCGGGTCTGCCCGGGCCGGATCCGGGGCGGTTGAGCCGGTTCATGGCGCTGGGCCGGCTCGGCAAGGGCGGGGCCGGCCGGCACGTCGCGACCCTGGGCGCCGGGACCGGGGTGGTGATGGCCCTGCAGCTGGGGGCCCAGATTCCGCTGGGGCACCTGTACAACGAGGACGAGATGGGCCTGTTCCGCAATCTCGTCGCGTTCGCGACCATCGCCGCGATGGCCGTCACGCTGCGGCTCGAGCTGGCCATCCCGCTGGCCGACCGCGACGAGGAGGGCGACGACCTGGCGCGGTTGACCCTGGCGCTGGGCACGGTGCTGGCGCTGGCCCTCGTCCCGGTGGCCGTGGTGCTGGCCTACGGGCCGCGGCCGGTGCCGCCCGAGTATCGGCTGAGCGTGCTCATCGCGCCGTTCCTGCTGTGGGCGAGCGCCGGATTCAACGTCCTGCGCAGTCACCTGTCGCGCCGGCAGCAGTTTCGCGAGGTGAGCAACTCGAACGTCACCGGCACCGTGGCGACGGTGGGGGTGCAGTTGGCCCTGGGCGCCGCCCGGCAGACCGGCACGGGGCTGGGGATCGGGTACGGCGTGGGCCGGCTGCTGTCGACCGGGATCATGCTGCGGGCCTGCGGGCTGGCCTGGCGCCGCCGGCCGCGCTGGGGGCTGGTGCGGCGGTGGGCCCAGTTTCCCCGGTGGATCCTGGTGCCGGCGGTGCTCAACGCCGTCACGGTCGGGGCCGTCACCCCGCTCATCACGGTGTTCTACGACCAGGGCTTCGCGGGACAGTTCGGCTTCTCCCAGATGCTGCTCGCGGCGCCCGTCGCCCTGCTGGGGCAGGCCGTGGCCAGCGTCTTCTACGTGCGGTTCGCCGCGATGCACCGCCAGGAGCAGGACGCCTCTCGGCATATGGTGCGGCTGGCCGGGGTCCTGCTGAGCATCGCGCTGGCGATCTTCGTGCCGATCACCCTGCTGGGCCGCGAGGTGTTCGTGCTGATCTGGGCGCAGAAGTGGGAGACGGCGGGTCTGATCACGGGGATCCTGGCGCCGTATCTGATGATCCAGTTCGTCTCCTCGCCGCTGTCGGGCTATGCCACGGTCAAGAACGAGGTGCGTCGGCTCTTCCTGCTGGCCTGGATCGAGGCCGGGCTGCGGATCCCGGCGCTGGGTCTCGGGGTGCTGGTCGGGGACCGGATGTGGGGGATCCAGGCGTATTCGCTGGCCGGTCTGCTGATCTGTCTCTACTGGACGATCTGGGTGATGCGGCTGTCGGGGGCGGCCCGACGGACCGCCTGGCGGGTCGTCACGGGGCCGCTGGTGGCGATCCTGCTCGCGTGGGGGTTCGCCCAGCTCGGGCGGGATCAGCTGGGGGAGACGGCGTACGTGGTCGTCGCCGTCGCCCTGTCGGTGGCGGCGATGGGATTCGGTGGACAGGGTGTGCTGCGGGCGTTGCGGTCCTGAACAATGAACGAGCGTCCAGATAAGGCGCGGACCGACATGGAGGCAGCGGTGAAGATCTGGGTCGTCACGGGCGATTATCCGAGCCCCGAATTCCCGGGGCACGGGCTTTTCGTCCGGGACCAGGTGGAGGCGCTGCGCGCCGGCGGCCATGTCGTACACGTGCTGCACGCGATGCCCCCGTCGCTGCGGCCGCTGGCCAACGAGGCCCGGCCGCGGGTGCGCGCGCTGGCGGCACGGCTGCCGGGGCGTCGCCAGGACGACCACGATCTGGCCGCCGCCGTGCCGCCGGTCGTCGTGGCGGGACCGGATGCGCCGGAGGCCGCTCGGCCCACGGGTCCGCTCGGTCGTGCTCGGGCCCTGGTCGAGGCGACCGCGCGCGGCGCCGTGGGGACCGCTCGGGTGCTGCACGACCAGGTCGGCAACACCGTCGCCGTGTCCAAGCTGTTGGCGGACATGATCCGGCTGGCGGGCGATGACGGCACCCCCGACGTGGTGCACGCCCACAACGTCTTCCCGGCCGGCATCGCCGCGGGTCAGTGGGCGGTCGGCCGCGGGATCCCGTACGTCGTGACCGAGCACATCTCGGCGTATCTGCGCCATCAGTACTCCGCGGTGGAGCTGGCCGCCGCGATCCGGGTGCTCGACCGGGCGTCCGCCGTGATCGCGGTGAGCGCCGCCCAGGCGGAGGCGTTGCCGATCCCGACCGACCGGGTGACGGTGGTGCCGAACATCGTGCCGATCGCCGACTTCCGGCTCCGGGACGCCCAGGCGCGCACGTCCGGTGCGGTGCTCTCGGTCGGCTGGCTGACCCCGAACAAGCGCATGGATCTCGTGCTGCGGGCCTATGCCGAGCTGCCCGACGATCTGCGCACCTGGCATCCGTTGCGGATCGTCGGGGCCGGCCCGGAGCGGGACCGCCTGGTCGAGCTGGCCAAGACCCTGCATCTCGACCCGGCCGTCGTGGTGGGCCGGCTGCCGCGCGAGGGGGTCGTGCAGGAGATGGCCGCAGCGGCGCTGGTGGTGTCGGCGAGCGGCGTGGAGACGTTCGGGGTGAGCCTCATCGAGGCGCTGGCGGCCGGGGTGCCGTTCGTGGCCACCGACTCCGGGGGGCCGCGCGACATCGCCGGTCCCGATCTCGGGGACATCGTGGAATCGGACGATCCGTTGATCCTGGCCGAGGCCATGACGGTGAAGCTGCGCACGCCCGCCACCGTCGCCTCCGATGAGAAGCGTCGGGCTGTGGCCGAGGACCGCTACGGTCCGGCGGCGGTGGCTGGGCACCTCGAGCGGGTCTACCGCGATCTGATGGCCTGATCCACCCGGCTCGCGAGGTCCCGCTCGGTCTCCTCGGGCGGACTCGTCAGCTCCTGCTCCACGGCGGCGATGAGTTCGGCGGCCGTCAACGGCCTTGGTGTCACCTGCACGCCGGGCGTCGGAGTGGCCGGCTCGTCCGCCAGGCCAAGGTCGTGCATGCGACGGGCGGTGACGAGCACGCGTCCCTCGAGCGCGCCGACCAGGGCGTTGTAGCCCTCCACCGAGCGACGCAGGGACCCGCCCATCGTGGTCAGGTGCTTGCCCACGCTGCCCAGCCGCTCGTAGAGCTCTTCCCCCAGGCGCAACAGTTCTCGGGCGTTGCTGGCTACCGCATCCTGCCGCCAGGCGAAGGCCACACTGCGTAACACCGCAAGCAGGGTGGCCGGGCTGGCCAGCACGACTTTGCGGGCCTGAGCCGCGTCGTAGAGGCCCGGATCCGCGGACAGCGCCGCCGCGAGCATCGCATCGGTCGGCACAAAGCAGACCACCATCTCGGGCGTGGTGGTGAACGCCGACCAATAGCGCTTGGCGGCCAGCGCGTCGACGTGCCGGCGCAGCGACCGGGCGTGCTCGGTGAGCAACTCCCGTCGCCGGTCCTCGGCGACCCCGTCGGCCTGCGCGGCGAGGAAGGCGGCCAACGGCGCCTTGGCGTCCACGACGAGCAACCGCTCACCGGGCAGGCGCACCACGACGTCCGGGCGCACCGCGGCCTCGTGCGGGGCGATGGCGCTGACCTGTTCCTCGAAGTCGCAGTGCGGCAGCATGCCCGCGTGTTCGCAGACCCGGCGCAACTGCGCCTCGCCCCAGGCGCCGCGCACCGCCGAGGCGTTGAGCGCCCCGGTGAGTCCTGCTGTCTGGCGACGCAAGGCCCCCGTCTGGGCCGTCACCTCGGCCAGCCGCTCCGCCAGCTGGCCGAAGTGCTCCAATCGGTCCCGCTCCAGCACCCCCACCTGGCGTTCGACACGGGTCATCGCCTCGCGCAGCGGGCCGAGCGCGGCAGCCGTCGCCGAATCCTCCGCCCCGAGGGCGCGCAGGTCGGCCAGGCTCTCGGCGTACTCCTGCTCCCGCTCCCGCAGCAGGTCGCGCTCCGTGCGCAGCGCCGCCACCCGTGCGGCGCATCGGCCGGCCGCGGTCAGCCACCCACCCGCGGCGCCCAGCAGGGCCGCGAACAGCAACGATGTGACCAGGACCGTCGGGGAAACCGTCATGGGCCCACTGTGGCAGGGACCTCCGACAACGCTCGGGAGGCACCGGGAGGCCTCGGGAGGGCGCGGTGGCCGGTCCCGACGCGCCGGTAGACTGCCCCCTCGTGGCCCTCACCATCGGCATCGTCGGTCTGCCCAACGTCGGCAAGTCCACCCTGTTCAACGCGCTGACGAAGAACAACGTCCTCGCGGCGAACTATCCGTTCGCGACGATCGAGCCCAACGTGGGCGTCGTCCCGCTCCCCGATCCGCGACTGGACCGCCTCGCCGCGGTGTTCAAGAGCGAGAAGACCGTGCCGGCCACCGTGTCCTTCGTCGACATCGCCGGCATCGTCCGCGGCGCCAGCGAAGGCGAGGGCCTGGGCAACAAGTTCCTCGCCAATATCCGCGAGGCCGACGCGATCTGCCAGGTCATCCGGGCTTTCGTCGACGACGACGTCACCCATGTCGACGGCAAGGTCGACCCGAAGGGCGACATCGAGACGATCAACACCGAGCTGATCCTCGCCGACCTGCAGACCCTGGAGAAGGCCGTGCCGCGGCTGGAGAAGGAGGTCAAGGGCAAGAAGGCCGACAAGAGCGGGTACGACGCCGCGGTCGCCGCCCAGGCCGTCCTCGAGGCCGGCGACACCCTGTTCAGCAGGCGCGATGAGGTCGACCTGGCGCTGCTGCGGGAGCTGGGCCTGATGACGACCAAGCCGTTCCTGTATGTCTTCAACGTCGACGAGGACCAGTTGGTCAATGCCGCCGTCCAGGCCGAGATGGCCGCGCTCGTCGCTCCCGTCGAGGCGGTCTTCCTGAACGCCAAGCTGGAGATGGACCTGGCCGAGCTGGACCCGGAGGAGGCCCGCGAGCTGCTGGAGTCGGTCGGGGTCGACGAGCCCGGCCTGGACAAGTTGGCGCACAGCGGGTTCCGGACGCTGGGGCTGCAGACCTATCTGACCGCCGGCCCGAAGGAGTCCCGGGCCTGGACGATCCGGCAGGGATGGACCGCGCCGCAGGCGGCGGGCGTCATCCACACCGACTTCCAGCGGGGGTTCATCAAGGCGGAGATCGTCGGCTTCGAGGACCTGATGGCTGCCGGTTCGATGGCCGAGGCCAAGGCGGCGGGCAAGGTCCGCATGGAGGGCAAGGACTACGTGATGGCGGACGGCGACGTCGTCGAGTTCAGGTTTAATGTCTAAAGCCGCTGTTCGGGGCGGTTCGGCGTGTTTTGCCCACTGCGTCGGGAGTTCCGTCTCGACGTGTGGTCGCTGACTTGGCGAGCGTCGGCCGTTGAAGGTGGTCGCCCAACGGGGTAAGGTTGGATCCACTAAGACCGGTTCCGCCTACTTCGGTAGGTCCAGGGCCGGTCCTCATCTTTTCTGGGGTTTGGTGCGTGTGGGCGGGCAGCTGAAGGCCTACAGGACGTACGCGGAGCAGGTGGCGCTTCTTGGCGAGCGTGGGATGCTCATCGACGACGAGGCTTCTGCCGCTGCTGTCTTGGCACGGGTGAACTACTACCGGCTCAGCGGCTACTGGTACCCCTTCCGCGTGCTGCGTGACGGGGGGCGCGCTGACGCGTTCTATCCCGGCACCAGGTTCGACGACGTTGTCGCTCTCTATGAGTTCGACGCACGGCTGCGAGCCGCGACGTTTGAGGCCCTGATGCCTATCGAGCTCGCGGTCCGAACACTTCTTGGGCACGAACTCGGGAGAGTCGATCCACAGGCGCACCTGGACCCGAGTCTCTTGGGCGCGGTGGCGCGGAAGGGGTGGGATCACGCGAAGTGGATGAAGCGCTACAAGGCGGTGCTCGAACGTTCACGTGAGGACTTCGTCGCACACCATCAGCAGAAGTACGGCGGGCAGATGCCCGTGTGGGTGGCCGTGGAATTGCTCGACTGGGGAAGCCTCAGCCGGCTGTATGACTTCTCTCCGCGCCCTGTGCAGGAGGCGGTCGCCGGTGCGTGCTCGCTCCGGGCGCCGCAGCTCGGCAGCTGGCTAAAGGTGCTCAACGTCGCGCGCAATACCTGTGCGCACCACGGACGCTACTTCAACCGAGTGCACGCCCTCACGCCGAAGCTACCGCGGGCAGGTGTGCATCGAGATCTCGATGCTGTTGATGCCGACTGGACTCGCACCTTCGGGCAGCTGACCTTGATCCAATTCCTCCTCGATCGCCTCGGCGTAGGCTCGGCTGAGCTGCTCCCCGAAGTTGTCGCGACCTTCCCCGAGATTCGTCTTCTCCCCCTCTCGCACATGGGGGTGCCCGTCGGTTGGCGGGACAGCAGCCCGATCTGGCGCGGTCGGTGTGTGTGATGCACGTGCCCGTGTTGTTGGTGCGGGTGCCGCGACGATGGCGACGTCGTCGGGCCCAGGGGTAACGCCTAGCGTTATTGACGCGCCGCGTTATCTCTGACATCCTTGACTCGTGATCAGGTCCTTCGCTGACCGCGACACGGAACGGGTGTGGTTGCGTGAGGCGGTCCCGCGACTTGACCAGCGGATCCACCGGGCTGCCAACCGCAAGTTGCACATGCTCGACGCCGCGCGCACGTTGGCCGCACTCAAGGTGCCTCCGGGGAATCGGCTGGAGGCGTTGAAGGGCGACCGAAAAGGTCGTCACAGCATCCGGGTCAACGACCAGTGCAGGATCACCTTTCATTGGACAGATGGTGGTCCGGAAGACGTGCTCATTGAGGACTACCACTGAGGAGGCATGATGACTGACAAGCTCTATCCGCCGATCCATCCCGGCGAGATCCTCATGGAGGACTTCATCGAGGCCTTCGGCATCACCCAGCACAGGCTGTCCGTCGCGATTGGCGTTCCGCCGCGTCGGATCAACGAGATCGTGCACGGCAAGCGCGGCATCACCGCCGACACGGCTCTGCGCCTCGGCAGATACTTCGGCATTGACCCGCAGTTCTGGCTCAATCTCCAGTCGCGCTATGAGATCGAGTTGACCCACGACCGGGCCGCTGACGAGATCGATGCCATCAAGCCGCTAGAGGTAGCGTGACTGGTCGGCTGGTGATGATTCCGGTCTTCAGGGCTCTTGTCCAGCGGTGATCTACGCGCTGGTCACCTCCTGAGGACGGCACCACAATGGCCCCGTGGAAACCGCCGCACTCCTCGTGGCCCTCACGGCCGTCGTCCTGGCCGGGGTAGCCCTGGCCGACCGGGTGCGGGCACCGGCGCCGCTGCTGCTCATCGCGGTCGGGATCGCCGGGTCGTACCTGCCGGCGGTGCCCACGATCCACCTCGAACCGGAGGTGGTGCTGCTCGGCCTGCTGCCGCCGCTGCTCTACTCCGCGGCCATCCAGACCTCGCTCATCGACTTCGCCGCGCATCGGCGGCCGATCCTGCTGCTGTCGATCGGCCTGGTCGTGGCCACCACGATCACCGTCGGTGCGGTGGTGCAGTGGCTGCTGCCCGGGTTGGGCTGGGCAGGGGCGCTCGCGATCGGCGCGGTGGTGGCCCCGCCCGACGCCGTCGCGGCCTCGGCCATCGCGCGCCGGATCGGCCTGGCCCGCCCGATCGTCACGGTGCTGGAGGGCGAATCGCTGCTCAACGACGCCACCGCGCTGGTGGCGTTGCGCTCGGCGATCGTCGGCATGGCCGCCGCCGTGTCCGCCCCCGCGATCGGGCTCGACTTCGTTCGGGCGGCCGGTGGCGGCGCGCTGAGCGGCTTCGTCGTCTTCCTGATCGTCGGTCGGCTGCGGCGCCGGATCACCGACCCGCTGCTGGACACCTCGGTCTCGTTCGTCACGCCGTACGCCGCGTACCTCCTGGCCGAGGGGACCGGGCTGCACGCCTCGGGCGTCATCGCCGTCGTCGTGGCCGGGCTCCTGCTCGGGCACAAGGCCCCGATCATCCAGACCGCCCAGTCCCGGATCACCGAGCGGACCACCTGGGGCACGATCGCCTTCCTGCTGGAGAACGCCGTCTTCCTGCTCATCGGGCTGCAAGCGAAGTGGATCTTCACCGACGTGGCGCGCTCACCGCTGTCCCCGGGCCGGATCGCGCTCGTCTGCGCCGCCACCCTGGCGGTCGTCATCCTCACCCGCCTGGCCTGGACGTTCACCGCGCGTTCCTCGCTGTTGCTCACCCGGGCCCGGTCCCAAGCGTTCCCGTGGAGCTACTCGTTCCTGATCGGCTGGGCCGGAATGCGCGGTGTGGTCACGTTGGCGGCCGCGTTCGTCATCCCCGCCGCAACCCCGCACCGGGAGGTCCTGCTGCTCATCGCCTTCACGGTCGTCGCAGGAACCCTGTTCCTGCAGGGTCTGACGCTGCCGGTGTTCCTGCGCCGCCTCGACGTACCGGCCCCCGATCCCGCCGCCGACGCCCTGGCCCGCGCCATGCTCCTGGAGGAGGCGAGCAGGGCCGGACTGGCCCGGCTCGCGGCGATGGAGGCGGACCCCCACGGCGTCGCCGACCTCATCCGCCGCCGGATCGAGGAGCGCAACTTCGCCGCCTGGGAGCGGCTCTCGACGGCGGGCGACGAGGCGCCGTCGCGGCTCTACGCCCGCACCCGGCTCGCCATGCTCGAAGCCGAACGGGAGCGGGTGCTGCAGGTACGTCGTAGCGGGGCGGCGCCCTCCGAGGTGGTCGGCGAGGTCCTCACCATGCTGGATGTGGAGGAGTCGATCATCATGGGCAGCATGCTGACCCACGAGCAGGATGGCCCGGCGGGGGAGCACGTCGTCGGCGGTCAGGAATGCCCGGACCTGGCCGAGCACCCGGCCGAGCCGGCCGGCTCCACCGAACCCGTCTGCCGCGAATGCGTGGCCGCCGATGAGCCGTGGGTGGCGCTGCGTCGCTGCCTGACCTGCGGCAATGTCGGCTGCTGCGATTCCTCCGCGGAGCGGCACGCGACGGCGCACTTCCACGCGACCGGCCACCCGGTGATGCAGTCGGCCCAGCCGGGGGAGGTCTGGCGCTGGTGCTACGTGCACCAACGCACCGGCTGAGCCCCGTCCGCCGCGACCTAGCGTGCGGACCCGTGTTCGCGCAGGAGGTCCAGGTGCGCGTGCACCAAGGGGATGACCGAGGCGCCCTCGCCGCTGGCCGACGCCACCCGTTTCATCGACCCGGCCCTGACGTCGCCGGCGGCGAACACCCCGGCCAGGCTGGTCTCCAGGCTGGCCGGCGGACGCCCGTCGACCCACCGCTCGATCGGTACGTCGCGACCCGTCAGCACGAACCCCTCGGGGTCGCGCGCCACGCTCTCCGGCAGCCAGTCGCAGGCCGGGTCGGCCCCGAGCAGGAGGAACAGCCCGTCGGCCGGCACGACCCTGCCGACCGTCGATCCCGCGTCCGCCAGCTCCAGCCATTCCAGGCGGGGGTCCCCGCCGCCGCCCACCACCTCTGTGGCGGCCAGCACCCGGATGGCCGGGGTCGCCTCGATCTCCCGGATGAGGTAGGCGGACATCGTCGCGGTCAGGGACTCCCGACGCACGACGATCGTCACCGAGGCGGCGAACCGGGCGAGGTGCACCGCCGCCTGACCCGCGGAGTTGCCGCCGCCGACCACGAACACGTGGCGGCCCGTGCTCTCCCGGGCGACCGCGGTGGCGGCCCCGTAGTAGACGCCGTTGCCCACCAGCTCCTCGATCCCGGGCACGGCCAGGCGCCGGTAGGCGACGCCGGTGGCCAGGACCACGGTCCGCCCGCAGATGCGCACGTCCCCGACGAGCACGTGGTGATGGGGCGACTCCTGCGGCGGCGCCGGGGCCAGCCCGTCGACGGGCCGACCGGTGTAGAACCGCGCGCCGAACCGGGCCGCCTGCACCCGCGCCCGTTGGGTGAGCCGCATCCCCGAGATGCCGCGCGGGAACCCCAGGTAGTTGCGGATCATCGAGCTGGAGCCGGCCTGCCCGCCGATCGCGCCGGACTCGACGACGACGGTCGACAGGCCCTCGGAGGCGGCGTACACGGCGGCGGCCAGCCCGGCGGGGCCGGCCCCGACGATGAGCACGTCCGCCACCTGACCGGCCGGGATCTCGTCGTATCCGCCGTACATCGCCTCCGCCGCCGCGGCCGCCGTCGCCGCAGGGAGGATCGCGCCGGTGAACGTGCGCAGGATCGGTAGCCGGGCCCCAGGGCCGGCGGCATCGATGATCTCCTGACCCTCCGGGGAGCCGGCGGGGTGGAAGGAGGCCGGCATGCCCACCCGGTCCATCCAGTCGCGCAGGCCGGCCTCGACCGGGGTGTACCGGTCGTAGACGACCGCCGCGCTGGACACGACGGGGCCGCCGACCGACCAGCCCCACTCCGAGAGCAGTTCGATCACGGCCGTGTGGAACTCCTCGTCCCGCGGGCCGCGGGGGATGTCCAGGAAGGTGTCGAAGTCGCTTTCCAGCGAGCGGCGGCGCAGCTCGTCGCGGCGGGCGGCGTATTCCGCGCCGGGGGCCACCAGGGCGACGCGGCGCGCCGTCGGGCAGTCGGCGTGCAGCCGGCGGAGCAGGTCCATGCCGCAGCCGTCCCCCAGCACCAGCTCCGCGGCGATCATGGCCAGGGGCCGGGCCGCCGTGCGCAGGGCGAGGACTCGCTCGCGGGCCTGTTCGCCGGTGGTGGCGATCACGATCTCGTAGTCCCGGTCGTACCGGGATCGGAACTCCGCCTCCACGCTCCCGCGGGATTTCTCGGTCACCAGCAGGAGGGCGGGGCGTTCGCTCATGGCCGAAGGGTAGACGGGTTATTCGGGGGCCGCTCCAACGGCCGCGGCGGTCCGGCGCACGGTGCGAAACTGTCCTTTCGGTCGGTTCCTGCGTGCCGGACGTGACGTCGGGCCGGGCAGGGAGCAGACTGCGGGCAGCGCGTCGCCGCGGCCGGGGCCGGATCGGTCCGGGAACTGTTGGGGGACAAGGCGGTACGACGTACGCTGGCAGACCTCGTCGCATCCCCGGGAGGACCCGTGAACAAGCCCGCCGCGAAGCCCCTGCGCCTGCTCGCCGCGACAGCGGTCACCGCGCTCGCGGCGTACGGGGTGGTGCTGCCCCCCGCCACAGCCGTCGATGCCCCGCCGACCCCGCGGCCCCGCGCGACCGCCCAGCCGGCGCCGCCCCCCGCGAGCGGGACAACGGGTCGGGCCACCCCCGCGTGGGGCCTGAACCCGGCGCCCGGGCAGGACTGCCCCGCGGGATCGACGCGTACCACCACTCTCGCCAGCAGCACCTTCGACGGGGGCACGGGCGCGCCGTTCACCGTGACCGGCGCCTTCACGAGCGAGGGCGGGGCGCAGTTCGTCCGGCAGGCCGGCGGTGGCGCCCCGGTCGCCGATCTCATCGCCTCGCCGGACCTCGCGCCGACGGGCCCCTGGCGGGTCTACGTGAAGATGGACGTGCGCGGTGACTTCGCGGCCCAGGACCTGGTGGTGACCCCGCGGTACGGCGGGACCGCCTGGGCCGTCGCCTCGGCCGCGCAGGCCCAGGTCTCCGCGAGTACCTGGCGGACCGTGCATCTCGATCTCACGGACGGCGCCAATGAGCGCACCCTCGGCGACCCGTTCAACGTGGTGATCGCGCGCGACGCCGGCACCGGGACCGTCGACATCGACAACCTCTCGGTGTACGCCTGCACGCCGCCGCTCATGGGCGAGCCGGGCGACTTCAACGGCGACGGGTTCGCCGATGCGAAGTTCATCATGCGCAACGGCGATCTGCTGATGTCCGGCGGCACCCCGACCCGGTCGGCCACGTTGTGGAAGGCCGGCAACGGCTGGCAGTCGATGACCTGGATCGGTTCGGTGGGCGACACCAACGGCGACGGTTACACCGACCTGATGGCGCGGACCGCCGGTGGGGACATGCTCGTCTACTTCGGCGACGGGGTGCGCAGCTTCGGCCGCTCGCAACGGGTCGGCTGGGGGTGGCAGGGGATGACCGCGATCCTGCCGGTCGGCGACGTGGACGGGGACGGCATGCAGGATGTCATCGCCCGTGACCCGGCCGGCAACATGCGGTTTTACACCTACCGCTCGGACGGCACGATGACCGGCGGCCGCGTGGTCGGCACGGTCTGGAACGTCTTCCGGCACATCGTGGCGATCCGCAGTACGGCGGTGCCGGGCACCCCCACCCGCCTCTACGGCATCCTGGCCAATGGGGACATGCTCTCCTACACCGTGACCAAGACCGGCGACATGTATGGCACCGGCACCAAGGTCGGCAACGGCTGGTTCTTCCCCCGGGTGGGCAGCGTCGGCGACTTCGACGGTGACGGTCTGGACGACGTCCTGGCGGTGACCGCGACCGGATCGGCATACATCTACCCCACCAACGGCCCCGGCGCCTGGAAGGGGATCAAGACGTTGCAGGAGACCATCTGGAACGCCGCGTTGGTCGTCGGCTGACCGATCCTTGAGGCTGTCGGCATGGCGAGTGCGCAGGTCCCCGGCTGGGACGAGTATTTCCTCGGCATCGCCACCGCCGTCGCCGCGCGGGCCAAGTGCACCCGGCGTCGGGTCGGGGCGGTGCTGGTCATCGAGCGACGCATCATCGCCACCGGATACAACGGGGCGGCGCCGGGGGAGCCGGACTGCCTGGACGGTGCCTGTCCGCGGGGCCGGCTCGGGTACGACGTGGTCGCCGAGCTGGGTGACTATGACCGGCCCGGCACCGACGGCTTCTGCATCGCGATCCACGCCGAGGTGAACGCCCTGCTCTTCGCGACCCGGGACACCAAGGGCGCCACGGCGTACATCACCGATCCACCCTGTCCCGGCTGCCGCAAGGCGTTGGCGGCCGCGGGGATCGTCCGCGCGGTCTGGCCGGGCGGGGAGCACGACCGGGCCGGTCTGACCCGGTGGACCTGACCGACTTCGCGCGCCCGGCTTGGCGCGCTGACCTGGGATTTCAGGTGAACCTCCCGGTAGGGGACCTTCGGCACGCCCCGCGGCGCAAACGGCGCGCCTAGAGTGTGGCCCAACACACAGACAGTGTTGGTCGTGCTCGCGAGGGAACGGACCGTTCCCGGGGCAGAGCTGAGGGACGAAAGAGGTCCAGATCCGTGTACACGATCGTCGATCGCCAGCAATTCTCGGACACCACCTTCCTGTGGGACGTCGACGCGCCCGACGTGGCCGCGTCGGCTCAGCCGGGGCACTTCGTGATGCTGCGGCTGCACGAGGGTTCGGAACGCATCCCGCTCACGGTCGCCGACTACGACCGGGACAAGGGCACGATCACCCTGGTCATCCAGGCGCTGGGCAAGACCACCCAGGAGATGCGCGACCGCTACAAGCCCGGCGACCACTTCGCCGACTTCGTCGGTCCGCTCGGGCTGCCGCAGCACGTCGAGAAGGTCGGGCACGTCGTCCTGGTCGGTGGCGGCCTCGGGGTGGCCCCCGTCTATCCGCAGCTGCGGGCCTTCAAGGAGGCCGGCAACCGCACCACGGGCATCATCGGCTTCCGCAACCAGGACCTGGTGTTCTGGGAGGACCGCTTCAAGGAGTACTGCGACGACCTGATCGTCTGCACCGACGACGGCAGCTACGGCCGCCCCGGCTTCGTGACCGACGCGCTCGCCGACGTCATCGAGCGCGAGAAGCCCGACCTGGTCGTCGCGATCGGTCCGATGCCGATGATGCGCGCCTGCGTCGAGACGACCCGGCCGTCCGGGACGCGGACGATGGTCTCGCTGAACTCGATCATGGTCGACGGCACGGGGATGTGCGGATCGTGCCGCGTCACCGTGGATGGCAAGGTCAGGTTCGCCTGCGTCGACGGCCCCGACTTCGACGGCCACCAGGTGGACTTCGGCGAGCTGATGACCCGACAGGCCCGCTTCAAGGGTCTGGAGGCCGAGGCGAACGAGTCCTACGGTCACATCTGCAACCTGGAGCAGGAACTCTTCGTCGAGGGCAAGCGGGGCTATCGCACGGCCATGCAGGTGGTCCCCCACCAGACGGAGATGCCGGAGGCCGACGCCAAGATCCGCGCCACGAACTTCCAGGAGGTCAACCTCGGCTACGGCATGGCGGAGGCCTTCGCCGAAGCGGAGCGGTGCATCCAGTGCAAGAAGCCCAAGTGCATCGCCGGCTGCCCGGTGAGCATCGACATCCCCCGGTTCATCCGGCACGTGCTGGTGCGCGACCTCGACGGGGCGCTGGGCGTCATCAACGAGTCCAACCTGTTCCCCTCGATCTGCGGCCGCGTCTGCCCGCAGGAGAACCAGTGCGAGAGCCAGTGCATCGTGCGCAACGAGAAGCGCGGCCGCGAGGCCGTGGGGATCGGCCGGCTGGAGCGCTTCGTCGGTGACAACGCGGTCCCGCGCCGCAACACCCCGCCGCAGGTCACCCGCACCCTGGGCAAGGTCGGCATCATCGGTTCCGGCCCGTCGGGCCTGGCGGCCGCGGCGGACCTGGCCAAGGCCGGCTGCGAGGTGACGGTCTTCGAGGCGCTGCACGTCGTGGGCGGCGTGCTGCAATACGGCATCCCGAGCTTCCGCCTGCCGCGCAACATCATCGACCGCGAGGTCTCCGGCCTGCGCGACCTCGGCGTGCAGTTCGACACCAACAAGGTCGTCGGCAAGACGTTCACGATCGACCAGCTGATGAAGGATCGGGGCTTCGACTCGGTCTACATCGCGACCGGCGCCGGCGCGCCGAGCTTCCTCGGCATCCCGGGCGAGCACGCCGGGCAGGTGCTCTCGGCGAACGAGTTCCTCACCCGCATCAACCTGATGGGCGGCAACAAGTTCCCCTACTTGGACACCCCCGTGGCCAAGTCGCAGTCGGTCATCGTCATCGGCGCCGGCAACACCGCGATGGACTGCCTGCGGGTGGCCAAGCGCGTCGGCGTCCCGAAGGTCACCTGCGTCTACCGCCGTTCCGAGGCGGAGGCCCCGGCCCGCATCGAGGAACTGCGGCACGCCAAGGAAGAGGGCATCGAGTTCCGCTTCCTGCACGCCCCCGTGGAGATCCGGCTGGACGAGGCCGGCAATGTCACCGCGATGAAGACCGAGGTCTGCGAGCTCGGCGAGCCGGACGAGCGGGGCCGGCGCAAGCCCGTCGGCACCGGCGTCTTCGAGGACATCGCGTGCGACACGGTCATCTACGCGCTCGGCACCAATGCCAACCCGATCATCGGGCAATCGGCGCCCGACCTGTCCCTGAACAAGTGGGGCTACATCGTGGCCGAGCCCGAGACCCAGGCCACCAACCTGCCCGGCGTCTTCGCCGGCGGCGACATCGTCACCGGCGGCGCGACCGTCATCCTGGCGATGGGCGCCGGTCGGCGGGCCGCCAAGGCGATCGGTGCCTATCTCGCCTCGGGCGACGGCAACGACGCCCGGACCTGGCCGATCACCGCCGAGATGGCCGACGAGTTCGTCTCCCCCGTCCTGGTTGGGTCGGTCGACTCCGCGCCCGCACCAGCCGGCGAATCGCTGTCCGAGGTATCCGCGGCCACGCTCGGCGCCGAGGTGCCCGCACCGCAGGACGAGGCCCCCTCTCCTGCTGCCACCGCCCCCGGCGACGCGCCGGCACCCACCCCGGTCGAGGAGGCCGCCATGGAGTCCCACCTGCTGTGCCCGAAGTGCCAACAGCCCCTTGACGGCGACGAGTCCTACATCTGCTGCGCTGGGCAGACTCTGACGTGGCGCTGCGACAGCTGCGGCAAGGTCTCCGAGGGCTTCGCGTTCCCCTACGGACAGTGCCCGATGTGCCAGGGCACGCTGGTCCGCGACGCGGGCGCCGGCCCGATCGACGAGGACAACGAGAAGGCCATGGAGGCCATCCGGACCGCCTTCGAAATCGAGCTCGGCGGCGGCGCCTACTACCGCAAGGCCGCGGAGGAGGCGAACGAGCCGGTCCTGAAGGACCTGTTCAGCCGGATGTCCGAGATGGAGGACGAGCACCTGGAGACGCTGCAGCGGCGTTACCACGCCGAGGTGCCCGCGCCGTCGCCCGACTTCGAGACCACCCGGGCCGCGATCTACGCCGGGCTGGACCACCACCCGGAGGACCCGGCGAACCTGCTCCGCGTGGCCATCGGCTTCGAGAAGAGGGCCGTCGACTTCTTCAGCAAGCACATGGAGGAGTGCCCCGAGGGTTCCGTCGAGCGCGAGCTCTACGAGGAGCTGGCGGCCGAAGAGCGGGAGCACGTGGCCCTGCTGACCACCGAATTGGAACGGTTCCAGTCGGGCAAGGCCGGGATCCTCTAGGCCCACCAGCGCAACCTGGCGCGCGAGCGACCCTGGGCCGGCGCCCCCCGGTCGCTCGCCCGCCCGCGGTGCCCCCACCCCCCTCCGGGTGGGGGCACCGGTGCGTTCCGGGGCGACGTACCGGCGTCGGGCTTCCGGTCCAGCACGACGGGCGCGGACGGCCCGCGAGGCGGATCAGCGGTGGTGGATGCGGCCGACCGACGGGGTGTTGGGCGGCGGGGGCAGCGGGACGACGCTGCGACCGCCCGGGCCCAGGCCGGGCCGCCGCGTGGCGGCGAAGAAGAGCTTCGCCACGGGCCGCCAGATCCGCTCCAACTCGTCCTGGCGAGTCTCCAGCAGCGCGACGATGTCATCGTTGCCAGGGCCCCCAGCGGCGGCAGGTGGAGCGGGATCGCGACCCCAGCCCGCCACGATGGCGGCGTCCACCTCGGGGTGCCCCTGGATCCCCCAGGCGTGCTCGGCGAACCGCAGGATCTGCACCTGCCCCTGGGCGTCCCGGGCCAGCACGGTCGCCCCACCGGGCACGGTCGTGACCACGTCGCTGTTCCAGTGCACGACGGCGGCGTTCGCCGGCAGCGCCGCCATGATCGGGTCGTGACCGGCCAGCGCGAGTGGCCGGACCGGAAAAATCCCCCGAGAGGGTCCCTCGGGGTTGGCGCCGACCCGGCCGCCCAGGGCGACGGCGGCGAGCTGGTGCCCCAGGCACAGCCCGAGGAACGGGATGCTCTGGATCACCGACTGGATGACCAGAGACTTCGCGGCGGACAGCCACGGATGCCGAGCGTCGTCGTAGGCGCCCATCTCCCCACCGAGAAGAATCAGGCCACTGTGCTCGCTCAGGGAGGGCGGCAGCGGGGCGCCGCGGTGGCAGGCCCGGACGTCCAGGACGACGTTGCACTGGTGGGCCCACGGCAGCAGATGTCCCGGCGGACACCCGCCCTCGTGTTGGACCACGAGGATGGGTCGGGCGCGGGGCATACAGGCACCCTAAGGACGCCACCGGGGCGAGGGGGCCGAGCGTGGTTCGCGCCGGACCGGCCAAGATTCAATGTCGTCGACATTGTTAACGGCGTTGCGCCGTCCTGCCGCGACAGGCCACGTCAGAGCGGCGATAGGGGCGCGTCCGGGGCCGGCCGGGAGGGTGCGGCGGGGGCCTAACGGCGGTCGTTGCGCAAGCCCGGGGGATGCCTGCGAGGCCCGCCTGCGCGAGTTGCACCGACCGTCCAGTCTTTGCCCCGCAAAAACCTTGCGAACTGTGCCCAAGGGTCGATAGGGACTGCGGAACGTGGCGGGCGGCGGAGGAGGGGCCGCCGCCCGCCACGGACCATCGCCCGCCACTGGGCGGTGGCACACGGGCCCAGGTCGCTGCGCGACGGTGGGCCCTTTTCGCGTCGGGGCGCGTTCAGCCGATCTCGCCGACCGACGCTGGGCCCAGCAGGAGGTCGCCACCGGGATCGTCCACGACCAGCGTCGGATCGGTCGACACGGCCGCGACCCCGTGCGGGCGCAGCGCCCCAGCCGCGATCTGTTCGGCGTAATGGCAGGCCACTCGGTGCCCTGGTGCCACTGCCTCGATCGAAAGCGCGCGCAGCTCCGGTCGTTCGGTGTGGCAGCGCTCCGGCTGCCGCCATGGGCAGCGCGTATGGAACCGGCACCCGGTCGGCGGGTTCGCCGGGCTGGGCAGGTCGCCGGTGAGCAGGATGCGCTCGCGGCGGTCCTCCACCAGCGGGTCGGGCACCGGCACGGCCGACATCAGCGCGCGGGTGTACGGGTGCAGGGGCGCCGCGTAGAGGTCGTCGGCGTCGGCCTCCTCCACGAGCGCGCCGAGGTACATGACGCCGACCGTGTCGCTGATGTGGCGCACCACGGCCAGGTCGTGGGCCACCACCAGATAGGTGAGCCCGAACTCCTGCTGCAGATCCTCCAGCAGGTTGATGACCTGCGCTTGCACCGACACGTCCAGGGCACTGACCGGTTCGTCGGCGACGACCAGTTTGGGGTCGACGGCCAACGCCCGGGCGATGCCGATGCGCTGCCGTTGCCCACCGGAAAACTCGTGCGGGTACTTCTTCAGCGCCGCCGGCGGTAGACCCACCGCGCCCAGCAACTCCCGCAAGCGCTTGCCCGCCGACGCCGCGTCCTTGCCGAGGCCGTGGGCGCGCATGCCCTCCACGAGCAGCGATTCGACGCTTTGCCGCGGATCGAGGCTGGACAGGGGGTCCTGGAAGACCATTTGCATGTCTTTGCGCCGGCTGCGCAACGCCTCGCCCTTCAAGGACGCCACGTCCACCCCGTCGAAAAACACCTGCCCGTCGGTCAGCGGCTCCAGCCGAAGCAGCGCCCGCCCGAAGGTGGATTTGCCGCACCCCGACTCGCCCACCAGGCCATAGGTCTCGCCGCGGTGGATCGTCATGTCCATTCCGTCCACGGCGTACACATAGCCCACCGTCCGATCGAGGATCACCCCCCGCTTGATCGGGAAGTGCACCTTGAGGCCGCGGACGTCGACGAGAACGTCGCCCCCGCCAGGAGGGTCGCCGGCGGCGGGGGCAGCCGGGGCCGGTACGGCGGTGCTCACTGGTCCACCATTCTCGTGTCGGCGTTCTCCGATGGAGCGCTGATGCACCCCGGGTGCCACCAGGTCACTGCCCTGCTCGCTTGACGCCGAGGACGTCCAGCATGAGATCTGCAGGATCTGGTGGTGGCCCGGGACGTGTGGACCGTCGA
>JAIUNK010000013.1 GCA_020161845.1 Actinomycetota bacterium
CAGATGGAACTCGCCCGCCACGGCGCGCACACCCTATGGGGCCTGCTCACCCGCACGGCCAGCACCATCGCGGCCCACACGCTCAGAACCGCCATCCTGACCGGCGACTAACCCACACAACGCGCCTGAGGCGCCCGTCATCCGGCTCCGCCACCTCGGCCCAACGGCGCGAGCGCACCACCCGGGCCCGGCGACGGCGGCAGCGAACGTCGTCGTGGCCGACCTCGCCAGCACCCCCGTCACGATCGGACGGGCGCCCGACAACACTCTGGTCGTGGACGATCTGCTCGTGTCGCGCCACCACCTGCGCGCGACCCCCCACGCCGAGGGTTTCCTCGTCCAGGACCTCGGGAGTCGCAACGGCTCCTATGTCAACGGCGCGTCGATCACGTCGTGCGTCGTGCGGGCCGGGGACCGCCTGACGCTGGGGCATCTGGAGTTCCGTGTCGAGGCCGGCGAGCTGCGGATGGCCCCAAAAAAGACGAGGGTATCGTTCGTCGCGACCGAGCTCGCGGTTCGCCTCCCCTCTGGCAAGCAGCTGCTTCACGACGTGAGCTTCGAGCTCCCGGAAGCCGCCCTCCTCGGGGTCATCGGACCCTCCGGAGCGGGAAAGAGCACTCTTCTCGGCGCCCTGACCGGCTCGCGTCAGGCCACCTCGGGGCAGGTCCTCTTCGACGGGCTGGATCTCTACGCCAACTATCACGAGTTGTGGCACCGCATCGGCGTCGTCCCGCAGGACGACGTCGTTCACCGGCAGCTCACCGTGCGGCAGGCCCTGGGATACGCGTCCGAGTTGCGCTTCCCTGCCGACCTCGAGCGGTCCGCCCGGACGGCGCGGATCGCGGAGGTGGTCGGGGAGCTCGGCCTGGATGCGCACCTCGACACCCGGATCGACCAGCTGTCGGGCGGTCAGCGCAAGCGGACGTCGGTGGCCATGGAGCTGCTCACGCAGCCCTCGCTGCTGTTTCTCGACGAACCCACGTCGGGATTGGATCCGGGCTTGGACAAGTCCGTGATGCAGACGCTGCGGGGTCTGGCGGACGGCGGCCGCACGGTCATCGTCGTGACGCACAGCGTGGCGAATCTCGGGCTGTGCGATCGGGTGCTGCTGCTCGCTCCGGGCGGTGAGGTGGCCTATTTCGGTCCTCCGGAGGGAGTGTTGCCCTACTTCGGGTTTGAGCACTATTCGGACGTCTTCCAGTCCGTCTCCGCCGACCCTTCCGGAGTCGCCATGCGCTTCCGGACCAGCCTGGCCCCGGCGGGAGGCGGCCGGGTCCTCCAGCCAGAGCGTGACCCCGTTCCGGCCGCCGAGCCTCTCCGGCAGCAATCCCGCGGGCGGCAGGCCGCCGTCCTCATCCGCCGACAACTGCGCGTCCTCACGTCGGACCGGTCCTATGCCTTGTTCACAGCCCTGTTGCCGTTCGTCATGGCCGGCCTGGTGATGACTGTCCCGGGGAAGGCAGGCTTCGGACCAGCGGAACGCCCGCCCACCTCGGAACCGACCCAGCTGCTCGTCGTCTTGATCGTGGGTGCCGCGTTCATGGGCCTGGCGGCCAGCGCACGGGACCTCGTCGGGGAACGGCCGATCTTCCTCCGCGAGCGCGCCGTTGGGCTGGCTCCCTCGGCGTACCTCATGGGCAAGCTCGCCGTCTTCGGCGGGCTCGCGATGCTGCAGTCCGCCGTCCTCGTCGGTCTCGTGATGCAGGTCAAGCCGCCTCCCGATGGGGCTAGCGCACTGGGCAGCGGGGTGCTGGAGATCTACGTCGCCGTCGCGCTCACGACCTTTGCCTCCGCGACGTTCGGGCTGCTGATCTCCGCCGTCGTCTCGACGACGGAGCAAGTCATGCCCCTGCTCATCGTCACCCTCATGGCCCAATTGGTGCTCTGCGGAGGGCTGATCCCTGTCGCGGATCGCCTGGGGTTGGAGCAGGTTTCGTGGGCCTCGCCAAGTCGATGGGGGTACGGCGCCGCCGCGTCGACGGTCGATGTCACGGCCAAAAGCCGTGCTTTCGCAGCGACACCTGTGCCCGCGGCGGCCGGTGCCCCGCGCGATGACCCGCTGTGGGAGCACGGGTCGGCGCCCTGGTGGCGCGACATCGGGATGTTGCTCCTCTTGACGGCGGCCGCCACCTCCATCACCGCAGCTCTGCTCGAGCGCACCAGCCGCCGTCGCTGACCCACCGGGTGGGCAGCGTGCGGCGAATGCGGTCAGCTCATGTCGACGACCGCGTGGTCGCCCTCCGGCGCCGCAGACCCCGTCGCCAGCGCCTTGAGCAGCCCGGCCACCTGGACGACCTTGCCGGGGCTGTCCCAGTAATGCGCCGTCTCCGCGGTCACCTTCAGCAGGGCCACGTCGGGGTCGTCGTGCTCGACACCGAAATAGGCCTTGGCGAACGGGGACCACAATTCCTCGTTCTTGGCCACGTCGCGCACGATCTCAGCGCGGCCCGCCAGGGACACCCAGCGGCCCTCCTCGGTGTAGGCGACGTTGCAGGCCGCGTCGGCGCGGACCTGCCCGGCCAGGGGGCCGCTGTCCCGGCAGAAGAACCAGACCGTGCCGTCGAAGTCGCTCTCCTGGCACGCCAGCGGGCGCGAGACGAGCAGCCCCGCCTCGTTGCGGGTGGTGATCATGGCGGTGCGCTGGCCCTTGATGAGGTCCACCACGTGGGCCACGGCCTCGTCGTCGGTTCGCACGGGGGTCGGGTCGGCCATCAGTTCTCCTGAGCGGTGGGGGGCGTCGTACGGCGCCCGGGCTCGCCGTGGCGGGCTCGGCCGCGGCGGTGCTGCGAGTCAAGCACGGCGGCCTCGGCACCGCCCGACGCGGCGTCGAGGCTTCGGTCGCCGCCCGGGTGGCGGCGCAACGCCCCAGGCCAGTGGGCGACCGGGCGGGGCAACCTTAGACACGGGTCGGCGCTCGGTGTCCGCCGGTGCCCGGGACGATCAGCCCTTGAGGCCACCGGCCGGCGGGTGAGACCCTGAAGGTCTGGCGCCAACGGGCGACCGCTGCGGCGGCCAGGACCTCGAACGGCGCCGTTGGTGGAATCACAGCCACCTCGGGCCCCGTCGCCGCGGGTCGGGTGGTAGGTATGTCTAACAAAGACCGGGCCAGGAACGGGCCTGCCGTGAGGCGACACGGTGTTCGGCGCACAGTCGCGTCAGAACGTGAGGAGAGGCATATGGCACTGAACGCTCCGAACTTAGAAGCTGTACACGCCAAGGCCAGAGAAATCCTGGGGAAGGCTCCCGACCTCTTGACGGTGTTGGGCGCCGACCATGAAGGTCCGTACAGCGGTCCCTACAATCCCTGGCTCGACCATTTCCACCGGCTCGGCTCCAACTACGTCAAGCTGCTCTCCCTCATGACGGCCATGCAGCGGGACACCCTGCATGTCTATCGCGAGGTGGGCAAGACCTACGGCGAGCCCAAGGTGATCCAACGGTTCCAGAAGTGGCTGGAGAAGGTCGCCGACGCGAACGCGGTCCTGATGGAGAAGCTCGCCAAGGACTACCCGCGCCCCGACTTCGGGCTGAATTTCACGGCCATCGACGGCCACATGGTCGGTGTCACCGAAGAGGTGGTGCTCGCCAAGCCGTTCTGCAACCTCATCCACTTCAAGCGCGACACCGACCGCACCGACCCGATCGTGCTCATCGTCGCGGCCCAGTCCGGTCACTACGCCACGTTGTTGCGGCCCACCGTCGAGCGGCTGCTCCCGGAGGCCGAGGTCTACATCACCGACTGGATCAACGCCCGCGAGGTGCCGGTGAGCGCTGGCGAGTTCAACCTCGACACCTATGCCGACTACGTGGTCGAGTTCATGGATCACCTCGGCCCCGACACGAATGTGCTGGCCATCTGCCAGTCCACCGTGCCCTCGGTGATGGCGGTGGCCCGGGTCGCCGAGGACGCGCCCGAGAAGCAACCGATGACGTTCACGGTGATGGCCGGCCCGCTCGACCCCGGCGCAGCGCCGACCGAGGTGACCAAGCTCGCCGACAAGATGCACCTGCCGTCCTACCTGCTGGCCTTCATCGCCGAGGCGCCCAACGGGCGCAAGGTCTACCCGGGCTATGTGCAGCTGATGAGCTTCATCGCGATGAACCCGAAGAACCACTTCAGCAGCCACCGCGACCTCTACAACCACTACGTCGCCGACGACACCCACCCCAATGTGGACCGCATCGAACGCTTCTACGCCGAATACTTCGCCGTTGCGGATCTCACGGCCGAGTTCTACGCCGACACGGTCAAGCGCGTGTTCATCAACAAGGAACTCGCCAAGGGCACGATGACCTACAACGGCAAACTCGTCCGGCCGGAAGCGATCACCTGCCCCATCATCGCCATCGAGGGCGCCATGGACGACATCTCGGCGCCGGGGCAGACCCGCGAGTTCCTCAAGAAGTTCACCGGCAGCTCCGACCTCTCCTTCTACGAGCAACAGCACGCCGGGCACTACGGCGTGTTCGCCGGTGGCCACTGGCGCGGCGACATCGCGCCGCGGATGCTCGGCAAGGTCCGCGAGGCCGCGCAGGCCAAGGGCAAGACCTACAGCGCCTCCCAGACCGAGTCGATTCCGATCGACGCCTACGTCCCCTGACCCGGGAGCGGCCAGGACCGCTGACGGTTCCGGGCCACAGCCGATCACGCCGTACGGCGGGTGCTTGCGGGCACCCGCCGTACGCGTGCGCCTGGGGCTACCCCCAGTGCCCGCCCGCGCGGCCCCGGTGAGGCGGGCGAGCGCGCGGTCGGTGAACCCTCACGGCGCGGTCACCGCGCGACAACGATCCCGCATCGGGGCGTGTCCCACCCTTCACTTATGCCATTTCTCCTGAGAATGTCGATAAGACAAGCGGATTCGCGCGCCCAGATCCAGGTCGACCGACCCGGAGAGCGCGCTTCGTCGGCCGATGAGGAGACCGATCGTGTTGGGCTGGAATGCGGACCCCTGGTCGCGCCGCCGCGTCGGATTGCTGTTGTTCGTGCTGACCCCGGCCGTCTTCCTCGGCGGCGGGTTGTTGTCCGCATCCAACGCCCTCAGCCGCGTCATCGGCCCCAAGGAGGCCGCGGCCTGCACGCCGCAGACCGTCAAGGCGCCGCCGCAGAATTCGTTCACGGTGAACGTGCTCAACGCCGAGGGCCCCAAGGGTGCGGCGCGGGCCGTCGCCAAGGAACTGCCGCTGCGGCAGTTCGTGCCGGGCGAGGTCGGCAACGCCCAGGTCGATACGCGAGTGGTGCAGGGGATCGGCGAGATCCGCTTTGGACCCAGTGGCCAGGACCAGGCGCTGCTGGTGCAGAAGCTGCTGCTGCCCCAGGCCCGGATGCTGCGTGACTACCGCCCGAACACCTCCGTGGACCTCGTGCTCGGTCCGCAGTTCACCGCCCTCAAGCCGCCGGACGGCCCGCTGGTCCGGCGCGCCGACGTCGTGGTCAACGTCTACAACACGACGTACTACGAGGGGCTGGGCAAGAGCACCTCCGACGGCATGGTCGCGCTCGGTTTCGCGCGCGGCGCCGTGGGCCTGGACCCGCAGAACTCCTGGATCCAGGACGCGGCGGCGATCCGGTTCGGGCCGGACGGGGAACTCGGCGCCAAGCTCGTGAAGGAGGCCGTGCCGGACGCCCGCCTGCTGCCCGACCCGAGCAACACCACCGCCACTGTGGACCTGCTCATCGGCATGAAGTGGACCGCGCTGGCGCCCGCCGACAAGCTCACCGTGGAACCGCCGAAGCAGGCGCTGGGCGAGATCGAGGTCGACCGGCCCTGCCCGAAGTCCTGACCCCCTAGCGGGCCTGGAAGGACTCGTGCAGCGCCGCCCTGACGTCACGCAGGTAGGTGGCCACGACCTCGCGCTCCTGCGGTGATCGGGACTGGCCGGCGGCGTCGACCCGACGGTTGGCGTCGCGGTAGAGCGCGGCCAACCGCAGGGCCCGATCGCGGGGCATCCGCAACAGCACCGCCCGGCCGTCCTCGGGGTGCGCGATGCGCTCGATCCAGCCGTGCTCCTCGAGCCGCCGGATGATGCCGGTCATCGTGGCGGCATGAATGGCGGTGCGCCGGGCGAGTTCGGTGGGGCTGATCTGCCGCTCCCGGTGAATGATGTCCAGGCAGGACAGGTCGCCGTCGTTGAGATCGGCCGACCGGGCCACGGCGTGGGTGATCGCGGCCATCTCGATCCGCACGTCCAGCAGCGCCGTACGCAGCCCCTGGGTGGTCACTTCGCGCACCGGATCAGCCCTCCCGTCCGGCCTCGGCGGCGTCCGCGTCCGCACGATCCTCGCCCCACTGCAGGAACTTGCGGATCGACCGGTTCACCAGCCAGGGCTGGTCGCGGTTCGACATGTGCGCCGCCCACGGCACCACGACGAGCTTGGCCATCGGGTCCTTCAGCGGCCAGGTGGTCATCGCGTAGGCGATGTTGCCCGTCATGTCCAGGGTGCCCAGCACCAGCAGGGTGGGCCGGCCGAGCCGGTGGTTGTCGTCGACGTGGGCGTCGCTCCAGTAGTTCATCACCTCCAGGAAGTGCCGCTTGCCGAGGTTGTGCATCGTCTTGGCGGTGTAGACCTGGGTCTTCGGGTTGATGCCGCAGGCCGCTGCGGTCACCGCGACGGTCCACCACCAGGGCCACACCTTCAGCGTCGCCTTGGACAACGCGAGCCCGAGCTTCTCGTTCGGCCACAGCCGCCGGTAGTTGTCCGTGCAGTCGATCAGCACCAGCCGGGACACCCGCTCCGGCGAGCGGCGCGTCACCGTCTGGGCGAGATTGCCGCCCATGGACTGGCCGAGGAAGTCGGCCTCGGGGATGTGGTGCTCGTCGAGCAGGGCGTAGAGGTCGTCGACCATGTCCTCATAACGGAACGGCGTGCCCGCTGCCAACTGCGAGCGGCCGTGTCCCCGCGCGTCCCAGGCGAGAATGCCGACGTCCGCAGGCACGGCCCGCAGCTGGGGCGCGAACGACTGGGAGTCGGCCCCGGCGCCGTGCAGGAAGACGGCCCACCGGCCGGATGCGCTGCCGCGATACAGATAGTGGATCCGGCAGGCGGGTCGCTGCATGGCCCGCGTTTCGACGTCCTGCGCCATGCTGACAAGGTTCGCAGACCGGACCCCCGGATGGGCCGATGTGCATGTGAGATGGGCCGATGGTCCCGGTGAGGTCAGCCACTGGGCGGCCGGCCGGCCAGCGCCTCAGCCGCGGGCCGGCAGCACCGTCGCGGTCACCTCGCCGAACTCGATCCGCGCCCCGCCGACGCCCGGCGCGCTCGCCCGGATGGTGACCCGGTCACCATCGACCAGGAACGTGCGGTCCTGTCCGCCGACGCTGATCGGCTCGGCGCCGCCCCAGGTCAGCTCGATGAAGGCGCCCCGCTGATCCCGCTCCGGTCCGGAGACGGTGCCCGAGGCGAACAGGTCGCCGGTGCGGGTCGCCGCCCCGTTGACCGTGGTGTGCGCCAGCATCTGGGCCGGGGACCAGTACATCTGCGCGTACGGCGGGCGGCTCACCAGCTGACCGTTCCACTCCACCTCAAGGGCGACGTCCAGGGTCCACGGCGCGGCCATCCGCAGGTAGTCCAGCGGGATCGGGTCCTGGCCGGGCACGGGGCACTTCGCCGTGGCCAGCGCCGCCATCGGCACCACCCACGGGGAGATCGAACTGGCGAAGCTCTTGCCCAGGTTGGGCCCCAACGGCTGGTACTCCCAGGCCTGGATGTCCCGCGCCGACCAGTCGTTGAAGATCACGGCGCCGAACAGGTGCCGCTCGGCCTCCTCGACCGGGATCGGGGTGCCCATCGCGTTGCCGACCCCGACCAGGAAACCGAGTTCCGCTTCGATGTCGAGGCGGGTGCTGGGGCCGAACACCGGGGCCGCGTCGGCCGGTCCCTTGCGTTGGCCGCAGGGGCGCACGATGTCGACGCCCGAAACCACGATCGTGCTGGACCGGCCGTGATAGCCCACCGGCAGGTGCTTCCAGTTGGGCAGCAGCGGGTCGGCGACGTCCGGGCGGAACAGCCGGCCGAGATTGCTGGCATGGTGCTCGCTGGCATAGAAGTCGACATAGTCGGCGATCCGACAGGGCAGATGCATCGTGACCTCGGCCGCCGGGAACAGCGCTTCGTCCGGCAGCGGGCTCAACACCGCCTCGGTGAGCAGTTCGCGGACGCGGGCCCAGGCGTCGTACCCCGCGGCCATGAACTCGTTCAGCGCATCGGTGGCGAACCACCGGGTCGCCTCGGGGAGCGTCGGCGCCAGCGCGATCGCCAGGTCGACGACCGTGTCGCCGACGCGGGTGGCGCAGCGCCGCGGCCCGTCGGGGGTGGCCGAATAGACCCCGTAGGGCAGGTTGGCCGGCCCGAAGCCGGAGCCGGCGGGGGTGGACAGGACGGTCATGGTTGCGCTCCTAGGTCGGCGGGCAGGAGCCCGGCCGCGACGAGGTCGGTCAGGGGGTCCGTCACCGAGCAGGTGCCGAACGAGACGAACAGGCTCCGGGCCGCATTGTCGGGCAGCGCCGCGACGTCTCTGGCGACCCGGTCGCCGTCGCGGCTGGCCAGCACCTGCCCCAGCCGCCCGGCCGGGGCGCCGCCCAGCGCGGCCGCCGCCGCGAGCAGCAGGTTGAGGAAGCCGTGCTGCTCGAAGCCGGTGGCCGGGTCGGTGTTGCGGACCGCGTGATGCAGCCCGGCGGTGGCCTTGAACGGCAGCCGCAGCGCGGCGACCTGTTCGAGCGCCGCGGCCAGCTCGGCCTCGTCCGGATAGAGGTGCGCCGCGACCCCGCCGGTGCGGAACTTGGCCCGGTGCTTGCTGGCCGCAAGCACCTCGAGCAGCCCGGGGCGTCGGTCGTCGCGCGGGACCTCGACGTACACCGGGGGCGCCGCGGCGGGAAGCGCGGCGTCGAGGGCCGGTACGACGTCGGCCACCGCCAGCTCGGCGGGCAGCGCCACCTCCAGCGCCGCCAGCTGGACCTGCGCCAGGGCGGGCAGCTGCGCGAGGACCCCCGCGACATCGGCCGGGGCGGGCACCGTCACCGAGATCGACAGCTGCGCACCGGGGTGCCTGGCCAGGACGGCGGGCAGCTGCGGCAGGACGGCGGCGGAGAGCACGAGGGGACCGACGAAGGCCGCGTACGGCGCCGCGCGGTGCCGCAGGTGCGCCGCGACGGCCTGCTCCAGCGGCAGCGAGCCCGGCGGGAAGATCGCGGCGTCGTCGGCCAGGCCGGCCAGCAGCGGCGGGATGCCGGCGGCGAGCGGCCCGGTCACCGGCCCGCCCCGGCGGTCTCGGTGTCGCTGCCGGTGTCACGGCCGGTGCCCGGGCCGGTGTGGCCGGCTCCAGGGTCTGCGGGGCCACTCGACCAGGACCCGGCGTATTTCCCGTCGTCGCAGGCCAGGCCGCCCTCGCCCAGCGCCAACGGCCGGAACGTGTCGACCATGACCGCGGTCTCGTCGAAGTAGTCCTTGCCGACCGAGGCCTCCATCGCCCCCGGCTGCGGGCCGTGCGCGTGCCCGCCGGGGTGCAGCGTCACCGAGCCCCGGCCGATGCCGGACCCCTTGCGCGCCTCGTAGTCGCCGTCGACGTAGAACATCACCTCGTCCGAGTCGACATTGGAGTGGTAGTAGGGCACCGGGATGGCCCGCTCGTGATAGTCGACCTTGCGCGGCACGAAGTTGCACACCACGAACCCGGGGCCCTCGAAGACCTGGTGGGCCGGCGGCGGCTGATGCACCTTGCCGGTCAGCGGCATGAAGTCGCGGATGTTGAGGACGTAGGGGTAGAGGCACCCGTCCCAGCCGATCACGTCGAACGGGTGGTGCGGTACGACGTGGACGGTGCCGGCCAGGCCGCCCGGACCGGCGCCCCGGTGCTTGATGAAGACCTCCACCTCCGCCGAGGCCTCGGACCCGGCCGAGGGGCCCTCGACGAGCCAGGGCTGCGTGGGGACGCGCAGGTCGCGCTCGCAGTAGGGCGCGTGCTCCAGGAACTGCCCGGCCGTGCTGAGGTAACGCTTCGGCGGCCGGACGTGGCCGCTCGCCTCGATCACGTAGAGCCGCGCGGGCTCGGCGGCGGCGACCCAGCGGTGGATCACCGCGCGGGGGATCAGCACGTAGTCGCCCTGCGCGACGTCGAACGCCCCGAGCTGGGTCTCGATCCGGGCCGCGCCTCGCTCGACGTACACCAGTTCGTCGCCCACCGCGTTCTTGTACAGCGGCGAATCCGCGCCGGCCACGACGTACGAGATCCGCACGTCGGCGTTGCCGAGCAGCAGCCGACGGCCCCGTACGGCGTCCGCTGCGGTCGACCCCGTCGCCGTCGCCGCGGCGAAGAGATCCGGCAGCCGCAGGTGCCGAGGCAGCAGCTCCGGTGGCGCGGTCAGGGTCTGATCGGGCAGCAGCCAGGGGCGGCTGGCCACGATCGCGGAAGGAACGTGCCGGTGGTAGAGCAAGGCGGAGTTCGACGAGAAGCCCTCCTCGCCGATCAGCTCCTCGTAGTGGAATCTGCCCTGGTCGTCGGTGTGCACCGTGTGCCGGTGTCGGGGAATCGCACCGATCTGCCGGTAGTACGGCATGGCCGGGTTCCTCTCAGTGGGGGACCCTGCGAACGCTATCCGGATGTGCGCGCGGCGTCCGCAGCTTCCCCAGGATCGCGCCGGTGCTCAGCCGAGATTGCGCCGGTGCTCAGCCGAGATTGCGCCGGTGCTCAGCCGCCGTCGGGGCCGGCCAGCGTACGGCGTACCGCCTGGGCCACCTCCCGCACGATCGCGCGCCGCGCCTGCGCGCCCTCCCGGATCGGCAGCAGCGGGTAGGCGTGGATCAGGTCGTGCCCCTCGTGGTGGGCGACGGGCACGCCGGCCTCGCGGAGCTTGGCGACGAGCAGCCGTACGTCGGGGTCCACGATGTCGACCGTGCCGCAGTAGACGGTGACCGGCCCGAGACCCGTCATGTCGCCGAACAGCGGGCTGACCCGCGGGTCCTCCACCGGCAGGTCGCCCCGCCAGGCCTCGACGAAGACCCGCGTGCCCTCGACCCCCAGCCAGGGGTCGACGAGCTCTATCGCGGTGATGTCCGGATTGGTCAGGCGGCTGTCCAGCGCCGGCGCGATCAGCACGGTCAGGTCCGGCCCGGCGCGGCCCTCGTCGCGCAGCATGAGGGCGGTCGAGAGCGCGATCTGGCCGCCGGCGGAGTCGCCGGCCACGATCGCCGCGCCGCATCGCCGCCGGGCCCCCTCGACGAGGTCGGCGACCACGGGGATGACCTCGCCGGCGGTGCCGAACGGGGCCAGCGGATAGACGGGTACGACGACCTCCACGCCCGCCTCGGCGGCCACCTGAGCCACGAACCGCCAGTGCAGCGGGTGGATCTCGTGCACCCAGCCGCCGCCGTGGGCGTAAACCATCGCCCCGACCGGCTCGCGGCCCGCCGGACGCAGCGTATAGATCGGCCAGCCGTGCCCGCGCTCGGCCGTGACGGTCACGTCGGGGCGCAACCGCCGCGGCGGCGCGAACTTGGCCGGCCGCGTCGCGAGGGCGTCCAGGTGCCGCTGCGCCGCCGCCGGATCGGTCCAGACCCGCTTGGCGCGCGCCAGCTTCAGGAACCCCACCACGGCCCGTGCGGACATGCTCGGCATCACGTTTCTCCTTCTCTGTCGGGCATAGCCTTCCCTCATGTCCGACTCCGTTCCGGCTGAGGCCAGCTTGCCCGACGAACTGATGCCCCGGGGATGGGCCCGGGTCCGGGCTCTGATCGCCAAGGGGGTGCAGATCCCCAACCCCCTGGCGGTCGACATCGGCGACGACGTGGCTGTCGAGCGGATCAGCGGCGATGGCGTGGTCATCCACCCCGGCTGCCGGATCCACGGCGCCAAGACCGTCCTGTCCGCAGGGGTCGTGCTCGGCCAGGAGGGGCCGGTCACGCTGCAGGATTGCCGCCTCGGGCCGAACGTCGCGCTCAAGGGTGGTTATGCCGCCAAGGCGGTCTTCCTCGACGGGGCCAACCTGGGACTGGGCCACCACGTGCGCGAGGGCTGCCTGCTGGAGGAGGAATCCGGCGGCGCACATTGCGTGGGCCTGAAGCAGACCATCCTGCTGCCGTTCGTGACGTTGGGCAGCCTGATCAACTTCTGCGATGCCCTGATGGCGGGCGGTACCAGCCGCCGCGACCACAGCGAGGTCGGGTCCAGCTATATCCACTTCAACTTCACGCCCAGTGGGGACAAGACCACGCCGTCGATGTTCGGCGACGTACCGCGCGGGGTGATGCTGCGGGAGCGGCCGATCTTCCTCGGCGGGCAGGGTGGGGCGGTCGGTCCGGTGCGGGTGGCGTACGGCGCCGTCGTGGCGGCCGGCTCGATCCTGCGCAGCGACATCCCCCAGGAGAACTCGCTGACCGTGGTGGGCGGGATGACCTCGATGTCGCAGCCGTTCGAGCCGGAGGGCTATCGCGGCTTGAACATCCTGGTCGCCAAGAACCTGCACTACCTGGCAAATCTCGACGCCCTGGAGCAGTGGTACCGGCACGTCCGCCAACCGTTCTTCGCGGCCGTCCCGCTCGGCGACCTCGTCTACGAGGGGGCCCTGGAGATGCTCGCGGCGGCGCGGGCCGAGCGGTTGGCCCGGCTGCGCGCGCTGGCCGCCAAGCTGCCGGGCGAGAACGCGGCGCAGGTCACCTTCGCGGCGCAGGTGGAGGCGGTGGGTGCCGGGTTCGGTACGTCGTCCGTGCCGCCGGACCCTGTGCTGGTGGACCGCCTGAGCGGCGAGGCCCGGCGGGGGGTTCCCTATCTGAGCGCGGTGCAGGCGCTCGACGCCGCGGACGTCGCCCGCGGGACGGCATGGTTGGCGGCCGTGGTCGAGGACCGGTACGCCGCGGCCACCGCCCTGCTGCCGGCCGTGGCCCGGTTGCCCCGCCGCTGATCGCGCTCGCCTGATCGCGCTCGCCTGATCGCGCTCGCCTGATCGCGGTCGGCTGATCGCACTCGCCGGGGTGACGGGATACCTCCCCTTTGCCAGGGGGCCTGATCTTCGGTTTCGACACCGCGGTCATCTCCGGTACGACCGAATCCCTGAAGCGGGTTTTCGAACTGGACGACGGGGGTCTCGGGTTCACCGTGACGACCGCGCTGCTCGGCACGATCCTGGGCGCGCTGACCGCCGGCAAGCCCGCGGACCGCTACGGCCGCAAGACGATGCTGTTCGTGATCGGCGCCCTGTATGTGGTCGGCGCGCTCGGCTTGGCGCTGACGAGCAGCCACCTGCTGTTCATGCTGGCCCGATTCCTCGGCGGCGTCGGGGTCGGCGCCGCGTCGGTGTGCGCCCCGATCTACACCGCGGAGGTCGCCCCGCCCGCCGTCCGCGGTCGCCTCGTGGGGCTGGTGCAGTTCAACATCGTGCTCGGCATCCTGTTGGCCTATCTGTCGAACGCGATCATCCGGGCGATCCTGCCCGAGGATGTCGCCTGGCGCTGGATGTTCGGGGTCATGGCGGTGCCGGCCGTGATCTTCCTGGGGCTGCTCGTGGGCGTGCCCGAGACCCCGCGGTGGTTGATGTCGCGGGACCGTCGCCAGGAGGCCGAGGTGACCTCGCGCCGGCTGTGCAGCACGGAGGAGGAGAGCCGGCTGCAGATCGAGGAGATCCACGAGTCGCTGCAGGCCCAGCAGGACGCCGCCTCGGTCGCGTTCTTCACCCGGCCGCATGCCAAGGTCATCATGCTGGCGTTCATGATCGCGATGTTCAACCAGATGTCCGGGATCAACGCGATCCTCTACTACGCCCCGGTCGTGATGGAGAAGGCGGGCGCATCGACGAGCTCGGCGTTCCTGATGAGCGTGGGAGTCGGCCTGATGAACCTCGTCGCGACGATGGCCGCCCTCACGGTGATCGACAAGATCGGCCGCCGCTCGCTCATGCTGGTCGGCTCGATCGGCTACATCCTCTCCCTCGGGTTCCTGGCCGGGATCATGTTCGCCTACGACGGGCACTACGACAGCACGTCGTCGGTGCTGGTGCTGGTCGGGCTGCTCGCGTTCATCGCCAGCCACGCCTTCGGCCAGGGCTCGGTCATCTGGGTCTTCATCTCGGAGATCTTCCCGAACCGGATCCGCGGCCGGGGGCAGTCCTTCGGCTCGCTGACGCACTGGGTGTTCGCGGCCATCACGTCATGGGCGTTCCCGCCGATCGTCGGCGCCCTCGGCGGCGGGGTCGCCTTCTCGGTCTTCGGCGTCTTCATGGTCGGGCAACTGGTGTGGGTGCTGAAGGTCATGCCGGAGACCAAGGGCGTGCCGCTGGAGCAGATGGAACGTAAGCTCGGGCTCGTTCACGATCCTGCGGCCGCCGGGAGCCGGACATGAAGATCCTCGCGCTGGGTGAAGCCCTGATCGACGTCGTCGACAAGGACGGTGAGGTCAGCGAGCACGTCGGCGGAAGCCTGCTCAACGTCGCGTGCGGGGTGGCCCGGCTGGGGCACGATTCGACGATCGCGGCCTGGATCGGCCAGGACCAGCGGGGGGATCGGCTGCGGCAGTGGGCACACGCCTCGGGTGCGACGTTCGCCCCCGGCAGTGACGGCGCGGCGCAGACACCGGTGGCCTACGCCACGCTGGATGCCGTCGGGCGTGCGACGTACACCTTCGACCTCACCTGGGACGTTCCCGACCTGGACGTCGGAAGCTATGGCCATGTGCACACCGGCAGCATCGCGGCGACGCTGGAGCCCGGCGGCACCAAGGTGGTCGATGTCGTGCGCCGGGCGGCGGGCACGGTGTCCTACGACCCCAACGTGCGGCCCGCGCTGATGGGCCGCCCGGCCGATGTCGTCGCCCGGGTCGAGGAGCTGGTGGCGGCGAGCGACCTGGTCAAGGCGAGCGACGAGGACGTCCACTGGCTGTATCCGAGCCGGACCATGGCCGACATCGCACGGCGTTGGCTCGACCTCGGCACGGGTCTGGTGGTGATCACGAAGGGCCCGGAGGGCGCGTCCGTGCACCTGGGTTCCGGGGAGTCGTACGACGAGCCGACGCTGCCGGTGACGATCGGCGACACCGTCGGCGCGGGCGATTCGTTCATGGCCGGCCTGATCGGCAGGCTGGTCGACCTCGGGCTGCTCGGCGGCGAGCGGTCCGGCGAGCGGCTGCGCGCCGCCACCTGGGACGAGCTCCGCCCGGCGATCCTGCAGGCCATCGCGACGTCGACGATCACGGTGAGCCGTCAGGGCGCCTACGCCCCGACCCCGGACGAGGTGACCGAACTGCTCCAGGGCTTGGGCGTCTGAGGTCGTCGGGTGAGGACGTCCGCCGAGTCTGTCTAAGGTCGATTCCGGTCGATCTCCGGCGAAGGGGACGGATAGATTGCCGGTGACCCCGAACGGCCCTCGATCCCAGGAGAGTTCATGCCCGACCAGCCGGACGTCCCGAACGTCGACGAAGGCACGCGTCAACCGAGCAACCGCATCGGCACCGAGTTCCACCTCAACGAGAAGTTCGTCGAGGTGGTCGGCCCGGCCAAGGCCCAGGCCCTCGTGGATCTGCTGACCGGGATGGTCGAATCGCACGCCGGCGAGAGCATCGCCGAGGTGCGCGACCGGCTGACGGGCGAGCTCGAGCGGATCGGGGTGCAGATGAGTGACGCCGAGGTCAACGCCTTCGCCGACCAGATCGTCCGGTCCGAGCGCTCCGTCGAGGGCGCTCAGAGCCAGCACCAGGGAGACGCGCACCCCGACCGCTGAGGACGAGCCCGACGGCGTACCGGCGGGTAGCATCGAGGGATGGCTGACGCGCTGATCGTCGATGTGGTTCGTACGCCGTCCGGGCGGGGCAAGCCGGGCGGGGCCCTGTCCGGGATCCACCCGGCCCAGCTGCTCGCGACGGTGCTGGGGGCGCTCGTGCAGCGCACCGGCATCGACCCCGGCGCCGTGGACGACGTGATCTGCGGCTGCGTGCTGCCGGTGCGCGACCAGGCGTTCAACATCGCCCGGACCGGGCTGCTCGTGGCGGGTTTCCCGGAGTCCGTGCCCGGGGTCACCATCGACCGGCAGTGCGGATCCAGTCAGCAGGCGGTGCACTTCGCCGCGCAGGGGGTGCAGGCCGGCGCGTACGACGTGGCCATCGCCTGCGGCGTGGAGCAGATGAGCGGCATCCCGATGCCGACCCCGGCGATGGACGCGGCGCCGTTCGGGCCGCTGTCGGCGCGCTACCCGAGCCTGCCGCATCAGGGCATCGCCGCCGAACTCATCGCCGCCCGGTGGGGATTCGAGAGGGAGGAACTGGATGCGTACGCCGCGCGCAGCCACCGCCTCGCCGCCGCCTGTGCCGCCGATGGTGGCTTCGCTCGCGAGATCGTGCCGGTCGAGGTGCCGGGCGAGTCCTGCCCGGTGGTGGTGACCAGCGACGAGACGGTGCGGGCGGCGACGACGCCCCAGAGCCTGGCCGCGCTGGCGCCGGCGTTTCGGTCGGAGTCGGTGGCGGCCCGCTATCCGCAGCTGCGCTGGGGCATCACGCCGGGCAACTCCTCGCCGTACACCGACGGCGCCTCGGCCGCGCTGATCGTCAGCGAGGCGGCTGCGGCCTACTGGGGACTCACCGCGCGGGCCCGGGTGAGCCACCTGACGGTGCTGGGCTCGGATCCCGAGTACATGCTGACCGGGCCGATCCCGGCCACCCGTCGGCTCCTGGAGCGCTCCGGCCTGAGCTTGGCCGACGTCGACGCCTACGAGGTGAACGAGGCCTTCGCGTCCGTGCCGCTGGCCTGGGCCAAGGAGCTGGGTGCCGACCCCGACCGGCTCAACCCCCGCGGCGGGGCGATCGCCCTGGGGCACCCGTTGGGCGCCTCCGGGGTGCGCCTGCTCGCCACGCTCGTGAACCACCTGGAGCAGACCGGTGGCCGGCGGGGCCTGCAGACCATGTGCGAGGGCGGCGGCATGGCCAACGCGATGGTCGTCGAGCGGCTCTGAGTCCAGGCGCGGTCCCGTCGCTGTTCCCCGGGCCGGGCTTCCCAGCTCCGGTCGGAGTGTTGTGGGGGCCCCAGCCACGCTGACACGCCGATCGGAGCGCGGGGGTGGTTCCAGCCCCCGCTGACACGCCGATCGGAGTGCTGTGGTGGTCCCAGCCCCGCTGAGTCTCCGTTCGGAGTGTTGTGGGGATCGGAGAGAGCCCTCGACTGATACGTCGCCCGATGTGGCGTCAGCGCCCGCCGCTGACGTCGAGGGTGGTGCCGGTGATGTACGCCGCGTCGGGCGAGAGCAGCCAGGTGATGGCCGCGGCCACCTCCTCCGGCGTACCGGCTCGACCCATCGGCAGGTCCGGACCCAGCCGGGCGGCCCGGTCCGGGTCGCCACCGCTGGCGTGGATGTCGGTGGCGATGATGCCGGGTCGCACCGCGCTGACCCGGATGCCCAGGGGCGCCACCTCCAGCGCCAGGCCGCGGGTGAGGGTGTCCACGGCGCCCTTGCTGGCTGCGTAGTCGACATACTGGCCGGCCCCGCCCAGCACGGCCGCCATCGAGGACAGGTTGACGATGGCCCGCCCCGGCAGATCGTGCTCGCGCATGCGGCGTACCGCTTCTCGGCAGCACATCGCCAGCCCCACCACGTTGACGGCCAGGATCCGCTGCCACCGCGCGGCGTCGATCGCCTCGAAACCGCTCTGGCGTTCCAGGATCCCGGCGTTGTTGACGAGCCCGACGAGGGGCCCGAAGGTGTCGGCGGCGGTGAACAGCGCGGCTACCTGCTCGGGGTCGGCGACATCGCAGGGCACCGCCGCGACCGGGGCGTCGGGACGGGCGAGCTCGGCCGCGAGCCGCCGCGCCGTCGCCTGCTCGCTGCGGTAGGACAGCACGAGCGCCCGGCCGGGAACCCCCGCCAGGCGTCGGGCGACGGCCGCGCCGATGCCCCGGGAGCCGCCGGTCACGACGTACACCGCATGCTCCGTCATGGCCCGATTCTCCCGCGGACGACTGAATGCGGACCACTGAATGGCGGGAGCTACCAGCCCAGCGTGCCCGGCGCACCCTTGAAGGGGCCGGTCACCGCGGAGGTGATCCATCCGCCGTAGAAGTCGCCGTCCTGGGCCTGCACGGTCTCCCCGGCCAGGGTGCACAGCTCCATCCGGGAGGGGTACAGGGCGACCATGCCGGCCAGATCGGTGTAGGCGGGCGTGGGTTGCGGATAGGTCCAGCCGGCGCGGCGGGCGGTGCTGTCCCCGACGACGACGTCGAGATAATGCGCCCGACCCTTGAACTCGCACCAGGTCGTGGGGCCGTCCGCGGGGCGCAGTTCGGCGCCGGTGAACGCGGCGCGCGGCAGATAGATGGTCGGCGGGTGCGAGGTCTCCAGGACGGCGATCGCGGTCGTCGTGTCGACGATCAGCTGGCCGGCCAGGTGCACCGTGACCCGGCTGCGCACCGGTCGCAGCGCGGGCGGGCGCGGGTAGTCCCAGACCGACTCGGTACGGCGTACGGACTGGTCCGGACCGCCCGGGACGTTCCCGCGGCCGGTGGGGTCGTCATGAGCCATGGCTGCTCCTGTGGGTCGACCCCGAGAGCCCGGGGCGCTGGGCGGACATCTCCCCTGCCCCCACCCTGCGCTGTCTAACCATGCCCGGGCAACCTTAGACAGCTCGCGGTCGCCTGGGGCGGTGGCCGTGGCCGCATCGACGCAGGCCAGCACGCCTTCTGCCGCGCCCCGCACCGGCCCGGTGCGCCGGCGAGATGCGGCCTTGTTGCGGCCCGGCCGCCCGATGGCTGAGGCTGGCGGCACCCGCCGAGCCGTGCGGCGGGACCTGGGACGAGAGATGGGTGGGCCCGAGTGGGGCACGGACACATCGTGCGGGCGGTTGCGCTGCCGAGTGAGACCGTGGATGCCCGACGAGTCAGCCAGATCAGCGGGGTCGGGGAGTACGTGCTGGAACTGCTGCGGCAGCGACACGGCTTCCCCAGCGCCGGCACCGGCGTCGGCGCCGACAGTACGGCTGCGCCGGCCGCGTCGTACGGGCCGGAGGATGTCGCGCTGGTTCTCCGGCTCGTGCGGCTCGCCGAGCGGCGGTTCGGCGGCGACGTGGTGCTCGCGGCCGACCACCTGTGGGGCAAGAAGGCCGTACGCCGAGCCCGGCCAGCGACCCGGCTGCCCTTGTCGGTGCTGCGCTCTCGATTCGCCCGAGCGTTGGCCAGCCTCGACGAGGCCGGCGCGACCACGACCTTGACGACGGCCTTCGCGCAGCATGCCGACCAGGCGGTGGTCAATCGCGTCATCCTGCCCGTCGGCGCGGTGCTGGCCAGCGAGCGACTGGTCCGCCAGCCCGAGCGGATCGGTGCCTATCTGTATGCCAACATCTGCCGGCAGGCCCTGCGGGTGCAGGCCGACCGTTATCCGCCGGCATCCGGTCCCGTGGTGTGGCTCGGCTGTCCCCGGGGCGAGTTGCACGACGTGGGATTGCACGTGGCCCGGCTGGTGCTGGTCCGGGACGGCTGGTCCACCCGGCTGCTCGGGCAGAACTGCGATCTGCAGACCCTGGCCGCCGCCGCGCGGCGCAGCACCCCCGCCGCCGTGCTGCTCAGCGTCTCCCGCTCGCTGATCCTGCACCGGCAGCTGGGCCCGCTGCGGGAACTCGCGGCGCAGGTGCCGACGGTGCTGGGCGGCCCTGGCGTCACGCTCGCCGACGCCGAGGCGATCGGGGCCGGCGCGGCGTTGGGGCGGGCTGATCACCTCGGGGCGTACCTGCGCGACCGACTCGCCCAGCTCGACGCCAGGTGATCCGCTCGAGGCGTCAGCGGCGGCCCAGGAGTGCTCGGGCGCTGCGCCCGTAGGAGGACAGCAGCCCCGAGACGATGTCGCGTCCGATGTCGAGGGGCTGATCTTGCGGGCCCTCGTCGTCGCAGGGCGCCTCCTGGCCCATCCCGGTCAGGAAGCGCTCCACCAGCGGGTCGGAAGCGCGCTGGGCGATGCCCTCCCCGAGCTGGGCGGGGAGGCCGCCCACCTGCAACGTCGTGTGCATGTGTGCGCTGGTCCGCTCCTCCGTCACCGCCGTCAGGGTGACCTCGACCGCGAGGGTGGCCCGGCCCGGGCCGCGCCGCTGATGCCCGTCGGCGGCGATCGCGATGCGCCGGGCGGTGTCGTCCCGATGGGTCACCGAGCCGACGCCGTCGAAGGTGAGGACCAAGGGGCCCAGCGTGGTGCGGATCACGCCGACGAAGTCGCCCCCCTGCACCGAGGTCACCCGCGCTCCGGGGAGGCACTGTCCCACCCGGTACAGATCGGTGACATTGCTCCAGACCAGCTCGATGGGAGCCGCCAGCACCTGGTTGTGACGCAACCGCATCGTTCGTTCTCCTCGGGGGACGTGTGGGGGACGTTTGGGGGACGTGTGGGTGGACGTGTGGGTGGACGTTGGGGACAATCGCGGTCGGACGGCGCACCCGACCGGTCGCAGCCCGCCGACGAGCGCCACCGGCTGATACCCCAGTCGCCGCCCGGGCAACCCTGCGCCGGCGAGATGGTTCAGCGCGCCCCGGCGGTCAGATCCAACGTTCCCCGGGCCAGGCTGACGCCGGAGTGTTCCGGCCGGTCGTCGAAGGCTTCCCGGGAGATGTCCACGACGACGTACCCCTGGTCGATCAACTGCCGGGTGACCGGCAGTGCGGTGGCGGCTGTCCCGGGCGGCAGCATCCCGATCGAGACCATCCGCTTGGCGTCCCTGTTGATCAGCCAGATCTCCAGGTAGCCGCCCTGCGGATCGAGCGGCTCGGTCCGCACCTGCAGTGTCATCGTGGCATCGAGCGAGACCAGGTCCGCCTCGCCGACCTGGGCGCGGCTGTCTAGCGGGGTCAGCTCGGCGGACGCGAGCCGCACCGGCGCCGGCGCCGGGTCGGGTCGGGTGAGGGCGTAGGTCACCAGGCTGCCCAGGGTAATCCCGGCCGCGCACGCGGCGGCGACCAGACCGCGCGACCACCGCCGCACCGCCCCTGGTGGCGCCGAGCCGTCCCGGTCGAGGTCGGAGAGCACCGCCGCCCACACCGACGCAGGCGGCTCGACCAGGACCTCGTCGGCGCCGTCGCGCACGGCCCGCACCGTGGCCTGGAGCTCGGCGACCTCGGCCGCGCAGAACGCGCAGGAGCGAACGTGCTCGGTGACCGCGGCCGGCGCCGATGAACCCAACGCCACATCGACCAGCGTGTCCTGATCCGGATGCGTCATGGGTTCACCTCCTTGAGTCGATCCCGCAGCTGGAGGAGGCCTCGACGAATGTGGCTCTTCACGGTACCCAGCGGCAGGGCGAGCCGGTCGGCGACCTGCTGGTGGGTGAGGTCGTCGAGCAGCGCCAGGCGCAGCACGCTGCCGCGCGGTTCCCCCAGCTCGGCCAGCGCATCCGCCAAGACCAGTCGTTGCACCACCTGGTCTGGGGTGTCGCTGCCGGCCGCGTCCCCGCCGGTCGCCGGAGCCGTCTCGGGGAGGGTCTGCGGGTCGGTGAGCTCACGACGTACCGTTCGGTTCGCCTGAGCCGCAGCATCCGCGCACCGGCGCTTGGTGATGGTCACCAGCCACCCGGCCAACGAGCGGTCGTCCGGCGCGAGGGAGTGGCGACTGCGCCAGGCCGAGACGAACACCTGCTGGGTGATGTCCTGCGCGTCGTGGTGATTGCCGCTGCTGCGCACGGCGATGGTGTGCACCAGGCGGCCGTATCGCGCGAACGCCTCGGCCAGCGCGTCGTGATCCCCCGCGCGGAGCCGACGCGCCAGATCCGACCCCGAACCCTCGGGGATCGTTTCCTGCGCCACTGACCCACCCTATCCAGCCGGTGCTGCACAGCGCCCGGTGTGCGGTGGGCCACCGGACCCGCCGCACACCGGACCATTGCCGGGCCCGCGATCAGCGGGCGCCGTCGCTGCCGCTACTTGGGCAGCAGCACTCCGTCGAGAACGTGGATGACCCCGTTGGAGGCCGCGATGTCGGTCTTGACCACGTTCACCGTCTTGCCCGTGGCGTCCTTCAACGACACCTTCGCGCCGTCCACGTGCACTGTCAGCGGGGTGCCCTGGACCGTCTTGACGGTCTGGCCGTTCAGCTTGACCACGTCGGCGGCCATGACCTTGCCGGGCACCACGTGGTAGGTCAGGATCGCCGACAGGTCGCCCTTCGGGTCCTTCAGCAGCGTGTCCAGCGTCCCGGCGGGCAGCTTGGCGAACGCGGCGTCGGTGGGAGCGAAGACCGTGAACGGACCCGGTCCCTTGAGCGTGTCCACCAGACCGGCAGCGGTGAGCGCCGTGGCGAGGGTCTTGAAGTCGCCTGCGCCGACCGCGGTGTCCACGATGTCCTTCGCGGCGGCGGTTCCCATCGCCGTGGTGGTCGTCATCGCCGGGGTGGTGGCGCTGGTGGTCGTGGCCGCGCTGGTGGTGGTCGTGGTGGCTGCGGGGCTGGAGCTGCTGCCACAGGCCGAAGCCGACAGCAGCAGGGCCGCCCCGGCCAGGCCGACGAGAGTGGCACGACGCATCGAGGTCTCCTGAGGTGAGGGGTAATGCGCGCCACTGCGCGCATCTATCCCTTCTCTCCTGCGGGGGCCTCCGCATGGATGCACTCTGGGCCTGCGAGTTCCGGGGCCGCGAGTCCCGGAGCCGGCTCAGGTGCGGCCGGGGGCCTGCGGGGGTGGGGCCTCGTGAGCGCCAAAGCCGTCGATGACGACCGAGGCGACGTACGACGGCGCCCCGCAGCCCTGCGGTGGGGCACCCGCGCCGATGGGGTGTACCTGCACCTCGAAGGGCCCGGCGGTCGTCGCGCCCCCTCGGCTCACGCTGACCCGGACGGTGGCGGGGTCGGTGGAGGTCAGCGGAAGGTCGACGAACCCGGCGACCAGCGTCTGCTGCTGGTTGGGCTCGGCCGCCAGCGAGACGGTGCGGCAGGTCTCGCCGAGGCAGACCGTCGCCGACAGGTCCGCGCGGCCCTGGGCGTCGGTGCTGCCGTCGACGGCCGTGATGCCCACACCACCGCCGGGTCCCGCTGCGGGGCAGGCATTCTCGGCGCCGCAGCCGGTCAGGGCGGCGAGCAGGAGCAGGGTGGCGGCGGTGCCCGACGCAGGCAGCCGGTACGTCGTGCGCACGAGCACACCGTAGTTGTCCCGGCTCCCGCCAGGCGGCGGCGACGCGCCCGCCGGTGAGACCCGGTCAGACCAGGTCCTCGACCGGGTCAGACCGGGTCAGACCGGGTCAGACCACCGAATAGCCGGCCGGCAGGGGCGCCCGCCCGGTGAGCCCGCGCAGCGCCGCGGCGTACCGCTCGCTCTCCCCGGCCAGGCCGGCGCCGAACGCGAGGGCGACCACCCGGGCCCCGACGGTGGCCTCGCCGGGGAGATCGAGGGCGCGCCGCAGATCGTCCGTGTGCACGACGAGCTCGAAGATCCGGCTGGGCAGGAAGTCCGCCAGGCGCATCACCCCGGCCAGGGTGGCACACGGCGCGTCGTCGCCGTGCGCGGCGATGTCCGCGGTGGCCTGCTCGAACAGGGTCTGCAGGGCCGACACCGGGTCGTCCCCGAGCGCCCGCCCGGCCGACCGGCCGCGTTCGGTGACCGCCGTCGGGTCGGCGGCGACCAATGCCAGGGCGCGGCCGTAGTCGAAGGCGTGGTCCAGCTCGACGGCGCGGCCGGCGCCGCTGGCGAGGTAATCCGACACGGTGACGAACGATCGCCCGGCGTGGCCGACGAGGTCGCGCACCGTCCACTCGCCCAGGCCCGGGGCGTCCCAGGCCTGCGGCGGCACGGCGGCGGCGGCGCCGATCAGGGCCCGGCCGGCCTGGGCGTAGTCCGTGCGCAGCCGCACGGGATCGAATCGGACGGTGCGGCCCGCGACGTCGGTCATGGTCACGAGGCTACCGAGGCTCAGGAGGCTACCGAGGCGGCGAAGCGGGACCGGTACGTCGTGGGCGAGGTGCCCACCACCCGGCGAAAGTGCGTGCGCAGCACCACGGCCGAGCCGAATCCGACCCGCCGGGCCACCTCCTCGATCGGCAGGTCGCTGGCCTCCAGCAACTGGCGCGCGGCGGCGATCCGTTGCTGGATCAGCCACTGATGCGGTGTCGTGCCGGTCTCGGCCTGGAACCGCCGGGCGAAGCTGCGTGGCGAGAGCAGCGCGCGGGCGGCCAGCGACTCGGCCGTGTGCACCTCATCGAGGTGCTCGGCGAGCCAGTCGAGCAGGGGGGCGAGCCGGTCGGCGGTGCGGGGCGGCAGCGGGCGGTCGACGTACTGCCGTTGGCCCCCGTCCCGCTGGGGCGGGACGACCATGCGGCGCGCGATGTACGTCGCGACGGCCGAACCCAACTCGCGCCGGACCACGTGCAGGCTCGCGTCGATGCCCGCGGCGGTTCCGGCGCTGGTGACGAGCTGGCCCTCGTCGACGAAGAGGGAGTCGTCGTCGACGACGACGCTCGGGTGTCGGCGGGCCAGTTCCGCGCCGTACTTCCAGTGCGTCGCGCACCGGCGGCCGTCGAGCAGGCCGGTCGCCGCCAGCACGAAGGCCCCGGAGCAGTAGCTGAGCAGCGTCGCCCCGGCCGCGTGCGCGTCGCACAAGGCGCCGATCAGCTCGGGCTCGTACGCGTCCGCCGGGGTGCTTGCCCCGATGAGCACCAGGTCGGCGCCGCGCAGGCCGGTCAGGTCGTGGGAGGCCAGCAGCGCGATGTCGGCCGTGTGCTTGGCTCGGACCGGGCGGCTGGGATCCAGCGCGCAGACGCGAAAGTCGAAGCCCGGCATCCCGTCGGCGGTCCGGTCGATCCCGAACACCTCTGCCCCGATGGCGAATTCGAAGAACGACAGGGGTTCCAGCGCCACCGCGGCGACCGTGCGAAGCATGCCTGGAGGCTAACTGGCGAGAATATTTCGATCAAGGTCATTCTTGCCACTAGTGGCCAGAATGCATCGAGCGAATGATTTAGGACATGGAACCTCTGCTGGCCATCGCCGTCCTCATCGCCCTTGTCGCCGCCGTGGAAACGCGGCACCGTCGCACGGCGTACCGTGACCCCCGCACGACGTACCGCGGCCCCCGCACCGCCCTCGGCGCTGCCGATCCGCGCCGCAGCGCCCCCGACGACGCCGATGCTCGGCGGCTGGCGCAGGAATTGCGGGCCGCCGGCCAGCGCGAGCCGCGCGACGTCGTACGGCGCCTCGGCGCCGCGTTGGCCGCCGCGGGATCGGCCGTGCCGCACCACACGCCACCCCCGTCCTGGGTGCGGGCGCGCGAGCCCGAACGCACGGCGCCGGCCAGGCCCCTTAGCGGGGAACCGACCGGCGTCGCCAGCTGATCGACCGGGTCAGGCCTCCAGGACCGACCGGGTCACGGCGTTCTGCTCGGTGAGCACGCCGGTGATGATGTTCTGCGCGTCGTTGATGCGGGTGATCGTCTCGGTGACCTGCTGCAGCGCCTGCACGACGCTGGAGGCGTCGGCCTGGATCGCGGTCACCTTGCCGTCGACCTCCTCGGTCGCCTTGGCGGTCTCCCGGGCCAGGTCCTTGACCTCGTTGGCGACCACGGCGAAGCCCTTGCCGGCCTCACCGGCGCGCGCGGCCTCGATCGTGGCGTTGAGCGCCAGCAGGTTGGTCTGCTCGGCGATGCCGGTGATGGTCTTGACGACGTTGCCGATCTCGATGCTGCTCGTGTTGAGGTGGTCGACGATCGAGCTGGCGTTGGAGGCGAGCTCCTGGGCATCGCTGGCGACCCGGCTGGCCTCGATGACGTTCCGCTCGACCTCGGTGATCGAGCTGAGCAGCTCGGTGCCGGCCGTGCTGATCCGGTCCTGGGCCCGGTGCCGCTCGACCGCGCTGGAGGCGAGGAAGGCGACGTTGTTGAGCGCCAACTCGCGGTCCTTGGTCAGCTCGAGGGTGCGGGTGGTGAAGAAGTCCATCGTGCCGATGACCTCGTCGTGGACGATGATCGGCAGGCAGACGCCCGCCTTGACCCCGGCCCGCTGCGCCGCGGGGGCGCGCACACAGTCGGTGACCAGACCGAGGTCGGGTTCGAAGACCAGCGCCCGCGAGGACCAGGTGCGGCCGGCCAGACCGACGCCGTGGGCGAACGTCGCGTTGCGGGTCACCTGGGAGAACTCCGGGCTGGGGGCGGCCCCGGATTCCATGCTGTTGCGCAGCACCTTCTCGGCGGGGTCGAGAGCCCAGAACGAGCCGTACTCCCAGCCGAACTCCGTGCGCGCCGTGTCCAGCGCCGCGCGGATGGTCTGCTCTTCGCCGTGGGCCTCGGCCGTGGCGCGGACCACCGCGAAGATGGCGGCCATGTCCTTCTGGGCCTCCTCGCGGCGCACGCCCTGGGCGACGCGGTCGAGCGCCTGGCTGACCAGACGACCCACCGTCTCCAGGACGACGAGGCGGATCGGCCCCGGGGTGTGCTCGGGGTCGGCGAAGAAGTCCATCGTGCCGACGATCTTGCCGTCGGTGTAGAGCGGGAAGGCCACCGCGGACAGGATGCCGCTCTGGGCGGCGACCGGCGCGCGCACGCAGTCGTTGACCTCGGACAGGTCCGGGGCGAAGAGCAGCTTCTTCTCGCGCCAGGCCCGGCCGGCCAGCCCCACCCCGAGCGGGAAGGTCGCCTCGCGGGTGACGCGCTGGAAGGCCTCCCCGACGGCGCCCGACTCCCGGCGGAACACCAGGGCGTTGGACTGCGCGTCGACCCACCAGCAGGAGGCGTAGTTGCACGCGAACGAGGTGCGCACGCTGTCCATCGCCACGGTGATGGCCTGGTCGGTGCTCGTGGCGGCGCCGAGTTTCTCGGCGACATCGCTCAGGGCGGCGACATAGCCGCGAAGTTCGTCGTCGTGCGAGGTCGAAGTCGACGCAGTGGAGCGCTTGGCTCGTGACAGCAGACTCACGGGGCATCCATTCTTCTCAAGGGCACGATCGCCTCACTATCGACCGCACTGCGCCCGGGCTTACCCATATAACCGAATTCCTTTGCCGCCCGGTTTCGTTGCCTGCCGGGCGGGTCGGCCGGGCGGGTCGGCCGGGCGGGTCGGCCGGGCGGGTCTGCCGGGTAGGTGAGGATGGCCGGATGAGGCCCACGATCGTGAAGCTGGTGGCGGCCTGCGTCGCCGTGCTGCTCGTTGCCGGTGGCGTGTTGGTCTACCGCACCGTCGCGCAGCAGCGGGCCGCCGCCGATCTCGCCCGAGCCGCGGACGAACTGGCCACGACGCTGGCCAGCGGACAACCGGATCGTGCGGTGCTGCCCGATGCTCCCGACCTGGCGCCGCTGTTGGGCGGTACCGGCACGGCAGGGCACCGGGTCGAGGTCGCCTCGACCCGCGTGGACGGTGCGACCGGTACGGCGCAGCTGCGCCACCTCTGGACGCTGCGCGAGGGTGACCCGCCCGTCAGCTATGAGACGGAGGCCACGTTCACCGAGCGCGCCGGCCAGTGGGTGGCGACCTGGCAGCCCGGGCTCCTCGCGCCCGGGCTGGGCCAGGGCGAGCGCCTGCGGGTCGTCCGTTCCCAGCCGCCCCGGGCCGACATCCTCGACGGCACCGGGGCGCCGCTGGTCACGCGGCGTCCCGTCGCGCGCGTCGGGATCGACCGCGGCGCGGTGAGCAAGGACGTCGCGGTGGCCTCCGCGGGGGCCCTCGCGCGGGCCCTGAGCCTGACCGAGCAGCCGTACGTCGACGCGGTGGCGGGAGCCGGCGACGTGGCCTTCGTCGAGGCCATCACGGTGCGCGACCCCAGCCCGGAGCTGACCGCTGCCCGGCGGATCACCCTGCCCGGCCTGCTGCTGGTGCCCGATGAGCTGCCGCTGGCCCCGACCGCCTCGTTCGCCCGGCCGATCCTGGGGTCGGTGGGAGCGGCGACCAAGGAGCTCGTCGAGAAATCCGAGGGCCGGATCAGCGCCGGCGATCGCACCGGCCTGGGCGGCCTGCAGGCCGCGCTCGACCCCGTGCTGGCCGGCCGCCCCGGCCAGGCGTTGCAGGTCATCCCCGCCGCCGGAGGCGCTGCCCGGGTGCTGGCCAGCGTCGATCCGGTGCCGGGCCGGCCCGTGCGGGTCTCGATCGAGGCGGCCACCCAGACGGCGGCCGAGGGCGTGCTGGCCGCCGTCAAGCCGGCGGCCGCGATCGTCGCCATTCGCCCCTCGGACGGGCACGTGCTGGCGGCCGCCAGCGGACCCGGCGGGCAGGGGATGTCGACGGCCACGCTGGGCGAATACCCGCCGGGATCCACGATGAAGGTCGTCACCGCGCTGGCCCTGCTGCGCTCGGGGCTGACCCCGGAGGCGACGGTGACCTGCCCGGCCACCCTGGACGTCAGCGGCCGCACATTCAAGAACTACGACGGCTATCCGGCGGGCAAGCTCGGCTCGATCTCGCTGCGCACCGCCTTCGCGCAGTCCTGCAACACCGCTCTGATGGGGCAGCGGGACAGACTCGCCGACGGCGCGCTGGCCGAGGCCGCGGCGGCCCTCGGCATGACCGCCGAGCCGGCCCTCGGCGTACCGGCCGTGCTGGGCTCCGTCCCACAACCGGCGGGCGACACCGAGAAGGCGGCCGGCCTCATCGGGCAGGGCCGGGTCACCGCCTCGCCCGTGGGCATGGCCACCGTCGCGGCCTCGGTCGCGGCGGGACACCGGGTCAGCCCCATCGTGGTGCTCGACCCAGCAGGCCCGACCGGCTCGGCGGCCCCGTCCGGCTCGGCGGCCCCGGCCACGCCCCTGACCGCGCCGGAGGCGTCGGCCCTGCGGAGCCTGATGCGGGCCGTGGTCACCGAGGGCAATGCCGGCTTCCTGCAGGCCGTGCCCGGGGCGGAGGTGCTGGCCAAGTCCGGGACCGCCGAGTACGGCGATGCCACGCCGCCGCGCACGCACGCCTGGATGATCGCGATCCAGGGCGACCTCGCCGTGGCGGCCTTCGTGGCCGACGGCGCCGGCGGGGCCAGCGATGCGGGGCCGCTGGTGGCTGACTTCCTCAGGCGGTTGCCGACCCAGCGGTGACCGCTGCGGGGGCAAGCAGCCGGCGCACCATGGCGGCGAGCTCCTCGGCGTCGACCGTGCGGGTGTCCAGGGTGAGGGCGTGGAACATGGCCCCGTCGACATAGTCGACGATCCCCCGCGCGGTCGCACCCGGGTCGGGGTGGCCCAGTTCGGAGAGCAGGCCCATCACCACGACGAGCATGCCGCGATGCTGGGGGCCCAGGTCGGCGCTGTCCTCGAACGCCAGCATCATCCGCGCGCGGGTGAGCCGGTCCATCGGCGGCGAGGTGAGCGCGACCGCGATCTTGCCGACCAGGTCGGCCGCCGACTCCAGGTCGAGCGGCCCGAACCCGCTGCCGTCGGGGCCTCGGCTCGCATCGGCCTGGACGGCGTCGCCGAACTCGCGCAGGAAGGACATGTCCCGTTCTGCGAGGCGGTCGATGACCCCGGTGATCAGGGCCGCCCGGGACCGAAAGACGTTGGAGGTGCTGCCCACCGGGAGCCCGGCCTCGGCATCGACGGCCCGGTGCGTGAGCCCCCGGAGCCCCTGCTGGGCGAGGACTTCCACAGCAGCGTCCCCGATGCGCTGCCGCCGCTCGGTCATGGGCTTCTCCTAGGTCAGGCGACTCAGCCGATGCTATCGGGCACGACGTCGGGGTAGCCCGGTCAATCGGTCACTACATTTGTAGTAAGTGGGTGGTCGTGCCCACCCTCACGATCGTCGGCGCGGGCGTCTGCGGCCGCGCCCTGGCCGCCCTCGTCCACCCCGATCGATTCGACGTCACGCTCATCGAGCAGCGCCCGGACCGGGTCGAGCTCGGCACCGCCTTCGGGATCTGGCCGCGGGCCCTGCGGGTGCTGCAGACCATCGGCGTGGCCGACCGGATCCGCGCGGACAGCGTCGGCGCGGCGCGCGGCGAGCTGTACGACGGCACCGGTCGCCGTCTCGCCGCCGGGGCGGGCCCAGGCATCCTGCTCACCCCGCGGAGCACGCTGTTGGCCGCGCTCGCCGAGGCCATCCCGTCGTCCGTCCGTCGGGTGCGCGCCCGCGTCGAGGATCCCGACACCCTGGACGGCGACCTGGTGATCGCGGCGGACGGCGCGCGCAGCGTGATCCGGCGACGCATTTGGGGCCAGGAGCCGCGATCCGCCGGGGTCTGGGCGCTGCGCGGGGTGCTGGCCGACCCGGCTCTTGCCGAGGGTGTCGCCCGCGAATACTGGTCCCCCTCCGGCGTCGTCGGCATCACCCCGCACGCGGGGCCGAGTACGAACTGGTATGCCACCTTGGCCGAGTCGGCCCCCGACGCGGCAGCGGCCCTGGTTGTCGCCCGCCGCACCTACGCCACCCACCCCGAGCAGGTCCGCCGGGTGCTCGACGCGGCCTCGGCCGGGCAGACGGCGTGGCACGAGATCCTCGAGGCGCGGTCCACGACACAGCTGGTCAGCGGCCGGTACGTCCTCGTCGGAGACGCCGCCCACGCCATGTCCCCGCACCTGGGCCGGGGCGCCTGCGAGAGCCTGATGGACGCCGCCGTCCTGGCCCGCGCGTTGAATGCGGCGGGGCCCGACGGCGCGCGCGCCTACCAGCGCAGCCGGCTCGTGCCGCCGCAACTGATCCGGATGGCCGGCTCGGGTGTCCGCCGGCTCGCCGTGAGCGGACCCACGACGTACGGCGTCCTGCGGGCGCTCACCCGCGCCCGGTGACGCACGACGGGCGGGGGTGGCCCCCGCCACCCCCGCCCGTCGCCCCGCCCGTCTTTGTGCGGGCCTCAGCCTTGGGTGCTGGACCCCGTGGAGGGCTGGGTCGTGGAACCCGTGGACGGCTGGGTCTGGCCCTGCTGGCCGCCATCGCCGCGCGGGTGACCACCCCGGCCGCCCTTGCCGCCCTCACCCGGCTGCGACTGGGTGATCGTGGCCAGGTCGGCGCTGACGTCGACGTGCACCCGCTGACCGTCCTTGGTGGCCATGACGTCGTAGGAGCCGTCTGCGTCCTTCATGACCCGCTCGACGGTCAGCGCGGAGTCCTTGGCCTTGACCGCGTCGGTGACCTTGGTGAGTTCGTCGCCGGTGACGGCGGTGTGGTTCGCCCCGCCGTCGCGGGGCCCGCCCATGCCTCGACCGCCGCCGCCCTGCGTGATGGTCGCGAGGTCGGCGCTCACCTCGAACCGGATGTTCGCGCCGGCCTTGGTGCCGATGACGTCGTAGCTGCCGTCGGGGTCCTTCTGCACGGTGCTCACGGTGACCGCGGAGTCCTTGGCGGTGACGGCGGCGGTGACCTTGGCGAGCTCGTCGCCGGTGACCGCGGTGTGCTCGTGCGGGGCGCGACCCTGCCGGCCCTGGCCGGCAGCACCCGACGTACCGTCGCTCGCCGTCCCCGGGCTGCTGGGCGCCGAGTACCCCGACCCCGCGGAGGGGGTGGGGGCCGGGGTGTTCGAGGCTGCATTGGCGACGGCGGCGCCGCCGAGGATCGCCAGGCCGGCCGCCACGGTGACCGCCGTCGAGACAGCGCGCTTGCTGGTGGGCATGAGTTTCTCCTTCAAGATCGGAACGATCGCCGCCCGCCCGGAGCGGGCGGCTTATCCCTACGATCGGCAGAGCCCCTGTCGCGTCGCCCAGCCGGACATGGGTGGCGGCTGTGAGATCGGGGCGTTCCTGTGCCCCCCGCCCGATCGGGACCCCTCCCGTGCCCCCGCCCGAGTCCCGTTGCGCCACCCCGCCTGTCGCGGTGGAGCCGGCAACCAATTAGCGTGGCTGAGGTGAGCGAGGCACCCGGGATTCGGACGGTCGGCGACCTGCGCGAGAGCGGTCACCGCGACAAGCACCTGCGCGAGGAGATTCGCGACAACCTGCTGGCGATGCTCCGGGCGGGCAGTGACCCCTGGCCCGGGCTGCACGGCTTCGAGTCCACCGTGATTCCCCAGGTCGAACGGGCCCTGCTGGCCGGCCACGACATCGTCCTGCTGGGCGAGCGGGGGCAGGGCAAGACCCGCCTGCTGCGCAGCCTGGTCGGCCTGCTCGACGAGTGGAGCCCCGTGATCGAGGGGTCCGAGCTCGGCGAACACCCCTACCACCCGATCACCCACGAGTCGCGGCGCCGCGCGACCGAGCTGGGCGATCGGTTGCCGGTGGTCTGGCGGCACCGCAGCGAGCGGTACGCCGAGAAACTGGCCACCCCGGATACCAGCGTCGGCGACCTGATCGGCGACGTCGACCCGATGCGGGTGGCCGAAGGCCGGCGCCTCGGCGACCCGGAGACCATCCACTTCGGCCTGATCCCGCGCAGCCACCGTGGCATCGTCGCCATCAACGAGCTGCCCGACCTGGCCGAACGGATCCAGGTCGCGATGCTCAACGTGATGGAGGAGCGGGACATCCAGATCCGCGGCTACGTGCTGCGGCTGCCGCTCGACGTCCTGGTCGTGGCCAGTGCGAACCCCGAGGACTACACCAACCGGGGCCGGATCATCACCCCGCTCAAGGACCGCTTCGGCGCCGAGATCCGCACCCACTACCCGGTCGAGCTGACCGATGAGGTCGCGGTGATCCGGCAGGAGGCGACGCTGGTCGCGGACGTGCCCGACTACCTGGTCGAGATTCTGGCCCGGTTCACCCGGGCCCTGCGCGAGTCCAGCGCCGTCGACCAACGCTCGGGCGTCTCGGCGCGCTTCTCGATCGCGGGGGCCGAGACGATTGCGGCGGCGGCGCTGCACCGGGCCACGGCCCAGGGCGAGCCCGAGGCCGTCGCGCGGGTCGTCGACCTGGAGACCGCGGTCGCCGTGCTCGGCGGGAAGGTCGAGTTCGAGACCGGCGAGGAGGGCCGCGAAAAGGAGCACCTCAACCACATGCTCCGCACGGCGACCGCCGCGACCGCCCGGGAGCGGCTGGCCGGCATCGACCTCTCGCCGCTGATCGGGGCGCTGGATGGCGGGGTGCTGGTCGTGACGGGCGAGCAGGTCACCGCGCGGCAGTTCCTCGACGAGCTGCCCGACCTGCCGACCAGCCCGCTCTACAACGAGGTGGCCGAGCGCCTCGGCGCGGTGACGGACGGGGAGCGCGCCAGCGCCCTGGAGCTGGTCTTGGAGGCCCTCTACTTGGCCCGCAAGGTCGCCAAGGAGACCGACGCAGGCCGGACGGTGTACGGCTGATGAGCGGGGGTTGCGATGGCGGCTCGTGAGCGCGGCGAGGGCTGGGCCCGCTATGGCCGCTACGACGGCGGTCCGGATCCGCTGGCCCCCCCGGTGGACCTGTCCGAGGCGCTCGATGCGATCGGCGAGAACGTCATGGCCGGGTCTTCGCCGGAGGGAGCGATGCGCGAGTTCCTGCGCCGCGGCGGCAGGGACCAGCCGGGGCTCGACGACCTGGCCCGCCGGGTGAACGCCCGCCGTCGGGAACTGCTCAAGGAGCACTCGCTCGACGGCACCTTGCAGGACATCAAGAAGCTGCTCGACGAGGCGGTCCTGGCCGAGCGGGGCCAGCTGGCCCGCGACGTGACCATGGACGACGACGACCGCACCTTCCGCGAGATGCGGATCAACAACCTCTCGCCCTCGACGGCGGCCGCCGTGCAGGAGTTGTCGGACTACGACTGGACCAGCCAGGAGGCCCGGGAGCGGTTCGAGCAGATCAAGGATCTGCTGGGCCGCGAGCAGCTCGACGCCCGGTTCAAGGGCATGAAGCAGGCGCTGCAGAACGCCACCGACGCCGACCGGGCCCGCGTGCAGGACATGCTGCGCGACCTGAACGAGCTGCTGGACAAGCGCAACCGCGGCGAGGACAGCGAGGCCGACTTCGCCGACTTCATGGCCAAGCACGGTGACTTCTTCCCCGAGGACCCGAAGAACCTCGACGAGCTGGTCGATCAGCTCGCCGCCCGATCCGCCGCGGCGCAGCGGATGCTCAACTCGATGACCTCCGAGCAGCGGCGGGAGCTGATGGAGCTGTCCGCGCAGGCCTTCGGCAGCCCCGAGCTGATGGACTCGCTGCAGCAGCTCGACGCCAACCTGCAGGCGCTGCGCCCCGGCGAGGACTGGACGGGCTCGCAGCGGTTCAGCGGGGAGCATGGGATGGGCCTGGGCGACGGCACGGGGATGCTGCAGGATCTGGCCGACCTCGACGCGCTCTCCGAGCAGCTGTCGCAGAGCTACGGCGGCTCTCGGCTCGCCGACCTCGACCTGGACGCGCTGCAGCGTCAGCTCGGGCCGGACGCCGTCGTCGACGCCCGCACCCTGCGCGAGCTGGAGCAGCAGCTGCGCGACTCCGGCTATCTCAAGCGCGCTTCCGACGGCACGCTGCGGCTGTCCCCGAAGGCCATGCGCCGCCTGGGCAAGGAGCTGCTCAAGGACGCCGCGGGCCGGCTGTCGGCCCGCTCCGGGCAGCGCGACTCCCGGCTGGCCGGGGCCGCGGGGGAGCGCTCCGGCGCCACCCGGGAGTGGCAGTTCGGGGACACCGAGCCGTGGGATGTGACGCGGACGGTGAGCAACGCCGTACGCCGTACGGTCGCCGAAGGCCGCGACCCACGGGCCGGCCTGCGCATCGACATGCGCGACGTTGAGGTGACCGAGACCGAGGCGCGCACCCGCAGCTGCGTGGCGTTGCTGGTGGACACCTCGTACTCGATGGCTCTGGACGGCCGGTGGGTGCCGATGAAGCGCACGGCGCTCGCCCTGCACCAGCTGATCTCCAGCCGGTTCCGCGGGGACCACCTGCAGCTCATCGCGTTCGCCCGGCAGGCCCAGGTGATGGACATCGAGGAGCTGACCAGCCTCGATGCGATCTGGGACAAGGGCACCAATCTGCATCACGGGCTGCTGCTGGCCAACCGCCACTTCCGCAAGCACCCGGGCGAACAGCCCGTGCTGCTGGTCGTGACCGACGGCGAACCGACCGCGCACCTGCTCGGCGACGGGCAGGCCTGGTTCTCGTATCCGCCGCACCCGTTGACGATCACCTCGACCGTGCGCGAGCTGGAGAACGCCCGGCGGCTCGGCGCGCAGGCCACCTTCTTCCGGCTCGGCGACGATCCCGGGCTGGCCCGGTTCGTGGACCAGATGGCCGCGCGGGTGGACGGCCGGGTGGTGGCCCCCGAGCTGGACGATCTCGGCGCCGCCGTGGTCGGCAGCTACCTGGGGGCCCGAACCGGGATGTACGGCGGGGGCGCGCACCTGTCCGACTGGTACGGCGGCCGGGGCTTCTGGGCCGGCTGAGGTTTCGCGCCGGGAGCCCAGCAGCCCGGGTCCGGTCCCATCCCGCCCGTCATCTCGTGGCGGGGAGACGGGCGTCATACGAGCGGCTATTGACGTGCGAACTGAAATTCGCAAAACTGCAGTCACGAAACAGGGTGGGCTAAATCCCGCCGCACAGTCAGCCCTAGAGAAGGATGACCCGTGGACCGTGACCTGTACGACATCGGCGAGCAGCCGCCGATCGGCGAAGTCCCCGCGAAGATGCACGCCTGGTTGATCCGACCGGACCGGTTTGGTCCGCCGACGCAGGCGTTCCAGAAGGAGGTCGTCGACGTCCCTGACATCGCCGCCGACGAGGTCCTGGTCTATGTGATGGCGGCAGGCATCAACTACAACAACGTGTGGGCCGGGCTCGGCGTCCCGGTGGACGTGATCGGCGCGCGCAACAAGGCCTTCGCCCGCGGTGACATCGGCGACCCGGAGCCGTTCCACATCGGCGGCAGCGACGCCTCCGGCATCGTCTATCGCGTCGGCAAGGACGTCACCAACGTCAAGGTCGGGGACGAGGTGGTCGTGCACTGCGGCCGCTGGGACCGGGACTGCCCCACCGTCGCCGCCGGTGGTGACCCGATGTATTCTCCGACCTTCCGAATCTGGGGGTACGAGACCAACTGGGGCAGCTTCGCTCAGTTCACCAAGGTTCAGGGCCAGCAGTGCATGCCCAAGCCGAAGCACCTGACCTGGGAAGAGGCCGCGGCGTACACCCTGGTGGGGGCGACCGCGTGGCGGATGCTGCACGGCTGGGGCGAGAACGCCGTCAAGGCCGGCGACGTCGTGCTGATCTGGGGTGGCGCCGGCGGGCTGGGATCCATGGCCATTCAGATCGCCAAGGCGGCGGGCGCTATCCCGATCGCCGTGGTGTCCGGCCCCGACAAGTTCGACTATTGCGAGCGCCTGGGCGCGAAAGGTTGCCTCAACCGCAACGATTTCGACCACTGGGGCATGTTGCCGCATTGGCAGGACGCGGAAGGCTACGCCGCCTGGCTCAAGGGCGCCCGGGCCTTCGGCTCGGCGATCTGGGAGGTGTTGGGTGAAAAGCGGGCCCCCAACATCGTCTTCGAACACCCCGGTGAGACGACCATCCCGACCTCGGCCTTCGTCTGCGACACCGGCGGCATGGTCGTCGTGTGTGCCGGGACGACCGGCTTCAACGCCACCGTCGACCTGCGGTATCTGTGGATGCGGCAGAAGCGCCTGCAGGGCTCCCATTTCGCTAACGCTGTCCAGTCGAATCAGATGAACGACCTGGCGCTGCGGGGCCAGCTGGATCCGTGCCTGTCGCAGGCCTTTCGGTACGACGAGATCCCTCAGGTCCACCAGCTCATGTATGACAACAAGCACCCGCACGGCAACATGGCCGTGCTGGTGGGCGCGCCGCAGTTCGGACTCGGAGCCCGTGCGGAGGCGGCCGACGCGGGCAGTCCGGGCGCGAGGTGAGCGCGGCCGGCGTGTGCGACACCGAGGACCCGAGTCCCGGCCGACGACCGCGTTAGCGTGGTGATTATGGCCGACGCTGCACCCGTGCGGGATTGGACGTTCCTCACGAATCATGCGCACGTGTTGCTGTGCCTCGCGGCGGATGCGGACGTCGTGCTGCGCGAGGTCGCCCAGCAGGTGGGGATCACTGAGCGGGCCACCCAACTCATCGTCGCCGACCTCGAGGCCGCCGGCTACATCACCCGCACCCGGGTGGGGCGACGCAATCACTACGACATCGATGCCCAGCGACAGCTGCGCCACCCGCTCGAGGCGCACTGCACCGTCGAGGTGCTCCTGGGGATCGTTGCCGACCGGGACGAGGCCTGAGCTCGTAGGCTCCTGGACGGGCGGTGACCGCGAACGCGGTCGCCGCCCGTCGCTCGTCGGATGGCCCTCTGTCAAGTCCCGGTAAAATCCGACAGTTTATCGACTGCTGCGGCGAGTTTCTTTCTCCACCAAGCCATTTAGGCGCTAGGAAGAGCTGGGCAGCGACGGTGCCGAACCAGTCGGCATCGGGGCATCGGTTCTGCCCCGAGGAAGGGGAACCCCCCATGAAGGCGCTCCATCGCAGACCCGGTCTGGCCGCGCTGCTCGCCGCAGGTCTGGCCGGCGCGAGTCTGACCAGCGCCGGGGCGCTCGAGACCACCCCGGAGCCGCTGCCCGACCCCGTCCAGGCCGCCGAGCAGCCCGGCCAGGGCGGCAAGGACACCCCGGCCGCGGCCGACAAGATGAGCAGCCACTCCCAGGAACTGCTCATCGAGGCCCAATCGGCCGGGAAGGCCCGGGTCACGGTGATGATGCTGACCCAGGCCGGCAAGACTGCCGCCGTCGTCGACCAGCTCAACGGGCTCGGCGCCACCGTCGGCTATGTGCACGACAAGACCGGTTACGTCCGGGCCAGCATCGCCACCGGCAAGGCCCTCCAGGTCGCCCAGATCGCGCAGGTCCAGCACGTCGACCTCGACGAGATGCTGCGCACCCCGGACCCCAAGCCGGACCGCATCGGCCCAGCGGCTGCCGGCGTACCGAATCCGTGGACCGGCCCCACCCCCGCGACCCCGGCGACCAACCCCTACCTGCCGACCGCCGACACCGGGGCGGTGCGGTTCACCACGGCCAACCCCACGTACGACGGGCGCGGCGTCACCATCGGCGTCCTCGACTCCGGGGTGGACCTCGACCACCCCGCGCTGCAGACGACCAGCACCGGGGAGCGCAAGGTGACCAACTGGATCACCGTCACCGACCCGCTGCTGGAGGCGGACCGCACCTGGCGGGCGATGATCACGCGGGTCAGCGGCCCGACGGCGAGCTACAGCGGGGCCGACTGGATCCTGCCGGACCGGCCGCGCGGCGACTTCGCGATGAACCTCTTCAGCGAGTCCGCGGCCGCGGGCAGCGACGAGTTCCAGGGCGACATAGACCGCGACGGCAGCACCGCCGGATCGTGGGGGGTGCTGTACGACTATGCGACCGGCGACATCTGGGTCGACGTCAACCGCAACCACGACTTCACCGACGACACGCTGATGCGGCCGTACGCCGAGAAGCACGACGTCAACCACTTCGGCACCGACGACCCGAGCACTCCCGAGTGGGAGGCCGTCCCCTTCGTCGTGGAGTTCCGCAAGGGTGTCGACCTGACCCCGGCGGGCCGGGAGGGCCAGACCGCCGACTTCGTCAACATCGGCGTGGTCAGCGGCTCGCACGGCAGCCATGTCGCCGGCATCGCCGCCGGCCGGATGCCCGACTGGGCCATGAGCGGTGCCGCCCCGGGAGCGCGGATCGTCTCCGCCAGGGCGTGCGTCTTCGCCGGTGGCTGCACCGCGGTGGCGCTGACCGAGGGCATGATCGAGCTGGTCGCCAACCAGCGCGTCGACGTGGTGAACATGTCGATCGGCGGGCTCCCGGCCCTCAACGACGGCAACAACACGCGTGCCGCGCTCTACAACCGGCTCATCGACGAATACGGCGTCCAGATCGTCAACTCAGCAGGCAACTCTGGTCCCGGCGGCAACACGATCGGCGACCCCTCGGTCGCGACCGACGTCGTCAGCGTGGCCGCCGGCGCCTCGAAGGACACCTGGCTGGCCAACTACGGGGCGGCCGCGACGGCGCCCTACTGGGCGCAGAACTTCTCCTCGCGCGGACCCCGCGAGGACGGCGGGTTCAAGCCGAACCTGCTGGCCCCCGGGTCCGCGATCAGCAGCGTCCCGATGTTCCTGAGCCCCGACGACCTGCCCCAGGTCGCCTACCAGCTGCCGATCGGGCTGCGCATGTACAACGGCACCTCGATGGCGGCCCCGCAGGTGGTCGGCGGTGCGGCCCTGCTGCTGTCGGCGGCCCGCCAGAACGACCTCGCCGTCACGCCCCGACTGCTGCGCTCGGCCCTCTACGCCAGCGCGGACTTCGTGCGGGGCCTGCCCGCGGACGCCCAGGGCAACGGCCTGGTCCAGGTGGACAAGGCGTGGCAGATCCTGCGCAAAAACCCCGCGGTGGAGAACAGCTACACGATCTCCGCGCCGGTCTGTTCGGCGCTGAGCAAGCTGCTCGCCGCGCCGAACGCGGGCAACGGGCTGTACAACCGGTGCCCGGCCGAGGCCGGCGGCCCGACGCTCGGCCAGGCCACGACTTACGACGTCACGATCACCCGCACCGCGGGCCCGGCCGACGACGTCCGGCACACCCTGACCTGGCTGGGCAATGACGGCACCTTCAGCAGCGCCCCGACCGTCGATCTGCCCCTCGGCACGCCGGTCACCCTCAAGGTGACGGCCGTGGCGCAGACCATCGGCGCCCATTCGGCGATCCTCAACGTCGACCGGCCCGGGGCTGCCGTGCACGGCGCCCAGGTGATGGCCGCGGTCGTCGCGGCCGACTCGCTGGCCGGGCCGCCGCATGCGGCGACCCTGTCCGGCACGGTGGAGCGAGTCCGCACCCGCAGCATGTTCGTCTCGGTCCCGGAGGGCGCCAAGGCGCTGCAGGTCAACCTGGCGGGGATCGCCTCGGGGTCGGCCCTGCGCTTCCTGGCGATCAACCCGTACGGCGTACCGCTCGAGTCCTCGACCGTGGCGGCCACCTGCTTCACGGGCATCGGCAACCCGGCCAGCTGCAAGCCGACCTCGCGGGCCTACCTCGACCCGATGCCCGGGGTCTGGGAGATCCAGGTCGACGCGAGCCGGCGCACGCCGGTCACCAGCAACCCGTTCCGGCTGACCGCCTCGGTGCAGGGCGTCGCGGTCGAGCCGGCGACCCAGACCGTCGAATCGGCGACCGTCGGCACCCCGGTCCGGCTGGCCTGGACCGTCGAGAACCGGTTTGGCCTGGCCACCGTGACCGGGCAGGGCGGCCCGCTCGGGTCCGCACGCGGCGACCGCCCCACGATCGCCCAGGGCGAGACGCAGACTTTCACGGTCACCGTGCCCGCCGGGATGAGCCGACTCGACGTCAAGATCGGCAACCCGGGCGACCAGTCCGCCGACCTGGATCTCTATGTGAAGGACGCCACCGGGGCCGAGGTCGGCAAGTCGGCCGACGGCGACTCCGAGGAGTCGGTGAGCATCCCCAACCCGGCGCCGGGCACCTACACGATCGAGGTGGACGGCTACGACGCCGGCCCCACGGGCCGCACCGCATACGACTACCTCGACGTCTTCTCCGGTCCGTCCCTGGGCAGCCTCACCGTCGACCCGAAGACCGTGTCGCTCGCGAAGGGTCAGAAGGTCACGATGACGGGGTCGGTCACCGCGCGGACGGTGCCGGCGCAGGGCCGTCGCCTGTTTGGCGAGCTGCGGGTGGTCAACTCCGAAGGCGCCGTTCTGGGCACCGGTGAGGTCGTCATCGCCGCGGTCATCGCCGCAGGCGAGAAGGGCTGAACGCGCGGGCTGGGTGGACTCAGCTCGGAGGGTAAGCGGGTAGTTTGCCGCCATGACCGTGCCCGTGCCGGCGAGCGCGCTGCCGCGCCGCACCCTGCTGATCGAGACCGTCCTGGTGCTCGGGGTCAGCCTGGGCGCCTCGGCCGTCTGGGCGGTCCTGTCGATCATTCGGCGGCTGACCGACCAGACCCCGTTGTCAGCGCAGACGGCGACGATGAACAGCTCCGTGACGCCGGACCGGCCGTGGCTCGACCTGGCCTATCAGTTGGCCGGCATCACGCTGGCCCTGGTCCCGGTGGCCCTTGCGCTGCATCTGCTCGGCCGCGACGGGGTGCGACCCGCGGCGCTCGGGCTGGCCCGCCGGCTGATCCCCGGCGACCTGGCCCGCGGTGTCGCTCTCGCGGCGCTCGTCGGCATCCCGGGGTTGGCGTTCTACCTGGCCGCCCGAGCGATGGGGATGAACACCACGGTCGCCGCCGCCAATCTGGCGCCGGTCTGGTGGGCGATCCCGGTGCTGGTGCTGGCCGCGGTGCAGAACGCGGTGCTGGAGGAGGTCGTGATGATCGGCTACCTCCTGACTCGGTGGCGCCAGGCGGGCGTGGCGACCGGTGTCGCCGTCGTCGGCTCCGCGGTGTTGCGCGGCACCTATCACCTCTACCAGGGCTTCGGCGGTTTCCTCGGCAACATCGCGATGGGGCTGCTGTTCGGGTGGCTGTCCACGCGGCGGCCGCGGGTCGGCGCCCTCGTCGTGGCCCACACGCTGCTGGATGTGGTCGCCTTCGTCGGGTACGCCGCGCTGCGCGGGCACGTCTCCTGGCTGTAGCCAGCCCGCCGGATCCCCGGCCCTCGCCCCGACACTCGCACCCGGCCCTCGCATGGGCCCCCGTCTCTGAGCGGCTGCCACCCTGATGTTGGACGAGCGACCCGATGGCCCGTACCGTGGAACGCCGGGGGGTTTGGAGTGATGGGGATGAACATCAGGGGCGCCGGGTCGACCGGCCAGCGTCGGTCGTTGGGATTGGCGCCGTTGTCGGTGCTGGGCGAGGCGCCGCACCGGATCGTGACGGCTGCCGCCGCGGCCGGCTTCGACTTCGTGGGGCTGCGCGTGCTGCGGGTCGTCCCGGACGAGCCGCACGTCGCGCTCGCGCCGGGGTCCGCCGAGGAGCGCCGGACCAGGGCGGCGCTGGCCGACACCGGTCTGGACGTGCTCGACGTGGAGTGCCTGGTGCTCGACGGCACGGTCGGCGCGGAGGTCTGGTGGCCGGCGCTGGAGGCCGGGGCCGCGCTGGGCGCCCGGACGTTCACGGTGGCCAGTTCGGATTCCGACCGGCACCGCATCGCGGACCACCTCGCCGCCTTCGCCCAGGACGCGCGCTCCGTCGGCATCATCCCGGCGTTCGAGCCGATGGCCTATCGCACGGTCGCCACCCTGGCCGACGCCGCCGCGCTCGCTCGCGAGGCGGGCTGCCTGGTGCTGCCCGACAGCCTGCACTATCACCGACGCGGCGGCACCCCGGACCAGGCCGCGGCCGTGGCCGACTACGCCGTGATGCTGCAGATCTGCGACGCGACGGCGCAGCCGCCCGCGGACCTCGCCGGGTACATCGAGGAGTCCCGCGCGCACCGGCTGCTGCCCGGCGACGGCGCCGTCGACCTGGCCGGATTCCTCGGCGCATTCCCCGCGAGTCTGCCGGTCAGCCTCGAGGTCCCGCATCCGAGCCTCGCCGAGCTGGGCCTGAGTGCGTTCGCGCGGCAGCTGTACGCCGCGGGCCGGGCCTGCCTGGACGCGCTCGGCCTGCCCGACCGGCCCCCGGTGGGCGGCCTGGTCTGAGCCCGGCGATCGCGTCGTGGCGGGGTCCGTTCGCCGGACCGGGTGAGCCGGACAGGGCTAGCGTGCAGGGATGCTGCACCTCGCCGTCGATGTCGAATCCGCTGCCCTGCGCATGACCACCAGCCTGACCGTGCTGCTGCCGCAGGCCGGCGACGCCGCCGACTGGGGGGCGCCGGAGCCGGGACCGGACGGGCCGCCGGTGCTCTACCTGCTGCACGGCCTGTCGGACGACGCCTCGGCCTGGACCCGGTTCACCAGCATCGAACGGTACGCCGCGGCGGCCGGCCTGGCCGTCGTCATGCCCGAGGTGGGGCGCAGCATGTATGCCGACGCCCCCGGCGGTGCGGCGTACTTCAGTTACGTCGCCGACGAACTCCCGCAGCTGGTCGCGGGAGCCTTCCGGGTGTCCACCCGGCGCGCCGACACCTTCGTCGCGGGGCTGTCGATGGGCGGGTACGGCGCGCTGAAGCTCGCCCTGCGCCGCCCGGAGCGGTACGCCGCGGCCGCCGCGCTGTCCGCCGTGGCCGACGTCCGCGCCGTCGAGTCCGGCGACCGATTCACCCCCGCCCAGCTGGAGGCGCTGTTCGGCCCGACCCGCAGCGGGGTCGGCGGCGTCGACGACGTCCAGCACACGCTGCGCACCGCCGCCCAGGCCGGGGCCGACCTGCCCGCCCTCTACCTGTCCTGCGGCGAGCAGGACGGCCTGATCGACGGCAATCGCGAATTCGAGCGGTTGGCCGGCGAACTCGGCGTACCGGTCATGGTCGACCACCACCCCGGCGAGCACACCTGGGACTACTGGGACGCCGGGATCCAGCGCGTCCTGGCGTGGCTGCCGCGCTGATCGGGAGCCCGTCGGCCGCGTCGGTCGCGTCGGCCGCGTCGGCCGGGGGAGTTCAGATGGAGGGCAGCATCCGCTGGGCGAGCAGGTCCCAGTCGTACGGCGTGGCCGGGTGGCGCTCCGCCTGTCGTTGCCAGGTCAGCGCCTCCTGGTCGCGGCCGGCCATGCGCAGCAGTTCCGCCTTGGTGGCGAAGAAGTGCCGGCACTGCGGGATGGTGCCCAACCGCTCCTGGTGGGTCAGCTCGGTCAACGCGACCTGGGCGCCCTCCACCTGCGCGAGCGCGAACAGCCGGCTCAGGGCCGCCCCCGGCGAGGGGTCGACGCACACCAGCACCTCGTGCAACTGCAGAATCTCGTCCCAGTCGACGTCGCTCCACTGTTCGGGCCGGGTGAGCAGCGACAGGATCGCGGCACGGAGCACCTGCCGTCCTCGGCCACCGGACTGCAGCGCCTCCAAGACCAGGTCGTGGGCGCGGTCGATCGCGGCGCGATCCCAGTTCGCCCGGTCCTCCTCGGCCAGGGGCACCCCCGTCGACGGGGCGACCGGCTCGCCCCAGGCCTGCACCAACAGGGCCAGCGCGACGGTGGCGGAGGTCTCGGGGTCGTGCGGAAACAGCCGGTGCAGCCGCCGGCTCAGCGTGGTGGTCTCGGCCAGCAGGTCGACGGAGAGCCGCTGCGGCTCCACCGGCGGGAAGTGCGCGGCGGCGACCAGCCCGGAGGTCACCGTCAACACGTCTCCGAGCTGGTGGGCATAGTCCGCGCCGTCGCCGGGCACCTGGCGGCGGCTCTCGGCGATGGTGGTCTTGGCGCGCCGCAGCGAGGAGGTCATCGCCGTGGGGGAGACCCCGAACAGGGCGGCGATATCGGCGACCGGGACCCCGCAGACCAGGCGCAGGGTCAGCGCCGCGCGCATATAGGGCGAGACGTCCGGGTGGCTGGACAGGAAGATCAGCCGCACCTCGTCGAGGTCATCGGCGGTCGCGGGCCAGGGCAACGACCTCGGGGACCGGCCGGACCGATCCCGGGTCACATAACCACGGGCGGCCTGGGCCAACCAGGCGATGGGGTCGTCCGGGACGCCCTGCGTGAGCCACTGTTCCGACGCGGCAGCGTAGGCGTAATCCAGGCAGTCCTCGGCCACGCCGAGATCGCCGGTGGCGCGCAGCGTCATGGCCATCACCTGCGCCCAGCCCGCGTGGGCGGCGGCGACCGACTCGGTGACGTGGTCGGCAATCGTCGTCATGGTGGCGTCTCCGTAGGTCTCGTCCCTCCGTTGGGGCGAGGGGTCGCCGAGCAACCCGGCGCGCACCCGCGAGCCTAGCGCGGATGTCGCGCTCTCACCATGGTGAATGAACTCCTTGCCCCATGGTGGTCGGCCCCAGAGGTCGGCCTCAGAAGAAGGTGACGTCCCAGTGGTGGCCTTCGTTCAGGTATTGGTTGCCCGACGCAGCCCGCCAGATCCCGTTGCCCACCGGCGTGAAATTGCGCTGGATGTGCCCCGCGAGGCACGCACTGGCGTTGAGGTCGACCCGGTAACCGTTCGCGTGGCTGGTCGATCCGGCGGCGTGGCCGACCTCGGTGCCTCCGGTGACCAGGAGGTCGCAACCGCTCGCCTCGGCCAGGATCAGCACCCACTCGATCGTCGCGGGCCGGATGCCCTCGAACGACGTACAGCTCGGGTTGTTGCGGGAGGTGCACCCGCCGCTGGACCAGACGCCGATGCCGGCGCTCGCCAGGCGCTCCCGGGCCCAGCTGTCGCTGCCGTAGGCCGCGGCGGGGACGGCAGCGGGGGCGGCGCCGGTGGGGAGAGCGGCTGGGGTAGCGGCGACAGCGGCGGCGGGCGGGGCGGCGGCAGTCTGCGGTACGGCGTGGGCGGTGCTCGCCACGGCGCTCAACGCGACAGAAGCGAACGGAATCAGGGCAGCACACAGTGCGGCGCGGGGACGAATCACGGGGTGGCCTCCAGGGAAAGGTCGTCGGTGGGGTCCCGAAGCACGCCCACTGTCGCAGACCGGTTGACGTTATGCCACTACCGACGCGGCGCCATTGCCACGACCGACGCGACGGCTTGCCACGACCGGATCGGGTCGCCGCGGGAACCTCCCCGGAGGCTCGGTCGTCCACCGGTCATGACGCGGCAGTGGGCCCTCGCCTGGTTCTGGCGACTCGTGCCTGCGCTCTTCGTCGCCGTTCCGCTCGTGGTCGCCACGGTCGGCTCCCCGGAGGGGGCGCTGGCCGGCGTCGCGCTGGTCGTCCTGCTCGGGACGATGCTCGTCGCGGCGGGATACCTGCCGGTTGTCGGGCGCCGGGCGCCGGCCCCCTGCGTCGTACGGCGCGCCGCCACGCACCTGCCGCCGCCGCTCGCGGTGGCCGTGCCGCACGTGCCCACCGCGCCGCGGGCACCCGGTCGGGGCTGATCCGCCGCACCCGTCGTGCCCATGCTGGGCGCCCGCGGGCGTGGCCGCAGCCAGCCGTCCCGACCCGCGAACCGGAGAACCCCATGCCTGCCCTGCCCGATCTGCTCCTGCCCTTGAAACTGCTGGTCGCCGCGGTCCTCGCGGTCTCTCACGACGGCCTTGTCGGCGCCGGCCTGGCCCCCGGCTCGGGGGCCGCGTGGGCGCTGGCCATCGTCTTGCTGGTGGTCGTCGTGCGGGCGGCCCTGCTCCCGGCGGTGTGGCACGGCGTACGCACCGCGCATGCCGCCGCCCGCGCCCGACCGGCACTGACGCAGCTGCGGGACCGGTACGCGGCTCGCCTCGACGCGCACCGTCGCGACCCCGCGCGGGACCCCGACGCGCTGCGCGAGATGCTCGCCGAGCAGCGCGCCGTGCAGGCCGAGCACGGGATGTCCCGGCTGGGTTGCCTGCCCGCGCTGGCGCAGGTCCCGGTGCTGGTGGCGCTGTACGCGGTGCTGACCGACGTCGCCGCCGGTCGACCGGTCGGGGCGATGGACGCCGCGCTGGTCGCCTCGGCGGGGTCGGCGTCGCTGCTGGGTGCGGGGCTGGCCGACCGGTTCGGCGGGTTCGCGTCGACGCCCGGTCAGGGTTGGGCGGTCGTGCTGCTGCTGGCCGGCGTCGCGGCCGCGTTGAGCTTCGCGACCCAGCACTGGTTCGTCCTGCCGAACACGGTGTTGACCGGGCTGCCCGAGCCGATGCGGGCGGTCCAGCGGTTGCTCCCCGCGGCCTCGGCGGTGGGCGTGGTGGCGGCGGCGACGGCCGTGCCGGTGGGGGTGCTGGTCTATTGGGTGGCTGGGAACGCCTGGATGCTGGGCCAGCAGGCGGCGATCGCCCGGTGGTGGCCGACGCCGGGGTCCGCGGCCGCCGAGGCCCAGGCGGCCCGCCGCGCCCGGCGTACGGGTTGAGTAAGCAGCGCCCATGGGAGCCGGACCGCGCCATGTGAGGGGACACGGCTGGCCTGGCGGGGAGCGTTCATCCCGTGGTCCTCACGCGGTGGCGCTGTAGCGTTGGCGGGCGGCCTCGCCGCTGGTGCCGATCGCCTGGCCGACGTCCCGCCAGGACACCCGCTGTTCCCGGGCCTCGCGGATGGCCGCGGCCAGGTCCCGTTCGGCGGCGTCGCGGCGCCAGGCCGCGAGCTTGAGTGCCATCACGGGGGGAAGAGGTGCGTTCTCGTCGCCGGGATGAGGCTCGTAGTTCTCGAACCTGTCGGCGAGCTCGTCGGCACGGGCGATGATCTCCTCGATGGATCGGCGGGTCATGGGTTCACCTCAGGTATTGGGTCGAGCCGGACGCATGGCGTGGACGATGGCGATAACGGTCTGCGTGTTGCGGCGACCGGAGCTGGATCCGGGGCCGGCCGTCCGAGTCGAGCTATAGGAGCATGCCCGCGATGGTCGCGCTCATCAGGTTGGCGAGCGTCGCGGCCAGCACTGCGCGCATGCCGAGGTGGGCGATCTCGCCGCGCTTTTCGGGGGCCAGGCTGCCGAGCCCGCCGAGAAGGATGCCCAGCGACCCCAGGTTCGCGAAGCCGGTCAGGGCGAACGTCACGATCGCTGCCGCCTTCGGGCTGAACTGCGCCGCCTCCGGACCGAACGTCGAGAACGCCACGAACTCGTTCACGACGACCTTTTGGCCGACGAAGCTGCCCGCGCTGACCGCCTCCGACCAGGGCACCCCGATCATCGTCATGATCGGTGCGAAGACGTAGCCGAGCAGCGTCTGGAACGTCAGATCGCCGTGGCCGAACAGGCCACCGACCGCGCCCAGAATCAGGTTGACCAGCGCGATCAGGGAGATGAACGCCAGCAGCATCGCGCCGATGTTCAGGGCCAGTTTGAGTCCCTCGGCGGCGCCGGCGGCGGCAGCGTCGATCAGGTTGCGGTGCGGAGACTGCGCGGCGTCGCCGTCCGCGTCGTCGGCCGGCTCACCGTCGGCCGGTTCCCCGTCGTCCGGTTCCCCGTCGGCCGGCTCAGCTTTGGCCGGCTCAGCTTCGGCCGGCTCACCGTCGGCGTGCCGCTCGGGCGCCTCGTCGGAGGTGATCCGGCCGTCCTCTGGGACGACGAGCTTGGCCATCAGCAGCGCGCCGGGGGCGGCCATGAAGCTCGCCGCGATGAGGTAGTCCAGGTTCGCGCCGAGCAGCGCGTATCCGACCAGCACCGATCCGGCCACCGTCGACAGTCCGCCGACCATGACCGCGAACAGGCCGGATCGGGTCAGACCGCCCAGGTAGGGACGGATGACCAGGGGCGCCTCGGTCTGCCCGAGGAAGATGTTGGCGGCGGCGTTCACCGACTCCGCGCGTTCCGTGCCGAGCAGCCGCCCGAGCCCGCCGCCCAGCACGTCGACGACCTTCTGCAGCCAGCCCAGGTGGAACAGGATCGAGGTCAGCGAGGCGAAGAAGACGATCACCGGCAGCACTTGGAAGGCGAAGACGACGCCCTCCTTCGGCAGGATCGGCCCGAACAGGAAGCCGATGCCCTCCTTGGAGGAGTCGATGATGGCCTGCACGCCTTCGGAGGCCCCCCGCAGGACGGCGCGCCCGGCCGGGACGTAGAGCACCAGCACCCCGAAGCCCGCCTGGAGCGCCAGCGCCGCAAGCACCGTGCGCAGCTTGATGGCTCGCCGGTTGGTCGAGACGGCCACGGCGATCGCCACCAACCCGAGCATTCCGCCCAGCCCCCACAAGACATGCATGCCGACCCCTTCGTCGCCGCGGTTTCGGACCAACCTAGGCAAACGGGGTGCCGGTGCGCCACGCGTACGGGTGTTTGGGTGTCGGCCGTGGTCGAGCGGTGGTCGAGGTCGGGGTCGCAGGGGTTCAGCCGCCGGGACGTGCGCCCGGCTGGTTGCCGCCCGGCTGATTCGCGATCTGGCCGGTGCCGCCGAAGCTCCCGCTGGCCCCCGTGCCCACCCCGAGGCGACGGTTGGCCTGCGAGTTGTTCGCGGGCAGCGGCTCCTCGCGGTCCGCGAGGACCACCAGATCCCCCTCGGCCACCCCGGAGGTGACCTGCGCGGTCGTCGTACCGATCGCGCCCAACGCCACCTGCCGCACCGCGGTGTCCGCGCCGGTGAGGACCTGCACCGTCCCGCTCGTCGCCCCCGTGCGGGTGATCGCCGACAACGGAACGACCAGCCCGCGGCTCACGGTCGCCGTCACCAGCGACAGCGGCACCCGGGCGCCGCTGGCCAGCGCCGCACTCGTCGTCGGGACCAGCACCGTCACCGGATAGGTCACCGACGACGCGTTCGCGGTGCTGCTCGGGAGCAGCCCGACGCGGGTGACCGTGCCGTCGAGCGTCGGCTGTCCGGCGGGGCTGACGTGCGCCTTCTGGCCGACCTTGACCGTGCCCAGGGCGCTTGCCGGCACGTTCCCGGTGACCTCGGTGACGCCCGGGCCGACGATCGTGATGGCTGCCGTGCCGGCCGCGGTCACGCCGGCGGTGACGCCGATGGCCGCGACCTGGCCCGGCGCCGGCGCGGTCAGGGTGGCACCGGCCAGGTTGCGTGCCGCGGTGGCCAGGCTCTGCTGCGCGCTCAGCAGGGTGGTCTGGGCCTGAAGGGCCCGTACGTCGGCCGTCAGGGCATTCGCCCCCGACGCCGCCGCGGTGCTCCCGGTCGAGCGGGCGGCGGGCTGGGTGGCGAGATGCCGGGCGTACGCCGTGAGGGCGTTGCCCGTCGCCACCTCGGCCTCGACCAGCGCCGTCAGCGAGGCGATGCAGACCTGCAGCTGCGCACCCGTCGGCGCGCTGGGCGACGACGTGCCGGGCGATGGCGTGCTGGGCGATGGCGTGCTGGGCGGTGGTGTGCTCGTCGGTAGGCCGTCGGTCGGGGATGGCCCGTCGGTCGGCCCGGTCGGCCCCGTCGGCCCGGTCGGCCGCGGGGTCGAACCGGTCGGCTGGTCCGGTGTCGATGTGCCGGTGGTCGTGGGTGTGCCGGTGGTCGTCGGTGTGGCGGTGGCCGTCGACGGGCCGGTCGTCGACAGGCCGGTCGTCGGGTGGGGCGAGGCGGTCCGGGTGGGGCTGGGCTGCGCCGTACGACTCGAGCCGCCGAGCACCGGCGCACACGCCGTCCGCTGCTTCGCCAGCGCCTGCTGCACCGCCGCCACCAGCGCGTCCGGACTACCTCCAGACCCGCCCGCCGAGCCGCCGCCCGCCGACCCACCGCCCCCCGAACCGGCCGACACCGGGGCGGCGGCGGCGCCGGACGACGTACCGCTCGCCGCGCTCTCCACCGCGACCTGCGCCTGGGCGACCTGGGCCTGCGCGTCGAGCACCGCCTGCTGCAGCGGACCGGGATCCATCGTGGCGAGCACGTCCCCGGCCCTGACCTGCTGGCCCAGCGTCACGGCGACCGTGGCGACCCGGCCGGACGTCGGGAAACTCGCCGCCACCCGGGTGGTGGGCTGCGCGACCCCGGTCAGCAGCAGGGACTGTTCGACGGCGCCGGACGCGACGACGGCGCTCCGGTAGCGATCGCCCGCGTCACCGCCGCCCACGGCGTGCGCGCCGACGCCGGCGACCAGCAGGACGGCGACCGCCGGGATGCCGACCTGCAGCGCGGTACGCCGTGCCGAGCGCGCCATCTCAGCCCGCGTTCGAGGTCGGGGCGCCGGGGGTGGCACCACGCTGCGGCGCGCCGAAACCGCTGCCGCACGAGCCGTTCTCGGCCTCCCGCACCACGATCGACGTCGCGGCCACGGTGCCGGTCTGATCCGCCGGGCCTACGGCGGTGACGCAGCGCCCCACGACGAGGTCGGCGGCCAGGGCGGGGACCAGCGCCGTGTACGTCGTTGCGGCCGTGGTCGTCACCGTCTCGGTGGCCCGCACCGACCCGGTGCCCGGCGCGGGACTGGCCTGCGCGGTGGCGCTCGCCGCGGGGTTGGTCGCCGGCGCCGTGCCGGTTCCACTCGGCCGGGCGACGCGCGTCTCGGGCTGGACCACGAAGCCGGTCCCGGAGACCGAGACCACCGTTCCGGTCACGCCGCCGCGGCCGAATCCCGAGCCGCGATTGCCGCCGGCCCCACCCGTGCCGGTGGGGCTGGGCAGGTCCGTCGGCCGGGTGCGGGTGCCGGACGGCGCCGCGGTGCCGCCGCCCTGCCCCGGCCGGGCGGCACCGAAGCCCGCGGCCTGGCAGGAGCCGTTGACCGGCTGAGACACCTCGACGGATGCCGCGGTGATCGGGTCGCTCGTGCTCCCGCCGCTCGTCGCCGCGCCCCCGGTCGTCCCAGCGGTCGTCCCGCTACCCGTTGTCCCGCTCCCCGCCGACTCGACGGCCCGGACGGTCACACAGCTTCCCGGGGTGAGCGCTGCCGCGGTCGAGGCCGCCAGGCGCTGCAGCACGGTGCTGCCCGAATAGGTCACCGCCGTCTGCTGATTGTTCCCCTGCACCTGCAGGGTGCTGCCCTGGACGGCGGCGATGACCCCGGCCGTACCCGGGATCCGGCCCTGACCGCGCTGCCCCTGGCCCTGGCCCTGGCCCGAAGCCTGCCCCTGCCCCGCACCGCCGGACGAGCCGGTCGGTGTCGCTCCACTGGCGCCCCCGCCGCAGCCGGCCAGCAGGCCGCCGGTGAGCACGGTCACGGCGACCAGCCCGACCGTGTGAACCACGCGGGAGTGCATGTCGTCGGCCATCATTCGCTCCTGAGCGCGTCGATCGGGGCGAGCCTGGCGGCCCGTCCCGCGGGGTAGACACCGGCGGTCACGCCGATGACGAGGGAGACCACCAGCGCCGCCGCAGCGGCCAGGGGGGAGATCAGCACCGGCTGACCGATCAGGCCGGGCAGCACCAACGCGCCGGCCACGCCGAGCGCCAGGCCCAGCACGCCGCCGATCAGGCCCAGGACGCTGGCTTCCACGAGGAACTGGCGCAACACCGTCGTCGGGGTCGCCCCGAGCGCCTTGCGCAGTCCGATCTCGCGGATCCGCTCGGTCACCGAGACGAGCATGATGTTCATCACGCCGATCCCGCCGACCAGCAGCGAGATCGCCGCGATCCCGCCGAGCAGGATGGTCAGGATCCGGGTCGTGGACGCGACCGTGTCCATCAGCGCCTCCTGGCTGCTGATGGTGAAGTCGGCGGTATCGGCGGTGACATTGTGCGCGGCGATCAGGGCCCTGCTGGCCTCCTGGTACGCCGGGGACAACGCCTCCTGACTGTTCGCCTGCAGGTAGAGCGTCGCCACCTGGGTGCTGTTGGCCGCCGTGGCGAGGGTCCGCGCGTACGCCGTGAAGGGCACCACGACCTGGTCGTCCTCGTCCCCGGTGGCGCCCGACCCGACCGAGCTCAGCACCCCGATCACGGTGAAGTTCTGCGGCCCCACCTGCACCTCGGATCCGACCGGGTCCCGGGTGCCGAACAGCTGCGCCGCCGTCGTCGATCCGAGCACGGCGACCAGCGCCCCCGAGTCGTTCTCGGCATCGGCGAAGAACCGGCCGGTCTGCACCGTGCGGGCCCGCACCTGCGGCCAGGCCGGCGTGGTGCCGACGACCGGGCTCGTCCAGGTCTGCGCCCCGGCCACCAACGTCTGCTGCCCCGTCGACACCGGCGCCACGTGCGCCACGTCGGGGGCCACCGTGGGATCGGCCAGCAGCGTCGCGTCGGCCAGCGTCAACGACGTCGCAGAACCGCGGCCACCGCGGACGCCGCCCGTCGTCGCCGAGCCCGGCGAGACCACCAGCAGGTTCGACCCGAGCTTGCTGATCTGCTCGGTGACCCGCTGGCTGGCGCCCTGCCCCAGGCCGACCGTGAGCATCACGGCCGCGATCCCGATGAGAATGCCCAGCATCGTCAGCGCCGAGCGCAGGCGACGGGTGCGGATCGCCTCCCACGCCGTACGCAGCGTTTCCGCCCACGACATCATGGCGTCGCCGCCCGCGACCTCATGGCGCCGTCTCCTCGGTGAGCCGGCCGTCCCGGATGTGCACCACCCGGGCGGCCCGCTGGGCCACCTCGCGCTCGTGGGTGATGACGACCACGGTGCGGCCGCCCGCGTGCAGCTCGTCGAACAGGCCCAGCACGTCCTCGGTGGAGGCCGAGTCGAGGTTGCCGGTCGGTTCGTCGGCGAGCACCAACGCCGGCTCGGTCACCAGCGCCCGCGCCACCGAGACTCGCTGCTGCTGACCCCCGGACAGCTCGCCCGGGCGGTGGTCGACCCGGTCGCCGAGCCCGACCCGGTCCAGGGCCTCCAGCGCCCGGCGCCGCCGTTCCGGCCGGCCCACCCCGGCGTACAGCAGCGGCATCTCCACGTTCCGCCAGGCGCTCAGCGTCGGCAGCAGATTGAACTGCTGGAACACGAAGCCGATCTCGCGATTGCGGATCCGGGCCAGCTCCCGCTCGTCCAGGCCGCCGACGTCGGCGCCGGCGAGCAGGTAGCGCCCGGAGCTCGGCACGTCGAGGCAGCCCAGGATGTGCATCAGCGTCGACTTGCCCGACCCGGAGGGACCCATGATGGCCAGGTGATCGCCGCGGGCCACCCGCAGGCTCACCCCGCGCAGGGCGTGCACCTCCAGTTGGCCCTGCGCGTACGTCTTGTGCACGTCGACGAGCTCCAGGACCGGTACGTCGCGCGCCGCTGCGGCCGCGTCGGGGGCGGGTACGTCGAGTGTGGTCACGGGGTCGACCCCACCGGTGCGCCCTGGCCCTGACCTCGGGACCCGCCCTGGCCCCCGAAACCGCCTTGCCCGCCCTGACCCCCGAAACCGCCCTGGCCGGCTCCGCCGGTGCGGGCGCCGAAGCCGCCGCCCGTCCGGCTGCCGGAGGGTTGTTGGCTCGGGGTCCGCGTCCGGGACTCCACCAGCACCTCATCGCCCTCGGCGAGGCCCTTGACGATCTGCGTCACGCCGGCGCTGACCATTCCGATCGTGACCGGGGTGGACACGGTCTGCCCGTTCTTGTCCTGGTGGACCACGGTCTGCCCGTTCTCGGTGCCGATGGCGGCCGTCGGGACGGTCACGGCGTCCGCGATCTGCTTGACGATGATGGCCACGGTGGCGTTCGCGCCGGCGTACAGCCCGCTCGGCGTACCCGTCACGTCGATCGTCACCGGGAAGGCGGCCACTCCCTGCGCCGCGCCGCCCGCACCACCCGAGCCGCCCGCACCACCCGAGCCGGCGGACGAGGCGATGACCCCGACCCCGCTGACGGTGCCGAAGGCCTTCGTCGCCGACCCCGTCGGGGTGATCTCGGCCTGCAGGCCCTTGGTGATGCTGGGCAGGTCGGCGCTGCCGACGGAGGCGTTGACCACCCACGAGTTCCGGCCGATGACCGTGATCGCCGTGCTCGACGCCGTCCCGGAACCCGCCGAGCCGCCGGCGCTGCCCGCCGCACCGCTGCCCGCGCCACCCGAGCCGCCGGTGCCACCCGTCCCGGTCGCGGCGGGCCCGCTGACCCGGTCGCCGACCGCCACCCCCACCGTGGCGACGATCCCGTCGAACGGCGCGGTCAGGGTGGCTTGGCCGAGGGCGGTCTGCGCGGCGCTGAGCCGCGCGCTGGCCGCGTTGACCTGCGCTTGCGCGGCCGCGATCTGGGTGTCGGTGCCGCCGCTGGCGCTGGTCAGCTGGGCGTTCGCGGCGTCGAGGGTGGCCTGGGCGAGTTGCACCGCCGTGCTCAGGTCCCGGGCGTCGATCGCGGCCAGTGGTTGCCCGGCGGTGACTGCGTCACCGGGCGAGACCTTGACCTCGGTCACCGTGCCGGCCGCGGGGAAAGCCAGGTCGGCGCGCGACTTCGGGGCGATCGTGCCGGTCGTCGTGATGCTCTGGCGCAGCGTGCTGACCGTCGCCGCGACCGGCGTGACGCTGGTCGCGACCGCATCGGAGGAACCGCGTTGGCGCACCGCCCAGGCGATCGCGCCCGTGGCGACCAGCAGCAGCGCCAGCACCGCGACGACGATGCGCCGCGGTGCGCGGGAACCGCGGGGCAATCGCGGCCAAGCGGGCATCGAGCCTCCCCAGAGGATGCGGGCACCCGTCGGTGGGTGCGCCGCTGTCGGTCTACGCGCCGCACCTGTTCATTTCCTATGAAGGCGCCATGTGCGGGCTGCAGGTCGGTGGACGGCGGCCGGCACCTGCCCGGAGGGTCGACCCCCGGTGAGCCGGACACGCATCACCCTTCACAGCGTCCCGACAGCATCCCGACAGCGCCGACCTGACTCTCCGTCGTGAGCTGGACGAGTGCCCCGATCGGTGGCGACGGCGCACCGGGCTGGACCACGACAGGGGGCTGGGCATGGGCGGCAGGGCGATAGGGCGGGGATCCGTCGGGGGTGCGGGTCTGCTCTTCGTGCCGCTCCTCGTGGGGGCGGTGCTGGCGCTCGGTGCGCACGGGCTCGGAGCGCAGGGCGCGACGGCGACCGGCGTACCGGCGGGTTCCGCACCCGCGACGAACCCCGCCGCGGTGACCTCGCCGGCGGCCACCGCGGTGACCTCGCCGGCGGCGACCGTGACCGCGGCGGTCTCGAGTGCGGCGGCCGCAGCCGCAGCGGCGCCGGCGGTCCGCTCCGCCGCAGCCACCACGGGAGCCCGCCAGACGGCGGCGGATGCGGCCGCGGCGTACGCCGTCCGGGCCGGCTGGCAGACCGGCATCGCGATCGTCGACCTCCGCACCGGCCAGATCACCACGGCGGGAGCCGCGACCACGCACTTCCCGGCCGAGTCCACGATCAAGCTGCTGCTCGCGGCCCATCTGCTCGCCGCCGGGGAGATGACCGGCGACGTCGCGGCCGCCGCGCACGCCATGGTGGTGGCCTCGGACGACGACGCGGCCAACGCGCTGTACGAATTGGCCGGCGGCGACGGGGTCGGGGCGTGGGCGGCGGCCCGCTACGGCGTACCGGCCCTTGCCGCACTGGCCGGGCCCGTCAACGGCCCCGGCCAGTGGGGCAGCCTCCCGGTCTCCGCGCTCGGGATGGCGCAATTCCTCGCGGCCGCCGCCGACGATCCCGCCGTCGGGCCGTGGCTGACCGCGACGATGGCGCAGCTGGAGCCGATCGCGGCGGACGGCACCGACCAGCGGTTCGGAATCAAGGCGGCCGCGCCCGAGGCGGCGGTGAAGCAGGGCTGGGGCGGCGACGTGCCCGGGCTGGACGCGGAGGGAACCCCGAGCATCGGGTACGTCGACGGGCGGTACGCCGTGGCCATCTACACCCTGCATGCTCCCGCGGTGGATCAGGCCGGCGCCCAGGCCATGGTCACCGCGCAGGCCCGGCTGCTGCTCCCCGGCGGCCACGTCCCGGCGCTCTGACGTCAGGCGGTCGGCTCCCCGCAGCGTCGAAACTGCTATGACCGCTCCCGAGCGGTGGCGTGCGTCGATCGGCTACGAGGGATCGGCGTCGAAGAGCGCCGCGACCTGCGGGATCCGCGCCCGGTAGCCCGCCAGCAGCTGCCGCGCCACGGTCACCGAATCCACCAGCGGATGCTCGGCGAAGGCGGCGACGGCCAGGCGCGCAGAGCGCTCCAGGGCGGCCCGGATCGTCGTCCGCTCCACGGCCTTGACCTGTTGCACCAGACCCAACGAGGCCCCGGTCAAGGGCGTGACCGGCAGCGGATGCACGCCCGCGGCGTCCACCGCGCACGGCACCTCGACGACGGCATCCGGGGCGAGCCCCGGGACGAGGTAGCCGGCGCGCACGTTGAGGATCATCTGGGCCGGCTCGTTGCGGCTGATCGCGGCCATCAGCGCGAGGGCCACCGCCTCGTAGCCACCGCCGGCCAGGTCGGCCTGGTCCCGCTCCTGCGTCGCCTCGCGGGTCTCGGCCAGATAGGTCGCCTCCCGCTCGTCGCGGGACCGGCGCCAGATCGCCAGTGCCGAGTCCGGATCCGCCGCCACCGCCGCGTAGAACGCCGACTGCTGGTCGAGCAGGAACTCTCCGCGGGTCTGGGCCGAGCCGCGGATCGCCGCGATGGCGTCGCGGGTGAAGTACCAGTAATAGAGGTATTCATTCGGCAGCGCCCCCAGCGTGCGCACCCAATCGGCGCCGAACAGGCGGCCCTCCTCGATCGCGGCCAGCGCCTCGTCGGAGGCGAGCACATCGGCCAGCAGGTCGGTTTCGGGGCCGCCGGGCAGCCCGGGCGCATACATCCCGCGCAGCCAGCCGAGGTGATTCAGCCCGAGATAGTCCAGCCGCAGGCCGCCCAGGTCGGCCCCGACCGAGCGCGCCGCGCGGCGGGCCAGCCCGACCGGGGAATCGCAGATGCCGATCACCCGATCGCCGAGCTCGGTGGCCATCGCCTCGGTGATCATCCCGGCCGGATTGGTGAAATTGATGAGGTACGCCGTGGGAGCCAGCTCGCGCACTCGACGCGCCACATCCACCGCCACCGGGATGGTGCGCAGGCCGTAGGCGATGCCGCCCGGCCCGGTCGTCTCCTGCCCGAGCACCCCCAGATCCAGGGCCACCCGCTCGTCGCAGGGGCGGCCGGCCAGGCCACCCACGCGCATCGCGGAGAACACGACGTCGGCTCCCGCAATGGCGTCATCGAGGTCGGTGCTGGTGCGGACGGCGACGGTGCCGGCGGTCCCGTCGGATGCCTGGTGTTCGGCGGCCAGCTGGGCCAGCACGTGGGCCATCGCGGCCAGCCGCGCGGGGTCGGTGTCATAGAGCGTGACCGTCTCGACCCGCCGCTGGTGCCGGTCGCCCAGCAGTGCGCCGTACACCAGCGGCACGCGGAACCCGCCGCCGCCAAGAATCGTGAGCCGCACGAGGCCACCATACGCAGGCCAGCCGCGTCCGGGTCGGTCCGCGCTGGCCAGGGTCAGTCCGTCGTGGCCCGCTCGCCGCGGTGCGCGTTGCGCGCCGAGCGGACGACGACCAGCTGGTCGCCCGCCCTGACCCGGGACACCTCGTCATCGACGGTGTAATGCACGGTGCCGTCCCGGATGATCCCGAGGACGCGGTCGCCACAGTCCGCGTAGTGCACGCCGTCCTCGGCCGGGCGGGCCTCCCGCTCTGCGATCTCCACGCCCTGGCCATAGTTCATCAGGTCGCTCAGGACGGCGCCGAGGTGTGGCGACACCGCCGAGGTGCCGAGCATCCGCCCCGCGGTGTCGGAGGAGACGATGACGGCATCGGCGCCGCTGGAGCGCAGCAACGGGGCGTTGTCGCGGTCGCGGACCGAGGCCGCGACGGAGGCCTTCGGGTTGAGCTGTCTCACGGCCAACGTGACGAGGATGTTCGCGTCGTCCCGCCCCGTCGCGACGATGACCTGTTCGGCCCCCTGGATGCCGGCTCGGGTGAGGATCTCCCGCCGGGTCGCGTCGCCGGCGACCACGGCGTACCCGTCGGCGAGCGCCTCCTGGCGCGCGGCCTCGCCGGAGTCGATGATGACGAGGTCCTCCCGGCGCCGGCCGCTGCTGACCAACGTGGCGGCGGCGCTGCGGCCCTTGATGCCGTAGCCGACGACGATCGTGTGCTTCTTCATTCGTCTCCTCCAGGCGGAGATGCGCAGTTCTTCGCGGCCCTGGACGGCGAGCACCTCCAACGTGGTGCCGATCAGCAGAACCAGGAACACGACGCGAGCCGGGGTGACGACGAAGGCGTTGATGAGGCGGGCCGAGTCGGAGGCGGGGGTGATGTCGCCGTACCCGGTGGTGCTCAACGTTACCGTCACGTAATAGATCACGTCGATCAGGCTCATGCCGTCGTCGTTGGAATCGCGATAGCCGCCGCGGTCGACGTACACCACCGCCACCGTGAACGCGAACGTCGCGAACGCCGCGAACAGGCGCACCGCCAGCCGCCGCCATGGCGACGGCGCTCGCGCCGGCAACGAGACCGCACCGCGTGCCGCGGGCGCCTCCGGGTCGTCTTCCGGCTGGGACATCGAGCCCTCCCTATGGCCCTCGGACGGGCGGTTGGCGGTCGGGTTCGACCCTATGCGGTTCGGGGCCGCGCGTCCGCTCAAGCGGTTGCGGCAGCCGGGATAGGTGCCGTGGACCCGAGAATGGGTGTGCAGCTGCGCGGCGCCCGCGCGGTCCTGCGGCAGGATAGGTGAGCCCGTCGAACAGAGCCGACCACCGAGGAGACCCATCGCATGTCGTGCCTGAGCTACCCGGGCCGCGGGGCGCCGTGGTGACCGGAGGCGTCGTGACCGCGGGACTGGTGCTGCCCATAGCGGTGCTGGTCGGCGCCATCCTGGTGACGCCGCTGCTGGACCGCCGCTGGGGGCGGGATGCGTGTTGGGCGTTGGCGGGCCTGTACGTCGTGGCCTTTGTGGCGTTGCTCCCGGCCGCCGCCGCCGTCCTGCGGGACGAGACGCCCACAGTGGCGGTGCCCTGGGTGCCGGCTTGGGGCGTGCAGTTGGCGCTGCGCGCCGACGGCCTGAGCATCCTGTTCGCCGGGATCGCGCTGCTCATCGGCGCGGTGGTCTTCGGTTATTCGACGCGCTACCTCGGCGAGGGGCGCCAGCTCAGCTTCTCCCTGGTCATGGCGATGTTCACCGCGGCCATGGTGACGCTGGTGCTCGCCGACGACCTGGTGCTGCTCTTCGTGGCCTGGGAGCTGACGTCGATCGCCTCGTTCCTGCTCATCGCACGATCTGGGCATCCGGGCGAGGCGGCCTCGATGCGCACGATGTTGTTGACCTTCATCGGTGGGCTGGCGCTGCTCGCGGCGGTGGGTGCGATGGCGGTGCGGCTCGGCACCACCTCGCTGTCGGCCGTCCTGGCCGACCCGGTCTGGCGCGACGACCCCGGCTTCACGGCCGCGATGGCCGTGCTGGTGCTGATCGCCGGGATCAGCAAGAGCGCCCAGTTCCCGTTCCACGTCTGGCTCCCGGACGCGATGGCCGCGATCACCCCGGTCAGCGCCTACCTGCACGCAGCGGCCGTCGTCAAGGCGGGCATCTTCCTGCTGATGCGGTTCACGCCGGCGTTCTCTGCGACGCCCGCCTGGATCTACACCCTCGTCACCATCGGCCTGATCACCGCCGTGATCGGTGGCTGGTTCGCCCTCGCCCAGACCGACCTGAAGAAGCTGATGGCGTATTCGACGGTGAGCCAACTCGGCCTCATCGTCGCGGCCGTCGGGGTCGGCACGGAGGCGGCCCTGGCGGCCGCGATCCTGCACACGCTGGCGCACGCCCTGTTCAAGTCGGGCCTGTTCATGATGGTCGGCGTCATCGACCACGCCACGCACACCCGGGACCTGCGCCGGCTGCCGCCGTTGGCCCGGCGGATGCCGGCGGCCTTTGCCGTCACGGTGCTCGGCTGCGCCTCGATGGCGGGGATCCCACCCCTGCTCGGGTTCCTGTCCAAGGAGTTCTTGCTCGCCGCCCTGCGGCAGGCAGGCGGACCGGCCTGGTTCGGGCCGACGGCGATGCTGGTGGCGGCCGGGGCGAGCGTGTTGACCTTCGCCTACTGCGTGAAGCTGGTCTTCGGGGGCTTCGTCGACGGCCAGGATGACCGTCCGGTGTACCCTCCGCAGGCCCGGCTGACCGTCGCCGCCGCCCTACCGATCGTGCTCGGCCTGCCGTTGGGGCTGTACGCCGTGCCGATCGAGTCGGTGATCGGCGCCGCGGTGGTCGCGGCGCACCCGGTGCTGGACGCCGAGCCGCACTTCACCCTGTGGCACGGCGTCACTCCCGAGCTCCTGGCCGCCCTGACGATCTACGCCCTCGGCGGCATCGTCATCGCCCGGCGCCGGACCCTATGGCCGCGGCTGGAACGGCCCAGCCTGCCGGGAGACGGCGCCGCGGTCATCGGCCGCGCCGTGAACCGGCTGTCCCGGCTCGGCGGACTCCTGGTGCGACCGGTCGCCGTCGACCACCCGTCCCGGCACCTGGTGCCGCTGGTCGCCGCGTTCGTCGTCATCCTGCTGGGCGGCCTGATCGTGCTGGGCCCGGCCGCCTTCCCCGCCGCACCGCCCGGCCGGACGGTGCCCATCGACGTGGTGCTCCTGGTGCTCATCACGGCCGCGGTGGTGCTCGCCTGCCGCTGCGACTCCCGGCTCGGCGCCACCGTGTCGATCTCGGCCGTCGGCATCCTCGCGACGGTGCAGATCCTGGCCCTCGGCGCCCCGGACGTGGGCCTGACCCAGCTGCTCGTGGAGTCCCTCACCTTCATCGTCGTGATGCTGGTGCTGCAGAAGCTGCCGCGGACCTTCTCGGGTCGGCCCCGCGGGCGCCGCAAGGCGCGGATGGTGCTGCTCGCGGTCGGTGCGGGAGTGTCGGCGGGGCTCGGTACGGCGGCGCTGAACGGCACCCGCGATCCCTCCACCGTGGCGCGCTACTACCAGGAGAACGCGACCGAGGTGACCGGCGGCGCCAACATCGTCAACGTGATCCTGGTCGAATTCCGGGCGCTGGACACGCTCGGCGAGTTGGCCGTGCTGGGCATGGCGGGCGTCGTCATCGTCGCGGTCCTCTCGACCGTCCGGCACGAGCAGCTCGACCCCCCGGACGCCGGGCCGCAGCCGGGTCCCGGGTTGCGGCCCGAGGGCAGCACGGCCCACGGGGCGATCATGTCGGCCTGGCCGAACGTGCTGCCGCTGCAGCTCATGCTCCGCCTGGTCAATCCCGTCCTGGCGCTGATCTCCGCGGTGATCTTCCTGCGCGGCCACAACGCGCCGGGCGGTGGCTTCATCGCGGCGCTGGTGGGCGCCTCGATCGTCGGCCTGCTCTATCTGTCCACCTCGAAGGATCGCCAGATCGGGCCGCCGCGGCTGCCGTTGCCGTTGATCGGCGGCGGGGTGCTGATCGCGGTCGGGACCGGGCTGTGGGGGTTGGTCGTGGAGGGCTCGTTCCTGGAGCCCGTCCGCGGCGACCTCGGCCCGCTGCACCTGACCAGTTCGATGCTCTTCGACCTCGGCGTCTACGCCGCGGTGCTCGGCCTGGTCATGGTGGCCTTCAACCTGCTCGGCACGAGCGCCGCCAGCACGGACCACCCCGGCGGCGAGGACACCCGGGAACGTGCCGACGAGACCGTCGAGGGCGAGCTGACCGGCCCGCTGGACACGGTGCGCGGCGAGCCCGCGGACGCGGCGCAGCGCCCCCGGGTCGGCGTACGGACTCGGGCCATCTCCAGCAATCGACCGCCGCGGGAGGTGGGCCGATGATCCTTGCCGGGACCGTCGCGGTGCTCGTCACCGGCGGCGTCTACCTGCTGCTGCAACGCAGCATGGTGCGAGCCGTTTTCGGGATCGGGCTGCTCAGCCATGCCGCGAACTTCGTGCTGCTCACCTCGGGCGGGACCAACCGGCGCGGCCAGCCGCTGTCGGACCGCACGGGCGTCGCCGAGATGGCCGACCCGCTGCCGCAGGCCTTCGTCCTGACCGCCATCGTCATCACGCTCGCCGTGACCGTGATCATGTTGATGCTCGCCGTCCTGGGCCGCAACGACGACACACATGCGATGCCGGCCACCGGGGAGAGCCGAGACGCATGACCGCCGCCCAGCTCCCGCTCATCGCCACGCTGCCGTTGCTGGCCGCGGCCCTGGCCGTGCTCGTGCGCCGGCCCGCGATCCAGCGCGCGCTGATGCTGGTCGTTCCGGCGGGCACGGCCGCCGCCGGGGTCGCGCTGCTGGTCGAGCACACCCACACCCCGGTGCTGGCGCACCACGTCGGGGGGTTCGTTCCCGGGGTGGCGATCCCCTTCGTCAGCGACTCGCTCAGCGCGACCATGCTGGTGGTCACCGGCACGACCACGGCGGCGTGCGCGGCTTTCCTGATGGCGACGGGGGAGGACCGCTACCGGTTCGTCCCCGCGCTGGCCCTGATGCTCACGGCCGGGGTCAACGGCGCCCTGCTCACCGGCGACCTGTTCAACCTGTTCGTCTTCATCGAGGTGATGCTGCTCCCGTCGTACGCGCTGCTCGCCGTCACCGGCACCTGGCGGCGCCTCGGCGCCGGCCGCCTGTTCATCCTCGTCAACCTCCTGACCAGCACGATCCTGCTGTTCGGGGTGGCCTTCGTGTACGGCGTCACGGGCACGGTCACGCTCGCGGCGCTGGCCGGGGTCGCCGCGGGCGACGGCCGGGCCTCCCTGGCGATCGTCGTCGTGCTGCTCGCCCTGTCGATCAAGGGTGCGGTCGTGCCGGTGCACGGCTGGCTGCCGCGCGCCTACCCGGCCACCTCCGCGGGGATCATGGCCATGTTCAGCGGGCTGCACACGAAGGTCGCCCTCTATGCGATCTACCGGATCTACGCCGTGGTCTACGGCGCCGCGCCGGCCCCCTGGGTCGTGGCGCTGGCGGTCCTGGCCGTCGTGACCATGCTGATCGGCGCGATCGCGACCAGCGGCGAACGGCGGCTGCGGGCGGCCCTGGCCTGGCAGATGGTCAGCGGGGTGGGGCACATCCTGCTCGGGCTCGTCGTGTTCACGGCGGCGTCGCTGGCCGCCGGCGTCTTCTACCTGGCTCACCACGTGGTTACGATGGCGGCGCTGCTGCTGGCCGCGGGCGCGATCGAGCACGTCTACGGGACGGGCCGGTACGACCGACTGCAGGGCCTGATGCGCCGCGAACCGGCCCTCACCGTGTTGGTCGTCCTGGGGCTGTTCTCGCTGATCGGGTTCCCGCCCATGTCGGGGCTGTTCGGCAAGGTCGCCCTCGTGCTCGGCGTCTCGGGTGCCGATGCGGCGCCGGGCTCGCTGGGCGGGTGGACCCCCGCGGCGTACGTCGGTGCCATCCTGATCGCCTCCCTGGCCACGCTCGTCGCCCTGCAGCGGCTCTGGGTCGACGTGTTCTGGGGCCCGCCGATGACGACGTACCGGCCCGACGACCAACGCACCGGGCGCGGCCAACCGACGCCGGTGACGGACGACGTCCGCGTGTCCGGGCGGTTGCTCGCGCCGGCCGCGGCGCTGGTCGGGGTGTCGGTGGCGATGTTCGCCGGGGCCGGGGTGCTGCTGCCGGTCGCGCAGCGCGCGGCGGCGGGTCTGGTGCAGCTCCAGCCGTACGTCGAGGGGGTGCTGGGCCGATGAGAATCGTGGCTGCCCTGGCCTATGTCGGCTTCATCGTGCGCGAAGTGATCGTCGGATCGTGGCAGGTGACCCGCGCCGCCTGGCTGCCGGGTGGGCTTTATCCGCCCGGCTCCGGTCCCGACGGCCCGGCCATCGTGGAGTTCCCGCTGCGCTGCCGCAGCGACCTGGAGATCAGCGTGCTGGCCTCCTCGATCACGATCACCCCCGGCACGATGGTGCTCGGGATCGCGACGGCGCAGGGCGAGACGCCGGCGACCTTCTTCGTGCACGTCGCGCTGGGCGGAACCCGCTCGGAGATCCTGCGCGACCTGCGCGACATGGAGTCCCGCTTGCTGCGGGCGACGCGCGGTGCCGATGTCGGTGCCGGTCTCGATGCCGGTGCCGGTGCCGGTGCCGGTGCGGCGCTTGAGCGAGAGGACAAGCCATGACGACGGCCCTGACCGTGGCGATCTGGGTGGCGGTGGGCCTGGTCGGCGTCACCGTGCTGGCCGGGCTCGTCCGCATCGCGACGGCCCGCGACGATGCCAGCCGGGCCATCGTCGGCGATCTCGTGTTCTTCTCGGGGGTGGCGCTGCTGGTGCTGATGGGGATCCTGAAAGAGTCCGCGGCCGTCGTCGACGCGGCCATGCTGGCGGCGATGCTGGGCGTCCTCGCCACGGTCGCCCTGGCCCGCATCGTGACGCGGGGACGCCGGTGAGGCCCGCCGTGGAGGCGCTGATCGGCCTGCTCAGCGTGCTCGGGGCGGGGCTGCTACTGACGGCCGCGGTCGCCATGTTCCGGGCGCGCGATGCGCTGAGCAGGATCAACGTGTTCAGCCCGGCGACCGGGTTGGGGCTGCCGATGATCGTGCTGGCCGGATACCTGCACAAGCTGCTCACGACGGGGTTTGCGGTGCTCGGGCTGCTGCAGTTGTTCGCCACGATGCTGGCGTTGCTGATGGTCAGCTCGGTCGCGACCAACGTGCTGGCCCGCGCGACCTATCTGGGCGGTGCGCCGGTCGACCCGCGCACCGACCCGCACGACCTGGCGCGCGACCCGGACGCCGCGGCCTCACGCTGCGACCCGGGTCGGCCGGAATAGCGCTGCGGCCGGCGGGGCGCTCGCGGTCGTGACCAAGTTGTCACCGGGTGGGGCCCGTTCGTCTCTTGCCCGGCGGATCCCCACGGGCTGACGATGGTGGTCACGGGCGACCGCGAAGGCGCAGGTCAACCCTCCCTGCTCAGTGCTCAGTGCTCAGTGCGGGGTGGGGGACCGGGAGGATGCGCCGTGGCAGGGGTCGCCCGGTCGGCAGGGCCCGGTCGGGCCGGTGACGCCGCGGCGGGCGGCGGATGGGGGGCGACATGTCGGTATTTCGGGTGCGGCGCGGAGCCGGGCGGCGCGGGGCGATGGCGCTGGCGGCGGTCGGTGCGTTGACGGCGGCGATGCTGGCGATCGGTTCCGGTCCAGCCGCCGCACGCGACGCGGATCCGTCCGGGGCGGGCCCGGCGAACGTCGCCCCCGCCCGTGTCGGGGCCGGGGCCGAGCGGGCCAAGGCCCCCGCCGCCGGGGTGCGGTCTCGCCTGAGCACGACGTACCCCTATGTCCCGCCGCCGCCACCGCCCCCGCCGGCTCCCGACGTACCGGCCATCTGCCTGCAACGGCCCCACATCATCTGCGCGAGCAAGTCCGAGAAGACGCTGCGGTACTTCGAGAGCGGCGCGCTGTGGCTGTCCACGCCGGTGGCCTTCGGTCGGCCCGGATATGAGACGCCGGCGGGACTGTGGTCGGTCAAGATCAAGGACCCGAACGCCTGGAGCTACCCCTACAGCGCGTGGATGCCGTACAGCCTCGAATACGACCTGGTCCGTGGCATCTACATCCACTACTCCTCGACCTACGGTTCGATCGGCCCCGGCTACATCGGCAGCCACGGCTGCATCAACATCGGCAGCCTGGAGACGGCCCGGACGCTGTTCAACCGGGTGCCGCTCGGCGCGGCGGTGTACGTCTACTGACGCCGCTGCGCCGGTGCCGCGTCGCGGTGTCGCTGTCCCGGGGCCGCGCGCGGGCGGTAGCGTCTCGGGGATGGATGGTGCGCAGGTCGAGGTACGCCGGGTGCGTGCCGCGGAGTATGCGGTGACGGGTGGGATCGCCGTCCAGGCGTACGCGCCCAGTGGCATGGCGCCCGACGATCCGTACTTCGACGTGCTGCGCGATATCGCCGACCGCAACGCCGCGGCGGAGGTGTGGGTCGCGGTGCACCCAGGCGCGGCGGGCGCGGTCGGCGAGGGGGCCGGCGGCGCGATTGTCGGCACCGTGACGTGGTGCCCGACCGGGTCGCCGTACGGAGAGATCGCCGCCGCCGGTGAGGCCGAGTTTCGGATGTTGGCCGTGGCGCCGCAGGTGCAGGGCCGCGGCGTCGGGCGGGCCTTGGTGCTCGCCTGCATCGATCGGGCCCGGGCCGAGGGGGCGACGGCGGTGGTGTTGTCGAGCGCGACGTGGATGACGGCGGCGCACCGGCTGTACGAGTCGCTCGGCTTCTCCCGCGACCCGAGCCGCGACTGGTCCCCGCGACCCGACATCGACCTGCTCGCCTATCGCCTCGCCCTCGCGGCGAAACAACGGAAGGACGGTCGGCCGTGGAGGTCGTGATTTGCGCCGATGGGGCGCAGGCCGGGAGCCGCGCCGCCGATGCGGTGGCGGCGCTGCTGCGCACCACGCCGGACGCGGTGCTCGGCGTGGCCACGGGGTCGAGCCCGCTGACGGTGTACGCCGAGCTGGGGCGCCGTGTCGCCGCCGGAGACCTGACGCTGGCCGGGGCGACGGCGTTCCTGCTGGACGAATACGTCGGGCTGACCGCCGACCACCCGGAGCGCTATCGCAACGTCATCGAGCGGGAGTTCGTGAGCCGCACCGACATCGACCCGGCCCGCGTGCACGGGCCGGACGGCCTCGCGGAGAATCTGGCCGACGCCGGTACGGCGTACGAGGCGCAGATCAGCGCCGCCGGCGGAGTGGACCTGCAGCTGCTCGGCATCGGTACCGACGGGCACATCGCGTTCAACGAGCCGGGCAGCTCGCTGGCGTCGCGGACCCGCATCAAGACGCTGACTCGCCAGACGCGGCAGGACAACGCCCGCTTCTTCGGCGGCGACGTCGAGGCGGTGCCGACCCACTGCCTGACCCAGGGCGTCGGCACGATCATGGCGGCTCGGCATCTGGTGCTGTTGGCCACCGGAAGGGCCAAGGCGGAGGCGGTGCATCACCTGGTGGAGGGCCCGATCTCGGCGATGTGGCCGGCCACGATCCTGCAGCTGCATCCGCACGTGACGGTGCTGCTCGACCCGCCGGCTGCGGCCCGCCTGCAGTTGGCCTCCTACTTCACCGAGACCTTCGCGGCGAAACCCGACTGGCAGGGCTACTGAGCGGCGCGGCGCCCCCATCCCGGCCGGGTCGGCCCCTGCGAATTACCATCACCTCATGGGCAGCCCGTCATGCGGTGCCGAGGTGATCGTCGTCAGGGCGGCGGCCGAGCCTGTTCCGGCGCCGGCCGCGCTGAAGCTGGCCCTGCAGGGCGTGGTCGATCGGCGCGACCTGCAGCGGACGGTCGCCAACGGCGAGGTGCTGCTCAGGCTGGTGGGCCGGACGGTGTCCGGCTGGGAGCCGCACGGCGATCTGCAGACCCGTGCCGACGACCTGCAGTGGTGGACACCCAAAGACGAGCGGGCGAGCTACCAGGCGCTGGTGGTGGCCCTCGACGAGGCCGAGGAAGCGGTGATCGCTAGCGGCGAGACCGATGACTTCACGGTGGTCCGCAGTGTCATCCGGGCCCGGTCCTCGGGGCCGCCGACCGACCCGACCGGCCCGGGACGGCCTGGGCTGGGCCGCATTGATCGCGGGGCCCTCATCGTGCATGTGCACCGCCAGCCCCCGCCGTACCGGCAACGCCTCATCCTCCAGTTCGTGCTGGAGATCGCCGGCCACAGTTGGGTCCTCCTGGTCGCGGAGGGCTACGACGTCGACGAATGGCGGCTGTACGACGACTGCGAGGCGGTGCGCCGCCCGGTGGGCGAGCGGTGGCCGCTGCCCTGAGCGGGCTCCCGGGCTCCGGGGCGACGGTCAGGACTGCTCCGGCGCGACCTGGCGGGGCCGGCGGACCTTGCTGCCGGCGGTCCGCAGGAAGTGTTGCGTCTCGGGGTCGAGGCCGACCAGGTCGAGTTCGATCTGCCGCTCGCGGCAGGACTGCTGCAGGCGGCACAGCTCGGTGAGCTGAGTCTCGTTCAGTGGGCAGCTGGAGCGCAGGTCCAGGCAGAGGTGATGCACCCGCTGGGCCATCAGGCCGGGCAGCATCACGCGAACATCGGTCAGCCGGTTGTCCTCCGGGCCGGACCCGATGACCAGGGTCGTCATGGTGTCGCCGGCGTGGGTGGTCACGGCTCCTCCTCCAAGTTCGATGAGGACCGGGTGTGGCCCTCGGATCGAGCGCCCTCGGTGGGCACTCTTCTTACTGTCCACGGCAACCGCGACGAATGGGCGTCGGCGACGTGACGGACAGATGTCCATCTTGCGCCGTGGGGACCGCTGCACCCAAACCTGGGCGCCGTCCTGTCATCAAGATCACTTCCCAACCGTCCGGTAAGTATCTCATCCCGCCCGGGTACGGCGTACCGTCGCCCCTCCCGCGTTGGCTCAGCCGGCCAAGGCGCGAGCGATCGCCTCGGCCCGCCGAGCAGCGGCTGCAGTACATGTGCACCCTGCTAACGACTGGCCAGATCCCAATTGCGCAGCAGCTGTTGCGCAATTGGGGTAGGGGCACGTCACCGTCCTGCTCGACCAGCTCGACCAGCTCGACCAGCTCGACGGCGCTGAGCTGCGCGACGGGTACGCCGCCCGTGCCGTCGGCAAGCCACCCGTGACCCGATCCTGCTGGACTTCTTCGGGCCCGGCCTTGCTCACCGGCACGGTCTGGCCATGGTCAATGCCCCAGGCGTCATCGACAGCGGGTACCCGCGGCGAGATCATGGCCAACCTGATCAACCACGACCCGCACGCCTAGATCCGGCTGTCCCGCGGCGACCGCATCGCCCCGCTGCTCATCCAGCGCGTCGAACACGCCATCCCGGTGGAGGTCGCCGAGCTGGACGACACCGACTGCGGAAGCGCAGGCCGTGGCTCCACCGGTCCGCGCGCCCAGCTGCTGCTCACCGCGTCGTGACGTTGCCACCCGTGATGTTTGACAGAAATACGGTGCACGCGGAGCATATCTGTCATGGTCTCAACGTGTGCCGCCGCTGCGGAGCTGGGCGTAGGGGAAGGCCAGGTCCGCGACTACATCGCGGCCCGCGTCCTGGCCGCTGATCTGTCTCTCGGCGGTGCCTGGGATGTCGAGCCGACCACCCTGCGGGCCCTGGCTCGCGGCCGCGGCCGAGGCCGCCGGTGGAGCGAGGAAACCGCCTGGGCCGCCCTGGAGATCCTGGGCGGTGGAGCCACTACGCGGCTGGGCAGCTCACAGCGCTCCCGTCTGCGCGCGGGCCTGCGCGAACTGACCGTTGCTCGGCTGGCCTACCTGGCCGAAGGACGCGGCACCCTCTATCGGCTGCGTCAAGACAACGGCACCCGTCGCGCGCTGCTGGTGCGCCTGGAGGTCTCCGGGGCTAGCGCCCTTGCCGCGGGCGGACTGCACGACCGCTTCGACCTGTCTCCCGCACGGGCCACCCTGACGGTCGGCTACCTGGCAGCCGCGGTGGCGGCGGAGGTTTTCGACACCTTCCTGCTGCGCGAAACCAACGATGGCGATCTGCTGCTGCGGGTCGCGAACAGCCCGACGGTCAACGACGCCGTCATCGCCTTGGACCTGTACGGCTACGGCGAAACCCGCGAATCCGCCGCCGGGCGCACCTGGCTGGAGGGAGCCTTGCGTGCCCTCTGAGATCCGCCTGCGCGAGCCGGCAGGAGGCTGGCCGCCGCCCTGGCCGCAAGCCCGCGAACTGGCCGAGTGTGAGCCTGATGGCTGGGTCCTGATCGGCGGTCTGATGGTGACCCTGCACGCCCGCGCCGCCGGGCTGGACCCCATCCGCACGACCAAGGATGTCGACACCCTGCTCGACGTCGCCGTCACCAGCGTCAACCGAGCCGACGATCTGCTGCGCGGCCTCGGCTACCGGTTCCTCCCGAGCATCGACGAGTCCGCCCCGGCGCACCGCTGGGTCCGCGAGGCCGACGGCGCCCAGGTCGACATCCTGGTCCCTGACCACCTGGCCCGGCCGCCGCGGTTCGCCCGTCGCAGCACCGTGGCGGCCCCCGGCGCAACCTCCGTCCTGACCCGCCACCGTACCCGCGCCATCATCGAAGGCCCGCGCCCGGTCAGGCTGGGACTGCCCACCCTGGCCGGAGCGGTCGTGCTCAAGGCGGACGCCTACGGCGCCGACAGCCGTGACCGCACGCGCCACCTGGACGACCTGGGGCTGCTGTTGGCCGCGGCAGCGGACTATCGCGAGCTGCTGGCACAGCTGAGCAAGAGCGACAGGAAGCGCCTGCGAGCAGTCCTCCACCCGCTGCACGCACACCTCCTGACGACCCCGGCCATCCCGGCCCGGACCCGGCACCTCCTGCCCGCCCTCGCCGCCGACCTCGGCCTGCAACCGCCCTTGCCCACCGCCGACGGCCGCGCCTCGCGGCCAGCGCCAGGCCGCCCCGGTGCCCGTCGCCAACTTCCCCCAGGAACCCAGCCCCGGCGCCCCCGAGGGATGCCCACCGGAGGCCCATTCGCCCCAAGGGGACGAGCAGAGCAGCCCGACGTCGATCTCGGTGCCCCGCCACGGCCGCACCCAGTTGAGGGGACAGACCCCCCGGCCAGGAGCACCTGATGGGCCGCACGTCAACGTGTCCCAGCACGCCCGCCGAACAGGCCATAGCTGCGATACACCCGGCCTGCACCGCCGGAACAGCCCGCCCGGTTGTCCCGAAAGCCACGCCAGCCTCTCCTGACGAACATCGGCACCGTCGTGGCGCGGCGATGAGTGACCGCAGTACCACCCGCGGTCCGCCATCGTCCTTTAGACGGCTTCGGGATCAACGCGGATGGCCACGGTTCGGCTGCGTTGGACGACGGCATGACGGACGGCGTCTCCCAATCCTCCCTCGCGAGCCAACCGGTGCAGCAGCCCCTCCTGCCCGGCCCCGCCGGTCAGCCGATGGACCAGCCCGGCCATCAGAAACGCCTGGTCCAGCGTCAGGTGGCGGCCCGCGGTGCGCCGCGTGCGGACCCCGATCGAGTCCACGAACCCGCCCGGCCCATAACAGCCCAGCTCGGCGAGGCGGCTCAGGTTGGTCAAGGCGGCGGGGGCGTCGTACGGCAGCGCCAGCGCCGCCGCATGCGGGGTCACCACGACCTGACCGCGCCAGGTGGTCCGGTAGCTGTCGCCGAGAAGGCCGATGGCGGGAACCCCGAACTCGCTGTACCCGCCCGCCGACCCCGCCCCCGGGCAGGCGCACGGCGACAGCCCCCACACCGGCGCACCCACCTCGGCGGCGAAGGCCCGATGAGCCCGGACCGTGCCCGCGTGATTGGCCCCCCACAGCTCCGGCGCCCACGCCGCCTCGGGGACGAACGCCGGCACCGCCAGGGCCTCGAACATCGACCCGCCCAGGGAGGCCACCAGCTCGCACCCGGCGTACCGGCGGATCGGCGCCTCCAGCGCGGCGTACGCCTGCGCACCCACCTGCCCCGCCGCGAGCGCCACGTAGGTGACCAGGCGCGTCTCGGAGTTGAGCAGCGCGTAATGGTGCCGCGTCAGGTGGATCGGCGCCCCGCTGGGGTCGCGCCCCGGCACCGATCGGTTGCGCCGCGGGGTTTCCCAGAAGCCGCCGCGCATCAGCCCACCGACGGGCCGGGCGCCGGGGTCGTAGAAGGCGTCGAAGCGCATCGGGGTCAGGATCGCCGTCGCGGCGCCGGCCAGGGTCGGCTCGCCGGCGGCCACGATGCGCAGCGCGAGCGCCAGCCAGGCGTTGTCGACGCTGGACAGGAACGCCGGCAGGATCCGGCCGCGGCGGCCCCACGTGCGGGTCCGCTCGCCGGTGGCCACGTCGTACCAGTTGTAGAACATCCCGCTGCCCTGGTGCCTGGCCAGGCCGGCGAGGGTGGCCAGGACGCGGGAGCAGCGCGCGCGGGCCTCGTCCTGCGCGATGAGCCCGAGGCGCGACGCGGCGAGCGCCGACCACAGGTAGCCGGCGATGTTGGTGGGGGAGGTGTACGGCGTCCGGGTGGTCGGGTCCAGCCGCTCGTCGATGCCGTCCGCGGGCAGACCGGTGGGTTCGTACGCCGTAGCGGCCAGGCATCGCCAGGTGTCGCCGGCCCACCGGCGTACCTCGTCCGCGCTAGGCAAGGCGCCGGTCATGGCTCGATTCTGCCCGCCGCCGACCGCTCACCGCGCCAACCCCGATACCACGGTATGAAGGGGTGCGCGCCAGGCGGGCGCCGGGGTGGCGGCCCTGTTCGGGACCGGTGAGCCGCCTACTCTCAGCTGGGAACCCGAGCGGCCGATGGGCGAATGGTGGGACGGCGCCCCGGACCTCGGCCTACCGTGGGTGGTGCCGCCAATCCAGCAAGCGTCCAGATGAGGCCCTTACGGTGAGCGCGGGTCGGAGGCCTCACGGGGGGCGCCACCAGACCGATCGGGGGAGAGTGTCGTGCAGCCGGTGGATACACCGTTCTTGGTGCTGCTCGAGGTGACCGCGTTGGTGGCGGTCGTCGCGGCCATCGTGTACTCCCCGCGGCTGACCGGCTCGCCGGGCCGGGTGATCGGCCGGATCGCCCTGCACCTGGTCGCGCATGCGCTGGTGGTCGCGGTCGTGGCTGCCAGCGTCAACGCGGCGCTGGGCTTCTACACGACCTGGTCGAGCCTCAACCCCGGCAATGACCCGGCCGGCACCTCGACGCAGGTGGCCGGTGACCCCGGGGATGCGCTCAAGGCCACTCCCACCGGCAGCGCCAGCGCGAGCACGCCCACCGCCCCCGCAGTGCTCCCGCCGTTGCCCGCACCCGGCCAACGGCTGCAGACCTTCCAGGTCGCCGGCGCCACCAGCGGGGTGACCCGCGAGGTGCTGGTGCTGCTGCCGACGGGCTACGACCCCAGCGACCGAACCCGCAGCTACCCGGTGATCGTCGCGCTGCACGGCGGCTACCCGGCCGACGCCTCGCACTGGATCCGGCACATGGAGATCCAGAGCAAGCTCGACGAGAGCGTCGCGGCCCGCACGATCGCGCCGAGCATCGTCGTGATGCCGACGATGAACACGGCCGCCATCGGCGACGGCGAGTGCGTCGACGGGGGCGTGAAGGGGCCGGCGCTGGAGACCTTCGTCGCCAAGGACCTGGTCGCCTGGGTGCGCGGCCACCTGCGGGTCACCGGTGATCGGGCCGGGTGGAACACCTTCGGCTACTCCTCCGGCGGCTACTGCGCCACCATGTTCGCGCTGCACCATCCCGGCACGTTTGCCTCGGCGGTCAGTTTCGACGGCTATCTCAAGCCGGACTTCTCCGGGCCGTACCAGCCCTTCGGGCCGGGCTCGGAGCAGTGGCGGCGCTACGACCTGGTCGACTACCTGCGCTCGGCGACCACCCCGCCACCGGTTGCGTTGTGGTTCCAACGCGAGGACCTGTCCGCCGGAGTAGATGCGAGCGGCAAGAGCGAGGTGCAACGCCTCATCGACGCGGCCCGGCCGCCGACCTCGATCACGCTGTTCGACCAACCCGGGGTCGGGCACCGCACGGTGGTCTGGCGGGACGGCCAACCCACGGCCTTCGAATGGCTGGGACGCACCAGCCCCGCCTTCGCCCCGAGCCGGTGAGCCGGTGAGCCGCCCGTGGAACTGACCGGCACCCCCTTCGTCGTCCTGACTGCCGTGCTGGCCATCGTGGCCTTCGCGGTGGCGGTCTGGGCGATGCCCCGGCTGGCCGGCAGCCGGCCTCGACTGCTCGCCCGGATCGTCGCGCTCGCCCTGGTGAATGCCCTGGTCGTGCTGGCTGGCGTGGTCTATCTGAACGCCAGCAACGGCTGGTACGCCTCCTGGGGAGACCTGCTCGGCACCGAGGCGCGGCAGGAGACCGCCGCCGTCGGCGACGCCGCCCAGGCCGCCGCGGCACCGACCGCAGCCGCCGCCACGACCACGGCACCCCCGGTCGAACTGCCACCGCTGCCCTCGCCGGGACAGCGCAAGCAGGTCTACACCTACACGGGCCGCGCCAGCGGCATGACCGGCCAGATCGAGGTGATCCTGCCGGCCAGCTACGAGACCGCGCAGGCCAAGGACCGCCGCTACCCGGTGGTGGAGGCCTTCCATGGCTTCCCCGGTACGCCGTCCGGGTGGACCTCCAAGATGCAGGCCCAGCAGAGCTTCGACGCCGCGATCGCCGCCGGCGCGGTGGGCGAGGTGATCCTCGTCGCGCCGACCATCACGGCGACCGCGACGGTGGATTCCGAATGCGTGAACGGCCCGTCCGGTACGCCGCAGATCGAGACGTGGATCGCCCAGGACGTGCCGCGGTTCATCCGGGAGCACTTCCGGGTCAAGCCGGCGCGGGATTCGTGGGTCGCGATGGGCTATTCGGTCGGTGCGTACTGCGCCACCATGATGGGCGTCCACCACAACGACACCTTCGGCGCGATCGTCGCGCTCGGCGGATCGGTGCGGCCGGACTTCTCCACCGGCGCGCCGTGGCCGGCCGGGAGCCCGCTGGCGGCCCGCTACGACCTGCTGGCCCAGATCCGCACGCAGCCGCCGCCCGTCGCGATGTATCTGCAGGTCGGCAAGCAGAGCCCGTTCTGGCCGGAGCTGAGCGCCTTCCTCGCCGCGATCCGGCCGCCCACCTCGATGACCTCGACCGTCCTGCTCGACAGCGGACACCGGTGGGACCTCTGGCAGGCCGAAATGCCCAAGGTCGCGGCCTGGCTGGGGTCCCGGATCCCGGGCTTCAAGCCCGGCACCGGCTGACGACGTACGACCCGAACCCGCCCCGACCAGGCACCGACGCCCCGGACCCCCGGCGGCCGGCGACTCCCCGAAAGGACCCCACGACGATGGCCACCACGACGAACGCGCCGGCCCGCGCGGCGCAACCGGCGCAACCGGCGCCGCCGGCGCGCCCGGAGGGCGCGTGGCGCAGATTCAGCGGCGCGTTCCCCACGATCCTGGCGGTGCTGGTCGCCCTGAACGGCGTGGTCTCGCTGATCCTGGGGCTCTTCGTGGACGTCTGGTTCCGCTCGGACAACGACTTCCTGATGGTGCTCAGCTCCTACGTCGAGGTGTGGCCGAGCCTGGGCTGGGCGACGGTGATGTTCCTGATGGCCGCCGCTCTCGCCGCGCGCAAGCGCGTCGCGTGGGGCCTGGTGCTGACCTGGACCGTCCTCATGCTCCTGCTGTTGCTCATGGATCTCGTCTTCCCCATGGACATGAGCGACGCGGAGGCCGCCGGCCTACCCGTCCAGGGCGTGCAGTGGGGGCCGATCGTCGTGCACGTGGTGCTCGTTGCGCTGCTGGTGGCGACCCGGCACGAGTTCTGGACCAAGGCACGGGGCGGGGCCTACCTGCGGGCGGGCCTGACATTGATCGTCGGGTTGGTGGGGACGACGCTGATCGGCTGGGGCCTGGCCTGGGCGGCCCCGGGACGACTGCCGCGCGAGGACGCGCTGACCTGGTCCCTCGGGCAGGTCCTCATGCTCGGCGTCAAGCTCACCGGGGACGACATCCCCCAGCCGCGCAGCATGGTCGGCTTCGTGGTCGGGATCCTCACCTCGATCTCGCTGGTCGCGGCGGCGGTCGTGCTGTTCCGGGCGCGCCGCGCGATCGACGGTCTCGGCGAGGCCGAGGAGCAGGCCCTGCGGGTGCTCGTCGAGCGGCACGGCACGGCGGACTCCCTGTCGTACTTCGCCCTGCGTCGCGACAAGTCCGTCGTCTTCAGCCCCGACGGGCAGGCGGCCGTCGCCTATCGCGTCGAGGCGGGGGTGTGCCTGGCGGCGGGTGACCCGATCGGGGTCCGTACGTCGTGGCTGGCGGCGATCTCGGCGTGGCGGGAGGCCGCCCGCCCCTACGGCTGGGTGCCCGCCGTCGTCGGCGCCTCCCAGGCGGGCGCGCAGGCCTACCACGACGCCGGCTTCGAGGTGCTGGAGCTGGGCGATGAGGCGATCGTGCACACCGCCCGCTTCTCCCTGCGCGGGCCCGAGCGGGTGGCGTTGCGGCGGGCCGTCGGGCACGCCGAGAAGGCCGGCGTGCGGGTTCGGCTGCGCCGAGCCGCGGAGATCGACGCGGCGGAGCTGGCGCAGCTCGGCGAGCTGGCGGACTCCTGGCGCGACGGCCAGACCGAACGGGGTTTCTCCATGGCGCTGGGGCGCTGGGGCGACTCCGCCGACGGTGACTGCCTCGTGGTGGAGGCCGTGGTCGGCGAGGACACCCCGCAGGAGCAGGTCGTCGGCCTGCTGTCCTTCGTCCCGTGGGGCCGGGCCGGGGCGTCGCTGGACGTGATGCGCCGGGCCCCCGAGGCACCGAACGGCACGACCGAGCTCATGGTCGCCGACCTGTGCCGCCGGGCCGACGAGATCGGCCTCCGGCGCGTCTCGCTCAACTTCGCGATGTTCCGCTCGGTCTTCTCCGAGGGCGAGCAGCTCGGGGCCGGCCCGGTGCTGCGGACCTCCCGTCGGATCCTGCTGTTCCTGTCCCGCTGGTGGCAGATGGAGACGCTGTATCGGAGCAACCTCAAGTACAGCCCTGACTGGGTGCCGCGCTATCTGTGCTTCCGCGACGGCGGCAGCCTGCCCCGGATCGGCCTGGCCGTCGGCGTCGCCGAGGGCTTCGTCGACTGGCGCACCTCTCGGGGCACCCCGCGCTCCGCGGTCGCTCAGGTCGACAGCAACGCCCCGGGCCTGGAGGTCTACGAGGTCGACGAGGAGCCGGCGGAGCCGCGCTATCGGGAACAGGAGCGGGTCCGCCGCGACAAGGCCGCGCACCTGCTCGACGGGGGCGTCGACCCCTGGCCGATGGCCCTGCCGCCGACGCACCCGGCGACCGAGGTGGCCGGGCTGGCCGAGGGTGAGCCGGTGGCGGTGGCCGGCCGGGTCCTCGCGATCCGCGACTTCGGTGGGGTGATCTTCGCCGACCTGCGCGACTGGACCGGTCGCTGTCAGCTGTTGCTCGACGCGACGACGTGCCCGCCGCAACGGGTCGAGGCGTTCCGCGCCCGTGTCGACCTCGGCGACCTCGTCGGGGTCCGCGGGGTGCGCGGGGTGTCCCGCCGTGGCGAGCCGTCCCTGCTGGTCAACGAGTGGCGGATGGAGGCCAAGTGCCTGCATCCGATGCCCGACAAGCGGCGCGGCCTGACCGACCCCGAGGCCCTGGTCCGGCAGCGCTACCTGGATCTGGCCGTCAACGACACCACCCGGCGCCGGCTGTCCGCGCGCTCGGCGGTGCTCACCTCGCTGCGCGCGACCCTGGGGGCTCACGGTTATCTGGAGGTGGAGACTCCGATCCTGCAGACCATCCACGGTGGCGCGAACGCCCGCCCGTTCAAGACCCACATCAACGCCTACGACCTGGACCTCTACCTGCGGATCGCCCCCGAGCTCTACCTGAAGAAGCTCTGCGTCGGCGGCATGGACCGGGTCTTCGAGCTGGGCCGCACCTTCCGCAACGAGGGCGTCGACTTCAGCCATAACCCGGAGTTCACGATCCTGGAGGCGTACGCCGCGCACGGCGACTATCTGACGATGATGGCGCTGTGCCGCGAGCTGATCCAGAACGCGGCGATCGCCGCCAACGGCGCGTGTGTGGTGCCGGCGCCGGACGGTTCCCTGGTCGACATCTCGGGGGACTGGCCGGTCAAGACGCTGCACGGGGCGATCTCGGAGGTGCTCGTGGCGCGCGGGTTGACCCCGATCGACCACGCCACCTCGATCGAGACGCTGCGGACGCTGTGCGATCAGACCGAGGTGCCCTACCAGCGCGGCTGGGACGCGGGCACGGTGGCCCTCGAAATGTACGAACGGCTCGTCGAAGAGCACACCCAGCAGCCGACGTTCTATTGCGATTTCCCGGTGGAGGTCTCCCCGCTGACGCGTTCGCACCGCTCGACACCCGGCGTCACCGAGCGCTGGGACCTCGTCGCCTGGGGCGTCGAACTCGGCACGGCGTACAGCGAACTCACCGACCCACTCGAGCAGCGCCGGCGCCTGACGGCCCAGTCCGAGGCGGCCGCCGCGGGCGACCCGGAGGCGATGGAGCTCGACGAGGACTTCCTGGTGGCCCTGGAGCACGGGATGCCGCCGACCGGCGGGCTGGGGATGGGCGTCGACCGGCTGGTCATGCTGGTCACCGGCGCCTCGATCCGGGAGACGCTGCCGTTCCCGATGAACCGGCCGCGCTGAGGTCCGCGATGACTCGGACCTCGCTCGGGGTGAGCCCGGCGGGCTGGGTGCCGCTGGCGGTGGCCGCGGCGGCGCTGTGCTACCTGTCGTGGGTGCTCGCGCCGTGGGTCGCGGTGGGCAGTGGACTCGACCCCGTCACGACGTACGCCAGCGAACTCGCCGCCACCGACCAGCCGCGCTCGGGGTTCTTCCGGGTCGGCGATCTGGTCGCCGGGCTCCTGGTCGCCGGCGCGGCCGCGGCGGTGCTGGCCGGTGGTGCGCGCCGCCGGATCGGGTGGGTGGCGCTGATGGCGTTCGGGATCGCCACGATCGGCGATGCCTCGGCCCCGCTGTCCTGCGCGCCGAGCGCGGACGCGGCCTGCGCGGCCCGCGAGGCGGCCTTCGACGTGCCGTGGACGCACACCGTCCACGTGGGCACCAGCGTCGCCGCCTCCGTCGCGATGTTGATCGCGGTGGTCGCGTTGACCCCGCTGGTAACCCCGCTGGTAACCCCGATGGTGACGTCGAGGGTTCGGGGCGGCTGGGCCGGCGGGCTGCTCCTGCTGGGCGCGCTCGGCAACGTCGTCGGGACGGCGTGGACCATGCTCGAGGTCGGCCGGGCCGTGGTCGCCTGGCCCTGGCCACCGCTGCTGGGGATCGCGCAGCGCGTCCAGGTCGGATCGGCGTCGCTGTGGTTGTTGGCGCTGGGCGTGCTGCTCTGGCAGGCTCGGGCCGTGCGCACGCGGACCGGGATCTCCACCACGGAGTTCTCGGCCACGGAACGGACGTGAGCTCCGGCCCGCCCGCGGCGCTGCTCTTTCCCGGGGCCGGCCTGAGCGCCCGCCCCTACCGGCGGCTGACCCGCAGAATCCCCTCCCTGAGCGTGCTCGAGCGGACGCCGGGCGGCAGCCTGACCACCGATGCGGCCCACCTCGCCCAGGCCGCGCGAGAAGCGGGTCGTCCCGTCGTGGCGGTCGGCCACTCGATGGGCGGATTCGCCGCCGAGGCCGCCGTACGGCTGCACCCACAGGCCGCCGCCGCGCTGGTGCTGGTGGACGCCAGCGTGCCCCGCGAGCAGGTCGAGCCGCCGCCCCCAGGACAGCGCCGCACGCCAGAGGGACAGCGCCGCACGTCCCCGAGCCAGGGCGGGGTGGCGCTGCTGAACCGCTGGGGCGGCCCCCGGGCGCCGTGGGCCCGGATGGCCGCCGATCTGACCCGCTACCCCAGCGACGAGGCTCAGATCCTCGCGATCCGGCGCGACGCCCCGTTGCCCGACGTACCGGTGATCGTGCTCAGCGCCGCCTGGACCGCGCTGACGCCGTGGCATCGGCGCTGGCTGCAGGTGCAGGACGAGCTGGCGGACCGCCTGGCCCAGGACCACCCCGGAGGGTCCGCGGGGGTCCGCCGGCGGGTGTTGGTGCCGTGTGGGCACGGGGTGATGTGGTGGCGTCCCGACGCCATCGTCGAGGCGGTCGAGCAGGGGATGGTCGAATGAACCGCGCGGGAGAACACGACGGACGGCCCGAGCGCCAGCGCAAGCCCGAGCCCGAGCGCAAGCCCGGACCCGAGCGCGATGCCGCGATCGATCGCTGGTTCCGACGCCGCGGGTTGAGCATGATGCTGGGCGGCACGGGGGTGGAGTCGGCCCCCTCGGTGCGGGCGGTGCTGCCCCTCTCGCTGGCCTACGCGGTGATGATGGTGCTGATCGTGCCCCTGTACACCGGGCTGACGCTGGGCACCGGGCTGCTCGTGGCCGTCGCGGTGCTGCTGGCGACGTGGCTGTTCACCAACGTCCGTCGGGGTCGCCCGGCGTTCGCCCGGCCCCGCTCGATCGGCTGGCCCGAGTGCGTGCTGTTCGTCCTGGCGCCGATGGTGCCGCTGCTGGTCTGGCCGGCGTACGACGAGATCGGCGACGCCGTGGCCGGCGGGGAATTCGACGTCCAGACCGCGTGGGCGGCCGTGGTCACCATCGTCGGCCTGATTCAGGTGACGATTCTCGCTCTGGTCTTCGCCGTGGTCGTCTTCGGGTTGGGCTCGCTGAGTCAGTGGTTGCTGCGCACCGTGTACGCCGCCCTGACCGGGGGCGCCTCGGCGCTGCTGACGATGTTGCCGGTCGTGATGGGCGTGGTCTTCTTCTTCTTCCTCAACCCCGGGGTGTGGGTGACGGTGGGGCGTGCCACGGCCTGGGCGTACACCGGAATCATCGCCCTGCTGCTCTTGCTCGCGGGTGCCTTCCTGGGGGCGCGGCATCAGTTCGACCTGGCCGCGGCGGCGCACTTCGAGGACGACGCGCAGCTGGGTGCCGCGCTGGACGGTACGCCGTTGCAGGGTGAGCCCCTGCACCTGGACGGGCCGACCGACTGTCCGCTGGGCCGGCTGGCCACGGTCAACCTGCGGGCCATCGCGATCCTGTCCCGGCTGGTGATGGCCCTGGTGATCGCGTCGGCGGTGTTCGCCTTCTTCCTGGTGTTGGGCTATCTGGCGGTGGACCTGGACGCCGTGAAGGGTTGGACCCGCACGGATCCGTCGGTGCTGCTGCGGTTCGTGACCAGGCAACACGAATACGTGCTGACCGCAGAGCACGGCCGGGTGGCCGGCTTCCTGGCGACGTTCGCGGCGTTCAACTACTCCCTCGCCTCGGCCACGGATGCCCGACTGCGCCACGATGTCAGCGAGGCGGCCGAGGACATGGCCCGGCAGGCGTGCGCCGTACGGCTGGCGCTGCTGCTGCGCCAGACGTCGTCGGGGCCGGTCGCGTCGGAGCCGCCCGCGTCGGAGCCGACGACCCCTGCGGAGCCGGCGCACTGACGCGATCACGCGCGAACGCGCGCCGGACATGTCCGTGTTGCGCAACGCGGATCCCGACGAAAGACCAAATGGTCGGTAATAGGCGTTCAGGGAAGCCGCCTTCGGCCGATGGGGTGCCGTACATCCGGCTCGGCACCTGGAGGATCAGCAATGCGCCAGACCGTAGTGACCAAAGTGTCGGCGATCGCCACGGCGGTCGTCACGATCATCGCGGTCGTGGCGATCGTCACCGCCATCGCCACCAGTCGCTCGGCCGACGCGACCATGGTCAGGCAGTCCGAATCGCTGGAAGCCTCCCGAGCAGTAGGGAGCTCGTCCGCGCTCCTAACCGATACGGTGCGTGCGTTTGCCGCGACCGGCGAAGAGTCATGGTCCAAGGCCTATTGGACCGAGGTGGATGTGACCAAGTCGCAGGCTGCCGCGATTCGCACACTGAAGGACCTCGGCACCCCCACCGACGAACTCGCGCTGATCGATCAGGCCAGCGCCAATAGCGCCGGGCTCATCAAGCTTGAGACGCGGGCGATGCGCCTGGTGTACGCCGCCAAGGGCGTGGCCCCGGATGGCATGCCTGCCCCAGTGGCGAAGTGGGTCCTATCGCCCGAGGATGATGCGCTGAATCCGACGGCGAAGATGGCGCTGGCGCGTCAGCTGGTCTTCGGCCCCGACTACGCGGCCGAGGTGGCCAAGATCATGGCTCCGATCCAGCAGTTCGATCAGAAGCTGACCGCCCGTCTGCAGAGCGAGCTCGACCAGGCCCAGCTGCGGCGCGACGTGTCCCAAATCGCCCTCGCGTTGAGTGCGCTGCTCCTCATCGCCGGCCTGGCTGCCTCGCTGTGGATGAACCACCGCCAGCTCGGAAGCGTGGTCACCCGCTACACCGACGACCTGGGCCAGCACGCCTCAAACCTGGACTTCCGCCTCACTCCCGACGGTGTCGCGGAGACGCGCGCACTGGCCGCGACGTACAACGCCCTGATGGACCACGTCAGCAAGGTCGTGGGGCGCGTGATCAAACTCAGCGATGCCTCGGGCACTCTGACCGCCGCGGCGGCCGAGTTGGGCACGTTGGCGCGCACATCCGTCGGCTCCTCCCAGCGCGCGGCCGGCGAGGTCGACAGTGTCAGCGCGAGCGTCTCGACTGTCGCGGCCGGCACCGAAGAGATGAACGCGTCCATCCAAGAGATCGCCCGAGCCGCCGAACTCGCCTCGGTGGTCGCCCGAGACGCCGCCGGCGAAGCCACCGATGCCCAGCAGACCGTCACGCAACTTGCCTCCTCCAGCCAGCAGATCGGCGAGGTGATCAAGACCATCACGTCCATCGCCGAGCAGACGAACCTGCTTGCTCTGAATGCCACGATCGAAGCCGCCCGGGCCGGCGAGGCCGGCAAGGGCTTCGCCGTCGTCGCCAACGAAGTCAAGGAACTGGCCACCCAGTCGGCCGAGGCCACCGAGGACATCGCTGCTCGGGTGCTGTCCATCCAGCACGATGCGGATGAGACCGCTGCGGCCCTGGAGAGGATCACCACCGTGATCGACCGCATCAACGAAACGCAGGTGACCATCGCCTCCGCCGTCGAACAGCAGACCGCCACCACCGGGGAGATGACCCGCTCGATTCAACAAGCCGCGTCCGCTGCCCAAGGCATCGCCAGCAGCATGCACAGCATCGTCGCCGAAGCACAGACCGTCTCCTCGCGGTCCGATGCGACCTCTGAGCGAGCGCACGCCTTCGCCGACTCGGCCGAGGAGCTCCAACACCTGGTGTCCAACTTCCAGGTCTGAGTCGGCGCGTCAGGGGCGATCCGGTCCCTCGACCGGTGCCAGCGCGCTGTGCGACTCGCCCAGCTCGAGATCCACCAGGCACAGTTCGGGGCCGACCATCGGCCGCACCGTGACCCCCACCTCGCCCACGCCGAGCTGGCGCAGGGCGCCGCGGATCAGCCCCACGTGCACGGCGCAGACCACCTCGGGGTGCGCCAGCGCCGCGTCCCGCATCGGGCAGGACTCCAACGACAGCAGCACGCCGCTGTCCCGAGGGCGCTCCACCGTCACGCTCTCGCGCCGGTACCCCCAGCGGGCCAGCACATCGAGGAGCTCGCGCACGGGCAGCTCGCCCGAATCCGCGGCGCCGGCCGCCGCGCGCGCCGGGACATGCGCCTGCGCCCACGCCTCCCCGGCCTCGATCGCGACCCGGGAGCGGGCGGCGGGCGCGCCCGGAATGGCCTCGGCCAGGACGCCGGCCAGGACCACATAGGCGGCCTCGTTCACGGGAACGGTCTGCGCGGCCACGGCGTACACCTTGCGCGGCCGCCCGACCGTCTCCCGGCGCTCCCGGCCCGCGACCAGGACACCGGCCTGTTCCAGCTGGTCCAGATGGAACCGGACGGTGGTCACGTGCAGGTCCAGCTGCGCGGCGAGGTCGGCCGCGGCGAGTTGCCCCTCCGCGGACCGGACCAGCTCGACGATGCGGCGCCGCACCTGGGAGGACAGCAGGTCGCCCCGCGAGACCGTGCTCATGGCAAGACCGCGTTCATGGCGAGACGCGCTCATGACAGGCTCATGACAGCGCCGCGTCCAGCCGGGTCACGAACTCGGTCAGAATCTGACGGGACGTGCCGAAGTTGGCGCGGATATGGCCCTCGCCGCCCGGCCCGAACGCGGGGCCGGGGTTGCAGAACACCTTGGCGTGCTCCAGCAACCAGGCGGACGGGTCCGCGCCGGCCAGCGCGGGGACGTCGCGGAAGTCGAGCCAGGCCAGGTACGTCGCGCGCGGCGGCGCGAACCGCACCTGCGGCGCCACCTCGGCCAGCGCGGCGGCGAGATAGTCGCGGTTGCCCTGCAGAAACACCAGCAGGTCATCGAGCCAGGGACCGCCGTGCCGGTAGCTGGCGATGCTCGCCTCGATCCCCAGCGTGGACGCGCCGTGGCTGCGCATCGGGTTGATCTTGCGCCAGGTGCGCACGTCGGCCTCGTTGGTCAGGACGATCTGGGCGCACCGCAGGCCGGGGGTGTTGAACCCCTTGGAGCTGGCCAGCAGCGTGATCGTCACCTCGGGGGCGATGTCGCTGACCGTCGCGGTCGGCACGTGCCGCGCGCCATACACCACCGGCGCGTGGATCTCATCCGAGATGACCCGGGCGCCGTGGGTGGCGGCGACCTCGCAGATCGCCGCGAGATGCTCGGCGGGGAAGACGGCGCCCAGCGGGTTGTACGGATTGCACAGGATGATGCCGCCGGCACCCGCGGCGAAGGCGCTCGCCAGCGCGTCGAGATCGAACCGGTAGCCCGCGGTGCCGTCCTCCTCGGTCACGGCGAGCATGGGGGTGTAGACGCCGCGACGCCCCGTCACCTCGAGCACGTCGAAAAAGGGCATGTACGCCGGGACGGGCAGCACGATCGGCGACCCGGCCACGGTGAAGTGATCGATGGCGAGCCGCACCCCGGTCAGCACGTCGGGCAGGTCGTGCACGCGCGCAGGGTCGATGGTCCAGTCGTAGCGGCTCGCGCACCACGCGGCGGTCGCGCCGGCCAGCCGGTCATCGCGAGTCGGATAGCCGAACACTTCGCGCGCCGCGGCCTCGCGCACCGCCTCGGCGACCGCCGGGCAGGTCGCCACGTCCATCTCGGCGACCCACAGGGGCAGCACCTCGGGACCCAGCCGGGTCCACTTCATCGTGTGGCGCCGACGCAGCTGCTCGGGCGTGAGGGTGACGATCGACATGGACCAACTGTGGCACTACTCCACGCGGTAGGTGGACACCAGGTCCTGCAGCTCACGGGAGGTGGCGGCGAGCTGGTTGGCCGCGGCCAGGGCGTCCTCGGAGCTCTTGGCGACCTCCTTGGTCTGGGTGGCGACGGTGCCGATGCTGCCGGCGATGTCCTGGGCGCTGGTGGCGGCGTCGTGAACCGATCGGGTCATCTCGCGGGTGGTCGCGGTCTGTTCCTCGACGGCCGAGGCGATGGTCGACTGGGTCTCGTTGATCCGGTCGATGACCTCGGTGATCCGGGCCAGCGCCGCCGTGGTCTGCTCGGCGTCGTCTTGGATGCCGAGCACCCGGGCCGAGATGTCCTCGGTGGCCTGGGCGCTCTGGTTGGCCAGGTCTTTGACCTCGTTGGCGACGACGGCGAATCCCTTGCCGGCCTCGCCGGCGCGGGCGGCTTCGATGGTGGCGTTGAGCGCGAGGAGGTTGGTCTGTTCGGCGATGCTCGTGATCGTCTTCATCACGTCGCCGATGAGCTGGCTGGAGCTGCTGAGCTTGTCCACGATGAGCTGGGTCTGGCCGGCCTCCTGGGCGGCCTGCTGGGCGACCTGGGAGGCGTGGCTGGCCGCGGTGGCGATCTCCTGGATGGAGGCGTTCATTTCCTCGGTGCCCGCGGCCACCGTGGAGACGTTGCCGCTGACGCCCTGCGCGGCGTGGGCTGCGGCGTCGGAGCCCCGGGAGGTGGCGCCGGCGATGTCGCCCAGATGGGTCGCCGTCCCGGACAGGTCCCTGGCGGTGTCGGCGAGGCTATGCGCCGAGCCGGCGATCCGACCGATCATGTCGGCGGCGAGCTCGTTCTGAGTGTTGAAGGCCTCGGCCAGCTCGCGGGTCTCCACGACCCCCGTCGGCGCCAGGCGGAACGACATGTCCTTGGGATCGCGGTGCCGCAGAGCCGCGGTGTAGTCGGAGACGACGCGGCCGAGCTGCGTGCTGAACAGCACCAGCAGACCGATCAGGGCGGCCAGCAAGCCCACGGCGGAGGCGGTCAGGGCGATCTGGGCAGCGTGGCGCTGGTCGGTGTTGCTGTCGACGTCAGCCTGTACGCGGGTCGCGAGCTTGGTGTTGAACTCGGTGATCGGCGCCATGATCTTGGCGACCTCGGCGGCATAGGCGTCGCCGTGCACGAGCTGGCGGGCCAGGACGAGCTTGTCCTCGGCCGATAGCTTCGCGTCCTCGGGCAGAACCTTCCACTCGGCGACGGCCGCGGGCATCTTGTCCGGGGTGATGCCCTTGGCATCGAAGACCAGGCGCATCGCGCGGGTCTCGAGCTTGACCAGCTCGGCCGAGTTGGCGCTGGCCTGTTTGGTCAGCGCGATCTCGTCGGCGGGGGTGCCCAGGTCGGTGAGCTTCTGCAGGGCCTTGGGTTGGTTCTTGGCGACCAGGATCTCGTTCCAGTATTTGTCTGACCAGGCGACATCGCCGGTGGCGGTGAACGCGCGCACCGTGTTCGTCAGCAGTGCCGAAGAGTCCTGGATTGTTCGGGCCGCCGCCAGCGACTCACTCTGGCGCTTGATCGCCTCATCGGAGGCGCTGCTGGTGCGGAAGGCGACGACCACCGAGATCACGGTGACGACACCCAAGATCATGGCCACGATCGCGGCGATCTTGGTGATGAGTGACTGACGCACGGGAAGCTCCCTGGTTCGGCGGTGAGGCGACCACCCATCGGAGCCAACGGCGCGATTCTGAGACGATCTGTCCGATATGAACCGGGTTAACACGTATAAATTCGCCGGCGTTGACCCGAGGCTTCCCGCCCCCTTCCGTCCCGGCCCCCCGGCCCCCAGGGCCCGCTCTCCTGCTTGGGCTCAGGGTGCGTCGTCCAACCACCAGAGGTCCAGCGGCCCGCCGGACTCGGGCGGCCGGCCCGGCTCGACGTACCACTCATAGCCGAACGTCTCCGTGAAGAACTGCTCGGGGATCGCCAGCATCATCCCGACGTCGCTGGTCTGGCTCGCGTGGCAGGCGAGCGCGGCCCGCTTCACGGCGATGAGATCGCGCCCGTCGACGCGATAGCGGATCTGCGATTGCGCCGTCCCGATCGGCCGCCCATCGTCGCCGGGGGCGTCCGGGTCCCAATCGAGCGCGCTGGCCGGGTCCGCGGCGATCGCGGCGTTGCGCAGCTCGCGTAGGTAGTCCCGGTTCAGCGTCGACTCCAGCAGGCGCGGGCGCCGGGCGGCCAGCTCCGCCGCGCGGTGCGCCACCCGATGCGCCTTGACGTGATCGGGGTGGCCGTAACCGCCGTGGTCGTCGTACGTCACCAGGACGTCCGCGTCCTCCTCGTCCAGGAGAGCCGCCAACCGCGTCGCCGCCTCGTCGAGGTCGGCCGCGTGCAGGGAATCCTCGTGGTCGTTCTGGGCCCAGCCGGTCATCCCCGAGTCGGCATAACCCAACCAGGCGACCCGATGGGTGCCGATGGCCTCGGCCGAACGCTGCGCCTCCCCGCGGCGATAGGTGACGACGCTCATTCCGGCCGGAAGATCCGCGGCGGGCTCGCCGTGGTCGCCGTTGGTCGCGAACACGACGACCACCCGATGCCCCTGCCGGGCGGCCAGGGCCATGGTCAGCGACGTCTGGGACGCCTCGTCGTCGGGATGGGCGTGCAGGAAGACCAGGGTGCTCACGGGCAGATCATGCCAGCTGGCCGTGAGGTCGTCGGGCAGCGAACTCAGCCTCGGGGGTCGGTCCTGATCGTGTCCTGTGGGGTTCCCTCCAGGACCACCCCGCCGCTGGCGCGCTGTGCACGGGCCTCGCGACGGGCCTCGCGACCCTCGCGCCGGCGTCCGTCGGTGCTGCAACCGGCCGGGGCCAGCCAGCCGAGCGAGGCCGCGGCGATGAGCGCGAACAACAGCACGCTCTGGAGCGCGCGAACGTCGGTGAAGGCGACGCTGAGGCCGTACAGGACGGCCAGGGCCGGCACGATGCGGCCGTAGACGGTGCGGCGATTGATGGCGGTCATGGGTTCCTCCGAGTGGTGGCGGCGGTTCGCCGTGGGTGGCGCTGCGTTGCCCTCAGTCAACTGCGCGCCGCTGCGACAATCGCCGACCGTCCGTCACGACCTCCCCATGACATCCGTCATGGCGTCGGGTCAGCCCGCGTGTGGGCTCGGCCGGTAGGAGATCGTCGATATCGCGCGGGCCTGGCCGACCAGTTGCGGCAGGAAGACGCCGAAGGCGTGCGCGATGCGGACGGCGTTCTCCCAGCGCAGCGCCTCGGCGGCCGCCTCGTCGAGCCGTCCCGGATAGTCGAGGACGATCGGCTCGAAGTGGGTGTATCCCGCAGCGGGACGCAGGTTGTCCCCACACAGCTCGTCGTACACGCGCAGTTCCAGATTCTGTCCCGGCACGGCACGGGCGATGCCGACCATGACCCGGACCGCCCCGAAATAGCCGATCTCGGCGGCGAGCGACTCGGCGATCGCGACGATGTCGACCAACACCGATTCGACATCGCTGAGCATGACGTGGGTCGGCTCCACGGAGCCGTCGTCGAGGAGGCCCGAGCGCGTCAGGGCGGCGCTGACGCCGCGTCCGTCCAGGCCGGCCCTGGCCTGGTAGGAGCGCTCGCCGGCGACCTCCAGCGTCGCCTCCGCGCTGCGACCGTCGGCCGCGAGCTCGACATCCACCTCGCCGGGGGCCACGGCGAATGGGCCCGACGGGAAGGTGCCGTCGGCGATGGCGCGCTCCAGGACCCGACCGACCGGGATCGGCACCGGACCGGCCAGCTCCTCCAGCAGCGCGACGCCGACCACCCAGGCGCGGGTGTCGGTGTCCAGAGCAGCCACGGCCCGCGCGTAGAGGCCAACCAACTCCTGCGTCATAGGCTCTCCTTCCCGGCTCGGCGCCGTGCTTGCCACGTCACGCCGCGGAGGTGGCCCCCGCGTCCAGGAGCTTGCGGGCCAGGCTGCGGTCGGTCCCCAGAATGTGCTTCGCGAGCCAGTCCCGAAGGAAGTACAGCACTTCCTCGTCGATCTGATCCTCCCCAGCGAGGACCCGTTCGCGATAGGCCCCCACCTCGGCGACCAGGCGTCGATGCTCGGCGCGGTGGTTCTCGGTCGAGGGGTGATCCGCGAGCCCGTGCCGGACCATCAGGTGCTCCTCGAAGTCGAAGTGCACCTGGGTGTATTCCGCCAGTTCGCTGAGCACCTCGCGAGCCACCTGGCCGTTGCCCGGGCGCGAGGTCGCTCGCTCCAGCCGATTGAGCATGGTGACCAGCCGGCGGTGTTGCACGTCGATATCGCCGAAGCCGACCTCCAGGCCGCGGCTCCAGGTGATGAGCGCCATCCCCTACCCCTTTCGGTCGCCGAAACGGTACCGGCCGGACTGCCCCTACCCCCTCATGATCGGCCGATCACCAGCCCTGGACCAGGGCCGCACGACATCAACTGTTGACTGCCCGGTGACCCGCCGTACGGTCCTCGCGCAACCCGGCGATCCCCCACCGCACCGTCCGGGTCGCCAGCTGTCCGGCACCGGCGGCCAACCGGGGCAGCGGCGCCCGGTCCGGCAGCCGCAACATCCGGCGCGCCCACGGCGGCAGGACGGCCACCCCACCGGCCGCGATGAACCAGTAGCCGGGCCGCAGCGGGACGGCCAGCGGGGGCTCCACCAGCAGGAAGCGGGCCGCCTCGATCGCCGCCGGGGTCACCTCGAGGTCGGGCCGGAAGGCGTCCAGCTGCGCCGTCAGCTCGGCCACGGACTGCGGCAACCCGTGGGTGCCCAGGCGTTGCGAGACACTGCCGGACTGCACGACATAGCGATCGGCGTCTTCGGGGCTGAGCCGGTCGCGCCCATAGGCCCGGTGGGCCGCCAGGAAGCTGTAGCACTCGGCCACATGCACCCAGCGGAGCAGGTCGGGGTCGTCGGCCCGGTAGGGCCGCCCGCGATGGTCCTTGCCGCGCACGCGGGAGTGGATGTCCCGCACCCTGGCGATCGTCGCCTCGCCCGCCTGCGCCGTACCGAACGTCGTGATCGCCAGATAATCCGCGGTCCGCTGCAACCGGCCCCACGGGTCGCTGCGGTAGCCGCTGTGCCCGGCCACACCCGCCATGGCCAGGGGATGCAGCATCTGCAGCAGCAGGGCGGCGACGCCCCCGGCGTACATCGACGCGTCCTCCTGGACCCGCCAAATCGGGTCGTCCGGCGTGAACCACCGCTCGCCCGGAGTGCCCCAGATCGCCGGGCCCCGCTCCGCCGCATCCGGCCCGGCGACCCGCTCGCGCAACGCCGCACCGACCGCGTGCTGCGCCTGCCCGGCCAGGTCACGGGCGCGCCCGGCCACCGTCTGCGCGAGTCGGCCGGGGACGGTGCTCGGGACCGCGGCGCGGAGCCCGGCGGGGCGGGGTGGGGGCATATCCGCAGCGTAGGTCGCCAGTGGCGGGCGCGCGCGGCCGGTCCCCGTAGGATGCCCGCCGTGACCTCCGCCGCCGTCGTCGAGCCCGCCGATCCGGACGCCCCCGAGGGTGCCGCGCTGCTGCGGGAGTACACCGCGGAGGTGGGGTCCCGGCAGCTCGGCCGGCCGGCGACCGAGGCCGAGATCGACGAGTTCGTGCGCACCAACTCCTCGGCGGGGATGGTGCCGCCGAAGGGGGCGTTCCTGGTAGCGCGCGTGGCCGGACGAGCGGTGGGCTGTGTGGGGGTGCGCTGGCTGGATGAGGCGACGGGCGAGGTCAAGCGCATGTACGTCGGGCCCGCTGGGCGTGGCCTGGGCCTGGGGCGGCTGCTGCTGTCCGCGGCGCACGACGCGATCCGCGCCTCGGGCCGGACCCGCTCGCGCCTGGACACCCGCGGCGAGCTGACCGAGGCCATCGGGCTGTATCGGGCGGCGGGCTACCGGGAGATACCGCGGTACAACGACAACCCCTATGCCCAGCAGTGGTTCGAGGCCGACCTGTCCTGAGCGCCGCTGATGGTCGCCCACTACTCGATGATGGCCGCTGATCGTCGCTCCTGGCCCTCTCCTGCGCGATGGGGGTGCACGATGGTGGGGTGAGTTCCTCCGGGGGAGGTGCGGCGCGGTTCCCGTCATCGGCGTACGGCGAGCCGGGCCCGCCGCTGCCGCCCCTGACCCCGTCGCCGCGAGGTGGCCGTCGCTGGTCCAGGCGCCGGATCGCCGGCGGCACGCTGGTGGGGCTGTGGGCGGTGTGGGTCGCGACGGCGGGCTGGACGGGACCTTGGCAGGCCAGCCCCGAGGATCTTCGGGTCGCCGTGCAGGAGCAGCGGGTCGCGTCCTGGACGACGCAGACGACGGCCCCGGACAGCGTCCTGGCCGAGAGCGGTTTCCTGGTCGGGAAGACACATCCGGGCACCTCCTTCAGCACCGGTGAGCCCGTCATCGTGGTCTGGCAGGACCGGGCGCAGCGCCAGCACTGGACCGACGCCAGCAGCCTGCCCGACCCGCCGACGCCGGCAGCGGATCCCGCCAACCCGACCAGCGCCGGGCCGGCGGTGGTCGCGTGGATGGAACGGTCGGGCGCGCCGTGGCACCCGCCCATCCAAGGCCCCCTGATCACCGTGTCGTCGTTGGCGTTCTGGCTGGCCGGGCTCCTGTTGATCCTCGCCGCGCCCCCGCCGCGCCGCGGCACCCGGTGGTATTGGTTCTGGGTCGGCGGGCTCGGGTACGGCGTCGGCCTGGTCGCCTTCGCCGTGCAGGAGCTGCTCTCGGACCGGCCGGCCCCGGCCGCCCGCCACAGCGGACTGCGCGGTCTGGTCACCGCGTTCGTCGGGGCCATCATCACCACGGCCGCCGGCGGCCTGCTGCTCCACGCGCTGGGGCTGGCGTAGTCGCGCCCCCACACCCACCTCCCGCAGCCGCTGCGGCGCCTCTACCCTGACGAGGTGGAGACCCCGCCCGCCCGGTTCAACATGAGCCGGTACTGCGTCGGCCCCGCCCCGCATCGGCCACCGGACAAGGTGGGGCTGATCGTGGCTCACGGGGGTGCGGGGCAGGCCGCCGGGTACGAGCAGTGGCGCTACGGCGAGCTGGCGCAGGCCGTCGGCGCCTGCGCCCGAGGTCTGCTCGACGCCGGAATCCGCCCGGGGGAGCGGCTGGTCCTGCGGCTGCCCGGGCAGAGCACCTATCCGCTGCTGTTCTTCGGGGCGATCGCCGCCGGCATCGTCGCGGTGCCCACCTCCAGCCAGCTCACCCCCCGCGAGTTCCGGTTCGTCGTGGAGGACTGCCGGGCCGCGGCGGTCGCCGTCGAAGACCCGGCGAGCTCTCCCGGACCGCCGGCCATCACCCCGCAGGATGTGGCGGCCTGGCGTCGCCGCGAGGCCCCCGACGCGGCCGCGCGTGGGCCGGCAATCGCGTTCGCCGACACCGCCGCCGACGATCCGGCGTTCTTGGTCTACACCTCCGGCACGACGGGATCCCCGAAGGGGGTGCTGCACGCGCAACGCAGCGCCTGGGGGCGGCGGCCGATGTATGCGGGCTGGTACGGCCTCGGCCCCACCGACGTCGTCCTGCACGCCGGCGCCCTGAACTGGACCTACACCCTCGGCGTCGGCCTGACCGATCCATGGGCCGTGGGGGCCACGGCGGTGGTCTACGACGGCCCCCGCGACCCCGCGGTGTGGCCGCAGCTCATCGCGGCGACGGGGGCCACGATCTTTGCGGCAGTGCCCGGGGTGTTCCGGCAGCTCCTGAACTCGGGGGCCGACCTGACCCCGTTGCGCGGCCTGCGCCACGCCTTGACGGCCGGCGAGGCGCTGGCGCCCTCGGTGCGCCAGGACTGGATCGACGCCACCGGGACGGACCTGTTCGAGGCGCTGGGCATGAGCGAGATCTCGACGTTCGTCTCCTCCTCGCCGACCACTCCCTCCAAGCCGGGCTCGCCGGGCCGGCCCCAGCCCGGCCGCCGGATCGCGGTCCTGCCCGCGGCGACCGGCGAATCACCCCAGGGTTTGATTCGGGACCAGCCCGGTGCCGACCAGGGCGACCCGGGCGATCCCGGGCCGGTCGACGTCCTGTTGCCCGATGGCGAGGTGGGCCTGCTCGCCGTTCATCGCAGCGACCCCGGCCTGATGCTCGGCTACTGGGAACGGCCGCAGGAAGACGCTGACAGCACCCGGGGGGAGTGGTTCGTCAGCGGCGACCTGGTGCACATCGAGCCGGACGGCTACCTCGTGCATCACGGCCGCGACGACGACGTGATGACCTCGATGGGCTATCGGGTCTCCCCGCTGGAGGTCGAGGCGGTCCTGTGTCACCATCCCGCAGTCGCCGAGGCCGGCTGCGCCGAGGTCGAGGTCAAGCCGGGAGTGCGGATCATCACGGCCTACGTGGTGCTCGCCCCGGACGCGGATCCGGCGTTGCGGACGGACCCGCCGGACGCCGCCGCGGTCGCCGACTTCGAGCGCGAACTGATCGCCCATGCGCACGACGAGCTCGCCGGCTACAAGTGCCCGCGCCGCATCAAGCTCATCGACGCTCTCCCGCGCACGGCCAACGGCAAGATTCGGCGCCGCGAGCTGCGGCTGTCGGCCCGCGACGTACAGTAGTCGCCGCTCGGCTCTCGCCGCCTCGGCCCTCAGCGCGCTGACCTGCGGTGATGATTCGGGGGCGGGCGGGTGAGGCGGGCTTGGGAGCAGTACTGTACGTCCCGAGCCGACGCATCGGTCGCGCGCCCCGAAGCGATGAAGCACGCGGGGGGGGCCGTCGGCGGTCCGGCTCCTGGACGAAACCGGCCCTGACCTGCAGGGCGCTCGCGTCTCGACGGTGCCATGCGTCGCTCACCTGCTGTGGGCGCCGATGTGGGCACACAACCTGCTGCTCATACGACGACGCCTGCACTCACACATGCACCCACAGGCCGCCGGCCCGGGTGCGCTGCGCGCGTCGTCACGCGTCGCGCCCCATGGACGCGTTCCCGGGAGCGATGATGCACGCGGTGGGGCCGTCGGCAGCAGCGCGGGCCGCCTAGATGGCGGACCTGGCGAAGTGACGGCGCTGGCGAAGTGACGGAAGTGGCGAAGTGACGGAAGTGGCGAAGACAGGGAAGTGGCAAAGGTGGCACCGATGAGCGACAACCCCGAGATCGGCCGGTCCGTCCGCACGGGCCCGTTCCTGACCAACTATCACGACGTGGGAGCCGGCGCTCCGATCCTCCTGCTGCACGGCTCCGGCCCCGGCGTGAGCGCGTACGCCAACTGGCGCCTGGTCATCGACCGGCTGGGAAGCACCCATCGGCTGCTCGCGCCCGACTTCGCCGGGTTCGGGTTCACCGAGGTCCCGCAGGGCACGAGCTACCACCGGGACCTCTGGCTGGGTCAGCTCGTCGACTTCCTGGACGCGCTCGGGATCGAACGAATCAGCGTCGTGGGCAACAGTTTCGGCGGCTCGATGGCGCTCGCGCTGGCCATCCATCACCCCGACCGCGTCGACCGGCTGATCCTGATGGGCGCCGTGGGCGTGCCGTTCGAGTTGACCCCGGGACTCGACGCCGTGTGGGGCTACCAACCCGACGAGGACCGGATGCGGACGCTGATGCGGGACACGTTCGCCTACGACGGCGCGCTGGTCACCGACGACATCGTCCGGTCCCGATACCTGGCGAGCATCCGTCCCGGCGCGCAGGAGGCGTTCGCCTCGATGTTCCCCGCCCCCCGGCAGCGCTGGGTGGACGCGATGGCACACCCCGAGGCCGCCATCCGCGCGATCACGGCGCCGACGCTGCTCGTGCACGGCCGGGACGACAAGGTGATTCCGCTGAGCACGACGCTGACCATGCTCGACTGGATCGACGACGCCCAGGCCCACATCTTCGGCCGCTGCGGACACTGGACCCAGATCGAGAAGGTCGACCCGTTCTGCCGCCTCGTGGCCGACTTCGTCACCCCCTAACCGCCGGAACGCCCCGCGTCAGGCGTCGCTCACCACCTGTGGGCGCTGATGTGGGCACACAATCTGCTGCTCAGACGACGACTTCTGCACCCACACATGCACCCACAGGCCGCCGAGCCGCTGCGCTGCGCGCGTCGTCACGCGTCGCGCCCCATGGACGCGTTCCTCGCACTCCGCTGCGCTGCGCGCGTCGTCACGCGTCGTCACGCGTCGTCACGCGTCGGAGAGCCGGGCGATCGTGGCCTGCGCGCGGTGCACCACGCTGTATGGCTGATCCGGCACCAGGTCCTCCATGAACGCATACCGCCGCCGGACCGAGGCCAGATAGGCGCCGCTGCCCTTGGCGTCGCGCAGCGCATGCCACCAGTCGACGATGTCGCCCCAGCCGGGCGCCGCCAGGGACCCGCCGACCTGCTGCACCGCCAACGAGGAGCACAACGCGGCGAACGCCAGCCGGTGCGCCAACGGCCAGCCGGCTAGGGTGCCGAGCGTGACGGCGGCACCGAACACGTCACCGGCACCGGTCGGGTCGGTCGCCGCCACCTTGAGCGCCGGCACGGACGCCTCCTCGCCGGTCGTCGCGTCATAGGCCAGCGCACCGAACGGCCCATTCGTCACGACCGCCAGCGGCACCCGGTCGGCCAGCGCATAGAGCGCGTCCTGCGGCGTCTCGGTGCGCGTATAGGCCATCGCCTCACCCGCATTCGGCATGAACGCGTGACAGCGGGACAGCGCGTCGAGCACCCCCACCTCCCACCGCCCGGTCGGATCCCAACCGACATCGGCAAAGATCAGGGCCCCGTCCTCGTACGCCGCGTCCGCCCACTGCGCGCCCAACGTCTCGCCGGGGTGGTGCGCGGACAGATCCATGAGCACGGCCCGCGCCCGCGGCGGCCGGCCGATCATCGCCGACGGGCACTCCGGTTCCTCGTGGCCGTGGGTGACCATGTTGCGGTCGCCCTCGACGGCGATCGACACGGTCACGGGCGAGTGCCAACCCGGGTAGCGCTTCGACGAGGACAGGTCGACGCCCTCCTGTTCGAGGGTGCGCCAACAGAACTCGCCGTAGTCGTCGTCGCCGAACGCGGCGCCCAGGCTGGTCCGCAGGCCCAACCGGGAGGCGGCCACGGCCAGATTGGCGATGCCGCCGGGGCAACTGCCCATCCCGTCCGCCCACACCTCGCGGCCGCCGGACGGCATGGCTTCCAGCCCCGTGAAGATGATGTCGAGGAAGACCATGCCCTGCAGGAACAGGTCGAACTGGGGCGCCGCCGCACCCTCGGCGGCACGCCGCTGCGCGAGCGGGTCGAATCGGCAGCAGGCGCCTTGCTGCGCGGCGCTGGCCGACGGCGAGTGCGGCTGCGGGACTGGGGCGCTCACGTGACTTCCTTCCGCGGGAGGGGAACCCGTACGGCGGAGCTTGGTGTCGAGCCGCCCCGCCATTGCGGCGTCCCGACCCCATCCTGTCGGCAGATCGGCCACGGAGTGAACCATCCCGGCACTTCCGGCCGTTTCCGTCTCGGCTGCACCAGAATCGGCGCAGGGCTACGATCAGGCACCGCCTCTCGGTGCACCCGGACCAGCAGAAGGAGCCTCACCATGAGCTCGACGTCCCCCCTGTCCACCGCCCTGACCCGGCGACGGCTGTTGACCCTCTCCGGCGGACTCGCGGCAGCCGGCGCGCTGGCCGCCTGTGGCGGCAACACCGGACGGGAGGGCGCCACCGCGACCAGCGCGGGCACGGGCACGGGCACCGGCGGCAGCGGCCCGACCTTGAACAGCTGGTACCACCAGTACGGCGAGAAGGGCACCCAGCAAGCCCTGGAGAAGTTTGCGGCCGACTACAAGGACGCCCAGGTCAAGGTCAACTGGAAGCCCGGCGACTACGACAACACCGTCGTCGCGACGCTGCAGACGGACGGCGCCCCGGACATTTTCGAATACGGCAACGGCCCCACCATCGACATGATCAAGAGCGGCCAGGTCACCGACGTCACCGACCTGTTCGGCGACACCAAGGCCGACTTCAACAAGGCCCTGATCGACCGGGTCACCTACCAGGGCAAGATCTGGGCGATCCCGCAGGTGCTCGACGCCCAGCTGCTCATCTACCGCAAGTCGCTGCTGGAGAAGGCCGGCGTGCAGCCGCCCAAGTCCATGGACGAGTTGGTCGCCGCTGCAACCAAACTCACCTCCGGCAAGGTCAAGGGCCTGTTCCTCGGCAACGACGGCGGCGCCGGGCTGATGGGTGGACCCATGCTGCGTTCGGCCGGCCTCGACCTGCTCACCGCCGACGGGAAGATCGGCTTCGACGACCCCAAGGCGGCCGCCGCCCTCGGCGCACTGCAGAAGATGTACGCCGACAAGGTCCTGCTCCTCGGCGCCCCGAACGACTGGTTCGCCCCCGACGCGCTCACCCAGGGCCTGGCGGCGATGCAGTTCACCGGCCTGTGGAACCTGCCCGACATCAGCAAGGCGATCGGCGACGACTTCGGCGTGCTGCCCTGGCCGGCGATGAGCGGCGGCAAGGACAACGTGACGATCGGGGCCTACGGCGCGTGCGTGACCGCCAAGGGCAAGAATGTCGAGGCCGCCAAGAAATTCGTCAAGTGGTTGTGGATCGACCAGACCGACAAGCAGATCGAATGGGCCACGGCGTACGGCTTCCACGTGCCCGCCCGCAATTCCGTCGCCGACAAGGCCGACAAGCTCAAGTCCGGGCAGGCCGCCGAGGCGGTGAAGCTGATCAAGGAAGACGGCTTCGCGCAGAGCCACATGCTGTGGAGCCCGAAGTGCCAGACGGCGTTCAACGACGCGATGAGCCGCATCGTCAAGGACGGCGCGGCGCCCGCAGCCGAGCTCGCGAAGGTCAAGACCGTCGTCGAGGCCGAGCTGAAGCGGCTCGCGTCGTGACTGCGGCCCCGGTGGGGGGCGCGGGGGAGGGACTGGGTATGTCGCGGGCGGCTGCGGCTGGCCAGCTCACCTCGGCTGCGCGTCCCCCGCTGGGGCGCCGCCTGCGCGGGCGGGGCGACGCGACACTGTGGTTCTGGGTGTTCGTCGGGCCGTTCTTCCTCGGGCTGCTGATCTTCATTTATGTGCCGATCCTGTGGTCGATCTACCTGAGTTTCTTCGAGGCCCGCAATACGGTCAGCCCGGCGCCGGATCAGTTCGTCGGACTCGGGAATTACCGCGACATGTTGGGCGATCCTGCGTTCGTCGATTCGCTGCGGACCTTCGCGGTGTTCGCGGCGTTCATCGTGCCGGTCACCTTCGCGCTGTCGCTGGCCACCGCCGTGCTGGTGGCCCGCACCGCCGTGGCGCAGGCCTTCTTCCGGTCGGTGTTCTTCCTGCCGACGGCCTGCTCGTACGTCGTGGCGGCGCTGATCTGGAAGATGTCGATCTTCTCCGGCGTCCCGTCGGGGGCGGCCAATTCGGTGCTGGCGCTCTTCGGCGCCGAGACGATCCCTTGGCTGTCGGTGACCAACCCGCCCTGGTATTGGCTGGTCATCATCTCGGCGCGATTGTGGCTGCAGGTCGGCTTCTACATGATCCTGTTCATCGCCGGCCTGCAGCGCATCAATCCGACGCTCTATGAGGCCGCCGCCATCGACGGGGCCGTCGGGTGGGCCGCATTCCGCTCGATCACGCTGCCGCTGTTGCGGCCCACGTCGGTCGCGGTGCTGCTCCTGCTCCTCATCAACGCGTTCCAGGCGTTCGACGAGTTCTTCAACATCCTCTCGACCTTCGCGGGATATCCACCGTATGCCCGGCCGCCGCTGGTCTACCTCTTCTACACGGCACTCGGCCAGGGCCAGGACTTCGGCCACGGCGGCGCCGGCGCGGTCATCCTGACCGGCGTCATCGCGTTGGTCGCGCTGGTCTTCGGCCGGCTGTTCCGGACGGCGGACTGAGATGGCGGTCGTCTCCCGCGGGCCGCGGCGCGTCGTCGGCGGGGTGGCCCGCTATGCGGCGCTGGCGCTGGCGACGGTGCTTTTTCTGATCCCGTTCTACCTGCTGGTGCGCAATGCGTTCATGACGACGGCCGAGATCGTCTCGCCCGAGTGGAATTGGGCACCCGCCCGGTGGAGCCTGACGAATCTGCAGGAGCTGTTCGCCGATCCCGCGGTGCCCATGGCCCGCTCGGTACTTAATTCGGTGATCGTGTCGGTGCTGCAAACCGCCGGCGTGCTAGTCGTCTCGGCGATGGCGGGTTATGGGCTGGCTCGGATCCCGTTCCGGTGGAGCCGCCTCGTGTTCGGGTTCGTGACCGCCACGCTGCTGATCCCGGCGTCGGTGACGTTCGTGCCGAGTTTCGTGCTGGTCTCGACGTTGGGCTGGGTCTCGAGCCTGCAGGGGCTCATCGTGCCGGGGTTGTTCCAGGCGCTGGCGACGTTCCTGTTCCGGCAGTTCTACCTGAACTTCCCGAAGGAGATCGAGGAGGCGGCCTTCCTCGACGGGCTCGGGTATTGGGGGACGTTCTGGCGGGTCGTGGTGCCGAATTCGCTGGGCTTCGGGGCGGCGATCGGGACGATCACCTTCATCGGGGCGTGGAACGCCTTCCTGTGGCCGCTGGTGATCGCGCAGGATTCGTCGGCGTGGACGGTGCAGATCGCGTTGTCGACTTTCCTGACGGCGCAGACGATCAACCTGCCGGAGCTGTTCGCCGCGGCGCTGGTGGCGATCCTGCCGATGCTGCTGATGTTCCTGTTCCTGCAGCGCTGGATCGTGGAGGGCGTGGAGCGCACCGGCATCGCCGGGGACTGACCCCCACGTGCCGGAATGCAGTGTGCACGTGGGGGGACCCCCAGACGCGCGCAGCGCAGCGGAGTGCGAGGAAGGCCCCAAATTGGGCATGGGGATTGATTGACAGGGCGCAGCGAAGGGGCCGCGACATCGTCGCGGCCCCTTCCTTGCGCGGCGGCTGTTATGCCTGGCGGCTGGCCGCCTCGTAGTAGTTGCTGGATTCCTTCTGCCACAGGAAGAAGATCGCGCCGGCGCCGACGGCCAGGCTCACGACGCTCAGGATCATGCCCAGGGCGCCGGACCCGTCGCCGCCACGCACCAGCCCCGGCAGGGTCAGCACCAGGGAGAGCAGGAAGAAGACGGTGCTCAGGATCCGGGCCCAGCTCCTTCCCTGGCCGTTCATCACGGCCATCCACCACCACAGTCCCGCACCGATCAGACCGATCACGAGAGCGGTGACCATGCCGACGTTCATCGCCATGTTGACGTTGTCGGCGGTTACGGGCTGGTTGCTGTCCCGCAGCCCCTGCTCGACGGCGGTGCGCATCTGGTCCCGCATGAACAGCAGCGGCAGCAGCCCGAGCAGCGACAGCCCGGCGCCGATCTTCATCAGCAGGACCGCCTTGTCGATGGCGGCCGGCCGGGTGACCGGCGCGGGGGCGTAGTAGCCGGGTGGCTGCTGCTGGTCGCTGGCGTACTGCGGCTGGCCGTACTGGGGCTGCCCGTACTGGGGCTGGCCGTACTGGGGCTGGCCGTCTTGGCCGTCCTGCGGCTGGTTGCCGGGCGGCGGATAGGTCGGCTGGCTCATCTGCGGGTGTCCTCCGGTCTTGTGGGGCCGCCCCGAACGCCGGCCCCGCTGCCTCCACCCTCGCATCGGACCCCATGACGGCGCCATCCGCCACGCGGGGGGTTCCATGCCTCCCCCTCGCGGCGGAGCTGTCTACGAAAAACGCTGTTCCACAGGGCGATTCGGCGGTTCGACAGTCACGCGCCCGAGTGCTGTCTCGGCGTCGAGGCGGCCACCAACGCTCAAGTCTCAGGGGCGCCGCGCTACGGCGTACAGGGTCTTGGCCACCACGAACTCCGGATCGGTGCGGACCCGCAGCGCGACCTCGGCGACGTACGACGCGCGCAACCGCCCCACGTCCTCCTCGGGGAGGGTGGCCAGCTCGGCCCTGGCCATCCGGGCCTGGATGTCCCAGGCGCGATCGAGGTCGGCCTCGGTGAAATGCACCCGGCCGGGGGTGACCTGGGCGGCCTCGAAACCGGCCTCCTCCAGCGCCGCCTGGCACCGCTGCGGGGTGCCCAGCGGGTCGGACCGGTCGGTCAGCGTCAACCCGTAGGCGCGGGCGTGCAGCCGGAACAGCCGCCCCGCGGGGGGTTCGTCGGCCTGCATGCCGGAGAAGGCGACGAACCCGCCGGGCCGCAGCACCCGATGCCATTCGCGCAGCGCCTCGGCCGGGCGCATGTAGAGCAGCCCCGCGCCGCACAGCACGGCGTCGAAGGAGTGATCCGGGAACTGCAGGTGCATCGCGTCCATGAGGACCGGATGGATCGGTGCGCAGCCGGCCGCGGTCGGGCAGTCCCGGCTCAGCGCCGCGAGCATGCCCTCGGAGATGTCGACCGCCGTCACCGAGCCTTCGGCACCGATCCGGGCGGCCGCCGCGCGGGAGACGAAGCCCGTGCCGGCGGCGACGTCGAGCACCCGACTGCCCGGCTGCAGCGGGCTGGCGGCGACGAGTTGTGCGGCGTACGACCTGTGCCAGTCGCTGCGCGCATATTCGCTGGCCCGCTCGTCGAAGGCGTCCCGCAGCGCGCTGCGCGCGGGCAGCGCGATCACCCCGATCCAGTCATCGAACCGGCCGGCCCGAATGCGGGCCTCCTCGACCACCCAGCCGGCCTCGCCGAGGGTCCGCGTGAAGTCCTCGGGTTGCCAGTAGGTGTACCACCGGCCGGCGCCCAGTTTCTCCGTGCTCCAACCCGCGCCGTCGCCGAGCTTCACGCTGGCGACCAGCACCGTCTCGTCGCCGAGTTCGTCGTGCAACCGTTGCAGGACCGGGACGGTTTCGTCGCGGCGCAGGTGCGGCAGGACCGCGTTGGCGAACACGATGTCGACGTCGCGGGCGGGCGGGGGGTCGCGGCGTACGTCGTAGCGCTGCGCGTCCGGGAACCCGTGCTCGCGCAGGTAGTCCACGAAACCCGCGGCCGCATCGGTGGCGATCACCTCGAATCCGGCCGCTCGCAGGTGCCCCGCGTCGGTGCCCCCGGCCGCGCCCACCTCCAGGACCCGTGCGCCCGGGGCGAAGATGTCCCCGGCCAGGGCGCCCAGCCAGCGGGCCAGGGCGCTCGGGGCGGACGGGGTATGGGCGAGGTAGGCGGCGATGCCCGTTTCGTACGCGGCAACGGTCGCCTCGTTCTCGTCCACTCCATCGCCTCCTCGCGCTGTCGGGTGAACTGCGCCATGGTTGCCTGAATTCGGCCGTAACGCCAGCGCGCATCCTGACAACGTGTCCGAGCGGGCGTTCGTTCGCGCAGGTGACGCAGGGGCGATGTCCGTTCGGCGCTTGACTCCTGTGCCCGGCCGAGCCGCTAGCCCTGCGGGGTGCTGCCGAACTGCGGCCGCCGCTTGGCCAGGAACGCGCCGATCCCCTCTTGGGCGTCTGGGGTGAGCGCGGCGGCGGCCATGATCTCGACGGCAAGGTCGTACGCCGCGCGCTGGTCGAGGCCGATCTGGGCATAGAAGGCGCGTTTGCCGAGGCTGCGGCTGTAGGCGCTGCCGCGGGTCACCCGGGCCACCAGTTCGGCGACGGCGTCGTCGAGCTGGTCGTCGGGCACGACGTGGTTGATCAACCCCCAGCGCTCCGCGGTGGCCGCGTCGATGACGTCGCCGGACAGTGCGAACTCCAGGGCCCGTTTGCGGCCGACGTTGCGGGCCACCGCGACCAGCGGGGTGTGGCAGAACAGGCCGCCCTTCCCTCCGGGGATCGCGAAACCCGCGGACTCGGCGGCGACGGCGAGGTCGCAGCTGGCCACGAGCTGGCAGCCGGCGGCGGTGGCGAGGGCATGCACCCGGGCGATGACGGGCTGCGGGATCGTCTGGAGGGTCTCCATCATGTCGGTGCAGAGCCGGAACACCGCCCGCGTGGTCGCCAGGTCGGCGTCCTTCATGTCGGCGAAGTTGTGCCCCGCCGAGAACACCGGGCCCTGCGCGGCGAGTACCACCGCGAGCGCGTCCGAGCCGCCGACCTCCTTCAGCGCGGCGGTCAACTCGCCCATCGTCGCCACGGATAGCGCGTTGCGCTTGTCCGGGCGGCTCAGCGTGATGGTCGCGGTCGATCCGGTGTGCTCGACGGTGAGGTTTTCGTAGGTCGTCATGCCCGCCATCCCAGCGGCTCGGACCGGCGGCCGCAATGCCGGCAGGCGCAGGCTGTCGCGAATTCGCGGAAGAGGGTAACTTACTCGCCAGTCTGGTCGCTCCGGGAGCGGGGCAGGTGGAGGAGGTCGAGATGACGCGGCTGCTGACCCAGGCCGAGTTCGACGCGACGATCGCGGATCGGCGCTACGAGGACTACGTGCCCGGCGGGGTGTACGAATACGGCGAGATCACCCTCGACGAGGCCGACATCATCGACTTCGCTCGGCGCTGGGACCCGCAGTCCTTCCACATCGATCCCGAGGCCGCCAAGACCGGTCCGTTCCAGGGGCTCATCGCCAGCGGCTGGCAGACCTGCGCCGCGATGATGCGGCTGTTCGCCGAGCACTACCTGTCCCACACCGCCAGCCTGGGCGCCCCCGGCGTCGACGAACTGCGCTGGCTGCGGCCGGTGCGTCCGGGTGACCGCCTGCGGTTGCGGGTCACCGTGCTGGACGCGCGCAGCAGCCGGACCCAGGACGACCGCGGCCTGGTGCGCACCCTCGCCGAACTGCGCGACCCGGACGACGAGCCGGTGTTCCGGTGCGTCGTGATGAATCTCATCGGACGTCGTACCCCGATCTCCGACTGACCCTGAGACCGGCTCTTCCACGTCGACGACCGTTCACGACCAGCCCTTTTAGCACCATGGTGCTATTTGTGCAGGTGACGAACGGTCGTTGTTGCCGGCTGTTGTCGGGAGCCCGGCGATCAGGCGTGCGCGCCGGGGCTCAGACGTACGCCGCGAGCCGGGTCAGGGCCTCGTCCACCTCCGCCGTACCGCCGGCGAAGCTGAGCCGCACGAACTGCCGGCCGATCCGGGTGTCGAAGTCCACCCCTGGGGTCAGCGCCACCCCCGTGTCGGCGAGCACCCGGAAGCACCAGGCCATCGAGTCGCCGGTCAGGTGGCTGACGTCGGCGTACAAATAGAACGCCCCGTCCGGCGGCGCCATCGTCGTGACGCCGATCTCAGGGGCCCGGCCCAGGAGCAGGTCGCGGTTCACGGCGTACCGGCGCACGTGCCCCTCCAGCTCGACCCGCGCCTCGTCCGAGAGCGCGCCCAGCGCGGCGACCTGGCTGACCGCCGGCGCGCAGATGTTCAGGTTGCCGACCAGCAGCTCGATGGGCCGGACCAGCTCGGGCGGCACGACCAGCCAGCCGACCCGCCAGCCGGTCATGGAGAAGTACTTGCTGAAGCTGCCCACCAGCACGGCGCTGCGCGAGGTCTCCCAGGCGCTCGCGGCCGGCATCCCGTAGGTCACCCCGTGGTAGATCTCGTCGCTGATCAGCAGCGTGCCGTGGGCCTCGCACCAGGTGGCGATCGCGGCCAGCTCGGCCGGCTCGATGATCGTGCCGGTCGGGTTCGCCGGCGAGGCGATGATCAGGCCGGCGGGCGGGGTGCCGGCCGCCGCGACGTACTCCTCCAGCTGCGCCACCGTCGGCTGGTAGCGGGTGTCCTCCAGGCAGTCGATCTCCACGACGCGGCAGCCGAGGGCGTGCAGGGTGTTCCGGTACGCCGGGTAGCCCGGCCGCGCCATCAGCACCGTGTCGCCGGCCTCGAACGCGGCGAGGAAGACCGCGGTGAACCCGGCCGACGAGCCGGTGGTCACGATGACCTGGTCGGGGTCGACGGCGAGCCGGTAGCGCTGCCCGTAGTGCTCGGCGATCCCCTCGCGCAGCGCCCGGATGCCGGTGGCGTCGGTGTAGCCGAGCACGACACCGGAGGCGAGCGCCCGTTGCGCGGCGGCCAGCGCCGGCCTGGGGGCGGGCGTCGACGGCTGCCCGGCGCACAGGGTGATGACGTCGCCGTGGCTGGCCGCGCGTTGGTTCGCGGCCTTGAGGACCTCCATGACGTGGAAGGGTTCGACCTGCCCCCGCTGGGCGAGTCGGACGGTGCGGCGGGTCGCGTCGGTGCCGGGTGCCATGGCCCCATCATCGTCGGATCGGGATCGATCGTCCGATCGGGGCGAACCGGCAGAGAACCGGCGACGAACGAGGCTGACATAATAACGACCGTCCGGAACCACCGTCCGAGATGGCTCAGCCGCGGACCCGCCCCGCCGAAAAGCAGGCAGGCCCGGCCGATGCACGCCGCGCCTCACGTGGCCACGCCACGCGACCCCGCGGAGACGAGCCGACGAGGGCCCGTCCGCCATCCTGGAGGGAAACCAGCATGGGGCTTCGCCACATCTGTCGCGCCATCGGTACGACGGCCGCCGTCGGCACCATCGCCGTGGGCACGCTCGCGTTCGGCGCCGGGAGCGCCCAGGCCGACGACACCGGGAGCGCTCCGGCCGACGGCGCCAGCGCCCAGGCCGACGGGACGAGCGGGAGTGCTCGGACGTCCACACGCATCGTCATTCCGCTGCCGAAGTTCACCGTCAGTCGGGTGTGCGGGGCGCGGGACGATATCCTCACGCTCGACCCGGTATGGCAGGCGACGTGGGGCGACAAGGTGGAGATCTTCCCCAACAGCCTGACCTTCCAGGGCGGCAACGACGGCGACCTCGCCAAGCCGGCCGGGATGATCCGACCGGAGTTCCGCGCGGACTACCGGTGGGCGGGCTCGAAGGGCGCCGAGTGGGCCTCCTGGCTGCTCTACCCCGGCACGGTGAAGCCGGTGGTGGATCGCGATGTCCCCTGTCCCACGACCGTCGAGGCGCCCAGCCTGACCCGGACCGTGATCTGCGGGGCCCGCAACGACACCGCGGCCTTCGCCGACCAAACCTCCGCCGAGCACTGGCGCATCACCGCGCGGACCTGGATCGCCGACACGCTGACGGTCAGCCTGCGCGTGCGGCGCGGGTACGTCGGGCCGGGCGGGGCGCGGGAGATCGAGATCGACTACGTCGACACCGGGGCCTGCCCGGCGAGCTCCTCGGGAGCGGCGTCCGGGGCGGACGGCCGGTAACCCTCGGAAACGCGCGACCCCTGGCGGACCCCGCACGCCACTGCTTGGCTGGGGGCATGGAGACCTTCTCCCATGACGGGCTGACCTTCGCCGTGCGCGACACCGCTGTCTGCGCGGACAGCCGGAGAGCATCGGGGTCGGCCGCCGACGGGGTGGGTGCGCCGGACGGCGAACCGGTGGTGCTGCTGCACGGCTTCCCGCAGACCTCGCTGGCCTGGTCGGCGGTGACGGAACGGTTGGTGCGCGCCGGCCGCCGCTGCCTCGCCCCCGACCTGCGGGGTTACTCCCCGGGCGCGAGGCCGAGCGGGCGCACGGCGTACCGCCTCGACGTCATGACCGGTGACGTCCTGGCCCTGCTGGACGCGGCCGGCCTGGACCGCGCGCACGTGGTCGGGCACGACTGGGGCGGCGGGCTGGCCTGGGCGGTCGCGACGGCCCACCCCGAGCGGGTCGCGCGGCTGACCGTGCTGTCGACCCCGCATCCGGCGGCGATGGGGTGGGCGATGCGGCACGGCACGCAGCGGCTGAAGAGCTGGTACATGGCGGCCTTCCAGCTGCCGATGCTGCCCGAGGCGCTGCTCGGCCCGGCGTTGCGGCGGTTCGGGATGCGGGGGCTGGGGCTCGCCCCGGAGCACGAGCGGGCCTATGTCGCGACGTTGACCGAGCCGGGGGCCCTGACGGGGGCGATCAACTGGTACCGCGCCCTGGCCACCTCGGCGCCCGACGGGGTGGAGCCGCTGCCGCGGCGGCGGATCAGCGTGCCCACGACGTACGTCTGGGGTCGCCGCGACGCCTACCTGGGGCGGGCGGCGGCGGAGAAGACCGAGGAGTTCATCGACGCGGCGTACCGCTTCATCGAGCTCGACGCCGACCACTGGCTGCCGGAGAAGCACCCGGACGAGGTCGCCGACGCGATCCTGCAACCGCTCGGCGACGCGTCATGAGCGGCGCAGCGACCCCCGTGGTCGACCTCGAGGTCGGCGGGCGCACGGTGCGGCTGACCAACCCGGACCGGGTCTACTTCCCGGCGACCGGGGCGACGAAGCGGGATCTGGCGGACTACTACCTGGCCGTCGCCGACGGCATCGTGCGGGCGCTGCGCGATCGGCCGTGCATGATGCACCGCTTCCCGCAGGGCCTGGCCGGGGACAAGGTGCACCAGAAGCAGCTGCCCAAGGGCGCGCCGGACTGGATCGAGACCTGCCCGGTGTACTTCCCGCGGTTCAAGCGCACGGTCCGCGAGCTGTGCGTCACCGAGGCCGCGCACGTGCTGTGGGCGGTGCAGATGAGCACCGTGGAGTTCCACCCGTGGAACAGCCGCCGCGCCGACGTCGAGAAGCCCGACGAGTGGCGGATCGACCTGGACCCGATGCCGCAGGCGGGGTTCGCCAAGGTGCGGGCCGTGGCGGGCGTGGTGGCTGAGGTGCTGGACGAGCTGGGGATCGTGGGGTTCCCGAAGACGACGGGCGGTGGCGGGCTGCACGTGTACGTGCGGATCCGCCCGGAGCACGACCACGCCGCGGTACGCCGGGGCGCGCTGGCGTTCGCCCGGGAGGTGGAGCGTCGGGCGCCGTCGCTGGTCACGACCACGTGGTGGCGGCGCGACCGGGACCCGGCGGCGGTCTTCGTGGACTACAACCAGAACGCGCGGGACCACACGATCGCCGCGGCCTATTCGGTGCGCGGCACCCCGACCGCGACCGTGTCGTGCCCCATCGAGTGGTCGGAGATCGAGTCGGTCGAGCCGGCCGAGCTGACGATCGCGACGGTGCCGGAGCGGTTTGCTCGGCTCGGTGACCTGCACGCCGCCATCGACGACGTGGCCTACGACCTGGCGCCACTGCTCGAGTGGGCCGACCGGGACGAGGCCGACGGCCTGGACACCGGCGCCGAACCCCCGCCGGACCCGGCGGGCCCGTCGTAGCCGCTACCGCGTGGCGGCGCGGCACCCGGCCGGCCCGCCCCCGCGAGGCGCCTGCCCCGCCTGCTACCCCGCCAGCCGACCCGGCCAGCTACCCCACCAGCTACCCCGCTCACCGCACCCCTCCCCATACCACGGTATGGAGTGGGGTGCGCTGAACGGTCGCGGGTCACCTGCCGAGGCGATGACCAGGGCGACGACGTTCAACGGCCGGTCGGGTGGCGGTAAAGGGTTAGCGAAGCGCTGATTTTCGGCCGGTGAGGCGGAATCATCCGGGCCGAAACCGCTGCTGGCTGAGGCGAAACGCGGTGCCGGCACCCCCTTTCGCCTCAACATCTGGGCCTGAGCCACACCTCGGACCTTGACCGGTCGACGCTCGACCAGGCCCACGTGGAGTCCCCCCAGGCTTGTGATCGTTCGTCACCCGCGGTTATCCACAGGGTGACCGTTCGTGACCTGCCCTTTAGCACCATGGTGCCAAAAGGGCAGGTGACGAACGGTCGGTGTGGCCACCTGCTGTCGAGTGCCCCTGGTGCGATGTTCCCGGCGGCACGAACAACGACAGGAGCCCTGCCATGTCGGGTTCCGCCCCGGCGGCCCAACCACCCCAGCCCTACCCGGCCCAGGGCAGCGCCGATCTACGGCACCACCAGAAAGCCAGCGCTTCCTTAGGCGGCCAGGCGGCGTACGGCGTGCTCGCGGACCGTCCGGTCCGCGTCCTCGGCGAGCTGCAGCAGCGTCGCCCGGTCGGTGTTGGCGTGGTCGGCGACGCGGCGTCGCACGGCGACGGCACCCGTCTCGGCCAACTGCGCCAGTCGAGCCGCCGACGTCGCGGGGCCCAGCGGAATCGCGGGCGCCGCCATCATTGCGGCAGTCGTCATGGTGAAGGTCTCCTGAACAGCGGTTTCCGGACGACATAGTCGACCGTCCGGTCGGGGTCGGTCAGGCCCTACGGTAGGGCCCGATCCGACACCACAGTCGGCAACATGCCGACCGAGCGGAGGATTCCCCGGCTGGGATCGATCATCCGGATCAATCATGACGAGGTCGCGCCGCGATGTCGTGAGGGCGCGCGGCGGTCGCCCCGTCCTGGGCCGCCGACAGCCGGGAGATGCCCAGGACGCCGACGAGCAGGGCGGCCAGCCCCACGAACTCCAGGCTCAGGTCGAGCGGGCCGTGCCGCAGCGACTCGCCGTACACCACCACCCCCAACGTGACCGCGAACAGCGGATCCAGGGAGGCGACCACCGGCAGGCTCTGGGCCAGCGGCGCGGCACCGTAGGCCACCTGTTGCGCCAGCATCGCCCCGAGGGCGCAGCCGACCACCCCCCAGAGCTGCCAGGACGTCAGCAGGGACTCCCAGCCGCGCAGGTCGGCGATGCGCGTCGAGGACTTGATGAGGCCGGCCATGGCGACGTACATGATCGCGGTCACCACGGCGAGCGCCCGCGCGCGGCGGCGCCCGTCCACCCGCCGCGCGTACCCGAGGCAGATCAGCACCGCGGTGCCGGCCAGCACCGACAGGATGATGCCGGGAACCTTCGCCCCGATGCTCTCCTCCCCGTGCGGACCCAGCGAGCCGGAGGAGGCCAGGAAGACCACCAGGCCGGCGATGAGCAGCAGCCCGTAGGCCACTTCGGTCTTGCGGATCCGGGTTCGCTCCAGCAGGTGGCTCAGGACCAGGCTGATCAGCAGCGACACCGTCAGGACGGGTTGGACGACGGACAGGTCCCCATAGCGCAGCGCGAAGACCTGGAAGCCGATCGCGCCGAGGTCGAAGACCAGCCCGGCCAGCCACCACGGGCTGGCGATCATCGTGGCGAGCAGCCGGGGCAGCCGGTGGGCGAGGGCGATGTCGAGGTACGGGCGCCGGGTGCTCTGGTGCTTGGCGGCGGTGGAGCAGGCGGCCGACGTGGCGGAGGCCAGCGCGAGCAGCAGAACGGTCAGCACGCGGACCGCACGGTGTCCGGTCGCCGGTGGTGACGAGGGCTACCCATACGTCCAGCATGGCCGACGCGGCGTCCCGTTGTCCGGCAGAGCCGAGGCGGCGACACTGGCGGACATGGGGGCGCGGGGTGCAGGCGCGGGTGCGGCGCCGGCCGACGACTCGGGGACCGGAGCGGTGGGCCGGCCGCACCGGGCGCTGCGGCCGTTCCTGCGCGAGTACGTCGGGTACCAGCTGAGCAACGCCCCGGCCGTGCATCACGGCGTACCCAGCGCCGCCGCAACCGTGATCCTCGCCTTCGACGATCCGATCGACACCGCGTGGAAGGACGACCCGAGCAGCCGGGCCAGCTACTGGCGACTGGCCTGCGGCCTGCACACCCGCCCCGCGCTGATCCACACCGGTGGGCGGCAACACGGGATCCAACTGGACCTGACCCCGCTCGGCGTCCGCGCCCTGCTCGGCGTGCCCGTCGGTGCGCTGGCCACCACGATGGTCAGCCACGACGACGTACCGCTGGGCATCGACGCGGGCGTCCACGAGCGGTTGGCGGCGGCGCCGACGTGGGCGCGCCGGTTCGCGATCCTCGACGCGGCGCTGATCGCGGCGCTGACGACGTACGGCGAGGCGCGCGTGGCCGCGGTGCCGTCGGCGGCACGGGACGGGTGGCGGCTGCTGGCGGCCTCGGCTGGTCGGTTGGGCGTCGGCGAGCTGGCCGCCGCGACCGGGTGGAGCGCCCGGCACCTGCACAGCCGGTTCGTCGCGGAGTACGGGGTCTCGCCCAAGGCGGCGGCGCAGCTGATGCGCTTCGACCGGGCGCGGGCGCTGGTGCTGCGCGGCATGCCGCCGGCGCAGGTGGCGGCGGCCTGCGGGTATGCCGACCAGGCGCACCTGACCCGCGAATGGACCCGATTCGCCGGCCAGCCGCCCCGGCACACCCTGGCGGAATTGACGCAGTTCGAGGGTGGCTGAGCCGATTCGTTCAAGCCGCCGGGGTGGGCGCGCCGTCAGGCTGGGTGCATGACCACGACGGTATTTCCCACGGTGTCCTATGCCGACGCCCGCGCGGGCGTGGCGTTCCTCGAGGCGATCGGCTTCGTGCCGGTCGCGGTCTACTGGTCGACGACCGACCCGGACCTGCTCGATCACGCGGAGTTCTCCTGGCCCGGCGGTGGCGGGCTGATGTGCGGCTCGGCTGCGCGGGAGCCCGATCACGGGTACGAGCGTCGGGCCGGGGCGGCGTCGGTGTATTGCGTGCTCCCCACGGACGCCGCGGTCGAGGAGGTCTATGCCCAGGCGCTCGCGGCGGGCGGGATCGGGGCGGTCGAGCCGTACGACCCCGACTACGGCGGTCGCAATGGCACCGTGCGCGACGTCGAGGGCAACCAGTGGAGCTTCGGCTCGTACGCCGGGCACGGCGCCGCGCCCGAGGCGTAGGCGTCCGGGCTGGTCAGCTCGCCGGATTGGTCACCGCGCCGGGCCGGTCACTGCTCCGGCTTCAGCTGCATGATCGGGAACTCTAGGTGCCCGCTGCTCTGTCCACCCGGTCCCTGTGGCGAAAGGCGGTGCCGGCACCGCCTTTTGCCGCAGCTAAGGACTCGAGTGTCAGCCCTTCCGGGGTGGGAGTGGGGCGTGCAGCCGAGGGGGCGCGGTTATTGGCGGCGGCGCCAGCGGATCCGGCCGTCGACCAGGCGCCCGGCGAGGCCGCGGGTGTGGACGTCGGTGTGGTGTCGGGTGCACAGCAGCGCAAGGTTGTCGACATTGGTCTCGCCGAGGTCTGTGGTCCATTCGCGTAGATGGTGGGCTTCGCACCAGGACGGTGGTCGATCACAGCCCGGGAAGGTGCAGCACCCGTCCCGTAGGCGCAGGTAGCGGACCTGATCCGGGGAGGCGAGCCGGGATGCCCGGCCCAAATCCAGGATCGCTCCGTCACTGCCGAGCACCGCCGGGATGATCCGGGCATCACACGCCAGGCGTCGCACCGTCGCCGGGGTCAGCGGGGTGCCGTGCCCATCCAGCCCGTACCCCCACCCCGCCCCTCGACCCGTCGACCCCGTTGACCTGGCCGACCCCGTTGACCTGGCCGACCCCGTTGACCTGGCCGACCCCGTTGACCTGGCCGACCCCGTTGACCTGGCCGACCCCGTTGACCTGGCCGACCCCGCTGAC
>JAIUNK010000059.1 GCA_020161845.1 Actinomycetota bacterium
AGCAGGTGCCGGTGATGATCGTCGGCGACGACGTACGGTTCGGCATCGTCAGCGACATCGACGACACCGTGATGATCACCATGCTGCCGCGCATGTTCATCGCGGCCTGGAACACCTTCGTGCGGCACGAGCAGGCTCGGCACATCGTTCCCGGGATGGCCCCGCTCTATCGCGACCTGCTCGCCGATCACCCCGGCGCCCCGATCTTCTACCTGTCGACGGGGGCATGGAACACCGCGCCCACGCTGACGCGGTTCCTGAAGCGGCACGGCTACCCGCTCGGGCCGCTGCTGCTCACCGACTGGGGACCGACGAATACCGGGTGGTTCCGCTCCGGGCAGGACCACAAGCGGGAGAACCTGCACCGGCTCGCCAAGGAGTTCCCCGACATCCAGTGGGTCCTGGTCGGCGACGACGGGCAGCACGATCCCAAGATCTACGGCGCCTTCGCGCACGACCGACCCGACGTCGTCCGGGCCATCGCGATCCGCGAGCTGACGCCCGCCGAGCAGGTGCTCAGCCACGGCTTGCCGGTGTCGAATGAGGAGTTCGCGCCGCGGGTGGTGCACGGCGAGGTGCCGGTGGTCCGCTCGGGCGACGGCTACGGCCTGCTGCCCAAGCTGCAGCGGGTGCTGGCCGCGCGGGTGCCGGACTGACAGTTCCGACCACACCCACCGCGCGGACCACACCGACTGGCGCCGACCGGCGCCGACCACAGCCACCGCGCTGACCGCACCGATCGCCGACGCTAGCGCGCTATTGGAAGAATAGTAGATAGCCCAAGAAGGAGGTCGCGATGCCGGAGCTCCCCGAAGTGCAGGCGTTGGTCGACTTCCTCGACGTGCGCCTGCCTGGACTCGCCGTCGCCGACGTGGAGGTCGGCTCGGTGGCCGTGTTGAAGACCTACGACCCCCCGCCGCAGGCGCTCGCCGGCTCGATCGTGGACTCGGTGTCCCGGCACGGCAAGTTCCTCGACGTCGACGTGGACGGCCTGCACCTGGTGTTCCACCTTGCCCGCGCGGGGTGGCTGCGGTGGTCCGATGCGCTCGCCGCGACCCGCATCCGGCCGGGCAAGTCGCCGATCGCGCTGCGGGTGCGGATGTCCGACGGGTCCGGTTTCGACCTGACCGAGGCCGGCACGAAGAAGGGCCTGGCCGTCTATCTGGTGGCGGACCCGGCTGAGGTGCCGGGTGTGGCGGCGCTGGGGCCGGACCCGCTGGCGCTGACGTTCACCCGGGAGGTCTTCGGATCGCTGTTGGCCGGCCGGTCCAAACAGATCAAGGGCCTGCTGCGGGACCAGTCGGTGATCGCCGGCATCGGCAACGCCTACTCCGACGAGATCCTGCACGTCGCGAAGATGTCGCCGTTCGCGACCGCGGCCAAGCTCGACGAGGCGGCGGTGGACCGGCTGTACGACGCGCTGCGCACCACCCTCGCGCGGGCGGTGCTGGCCGCCTCCGGGAAGCCGGCCGCCGACCTCAAGGACGCCAAGCGCGGCGGGATGCGGGTGCATGGCCGCGCCGGCCAACCGTGCCCCGAGTGCGGGGACGTCGTCCGGGAGGTCTCGTTCGCCGACTCGGCGCTGCAATACTGCGCGACCTGCCAGACCGGCGGCAAACCCCTCGCCGATCGACGACTCTCGCGGCTGGTCAAGTAATCGCGGCCTGGGCAGGATTGGCCCATGACCAAGATCCCCGGCGAGCTGCAACCCGACGTACCCGCCGTCACCCATGACTCCCTCCCCGACAACGCGCAGCTGGTCGACGTCCGCGAACGCGACGAGTGGGACCTCGGGCGCGCCCCGGACGCCGTACACATCCCGCTCGGCGAGATCGAAACGCGCCTCGATGAGCTGCCCACCTCGCGGCCCCTGGTGATCACCTGCCGCAGCGGCGGCCGGTCCTCGCGGGTGGTCGCCTATCTGATCGGCGAGGGGTATGACGCCGTCAACCTCACCGGCGGCATGCTCGCCTGGAAGAACGAGAATCGGCCGCTCACCGTGACCGGCTCCGGCACGCCCGAGGTGCGCTGATCGGTCAGAGCGTGGCGAGCAGCGCTGGCAGAGCGACGGCTGCGGTCGCCCGCCAGCTGTGGTCGACGGACGCGGTCAGGGCGGTCTCGACCGGGTTGATCTCGACGACCGGTACGCCGTGTCGGGTGGCCAGGCCGGGCAGGCCGGCGAACGGGTAGACGATCCCCGAGGTCCCGACGACGAGAACCAGGTCGGTGTCGTGACAGGCCGTGGCTGCTGCGGCGAACTCCGTCTCGGGCAGCGCCTCCCCGAACCAGACCACGCCGGGCCGGACCGGGGCGGCGCACTCGGGGCACGTCGGCGGGGCCTGGCGCTGCGGCGGGTCGTCCGGGTCGGGCAGGGTGAGGGCGTCGGTCGGGCACGGCGCCGCGCAGCGCTCGCAGCGGAACGCGAAGAGGCTGCCGTGCACGTGGGCCTGCACCTGGCTGCCCGCGCGTTCGTGCAGGTCGTCGACGTTCTGGGTGGCGATGACCAGGTGCCGGCCTGGTCGCTGCGCCCAGTCGGCGAGGGCACGATGGCCTGCGTTGGGGGTGACGCGGCGGACGAGGGCGGCTCGCCAGGCGTACCAGGCCCAGACCAGATCGCGGTCCCGCTCCCAGGCCTGCGGGGTGGCCAGGTGCTCGGGGTCGTAGCGCGCCCACAGGCCGGTCTGGGCGTCGCGGAAGGTCGGTACGCCGGACTCGGCGGACATCCCGGCGCCGGTGAGCACCGTCACCCGGTGGGCGGCCCGGGCCAGGTGGGCGATGGGGGCGGGCACGAGCGGGTCGGGTCCAGGTTCCGTCATGGCCCCACGCTGCCCTGGTCAGCGCCGCGGCGCCAACCTCTGGCGGCTGGGGCGGCTGGGGCGGCTGGGGCGGTTGGGCGCGGCTGAGGGCGGCTGGGCGCGGTGGGGGCGGTTGGGCGCGGTGGGGGCTGTCGGGGCGGCTGAGGGCGGCTGGGGCCGCTAGAGGACCCGAATTTCGTGCGATCCGCGACCGTTCGTGACCTCCCCTTTTGGCACCATGGTGCTATTTGTGCAGGTGACGAACGGTCGCCCTGTGGACAGGGGCATCGCCCAACCGCACCAGTCCGCCGCCTGCAGCTGCCGGCATCTGGCGACTGTCGACAACAACTGGCCGCACCGACCGTTCGTGACCAGCCCTTTTAGCACCATGGTGCTATTTGTGCAGGTGACGAACGGTCGACCTGTGGATAAGTCGTGGTGCGCGGCCGGGGCGGGCGTCTACTGGATTGATCGCTGTGTCTGCGCGCCTCTCGGCGTACGGCTAGAAAGCCGAATAGAGTCCTGCGCGTGGACCCGATACGCAACCCGTACGCGCCCGGCGCCGGCCAGCGCCCCCCCGAGCTGGCGGGGCGCGACGAGCAGTTGCGGTCCTTTGAGGTGGTGCTCGAGCGCGTCGCCAAGGGGCGGCCGGAGCGGTCGATCGTGCTCACCGGGCTGCGGGGCGTCGGCAAGACGGTCTTGCTCAACTCGCTGCGCAGTCTCGCCGTCCGGGCCAATTGGGGCACAGGCAAATTCGAGGCTCGGCCGGATCAGACGTTGCGGCGTCCGGTGAGCGCCGCGCTGCACGTGGCGGTACGCGAGCTGGCCCACCCCAGCGGCGACGAGGTGGACCATGTGCTGGGCGTGATCAAGGCCTTCGCGTTGCGCGACGCGGCGCCCGCCGCCAAACTGCGCGAGAAGTGGCAACCGGGCATCGACGTACCAGCCATCACCGGCCGCGCCGACTCCGGCGACATCGAGATCGACTTGGTCGAATTGCTCACGGACGTCGGGGGATTGGCCCAAGACGTGGGTCGCGGGGTGGCGCTGTTTATCGACGAGATGCAGGACCTGCAGCCCGACGACGTGTCGGCGATGTGCGCGGCGTTCCACGAGATCAGCCAGAACGGCCTGCCGGTGATTGCGGTCGGGGCCGGGCTGCCGCATCTGCCCGCCGTGCTGTCGGCGAGCAAGTCGTATTCGGAACGGCTGTTTCGCTATTCGCGGATCGACCGGTTGGACCGGGCCGCCGCCGACGCGGCGCTACAGGTGCCGGCCCAGGACGAGGGGGCGCAGTTCGATCCGGACGCGCTGGGGGCGATGTACGCCGCGACGGGCGGCTACCCCTATTTCATTCAGGCCTACGGCAAGGTGGCCTGGGATGCTGCGCCCGGTTCGCCGATCACCGCGCACGACGTACAGGTCGCCGCGCCGGAGGCCGAGGAGGAGCTGGCGGTCGGGTTCTTCGGGAGCCGGTACGAGCGGGCGACGCCTGGGGAGCGCGAATACCTGCGGGCGATGGCCGATGTTGCCGCCGAAATGCGTACGGCGGGAGAGGAACTCGATGACTCCGAGTCCGTGCCGACCGCTCGGGTGGCGGACCATTTGGGGCGCAAACCGCAGTCCCTGTCGCCGGCCCGCGACGGCCTGCTGAAGAAGGGCCTGATCTACTCCGGGGAGCGCGGCCGCATCGCATTCACGGTGCCGCACTTCGGCAAATACCTGCTGACCACCACCTGAGCGCGCCCTCGGCCGGGACGGCCATGGAAGGCGCGCTGTGCTCGAATCTGCGCGCCCCTCAGAGGAGGCAACTTCCCATGACTGCGGTCACCGCGTCGCTGGCGAGCGAGTCGAGCTGACGGAACTGAGCGGCCAGTTCCAGTCGGTCAGCAGCGGATGTGGGGGCCAGGGTGTAGCCAGCCGGTTGCTCGTCGCCTTTGGTGGACTTGACCCGCTTCGTCGTGAAGTCCATGTCAGTCCCCGGCATGGTGAGCGGGAGGGCGTGCACCACGGTGTTGCGCTGGCCGTGGAGCTGCTCATAGCCAGCGATGAGGGCGTCCAGGGAGGGCTCGCCGATGGCGCGCAGCGCTGTGAGGAGCTGTTCGCCGGACGTCCACCACCCTTTCGGCGCGGCTTCCTGATTTTGAGGCTCCGTTGCGCCGTCCGGTCCAGCCGTTTCACGGGCCAGCTGGGCGTACAGGACGACGAGCTCGCCGAGGGTGTCTTCGAGTTGGGCAGCCTCAAGGGCTACGTACCCGGTGGCCAGCTCCAACTCCGGAGAGAAGATGCTGCCTTCGGGCTGGCTAAAGAGTTCCATCACTCCGCCTCGAGACTGCTGCGGGGGTGGGTGGCATCTGTGCAGGCTGCGTTCGGACCTGCATGGCCCCAGCGACTGCCAGGGATCCCCGCAGAAGTGCCGGTGATCTCGGCTAGGGCTGACGCAGGGAAGCGAGCGTTGTCGGTGGCGGCTGGGAGAGTGCGTGTCATCATCGAAAGACTAGAGAAGGAGGCTGCCGTGACCGTCCACACGCCAACGGTTGAAGAGCTCGAGCAGCGACGCCACGAGTTGAGCCAGTCATTGCGTGTTGGTGAGGCTGAGGCGCGCCGTCGGATCGAGGGCTACCAGGTGACCGCGGAAGAGTTGGAGACACTCCGCCGCATCGACGAGGTCGACTACCTCCTCGGAAGATAGTTCGTTGAGTTCAGATCAGGGCCTGCTCGAGGCGGTACACCAATTCGCCATCGAGCTTGAGGACCTGTTCTCGGCCGTATTCGGCGAGCGGGGGCCCAGTTTTGACGTGGAGAGAGCTCCTGCCCCGGGCTCTGACGGCACAACGCGCTTCGTGATCCGTCCGCCCTCAGTAGAGGTCCAGCGCGGGGCGCCGTCGTCTTCAATCCCGCTGTTCATCGACGGGGAGCGGGCGCTGGCCATGGATGTTGCATACCGTTGCCGCTGGGACCACGCTCAGCGATACCTCGCGGTGGATTCGGCGACCTGGTCCGTCAGATCGGTTGACGTCGCGGAGCCGCTGTTCAGGTACGAGTTCGTGAGTAGGCAGGGAGATCTCCTCCCCGCCGCCCACCTCCATGTGCACGCTCATCGAGACGAACTGGTCTACACCTTGTTCCGTGGAGGCGTCGGGCGCCCGAGGTCTCGAGGTCAAGCGATCCTCACCCGGAAGGGCCTACCACGGCTGAGCAACATCCACTTCCCACTCGGGGGGGACAGGCTGCGCCCCTGCCTCGAAGACGTCCTGCAGATGCTCATCGAAGAGTTCAGCATCGAGCACGAAGCGGGGCTCTTCAGCGCATCGAATCGGGCCGGGCCAAGTGGCGTCGGCATCAGATAGGCGCGGCCGTACGCGATGCTCCCGAGACCGCGGCCCGCGTTCTCCGAGAGCTTGGCTACAACGTGGGACCCCCACGAACGGGCCCACGTGCAGATCGCGACGACCGGCTGACCAAATTCTGACGAGGGGCCGTCAGTTTCAGAGACCACCCATGCTCAACTGCGCGTCCACCCGGTGCAACCGCCCCAGCTGGGCTCCTCTCGCTCCGCGAGACAGCATCGGCCGTGTCTCACTTCGTTCGATCACGGGCTGTCTCGTTTGCTCGTTCGCTCTTGTCCGCAGTCTCACTTCGTCGCGTCGTGGACAGCCAGCATCTCCGCCCAATCCCGGGGACATGTTGGCGGGATTGGGGACACGTTCGCGGTCCTGGGAGCAACGCGTAGAGTGTCCCGCGGTCGCTGAATGTGTCCCCGGGTGCGATGACGGGCCCGGTGCCCAGCCTGGGCGCGGCCGGACGTGTCTAGTGCCACAGCGCGCTGATCCGTTCGAGGTCCTCGGCCGCCTGGCTGCGTTCGCGCCGGTCGGCGGCGTGCACCTCATCGGTCTTGGTCAGCACCAAGGTGTAGGGACGCCCAGCGGTCAGCGTCGTACAACGCACCGGCGCTTCGGCCTGACGGATCGCCTGCTCCACGTGCCGGCGGCCGTCCTGGGCCAATGGCCACTCGCGGCGCTGCTCATCGGGGCTGACCAGGAATGAGCGCAGGGTCGTGCACGTCGAACAGGCGCATGGCCAGGACACCCGGATCGACCAGTCATCGGCTGCTCGGCGGTCGCGAGCGAGCCGGGCCTGCAGGGCCTCGATCGCCAGGTCGGCCCACGCTCGGGCGCCGGAGGCGTCGCGCAGCTCGGGTGGCCACCCGCCGGCCAGGGTGAGTGCCGGGATGAGCAGCGGGAGTACGTCGTCGCGGCGCGCAGCCGTGAGGATGGCGTGCTGACGGGCCGTCTCACCCAGCACGGTCGCGGCCTCCAAAACCGCCACCAGGTGCGGCGCCAGATCGGCCAGGCTCCGGGCGGCCGTGCGAGTTCGGGGGGCGGCCCGCGACGTGATCAGCGGGTGCAGCCGGGCCCACGCCTGCGTGAGGAGCTCACTGGAGAGCGCCGGCCGAGCCGAGAGTTCCTGTGCGAGCGTCGGCACTCGGCGTACCCAATCGGCGGTGGGATCCCACCGCCCGTCCCGTCGCGTCGCCGTCCAGGTGCGCAGCAGCTCCTGCGCCCACGGATCGCCGTACCGCTCCGCGAGGGCCACGAGCGACGCCGTACCGCTCGCCCCCAGGTCGTTAACGGCAAATGGATCCAGCAGGGCCCCGGCGCGGTCCGCGTCCCCGATACTGCAGGCCAGGTCGGCGGCCACGCTGAACAGGTCGGCCCGCGGGCTCTCGGCGCCCGCACGGTCCCCCGGCCTGCCCGTCGGCCCGGGACCACCCAGCTCCGGCGGCAGGCGCCCCGCGCGTCCACCACCCGGTGTGCTGGCTACGATGCCCTGCCACGCCGGAAGCAGCCCGGCCAGGTCGCGGTCGACATCGGCTGCGCCGGGATTCGCCCAGGACCGCTGCGCCAGCTCCCGCAGCGCCGCGACGGGCGCTGCCTCACACCAGTGGGCGAACGCGAGCCGGCGCGGCCACACCAGCAGGGCGGCGCGCCGGTACCACCGGTCCATCGTCTCGCCGTAGTTGCCCATGTAGCCCTCGTACTCCTGCTCGTACGGGATCAGCCGCGCCGACGGCGTACCCGCCGCCTCCTCGCTGCCGAACGCCGTCGGGCACGGCAGCACCGTCCCGTCCGGTGACACCGCATGGGTGACCTCGATGTCGCTATCGATCAGATCACCGGACATCGAGTCACCGTCACGCACCTCATGGACGTCGGTCAGCGCCAGCACGACCTCGCAGTCGGCCCGCTCCGCCCCGGCTAGCAGCAGGGCCGCCGCATCAGCGTCGGCACCCTTGAGCCGGTCCAGGCACAGGCCGCTGGCCGGGTACTCGTGATCCAGCAGGTAGGCCAGCTTCGTGGGGACCTCACCAGGCATCCCCCAGCGCCTCGCCGGCGTGCTGAAGTAGCGATCGAGGATCCCCGCGACCTGAGCGGCCGCGTCGGTCGGGACGGCGGGCGCGGTCGTGGGTCCGGTCGCCAGGAGGTCGTACGTCAGCACCACCCGGTGGCCGCTGCGCACCGGCCGAACCTCGTGGCGGCGGTCGGCGTACCACGCGACCAGCGTCGTCTCGTGCGCGGCCGGAGCGTACGTCGTGGCGCCGCCGGCGCCGTCGTCCACCACCAGCTCCCCGCCTCGGCCCCGGAACGGCAGGACCACGACCAGCGTGCCGATCATCTCATCGGCCGTTGGGGTGTCCTGGTGGGGCAGGAAGAAGTCGCCCTTCTCGTAGACCAGCAGCGAGTGGAATCGGGCGGTGAGCCGGCACTCGGCCGGCAGTCCCAGGCCCCACCGCGCCTCGTCGAGCACCTCAGCCAGGCAGCCGTCCCAGTCGACGGTGACCATCTCCGACGGGATCTGCCAGGTGCGGCGTACGGACGGGTCGATCAGGGTGCGTTCGCCCTGGCCGAAAGGCGCCGGTACGGCGACCTCGAGCAGGCGCCTGAGCTTGGTCGGGGTCAGCGGCGTGCGCAGCTCGCCGATGTCGTCGACGTCCACCCGAGGGACGTCGATCAGCGGCGACAGTCGCGCGCTGGATCGCGGTGTGGTGCCCGCACCGACCAGGCGAGTCAACTCATCGAGGATGGTGATGGACATCGGCTGCTTCCTCGGTCAGGAGAGATGCTCCGTTGATCCAACCACGCCCCGTCGCGACCCCCCAAAGCTGAGCACGGTCTGCCGTGGAAGTACCGCAGCATAGCCTCAATCAGGCAACGTGCAGCCGACGCTCACCAAGCCGCGAGGTGCTCGTCCACTCTCGGGGCTCCACGCACAAGCTCGGACTTCCAGTCGATGACACCCTGGTGTTGGAGTCGACCGACGATCACGATCGGGTGCACTCCTTGACGCTCCGCCTCGGCCGCAAGCCAAGTACGGCGAATGTTCGCAGGCAGGTTCATCGGTAGAGGGAGGCACCACTTGTCCGCGAGATCGTTCGCTGACTTCTCCTGCGGATCGCTGCGACCGTCGCCTTCGCCCTCGTCGATGACGAACTGACCAGGGCGGGCGTGGCCCAGGACGACATGGGCTGCCTCGTGCAGCAGCGTAAAGAGCACCTTGTCCAGCCTCTTGCCCCATCCGGACAGCGCGATGACAGGCTGCGTGGGATCGTCGTCCAGCAGGAAGGACACGCCGCTGATTTTGCTGCCCGCGAATGGTTCCACGTAGACAAGACGCACCCCGACCGCCGCGAAGATGGCCGGTAGTCGTGCGAAGTCAGCCGCGTCGCGGATCTGCCGCGTGAGCCCTTCACTAAGTTGCTTGAGGGCCTCACGATCGACTGCGCCAACGGTGCGGTCTCGCGCTTTTCGTCGCGCGCAGGCCAGCCACACTTTCTGCGTCGGGGTCACGGATTGGTCGGCATTGTGCCGGCGCGCCGACGCGGCGAACGTCGGCTCCCCGGTGAGATCGGGTATCTCGAGAAGCTCGCAGAGTGCGCGGGCCTGGTCGGCGAGGGGGCCGTCAGGCAGGAGGTGACGCCTCCGAAGCTCCGGGACCGGAGCCAGTTCGCGCATGCGTGATCGCGTTCGTACGTCGTCCAAGGCCCGCTGGTCCTCAGCATTGTGCCCGGCCAGCCACAAGTCGTAGCTGGACTGCAGGTTGAGCCACAGGTCGGCACCGGTGCCGAGGGCGGCCCCAATCTGGGTCGCCGTTTCAGTCGTGACCGCCTTTTTGCCCAAGATGATCCCGGAAACCAATTGGGTCGGGCGGCCGAGAACTTCCGCGAAGTCGGCCTGGCTCCACCCACGGGCATCGAGCTCCTCAAGGAGGAAGTTGCCAGGCGGGAAAGCCATCGCAAGCTGGTCGGTCATCAGTCTCACCCCTTGTGGTAATCGAGCCCGTCAATGATGACGGTGACGCGGCCGCCCGCGTCCGTGTAAAAGCGCACGATCAATCGGTATTTCTGGTTGAGGCGAATCGACGACTGGCCTCGTCGATCCTTTCCTTTGAGTTGCTCCAGGTGCAGCGACTTGAGGGCTCGCAGCGCTCGCTCGTCTGCTGCGCTCCTGAGCTGCTGAATGCGCATGTAGAAGCGTGTCGTGACCTCCGGAGGCCACCGCTTGACGTGCCTGATCTCGCCGTACGCCAGCCGTCGCAGCTCATCGTCCTCGAACTCGATGCGCACG
>JAIUNK010000060.1 GCA_020161845.1 Actinomycetota bacterium
CGCGAGCTGGCCGAGCGGAGCGAGCACCGTCTCTTCCTCTCCGCGACGCCCCACAACGGGCATTCGGAGTCCTTCAGCGCGCTGCTGGAGATGATCGACAACCGCCGCTTCCAGCGCGGGATGACGCCGGACCGCGAGGCGCTCGCGGCAGTGACCGTCCGGCGTCTCAAGTCCGACATCCCGGAGAAGGGTTTCAAGCGCCGCTCCGTCAAGACCATCGCGTTCGAACCCACGCAGGAAGAACAGGACTGCTTCGAGCGACTCACCCGCATCCTCGCGGCGAGCGCCGAGCAGGCCGGCCGGAAGGGGGCCGGCGACATCGTCGGGCTCATCCTCAAGAAACGATTCCTCTCCAGCCCGTGGGCGCTCGGCCGCACGCTTGAGGCCTACCGGCTGGCGCGGGCGGGCGCGGCCTTCGACGAGGACGAATTCTTCGACCTGTACGACGAGACGCTCGGCCTCGGCGCGAGCGATGAGGAGGAGGGCGAGCAGGATCAGCCGGAGTTCGAGGCGCTGCAAAGCGCCAAGAACCTCGACCCCCTCGCAAGCGCCTCGCACGCCGAACTCGACGACCTCATCGAATGGGGCCTCGGCCACGAGAGCAAGCCGGACTCGCGCCTCACGGCGCTCACGACGTTCCTCGACGCCGTGTGCCGCCCGGACGGCACGTGGGGCAACGAGCGCGTCGTCGTCTTCACCGAGTACGCCGCGACGCTGGAGTGGATTCGCCGCTGCCTGGAACAGCGCGGATATGACCGGGACCGCCTCGGCGTCATCCAGGGCTCCACCAAAGCCGAGGACCGCGAGCTCGTCCGCGCCAGGTTCACCGCCGACCCGACGACTCAGAAGGTCCGTGTCCTCCTCGCCACCGACTCCGCAGGCGAGGGGATCGATCTGCAGACCCACTGCCACCGGCTGGTCAACTTCGACATCCCGTTCAACCCCTCGCGGCTGGAGCAGCGGATCGGCCGGATCGACCGCTACGGCCAGCCCTTCGCCCCCGAGATCTTCCACTTCGCCCCCGCGACGGGCACGAGCACGTACGCCGAGGACATGCGCTTCCTCCGCGGCATCGCGGAGAAGGTCAGCACCGTCGAACAGGAGCTCGGCTCGGTCAACCAGCTCGTGGACGCCCAGATCCAGCGGCGCTTCTCGACGACGGCACGCGAGGCGACGCGACGACCTGCCACGCCCGACGCCGGGACCCAGGAGATCAACCGCACCCTCCGGGGCGAGCGCGAGCTGAGCCGCGAGCTCACCGATCTCGCCCGGACGTACGACGAGCGCAAGGCCGAACTCCACCTGCTGCCGCACAACTCCCGCCGCGTCGTCGACACGGCGTTGTCGCTGAGCCACCAGCCGCCGTTGCACGTGGTCGGTGACGACCTCTCCGATGCCGACGTCTTCGCCGTGCCGGAGCTCGGACCCGGGTGGCAGCCGGCGCTCGCCGGGCTGAGCGACCGGCTCCACCCCGGCGTACGCCGCCCCATCACCTTCGACGACGCGGCCCTCGTCGACGAAGACGGCAGGCCGCGCACCGACCTCGTCCACGTCCACCTCGGCCACGCGCTGATGCAGAAATCCTCCCGGATCCTGCGCAGCTCGCTCTACGGCGCCGAGGCCGGCCTCAACCGCGTCACCGCCGTCGTCACGCCCACGCTTCCCGGCACAGCCGTTGCGGCCGTCGCCCGCCTCGTCCTCGTCGGACGCGGCGGCCTCCGCCTGCACGAGGAGGTCTTCCTCACCGGAGTCCGCCTGCACCAGGGCGGCACCGGTATGGCCGAGGAGAAGGTCGACGAGCTGCTCGACCGCGTCCTCGACGACGACACGCTCGTCCTCGCCGACGAGGCGGTGCGCCGCCATCTGATCGAGGCGTGGAACGCCGACGGCTCCAGGCTTCGCGAGCGCCTCGACGCGGCGATGCACCAGCGGGCGGAGGGCCGGCAGCGCGCCGTCGAGGGCGAGCTCGCCAAGCGAGAGGGGGCGGACGTCGAGCGCGCCCAGGCGATCTTCGGCCGCTTCCGGACCAACCTCGAGGAGTCGCTGCGGCGCCTGGAGGACCAGGACCGCGACGCCGGCGCGCAGTTCGCGCTCTTCGACGACCAGCGGCGCCAGCGGCAGCGTGACATCGCCCGGATGGGCGAGCGTCTCGCGCAGCTCGACGACGACGAACGCCGCGAGGTCGCGGGACTGCGCGCCCGCTATGAGGACGTCCGGCCCTATGTCACGGCCGCCGCCCTCGTCTTCGCCGTGTCCGAACAGGACGCGGCCGCCTGGGGAGGCCGGCGATGAGCCCCGCGAAGACCGGCACCCGGCGTGCCCCGTCGGGGCGTGGGTCCGCCAGGGGCGCCGTCGCTCCCCCGTCGCGGAGCGCCGCCGAGCAGCACCGCGCCTGGCTGCGGCTCGTTGACACCGACGGCCCGTTCCTCGCCGTGCCGCCCCTCAAGCGCCGGTGGTCGACGGGCGTTCCGCCGCTGGATCGGGAGCGGATCGACGCGTTGCGGGCCGCCAAGCCCGCGTTCGACCGCGCGTACGACGCCGTCGTCGCCGCTCTCGGCGCGGGCGAGGCGTCCGAGGTCGCCGCGGCCGCGTACCGCCCGGCCCGCGACGCCTGGGTCGAGACCCTGCTGCGCGAGGTCTTCGGCTGGGGCGACTTCCTGCACCTCGACGGCGATCCGGCGGCGTCCCCGAGGCTCGCGATGGTGCTCGACCGGGCGGCGATCACCTCCGGCGACCGGTCCGTCACGCGCCGTCCCACCGGGGCACTGCTCCATGACGACTCGGTCGGAGCGCTCGTGTGGGTCGTCGACCCCGTCGAGGACCTGCGCCGGCTCTTCGCGGACGGTTGGGCGCAGACGCCGATCGACGCGATGACGGAGATGCTTCGCGCCGCGGAGGTGCCGATCGGGCTCGTCACCGACGGCCGCTGGTGGGGCCTGGTCAGCGTGCCGCGACCGAACACGCCGACCGCCGCGAAACCCTCGGGCGATGACACCGCCACCCTCCCGAGCTCCGGCGTCGTCGACGCCCTCACGTTCGTCGAGGAGACCGACGTCCGGGACGCCATCGCCGTCCTCCTCGACCCGGTGCAACTCGTCGCAGGCCGTGCGATCGACCGGACGACCGCGCTCTTCGTCGAGTCGGTCGCCGCGGCCGAGGACATCACCCTCTCTCTCGGCGTGCAGGTGCGTCGGGCCGTCGAGCTCCTCATCCAGGCCTTCGCGGAGAGCGCCGCCGATGCCCGACGGCGTGGAATGCGCCAGCCGCTGCCGATCGACGCCAACGGCACGGCGGACGAGGTCTACCAGGCCGCCGTGACGGTCATGATGCGGGTCGTCTTCCTCCTCTTCGCCCAGGAACGCCACCTCCTCCCGGACGATCACGTCTTCACCGAGGGCTACGGGCTCGTCGGCGTGCTCGACGACCTCGACCGGCGGCTGCGCGACGAGGGCGAGGAGAGCCTCGACGACACGCGCCTCGTGTGGCACCGGCTCCTCGCGACGAGCAACGCCCTCTACGCGGGGGTCAGCTCGGAGACGATGCGGATCCCCGCGTACGGCGGGTCGCTCTTCGATCCCGCGGGGTTCGGCTTCCTCACGGCCACCGATGCCTCCGGGCAGCTCGTCGTCACCGTGTCGGACCTCGTCATGCGGCACGTCCTCGACGCCGTCCAGGTGGCGGTCGTCAAGGGAGAGGCCAGGCGGGTGTCGTTCCGGGAGATCGACGTCGAGCAGATCGGCTACATCTACGAGCAGCTCCTCGGCTACACGGCCCGACGCGTCGAGACGATCCAGATCGGCCTCCCCGGCCCGACGGGCCAGGAGGCGGAGATCCCCATCGACGTCCTCGACGAGCTGTTCGAGGCCAACGGCACCGACGCCGCGACCGCGGCCGGCATCCTCGCGTGGGCGAAGACCCACCAGCCCGGCGCCAAGCTCCCGAGCGCCACGCGGCTCGCCAAAGACATGGCCGCCGCCGACACCGCCTCCGACGCCACCGAACGGGCGCTGCGGTCCGTCACGACCGACCCCGCGATCCGCGAGCGCCTCGCGCCGTGGATCGGGCTCGTGCGCCCCGACCTGCGCAATCGGCCGACGGTCTTCCTCCCCGGCGGGCTCATCGTCGTCGAGACGCCGTCGCGGAGCAGCGCCGGCGCGCACTACACGCCACGCATCCTCGCCGAGGAGGTCGTCGAGCACGCGCTCGCCCCGCTCGTCTATTCCCCCGGGTCGCACCAGACCGGCGACCGGCAGGCGTGGCGGCCGGTGAGCTCGGAGGACATCCTCGGGCTCAAGGTCGCCGACATCGCGTGCGGCTCGGGCGCGTTCCTCGTCGCCGCGGCCCGCTATCTCGCCCGGCGGCTCGTCGAGGCCTGGGAGGCGCAGGGCGACGCTCGGGGTCACGCCCGCGAGCTGCTGGAACTGGAGGCGAAGCGCGAGGTCGTCGCCCGGTGCCTCTACGGCGCGGACATCAACCCGATGGCCGTCGAGATGTGCAAGCTCTCGCTGTGGCTCGTCTCGCTCGATCCGAAGCTGCCGTTCTCCTTCGTCGACGACAAGCTGTTCGTCGGCAACTCCCTCCTTGGCCTCACGGACGTCCGGCAGATCGAGGAGCTGCACCTCTACCCCGAGACCGGGCACCGGCAGGAGTCGTGGCAGCTCACGCTCGACAACACGCTGCTGCAGCTCGACGTGCGGGACGCCCTGGCCCGAGCGGCGCGGCGGCGGGAGGCGCTCGCGAGCGAGGTGCAGGACGACGACCCGCAGCGGTCGGCGCGGGCGAAGGCGCGCCAGCTCGACCGGGTCCACGCCGACACCGCCGACGTCCGGCTCGTCGCGAACGCCGTCGTCGCGACGGGCCTTCCGCTCGGGGGCAAGCCGGGCACCAAGCTCGACGACGCGTACGACGCGCTCCGCTCGGCGGTCGCGACCGCCTTCCCGCCCACCGGGTCGGGCGACCGCGCCGAGGTGGAGCGGATCGTCGCCACCGGGCTTGAACCGACGGTCGACACGGACTACGTGCGCTGGCGGCCGCTGCACTGGGTCGTCGAGGTACCCGACGTCATGGAGCGGGGCGGGTTCGACGCCGTCATCGGCAACCCACCCTTCCTCGGCGGCAAGAAGATTTCGGGAGCGAGCGGCACCGACGTGCGCGAATGGCTCGTCAATGCCATCGCCGACGGCACGAAGGGCAATGCCGACCTCGTGGCCTACTTCTTCCTTCGCGCCGCTACCCTTCTCAACCCGCGCGGCACCATTGGGCTCATCGCGACAAATACAGTGGCGCAGGGCGACACTCGCGAGGTCGGCCTCGACCGGATGGTCGGGCGCGGTTTCACGATCACTCGCGCGATCCAGAGTCGAAAGTGGCCCGCCGCGAGCGCCAACCTCGAGTACGCCGCCGTCTGGGGAACGATCGGCGCTGTGGCCGAGGACTCGCCGCGCACAGCGGACGACATCGTTGTCCGACGCGTATCTTCACTTCTGGAGCCCGCCGGGCGGGTCGAGGGACTGCCGAAGCGACTCAAGGAGAATTCGGGCATCGCCTTCCAGGGGTGCATCGTCCTCGGCATGGGCTTCATCATCGAGGACCGGCAGGCACGAGCTTGGATCGCCGAGGATCCGCGTAACGCAGACGTGCTCTTCCCCTATCTGAATGGCGAAGACCTCAACTCCCGCTCCGACGCGTCGGCCTCCCGCTGGGTGATCGACTTCGCCGAACGCACCGAAACCGAAGCACGCACCTTCACCGGTCCTTGGGTTCATGTTGAGCGAACGGTGCGACCGGAGCGCATCACGAAGAACGCCGACAAATACCCCCGCATGGTCCATGAGTGGTGGAAATTCTGGAATGGTCGGCCAGCTATGCGGCGAGCTATTCGCGATCTCACTGAGTACCTGGTGCTCACCCGGGTCAGTCGGACGGTGATGCCGCTGCGCGTTCCGGCCGGATCAGTACCCAGTGACGCCACGGTGGTCTTTGCGACGGCTGATCCCAGAGTGCAGGGGCTGCTGTCGTCTTCGATTCATCAATCTTGGGCGGTCGCCTATAGCTCGGGGATGCGAAGTGACCCCCGCTACGCACCCTCGGATGTCTTCGACACCCTGCCCCGCCCTGCGTTGACGACGCGACTTGCCGAAGCGGGGCGTTCGTTGGACACGCAACGGCTAGCGATCATGCTGCGACGTCAGCTCGGGCTGACGAAGCTGTACAACCTCGTCAACGATCGCGAGTGCCAGGGCGACCCGGATATCGACCGGCTGCGGGAGATCCACGTCGAGATCGACGAGGCGGTGATGGCGGCGTACGGCTGGACCGACGTGCCGCTCCACCACGGCTTCCACACGTACCGGCAGATGCGCCGGTGGACGATCTGCCCCGAGGCGCGGGTCGAGGTCCTCGACCGCCTGCTCGAAGAAAATCACCGTCGCGCCGCAGCCCAGGGCGACGCCCCGGAGGTCGCGACCGGCGACACCGAGGGCGACGCGGACGACGCCGAGGTCGACGGCCCCGAGAGCGAGGGGCACCAGGGATGACCGCCACCGCGAGGCGGCCGAGCGGGCCGCCGCCCCCGCCGTACGAGCTCGCGCATCAGCCAGACGGCACCTCCTGGACCGCGCGGGAGAACCTCGCCGACATCCTGCGCCGCGAGATGCTGGGCCCGCGGTACGGCGCCGACGAGGTCATCCAGGAGGCGCCGGAGAACTTCTACCTCCTCGGCCGCGTCGCCCCCGCCAAGCTCCGCCCGCTCGACGCCGACCCGGCCCCCGCCGGGGGTTCGGACGCGCAGGGCGAGGCCCCGACGGTCGACGTCGGCGACGACCTCGACGCCTCGCTCGTTGACGGCGTACCGCTCACGTCCGTCGACGACGACTCCGCCTCGGCCGACGAGGACACCGGCGGCGGCCAGGACGAGGCGCAGAAGCGGGGCCTCATGATTCCCGCTTCCATGGGGTTGCGCTTCCAGGTGCCGCTCGACGTCCCCGAGGTCGTCGTCGTCGCGAGTTGGGGCAGTTACGAGCCATTCAACACCGGCGAGGTCACCGCGTCGGGACGGCCGATCCGCCACTTCCGCCGTACCCCGGTCGAACCTCCCCCCACCACGATCCGCCTCGCCGACCTCGCACCGCGGGTCACCAAGCCTTACCCGCTCCTCAACGACGAAGTGACGCTGCGGGTCGACCGCCACGACGACCCCGCGCGGGGCTGCGCGATCATCGAGATCGCCCTGTGCAACGACCGGCACTCACCGCGCTCCATCCCGACACCGGTGTGGCTCTTTCAGACCCGGCTGGAGGTGGTCGCCCCCGACGGCGCCCCCCGCAAAGACCTCTTCCTCCCCGTCAACGACGTCATGGATCCCGCCTGGGAGGCGCCCGACGACCCCACCGGCGAGCAGCAGCGCCTTGCGCTGCAATATCGGGACCGGCTGGAGTTCGCGATGGGGCGCACGTGCTCCGCGAACTGGGACGTCGAGGCGGGTGCACGGCGCGCGACCGCCGTGCGGACCACGTGGCTCCCGGTCGTCGAGACCCCCCAGGTCGCCGCCATCGACGTCGCCGCATTGCTGGACATGCGGGCGCTCGACACCGAGGACGTCACGCAGCTGAAAGACGGGCTTTCCCCGCTCGTCACGGCGTACGGCGCGTGGCTCGACGACCAGGAAACGAGGGCCGCCGGGCTTCCCACGCATCTGCGACCCATCGCCGCGGAGGCACTCCACGAGGCGCGCCAGGTGCAGGCTCAGCTCGTCGAGGGTCTCGCCTATCTCCTTGACCCGGCCCACGCCGAGGCGCGGCGCTGCTTCGCGTTCATGAACCGCGTCATGGCCGAGCAGCGCATCGCGACGCAGGTCGCCGATCGCCGCGCCAAGGACCCGCGGCTGTCCATCGCCGACGCGAAGCACGCCGTCGTCACGCTCCCGCCCGGCGGCGACCCCGACCAGCACAAGCCGCACCACTGGCGCGCCTTCCAGCTCGCGTTCGTCCTCATGCAGCTGCCGTCGCTCTGCGAGCCGGGGCACAGGCGCCGATCGAGCGACGTTGCCAAGGTCGAGCTGCTCTTCTTCCCAACCGGTGGCGGCAAGACGGAGGCATACCTCGGTCTGGCGGCGTTCGTCTTCGCGATCCGCCGGCGCGACGCCGCGCTTGGCCTGCTGCAGCCCCCCGACGGGCCGCTCGACAGTTCCGATGGCGTCGCGGTGCTCATGCGCTACACGCTGCGCCTCCTCACCGCGCAGCAGTTCCAGCGCGCCACTGCCCTCATCTGCGCCGCCGAACTGGCCCGGCGCGCCGACCCGACAACGTGGGGATCGACTCCCTTCCGGATCGGCCTGTGGGTGGGCAGCGACGTCTCCCCGAAGAAGGTCAAGGACGCCGCCGCGCAACTCAGGGACATCAGCGAGGGCAAGGCCTTCCGACTCACCGCGCTGCAGTTCAAGCGGTGCCCGTGGTGCGGCCAGGCGATCGGCCCGGCCAACGTGCGCCATGTGCCCGAGACCGACCGCATCCTCGTGAGCTGCGCCAACGCCCTGGGCAACTGCCCCTTCGCGATCGGTAACGGCCCCGAAGGATGCGACGAAGGCCTGCCCGTGCTCACCGTCGATGAGGAGATCTATCGCCTCACCCCGGCCTTCGTCATCGCGACCGTCGACAAGTTCGCCCGGCTCGCGCGCGAGGGAGAGGCCGCTGCGCTCTTCGGTCGCGTCGATCGGTTCTGCCCCCGGCACGGTTTCGCCCACCCGGACGGCCCCTGCGGAAAGGTCTCCTCCCACCAGGCCACGGACACGCTCCCGGGCGTCCAGCTGCGCCCCGCCACCCGGCTCCGGCCGCCGGACCTCATCATCCAGGACGAGCTGCACCTCATCACAGGCGCGCTCGGCACGACCGTCGGCCTCTTCGAGGTCGCCGTCGACCTCCTCAGCCAATGGACCGCGCCGGACGGCCGTCCCGTCAAGGCGCTCGTCGTCGCCTCCTCCGCGACCGTCCGCAACGCCCAGGAGCAGGTGCGCAACCTTTACGGCCGCGGGCTCACGATCTTCCCGCCGCAGGTTCTCGACGCCTCCGAGACCTTCTTCTCCACCGAGGTCGCGATCGACCGCGAGCATCCAGGCCGCCGCTACCTCGGGCTCTCGACGACCGGCGTCAAGCTCACCACCGGGGAGATCCGCCTCGCCGAGGCGCTCATGGGCGGTGGCCAGCTCCTCCTCGACAAGGAGTACGCCGCGGCGCACCCGACGTACGCCCCCGCCCCGAAGGGGCAACCCGAGCAGCCCTCGCCGGTCGACCCCTATCTCACCCTCGTCGGGTATTTTTCCAGCACCCGCGAGCTCGCCGGCATGACCCGCTATCTCGACGACGACATCCAGGAGCTGCTGCGGCTCGGGCGGCGCGGCGTCGCCATCCCGAGGCGCTACGGCACCCAGTTCGGACTGCGCACCGCCGAGCTCACCAGCCGCGTCTCCAACAGCGACATCACCGCCACGCTGGATGCGATGGCGGTGCCGTTCACGGCGTACGACACCACCATTGCCGACCTCTGGCGCCGCAGTGAGACCAAGAAGGGGACCAAGCCCAACTACCGCACGAATCACCCATACGACGCCGTGCTCGCCACCTCGATGCTCCAGGTCGGAGTGGACGTCTCGCGGCTCGGGCTGATGATGATCGTCGGCCAGCCGAAGAACACCGCCGAATACATCCAGGCCTCCTCCCGCGTCGGCCGCTCGGCCGACCGTCCTGGGCTCGTCGTGACGATCAGCAACTGGGCCCGGCCGCGAGACCTCGCCCACTTCGAACAGTTCCGGCACTACCACGAGACGTTCTACGCCAATGTCGAGCCGCTCTCGGTGACGCCCTTCTCCCCGACCTCCCTCGAACGAGGTCTCGACGGCGTGCTCGTCAGCCTCGCCCGGGTCGCCGACGCGGGCCGCGGCACCGAGGGCCTCTCCCCGGAGCAGAACGCGTGGCGCGTCACGGAGGAGCAGGTCTTCCTCGCCTCGCTCGTCGACCGGATGACCGCGCGCATCCTCGCGGCGTCGGACGAGGACTCGCGCCACTTCGCCCTCGCCCGGCTCACGGAACGCGTCGAGCGGTGGGCCCAGCGTCGCGCCGAGGTCGCGGCCGAGAGCAAGACGCTGGTCTACGAGCGGACGCGCGGCAAGGACAAGGGCGCCCTCATCACCTCAGCGGAGAACGCCGACGACCTGACCGGAGCGCACGAGAAGGCGCCCTTCGTCGTCGCCAACTCGATGCGCGAGGTGCAGCCCGAGATCAACCTCCTGGTCTCCCCGGACCCGGACAAGCTGCTGATGAAGCCGGTCGGCGCGC
>JAIUNK010000014.1 GCA_020161845.1 Actinomycetota bacterium
CCAGGGTGGCAAGATCGGCCTGTTCGGCGGCGCCGGCGTCGGCAAGACCGTCCTCATCCAGGAGATGATCGCCCGCGTGGCGCGCGACCACGGTGGTGTGTCGGTGTTCGCCGGCGTGGGGGAGCGGACCCGCGAGGGCAACGACCTCATCGTCGAGATGGAGGAGGCGGGCGTCCTCGGCCAGACGGCGCTGGTCTTCGGCCAGATGGACGAGCCGCCGGGCACCCGGCTTCGCGTCGCGCTGTCAGCGCTGACGATGGCGGAGTACTTCCGCGACGTGCAGAAGCAGGACGTGCTGCTGTTCATCGACAACATCTTCCGGTTCACCCAGGCCGGCTCCGAGGTCTCCACGCTGCTCGGCCGCATGCCGTCTGCCGTGGGTTACCAGCCCACCCTGGCCGATGAGATGGGCGTCCTGCAGGAGCGGATCACCTCGACCCGGGGTCACTCGATCACCTCGATGCAGGCGATCTACGTGCCCGCGGACGACTACACCGACCCGGCGCCGGCGACGACATTCGCCCACCTCGACGCGACGACCGAGCTGTCCCGTGAGATCGCGTCGCTGGGCATCTACCCGGCGGTGGACCCGCTGACCTCCACGAGCCGGATCCTCGACCCGCGGTATGTCACCCAGGAGCACTACAACACCGCGGTCCGGGTGCGCCAGATCCTGCAGCGCAACAAGGAGCTGCAGGACATCATCGCGATCCTCGGCATCGACGAGCTCTCCGAAGAGGACAAGATCCTGGTCAACCGGGCCCGCCGGATCCAGCGGTTCCTGTCCCAGAACACCTATGTGGCGAAGCAGTTCACCGGCATCGAGGGCTCGACGGTGCCGCTGGTCGACACCATTGAGGCGTTCACCAAGATCGCCGACGGCGACTACGACACCGTTCCTGAGCAGGCCTTCTTCATGTGCGGTGGCCTCGACGACGTCGAGCGGCAGGCCCGCGAGATCGAGAAGAACAGCTGATCCGACAGTCCTGAGCGGATCGCACCGCGCCGGGCCGGCCCACCGTCAACGGTGGGCCGGCCCGGCGCGTTTGTCACATCGTGCTGGGTTTCCGCACGGGGTTGGCCGGCACACCGACGTACGTCGTATCCGGTTCGGTGTCCTTGACCACTACGGCACCAGCCCCGACCCGCGTGCCGCGCCGCACGGTGATCGGTCCGATGACCTGGGCGCCGGACCCGAGAAAGACGTCGTCCTCGACGCGGGGGCCGGGCAGGACGCGACTCATCCCGAGGGTGACGCCGTGATAGATGACCACTCGTGACCCGATGACGCAGCTGGGGTGAATGATCACCCCTCGGGCGGCGTGCGGAATCCGGACGCCGGGACCGCACACGACCTGGGTGGGCAGCTCAGCACCGATCAGCCCGCGGATCCAGATCCCGTCGAGAATCTGGACGACACGGCGGAGCACGAAAGCGCCCAATCCCCGCCGCCCACACAGCGCCTGGCCGGCGCGCCAGATCACCAGGGTGACGCGCTGCATCGGGTAGGGATTCTTGGGAAAGTCAGCGGCCAGCAGGGTCCGCGCTTCGGCCATCGCATCGCGCACCGACGCCGTCTTGGGGGTCGACAGCGCATCCGCCGAGCGGGCACCAAAGGTGGGCCAGCGCATCAGGCGTCCGTGGATGTGCGATCTCGGCGGTGTCGGGACGCTGCCCGGCGGCGGGCGGCCGCGCCGAAGACGGCGGTGGCCACCCGCATCGACGCCGCAGCCTGCGAGGTCACGGCCGCCCGCAGCGAAGAGCCCGTCGCTGGCGCGTCGCGTGGGACCGGCACGTCGGCAGGGGCGGGCACGTCGGGCAGGGCGGACGCGCTCGGGCTCGGGCTCGGGCTCGGATGAGTCGGCACCGAGGTGATGGGTCGTGGGGCGGCCTTGGCGCGTTGTTCCCGCCAGATCCGCCACAGGAAGAGGGGGTTGCCGATGACGTATCGGCGCCACATGCGTCCCGGCTCCTGGGCCAGTCGCCAGGTCCATTCCATCCCGATCTCCCGCATCCACAGGGGAGCTCGCGGGATGCGACCGGAATAGAAGTCGAAGAGCCCACCGACGCCGATGAGGACGGCCGGACGTAGCCTGGGCCGCATTCGCTCCAACCAGATCTCTTGGCGGGGGACACCCATGGCGACGAGGAGAATGCGTGCGCCGGAGGCGTTGATCCGGTCGACCACGTCATCCTCCTCACCCCAGACATAACCGTGATGCGTGCCGACGATGCGCAGCCCGGGGTAGGTCTCGGACATCGCCCGACCCGCGGCCTCGGCCACGCCGTCACGAGCACCCAGCAGGTAGATCGGGGTGTCGGCCAAGGCCGCCCGGGCGCACAACCGGGGAAACATGTCGGTCCCGTTGACGTTCTCCAGGAGCCCGACGCCCTGCATCCTGCTCGCCAGCTTGATCCCGATCCCGTCGGGAAGCACCAGATCGGCCCGGTGCAGCACCGCGCGGTAGCCCACGTCGCGCACGGCGATGTTGAGGCAGCCCGGATTGACGAAGCAGACGAGTCGGCCGGCGCCAGGGCCGTCGTCGCGCTCCGCCTGAGTGAGGATCCAGTCCAGGGCTTGTTGCATCGTCTGGTTGGCGATGGAGACGTCGAGCATGCGCAGGTGTTCCGGCGTCAGGGTGGCAGGGCCTCCGGAGAGGACCGAGGCCACGATCGACCGCCCGACGAGAGCGAGACCCTCGCGGGAGAGCACCGAGGGCGGCGGCGGCGCCTCCGTGGGGTCCCCGGTGGCCGCCGCGCCCGGACCGCTGTCGTAGGCAATCCCGATCTGACGCCGAAGCCGTTGGGCCGAGAACAATCCGGGCTCGGCATTGCGGCGCGGGCTCTCGGCGGGTAGGGCGCGCGCCTCGTCGGAGGTGAGTGGCCGGGGGCCGATGAAGCGCATTCGGCCGGCGACGACGGCGATGAGGTCAAGGAGGTCCGAGGTGCCGCGCTCCCCAGCGAAGGCGTAGAGCTGGAACGGTCGGCCATCACGATCCACGACGGACCGGGAGACCAGGGTGCGCCCGGTGCGCAGCAGGGCGACGACGGCACGCACCGCGAGCGATGGAGCCGCGAGGAGAAGAACGGCGCAGGCCAGGGCTCTATCCATGGCTTGGTTCTCCCTTCTGACCGTGCGGAAAGAGCGCCGGCTCAACGTGCCCAGGCGAGCGAGGGGTCAAACCCCACCGGATGTGATGTCGATCACAAGACGCTCCGAGCCTGATGGTGTCGGGGGACTCGCAGGAGCGCCAGACCCATTGTGACCCACGCGCTTTGCGCTGCCGCCGTCCGGGGTCGGCGCGTCGATACCCGATTCATGCGGTCGTCCGGCTCGCCGATGGGATGGCGAAGGGATTCACCGCATTCGCCACGGAAGGCGCGTAATGAGCAATTCTCCCCAGTCAGCGTTGGCTGCCGTCGCTTCCCGCCATCGCCCACGGGCGCTGACGCGCCACAGAACCCTGGTGTCGGCCCTGATCATCGCGGTCTGTGGTGGTGCGGCTCCCACCGTCTCGCGGGCGGCCGAACAGAGCTCCCCGGCGCCGTTCGTCCATCGCGCGAACGCCTCGTGGTCGCGGGTGACCGACTCCGCGGGGCATGTCTGGGCTCCGCGGGCCGGCTTCGTCGGCGGCTCGTCCGTCACCCAGCGACTGCTCGGCACGGACGTGCGGCGCACCGTCGACGATCGGCTGTTCTCGGTGTCGACGCTCGACACCACGGGGTTCTCGATCGAGGTTCCGCGCGCCGGTGACTACCGGGTCCGGCTGCTGATGGCGGAGGGCTATTTCACGAACCCGGCCCAGCGGGTCTTCGACGTGACCGCCGAGGGAGAACCCCTGTTCTCCGCCGTCGACATCGTGGCGGCTGCAGGCCGTGGCGCCGCCTATGTTCGGTCCGGCCGGGTGGCCGTCGCCGATGGACGCCTCGACCTGAGCTTTGTCGCTCGGGTCAACAGTCCCTCCGTTGCTGCTGTTGAGGTCGTCGAGGCAACCCCGACCGCGCTGGTCGATGATCCCGACCCCGTCGATTCGGAGTCCCTGTCCGTAGGGGTCTGGCGTCAGCGAGTCGACCGTGCCCCGTTGGACCCGGACAGCGACGTCATCGCCGCCAACCTCCGCCAACAGGTCGTCGATCGGTGGAACGGGGTCGCGGCGTTCAACGCCTACCAGTACAACGCCTCGATCCACACGGTTCCGCCCGGCCAGCCGAGGGTGGATATCGGCTTTTGGGATTGCCAGAACAAGGGCAAGCTGCCGCCCGGTCTGCTGACCGGGATGGGTCATTATCTCAATGTCCCGGTGCCGGACAACGCCATGCCGGCAGCTGGCACCGACGGTGAGATGACGATCCACGACCCGGCCGCGGACCAGGCGTGGGAGTTCTGGAAGATGCGCCGCAACGCCGGGACCGGCGGCTGGGAGGCCTGCTGGGGCGGTCGCATCGATAACGTCTCGGCCAGCCAGGCCATCTTCGACGTACCCTACGGCGTGAGTGCCTCCGGTCTGCTCATGGGCGGCGGAGTGGTGCGGCTCGCCGACGTGCGCCGCGGCGTCATCGAGCACGCGCTCTATCTCGGTGTGGTGGATTCGCAGGCCTATCCGGAAGTGTCCTGGCCCGCGCTGCGCGGTGACGGCAGGGTCGCCGACCTGTACGTCGTGCGCGAAGGCCAGCGGCTGCGCTTGGACCCCACCCTCGACCTGTCGCAATACCGACTCACACCGATCGGGCGCATGGTCGCCGAGGCCGCCCAGCGATACGGCTTCATCGTGTCCGACAGCTCCGGCGCGGTCGCGGTCGCCACCGAGTCGGGAGACGTCGAGGCCGCGGTGACCGGGACCAATCCTTGGCCGGGTCTCATCGGCGGTCCCACCTACCTGGTGATGGAGAACTTCCCGTGGGAGCACATTCAGGTCGTGGCGGCGGACTACGGTCGAAGCAGGTGATGGACTCTCAGCGCAGCGGATGCTGACGGTCTCACCGCAGCACCTCCTCCGACGTCCGGCCGATCCGAGCGTCGATGCGCAAGAGCCGGGCCCGCCACAGGCGAGCGGCACCGGGGATTCGCGCGATCGTGCTGGATTTGACCAGCGTCTGCGGGTCCTGGCTGGACAGGGTCGCCAAGGTGGCGTAAATGTCGCGAGCGGCCCCGATGTCGCCGCTGCGCAGCGCTTGCTGGCCCTCCAGATCCAAGAGGCGGGGAGCCTTGGTCTGCAGCCGTCGCTCAAGGAAGGCACGCTCTGCAGCGGACAACTGCGGTCCGTGTCGATCCAGCACGCCCCGCAGGATCTCCGTCTCCACGTCGTACCCGGCGGGGTGCGTCGACTTTGCGCTGGGGCTCCATCGGTAGAGCGCATGGGCCTGCGGCTGGTAGACGATCTGCCAACCGGACAGGACGGCCCGAAGCCAGAGCTCCCAGTCTTCGCGGTAACGAAGGTGTGCGTCAAAGACTCCGACCTCCTCCAGGAGGCGCCGCGGAAAGAACGTGAAGATGGAAACCATGTTCTTCTGGAGCATCCCGAGGCGCTGATCGGCCCGTTGGTTGAACCGCCGCCCGACCATCCGGCGGCCGTGCCCGATGCCGGCCGCGGTGAGGAGCACGGCGTCGTTCATCACCAGTTTTCGGCCGCCGCCGGCCTCTTGGTAGGCGCGCAGACTGGTCGCCACATAGGGCGGCAACAGCACGTCGTCACTGTCGCAGAGGGCCAGGAAATCACCGGTCGCCTCGAGCAGTCCCGCATTGCGCGCTGACGCCGTGCCGCCGTTGGTGACGCGGCGATACCGGATCAGGTCGCCATAGGCGGCACAGATTTCCTGAGTTCGATCGGTCGAGCCGTCGTCGACGACGATCAATTCCACCCGGGGGTAGTCCTGGGTGAGCACCCCAGTGATGGCCGCGCCGATCGTCTCCTGCGCGTTGTACGCCGGCATGATGACGCTGACCAGCGGTTGCCGAGCTGACATCAAGCCCCCATGGGTTGTCCTAGGCCGTTGGGCCGCAGTCTAACTGGGTTGTGGAGGTCGTCCTTTCGGCTCGTACACTCGAGGCCGCGGGATGCGATCGGCCCCGCGATCCACCCGCCGAGCAGTCACCATCTCGGCCGTCGAAGGGACCTCGCGCATGCGCCCGGTGTCCGGTCCCCACGACAGCGTGGACGAGCATCGCGACAGCGTGGACGCCCAGGCCTCCGGTTCCGGTTCCGCGGACCGGGTGGCCCCCGGGTCGGGCCAGAAGTCGCGGGCCTCGATTCTCGTGCGGGGCAGTTCATGGCAGGTGTTGGCGCAAGTCGCGCCGTTGGTCGTGAATCTTGTGTTGACCCCCTTCGTGATCACCCGCCTCGGCGTCACCGCATACGGGTTCTTCGTCCTGACGAGCATGCTGACGCAGTTCCTCAGCCAATTCGACGGAGGCATCGGCAGAAGCGCGCAGCGCTTCTTCATGCTGTACGCCGGGCGCAATGATCCGGTCGCCGCCACGCGGCTGCTCGTGAGCTTGCTCCTGTTGGTCCTGGGGGTGTCGATGCTCACGCTGGGCACGGCCATCGTGCTCGCCCCGTCGATCATGGTGTTCTTCCACGCCCCGCCCGATCTGTTTGCTGATGCGGTGCTGCTCCTGCGGGTGCTGTCGGTGATCGTGGCGATCGCGTTGGCGCGCAATCTGTTCGCATCGGTGCTGTATTCCCACCAACGCTTCGCCATCACCTCCGGCACGCTGTTGCTCGGATATCTCGTCTACGCGGTCGGCATCGTGGTCGTGCTCAACGCCGGGATGGGTCTTGCGGGACTGGCCTACGTCTTCATCGCGCAGCAGGCCGTGGGCACCATGACGATCGTGCCGTCTGCCTGTCGCCACTTGAGCAGGCGTGGCATCGGCTTCATCAGCAGGTCGGAGCTGCGCGAGTTTCTGGGATTCACCTGGAAGGTGCAGATCTCGGGGCTGCTTGGTGCGCTGACCTTTCAGGGCGTGACGATGATCGTGGGCCGGATGGTCCCGGCGCAGCTGGCCTACTTCGCTCCGGGCGCCACCTTTGCGCAGCAACTGCGGATGCTGCCGAACAACGCGATGGTGCCGATTCAGACCATGCTGGGCCGGGCCATCGGGCACAAGGGTGCCGCAGCGGCCGTCGAGGACTACGCCGCCATTCAGCGAATGTGGGTCCCGGCGGTTTGTGGCTGGGTGGCCGTCGGGGCGCCCACGGCATATTTCGGGGTGAACAACTGGCTGCCACTCGGCGGCGTCCTGCCCGGCCTCGTCGCCGGCACCCTGCTGTGCGCTCACCTGTTCGCGATGCTGCAGTCCGTCCTGCTGCAATGGGCGATGCTGCTGGGGCGCCCCTCCTACGAAGTGTGGGCGCAAGCTCTGAACGCGGTACTGACGCTGATCCTGTCCCCCCTGTTCATCCGGGGGGTGGGCGCCTTCGGCGTGGCGCTCGCCCTGCTCGCCGGGCAGCTCACCGCGTTCCTGTATCTCGCCACCGCGACCCGGCGTCTCCCGGTGAGGGTGCCCTCCGTGTTCTCCGTCGTTCCCCTCGGCAGAATGCTGCTGGCAGCGGCCCTGAGCTTCGCCTGCGGCTACGGGATGGACCGGTTGTTGGCGGCCGGGTCGCCCAAACACGGGGCCTTGGCGCTGCTGGCCTGCGCCCTGGCGGCGGTGCCGGCCGCGGTCTTCTACGTCGGCACGACGATCGGCATCGCCCGGGTCCGTGACCTCATCCGACGCCGCAAGGCTGGATCAGGATGACGGCTGCCCGTAGTCCTTCGGCAAGGCCTGCAGCTTGTCCCACGGAAAGCCACGGAAGACGTTGTACGACGGGCCCTGCAGCAGCCGCTCCCAGGGATTGACCCCCGTGGCGTTCTCCGCCGGACGTCCGGACTCTGTGGCGACGCCCACCGCGCCGGACTTGTCGCTGACGATGAAGCCGTAGCGCTGGGCCGCCTCGGCGACCATCCGTCCGATCGGTGTCAGGTGGTATCGATCCAGGTCCAGGGAGGGATCGAGGCGCAGCCGTTGACCCTCCATGGGGGCGGCCGGGTCGGTCGAATAGCCGTCCGACCGATTGGCCGGCCAGGAGTAGTTCTTCGAGTGCGCCGGGCCGACGACCCCTAGGTACATGGCGTGGTTGATCCGTCCGTTCGCGACCTCGTCGATGCCGATGACGCCCGGCGACATGACCAGCCCTGACGCCGACACGCCGAACGGGTAGGGGAACTGCCCCTGCGCCGTGGAGACCTTGTCGAGGCGCCCGCCCCAGCAGGCCGCCCATCCGCCGGTGGCGGGGTCCTTGGCCATCTTCCAGAACTCCCAGATCTGGTCGGACTGTGCGTCATAGATCGCCATCGCTCCGTCGGTGCCGGTGGCCGGGACGGCGTCCGCAGGCACCGGCACACCCCGGAAGTGCGCGGCCTCGGTGTAGACACCCTTCGGTGTCCACCCCAGCCGCTGGCAATCGGTCCAGCGCACGTTGACGCGGGGGGTGGCCGGCGTCACGCGGTAGAACGTGACGTTGTAGGAGTAGGCGTTGAAGGCGGCGGTGCCGCCGTAGTGCTTCTGCACTGAGGCCGCGACGTACCGCCCCACGGCCGACGAATTGGTCGCCAGCGGTGCGTCGTCCACCGTGCTGGTCCAGAAACTGTCGGGCGAGAGGTTGACCAGCGTGGAACCGGGGGCGTCCTGTGGTGCGCGGGACTTGCGGCGGGCCAGGGACCTGGTTGAGCTCTGCTGGGGGCCGGGGACGAACCGCACGGCGTTGGGCGTCGGTGCGGGGGTCGGGGTGGTCTGCGCTTGCGCTGACGTGGGGACTGCTGTCATGGGGGCGGATACGACAAGGACAGCGCTGAGTAGCGCAACGAAGCGGGGCATCGACTCGAGTTCCGGCGCGGGGAGGGGAACTGTTTGATGGTCGAGTCCCCATTCGTCGGTGCCGCTGCGAAGCTGAGCGGGCTACCTCACCGGGGTCCGGCAGGGTCGGGCGCCACGACGACCACCCGGTCCCAGGGGAAGCCCTTCATGACGGCGTAGGAGGGCCCGCCGAGCAGGTCTGACCAGGGGTCCTGCCCCGTGCGAGCCTTCACCGGGGTACCACTCTCGGCCACCACGCCGACCGCTCCAGCCGTGTCCACGACGATGAAGCCGTAGATCTGCGCCGCTCGGGCGACGGCTGCGGCCACGGCGGTCAACCCGAGCGAGTCGACGTCGACCGCCGGGTCGAGGCGGAGCCGCGTGCCGATCGGCATGGCGTCACTGGCGCGATTCACTCCGTCGCTGCGGGTCGCGGGCGGGCGGACGGTGCGCCAGTGCGCAGGAGCGGGAATGGCCAGGCCGATGGCATGGGTGATGCGTCCGTCCCTGGCCTCCTCCACCCGGACGGCGGAGCCAGTGGAGGACAATCCCGAAGCCGACACGCCGTAGGGCAGTGGGAAAGCGCCCCTGTTGGCCGACACGTGGTCGATCCGTCCGCCCCAGCAGGCCTGCCACGACCCGTCAGCGCGCTGATGGGCTTTCCAGAACTCCCACAGCTGGTCGGTGTCCGGGGACCAGACGCCGAGCTCTCCGTCCGTGCCTTCGGAGGCCTTCGCGTCCTCGGGGATGGGAACGTTGCGGAAGTGCGCGGGACCGTCGAAGAGTCCCTTGCTGGGCGCACCCTTGTGCTGACAGTCATCGAAGCTCACGTCCCGGCGGGGCGTGTCGGCGCCGGCCACCGCGAGGCTCATCGAATACGCCGAGGAGTTGAACGCGGCCACCCCGCCGTAGCGCGTCGCGATGCTCCGTCGTAGCGATGCCATCATCGCGGCTGAGCGGGGATCGGTGGCTCGTTGCCCGATCGGTTGAGTGAAGACGCTGTCCGGCGCGAACTGCGGCCCGTTCGAGCGGGTCGCCGGTGTCGCGCTCGGCCGGGGCGGTGTGCCGCCGGGCCTCGCCTCCGGGCCGCCGGCGCCGGCCAGGAGCACCAGGACGGCGAGGGCACCCAGGGTGGCACGGCGCCAGCGCGTCGCCCGGCGGCTCGGCGGAACCCGGGGCGGCCGCGTCATGGTGCTCAGGGGTGCGTCGGCGTGCGGGACCGGATCACGGCCGCCGGGTTGCCGCCGACGATGCTGTAGGGCGCGACGTCCTTGGTGACCACGGACCCGGCGGCGACGATCGCGCCGCGGCCGATCCGGACGCCGGCCAGCACGATACAGCCGGCACCGAACCACACGTCGTCCTCGACGACGACGGGCCGGTCCTCGACGAGTCCCTGATGGTTCATCGGGCGTGACACGTCGCTGAAGTTGTGGTCGTAGCTGATGAACACGCACCGGGGGCCCATCATCACGTCGGAGCCGATGGTGACCGAACCCATCACGAGGCAGTCCACGCCCAGGTCGGAACGGTCCCCGAGGCGGATGCCCTTGCCAGAGCCGAACCACGCGCCGCACTCGATGTTGACGTTGGCCCCGGCCTCGTCGATCATCCGCGAAACCAGGAACCTGCGCACTCGCTGACCGGTGCGACCTCCGACGGCGTAATGGCGGGGCAGATGTCGACCTAGCGTGTAATAACCGACGTAGCAGGCCGCCCGCTTCGCGTAGCGCAGTCGTGGGTCCATGTCTTCCTCTCGTAGGGATCGCGCGGGATGGGGCGGGATCGTGCGGGATCGGCGGGGATCGGAGTCGTTCAGCGCGTGGACCCGTCGCGGTGCCAGGCGGGCCCGCCGGCACCCCTGGCCCGCCGTCGCGCCTCGAGGATGACGGCCAGATAGACCATCGTGGGGCCGAGCAGCCGCGGGTTCGTGCCGACCAGCCGACCGAGGGCGCGCAGGGTGTCCAGCGTCGAGGCCGAGGTGTCCGGCGCCTGGTCACCGGCCGCGCCGCGGGCGAGATCGGTATTGCCCGCCGCCACCCGGGTGCGCACCGCCAGCAACGCGCCGGTCGTTCTCGGCACCCGAACGGTCGCGTATCCGGGAACGCGAATCCGCTCCTGCGGGGCGAAGTGCCGCTGAGCGAACAGGTCGTCACCTCGAACCTGCGGGAACTGCGCCCATCGGGCACGGCCGCTCTGCGAGACGCCATACACCCCGACGCCCCCCAGACTCTCGGTCGCGTAGGGCAACTCGGCGAAGACTCGGTGAAACGCGCGGGAGGTCCAGGAGGCGCCCGTCGTCTCGAACCGCGCCGCGGGCGCGGCCAGCACCGCGGCAGGGGTGCTCAGGGCCTCGGCGAGCGCGGCGACGGTCCCTGGGGAGAGCACGATGTCGGCGTCGAGATAGAGCCTCGGGAAGACGGTGCTGGCGGCGTCCCCGGCGTTGAGTGCCTTGCTCTTGTCGCCTTCGGCGAGTTCCACGACCCGTACGCCGTACCCGCGCGCCACCTCCGCCGTGTCGTCCGTGCAGCCGTTGGTGACCACGACGACCTCGACGGCCAGCGCTCCGTCGGCGTCGCGTTCCGCACGCTGCAGGGCCGCCAGACACGCGCCGAGGACCGATGCCTCGTTGTGGGCCGGGATGACGACGGAGATCTGACGGGGCTGGCGGGCGGTGCTGACCACAGGGACCCTTCGCTCGTACCCCCTGCGGGCTTGCGACGAGGGGCCTTGGCGGACAATACAATCGGGGACGACGTGACCATCGTGCCATCCGCCGGCCGACGCCGGCACATCGGCCGGATCGATCCGCCGGGGCCTCGACGAACTGGAGTACTGCGACCATGCCGACCGAGCAACTCCGCGTCGCGTACCTCGTCAGCCAATACCCGGCCCTGTCGCACACGTTCATCGAGAGCGAGATCAACGGCCTGCGCGAGTTGGGCGTCGAGGTGCACACCTTCAGCGTCCGCCCCGCACCGCAGGCGGAGTTGATCACCCCGGCATTGCGGGCCGAGGCGGCCCGGACCGAGGTGATCCTCGGCCGCCCCAAGGCCGCCATCCTGCGCGCTCAGGCACGGTTGGCGCGGCGCTCGCCCCAGGTTTATGCGACTCTGCTGGCCCGGGCGGCCCGCACCGGCCTGCCGACACCGAAGGGTCGGTTGTGGCAGTTGTTCTACTTCGCCGAGGGGGTCATCCTCTGGCAACTGCTGCAGGAGCGGGGACTGCGCCACGTGCACGTGCACATGGCCAACGTGGCCGCCGATGTCGCGCGGACGGCTGTGGCCATCGGGACGGCCCTGGACGGTCCCGATGCCGGCTGGCGCTGGTCCTTGACGGTGCATGGCCCGGGCGAGTTCGAGGTGGTGCAGCAGTGGGACGTGCCGGACAAGATCCGCTCAGCCCGGGCCATCGCCCCGATCAGCGACTTCTGCCGAAGCCAGTTGATGCGCCTCGTCGAGCCCGAGCAGTGGGCCAAGATGCGGGTGGTGCGAATGACCGTGGACACCTCCCGGTTCGCCCCCCCGATCGGCGGTCGAGCCGATCACGGCGGCCCGCTGCGCGTCCTGTCGGTGGGGCGTCTGGTGCCGCAGAAGGGTGGACCGGTGCTGATCGACGCCCTGAACCTGCTGGCCAAGCGCGGCATCGCGGTCGTGGCTCGCATCGCTGGTGGCGGCCCGCTGGACGCGGATCTGCGCGCCGCCGTACGTCGGCTCGGGCTCGCTGATCGGGTGGAGTTCCTCGGCCCCGTGGCCCAGGAGGACATTGTGGCGCAATACCACTGGGCGGACGTTTTCGTGCTGCCCTCCTTCCAGGAGGGCCTCCCGGTGGTGCTCATGGAGGCGATGGCCACCGGCTTGCCGGTCGTGACCACCCAGATCGCCGCCGTCCCCGAGCTGGTCGCGGATGGTGACATGGGCCGGGTGGTTCCTGCCGGACGCGCCGACCTCATCGCCGACGCCCTGGCGGCGGAGGCCGCTCTCGGGGTGGCGGGACGGCATGAGCAGGGGCGGCGCGGTCGCGCCGCCGTCGAGCGCGAATTCACGTCGGCGACCGCGGCCCCTGCCATGGCCGAGTTCCTGCGCGCCGCCGGCGAGCCGCAACCCCTGGGGTGAGAAGCTCCGGCGTCAGGCCTGGGGTGCGGCGGAGCCTAATGGCTTGGCGGGCACGCCGACGTACGTCGTGCCGGGCAGGGTATCGGTGAGCAGGACGGCGTTGGCGCCCACCGAGGTGCCGTCCGCCAGCGTGATGTCCCCGAGCACCTTGGCACCGGCGGCGAGATAGACCCCGTCGCCGATCCTGGCCGCACGACCCTCGTCGCGCATGAGGCCGATCGTGACCTCGTGGTACAGCGTGCAGTCGGCTCCGATCGTGGCGCTGGGGTGGATGACGCAGCCGCGGGCGGAGTGGGGCAGCCACAGCCCTGGACCGATCGGCACGCTGGTGGGGATCTCGGCGCCGAGGACGCCATGGAACCAGACGGCCACCGCGAGGCGCTGGACGATGCGCAGCAGCACCGACAGCGGATCCCGGCGGTGCGCGAGGAGGTTGCCGGCGCGCCACAGCACCAGGGTGATCCGCTGCCCCAGGCGGGGGTTACGGGCGAAGTCGCGGGCGAGGTCGGCGCGCAGCGCCACGATGGCGTCGGTGAGGCTGGGCCTGGGCTTGGGTCTGGGCATCGTGTCGTCGCGTCGGGCTGGGTTCATGGCTGCTATCTCCTAAGGGTCGACCGGCGGCCCGACGAGTGAATCGATCGCGTCCCGCCGCAGCCGCGCCTGGGTCCCGACGCAGCTTCCTTGCGTCCCGCACCGGCCGCGGGACGGACACTGCGCGCCAGAAGTCCTGGTCGAGTTCCTGCCCGGCGCCACGCACCAGGATGGGGCGCGCGGCGATCCCCGCAAACGTCCAGATCAGGTAGTTCGGCAAGGGGGAAGCGTTGGGGGAGAGCGCCAAGGGCGGCAGCAGAACGCCGAGCGAGGCGATCAACAGGAGCTGCCACTGGCGCAGATCGCCGCGGCCGCGCACCAGGGCGGCGCGGAACGGCCCCAGCAGATACGTCAGCACGGTCAGGGCAGCGGCTGGCAGGCCCAATTCCGCGGCTCGAGAAAGGACGACGTTATGGACCTCGATGCTGGTGTTCGTGAGGGGGTAGTCGTCGGCCTGCCGTACCCAGTCGTTTCCGCCGAGCACGAATCGTCCCCAGCCGATCCCGGTGAGTGGCTCGGCGGCCACCGCGCGCAGTGCGGCGTCGTTGACGTTCTGACGGTCATAGAGGCTCGACTCCTGCGTGAGGCGGGAGTTGAAGGACTCGGCCAGCTGCGGCACAGCCGGGACGGCGAGGGCCAGGCCGAGGACGACGGCGATCAGCAGGCCCGCCACATACCGGCGGGCGGGTCGGTGCACGACAGCCACGAGGACCGGACCGAGCAGGATGCCCACCCACACGGATCGGGTCAGCGTGAGGACGGCACCGGCGGCGCACAAGACCATGGCCAGGCCTGCCCCCGGCCGCCACAGGCTGCCGCGCGTGCTGCGCGCGTAGACCAGAGCGGCACAGAAGAAGGCCAACGCCAGTGCCATGCCGTTCGTCTCGGCGATCACGAAGGGTCCTCGGGCGCGTCCGATGTGGATCCCGAGCGAGGGATCGGTGATGTATCGAGGCCACACGAGCGAGGGGGCGAACATCTCGGCAATCGCCGTGGCGCCCAGATACACCCCAATGAGAGTCACGGTCTTCAACAGCAGGTCACGGCGTTCCGGGGTGGTGAAGACCAACGGAGCGACCATGAAGAGCAGGAAGGGGACGGCGATGCGATCGAGGAGAGCGAACTGCGCTAGCGGTCTCGAGATCGTGCCGGCGGCTGCTGCAGAGGCCAGCGCGATGGCGACGAGCAACGCCATCAGGACGTAGAGGTCCTGCCAGCGCAGACGTTCGGTGCGACGGTCCAGCAGGAGCAGCACCAACCCGGCGGGGATGAACAGTCGGTCGCCGCTGACGGGAAGGCCGATGTACTGCGAGTAGCCCGAGAACATGTCGAGAACGAAAGCGGCCAGGAAACACCAGACGTAAGCGGGGTGGCGCATTGTTTGGGAATCGTGCAAACGCCGCCACGCGCTGGTCCACAGGTGGGCAACGCGCCCGCGCGCGATGGCGGCCGTGGCGGTCACTCGGGGATACCGGCGCCATCTGCGCCGACGGCGGCGGGCGCGCGAGACGGGCGGCCGAGGTCCTCCGCAGCGGGGTCGAGGCGGCGGCGCCTGCGGCGGTCGGTGGACATGGCGAGGGCGATGGACAACGCAGCGCCGACCCCCAGACCGCCGACGCCATAGCGCTGCAGCTGAGACTTGCGGGTGTCGCCGGTAATGACGGCCCGGCCCTCGCCGATGCGCTTGAGCTCACTCGCGCTTGAGGCGTTCGCGCGCAGCCGGCTATAGACCGAGGCCGCGGCATCTCGTTCGAGCGAGGCCTTTCCTGCCGCGATCCGCGCGGCAACAACCGCCTGGCCGGCTGCCTGGATGTCGGCCTCGGGAGCCTTGGCCCCCACCAGTTGGGCGTAGGCCGCCTGGGCCTGGGTCAGTGTCAGCTCGGCCTCCGCGGCCGGCTTGGCCAGATCCGAGTACTGCGCAAAGGCGGCGGCGGGGTTCTGGTCCTTCTTGGAGTTGCTGACCGCCTCCATCAATTGCACGGCGGCGTTGTCCGCGGCGCGGCGCGCCGTGTCCGCGCTGTGCGACTGGGCTTCGATGCGGATGACGCCGGATTCGGGTATCGGAGAGGCGGTCACCGAGCTGTCCCGGTCGCCGCCCAAGGTGCCATCGACCGCGGAGTTCACCACCCAGCGGGAATACTCCTGCGCCAACGTTCGGGCCGCCTGCGGAAAGGCGGTGACTTCCCCGGTGCTCAGCGGCCCGGGGCCCACGGCGAGGCGGGTCTCCGCCGTGACCAGGGGTGCTTGCGCGTTGCCGAGCCCGGCGCCGGCGAGAGTGCACAGCGGGATGAGGATGAGCGGATAGACCCAGTGCGCCGCCAGGGCCTGCAGCGGCGTCCTCCCAGGGGCCTGTGGTTCGTCGGTCACGCAACTCCTCGTCGGGGACAGATGGGACGGTGACCATGAGCCGGCGGACTCGCGCTCGCGCCAGACCATGCGACCGCCCTCGGTGATTCCCCGTAGCATGCCACGCCCGGCCATGCTCTCGGACGTCCGCCCCGCCGCACAGGGTCTCGAAATGGATTGGCGTGCTGGGGCTCTCAGCCGGCGCGCTGCTGCCCCGGAGTGCCGCACCCAGCGGAGCCGGACGGTCGGCCTCCGGCGGTGGGCCATCGGCTAGGTCGACTCGGATAGACTCCCTGGCATACCCACCCGCGAGACCGGAGGACTACCGTGGCATCTCTGCATGTCGAGCTCGTTGCCGCAGACCGGCAGGTCTGGCAGGGCGAGGCCCGGATGATCAGCGCCCGCGGCATCGAGGGCGAGCTGGGCATCATGCCGGGGCACGCCCCGCTGCTCACGGTGCTGGTCGAGGGAGATGTCCGGATCGACGGTGACGGCGGTCGGCAGACCGCGCACATCGACGGCGGATTCCTGGCGGTCGATGAGAACCACGTCCGCATCGTCGCCGAGACGGTGACCACCGCGTCCAGCCCCGCGCGGGGTTGACGCCGTGGCGGCGCTGGTCACGGCTGAGATCGTGGTCGGCGCCTGCCTGTTCGCGGCGCTTGCAACCCTGACCCATATCTTCGTCCGTCGCCGCCTGCTGGCCCGCAGCGGCGACCTCATGCTGTGTGCCCTGCGCATCGGATCGGGGGAGCGCTGGCGGGCCGGTCTGTTGCGGTTCGACGACGTCTCGATCGCCTGGTTGCCGCTGCTCGGCATGACCCTTCGCCCCTCGCACTGCTGGGAGCGGCAAGGCCTCGACCTCGGCGGGTTCGCCCAGCTCGGGCCTGGGGACGCGCTGGACTCCGGATCGGTCCGGGCGGTGCTTCGGGGCGTCCCGATCGGGCGGGGACCGGTCGAGGTCGAACTCGCCCTCGGTCAGCAGCCCTACACCGCCCTGCGCGCCTGGGTGGAGGCGACCCCGCCGGAACGTCGTCCGGTCGACTGGTAGCTCACGAGGACTGTGGGCTCGCGGCGCGCCCTCCGCCGGGTTGCCAGAGCACGTCCCCACCGCTGTCCAGATTGGCGACCCGGGCCAGGACGAACAGCAGGTCGGAGAGCCGGTTCAGGTAGGTGGCCGTGGTGGGGTTGACTCCACCGGGTTGCTGGGAGTCCGGGTCCGCCGCTGCGGTGCCGTAGGCCTCGATCGCGGCCCAGGTCGACCGTTCCGCACGGCGTACGATCGTGCAGGCCAAGTGCAGGTACGCCGAGCCCGGCGTGCCTCCGGGCAGGATGAAGCTGCGTAGCTTCTCCGTCATCGCGTTGTAGTGATCGCAGTCGGCCTCCAACTCGCTCACCCACTCCGCCTGCACCCGCAGCGGCTCGTAGGCATAGCTGGTGGCGAGCGGGTTGCACAGGTCCGCGCCGACGTCGAAGAGGTCGTTCTGGATGCGGGTCAGCGTGGCCCGCACGTCCTCGCGCAGCCCGCCGGCCGCGACCGCGATGCCGATGGCGGCGTTGGCCTCGTTGCAGTCGGCGTACGCCGCCAGCCGCACATCCGTCTTGCGCACTCTGCTGAAGTCGCCGAGTGCGGTGCTGCCGTCGTCGCCGGTCTTCGTGTAGACCCGTGTGATGTTGACCATGAGGTCGATCCTCGCAGAGCCGCTGGGCGAAGTGCCCTGATGTGTGAGCGCATTCACCAGCGCTAAGACCGCGAGGAATGCGCAGGTCGGATACCTTCCGCACATGGGTGAACGAAGCAAGCCGTGGGTGATGCGCACGTACGCTGGGCACTCCAGCGCCGCTGCGAGCAACGAGCTCTACCGCCGCAACCTCGCCAAGGGTCAGACGGGTCTCTCGGTCGCCTTCGACCTGCCGACCCAGACCGGCTACGACCCCGACCACGAGTTGGCGCGTGGTGAGGTGGGCAAGGTCGGCGTGCCGATCAGTCACATCGGGGACATGCGGGCCCTGTTCAAGGACATCCCGCTGGCCGAGATGAACACGTCGATGACGATCAACGCGACCGCCATGTGGCTGCTGTCGCTGTATGAGGTCGTCGCCGAGGAGCAGGCCCGCGAGCGCGGCGCCGACGAGACCGAGATCGAGGCGGACGTCGCCAAGCTGGCCGGGACGACGCAGAACGACATCATCAAGGAATACCTGTCTCGCGGCACGCACGTCTTCCCGCCGGCCCCCAGCCTGCGGTTGACCGTCGACACCATCGCCTACACGGTCTCCCGGATGCCCAAGTGGAACCCGGTCAACATCTGCAGCTACCACCTGCAAGAGGCCGGCGCGACGCCGGTGCAGGAGGTCGCGTTCGCGATGGCGACCGCGATCCAGGTGCTCGACGCGGTCCGCGACTCCGGCCAGGTGCCGATGGAGAAGTTCGGCGACGTCGTCGCTCGGATCAGCTTCTTCGTCAACGCCGGCGTGCGCTTCGTCGAGGAGATGTGCAAGATGCGCGCCTTCGTCCGGCTGTGGGACGAGCTGACGCTGGAGCGCTACGGCGTGACCGACGCCAAGAACCGCCGATTCCGGTACGGCGTGCAGGTGAACTCCCTGGGTCTGACCGAATCTCAGCCCGAGAACAACGTGCAGCGCATCGTGCTGGAGATGCTGGCGGTCACGTTGAGCAAGGATGCGCGCGCTCGCGCCGTACAGCTTCCCGCGTGGAACGAGGCCCTCGGCCTGCCGCGGCCGTGGGACCAGCAGTGGAGCCTGCGGTTGCAGCAGGTGCTGGCGTTCGAGAGCGACCTGCTGGAATACGAGGACATCTTCGCCGGCAGCCCGGTCATCGAGGCCAAGGTGGCCGAGATCGTCGCCGGGGCCAAGGCCGAGATGGCCAAGATCGAGGAGATGGGCGGCGCCGTCGTCGCCGTCGAGAACGGCTACATGAAGCAGGCGCTCGTCGCCAGCCACGCGCTGCGCCGGCAGCGGATCGAGTCGGGCGCGGACATCGTCGTCGGCATCAACAAGTTCACGACGACCGAGCCGAGCCCGCTCACCGCGGACCTCGACGCCGCGATCCAGACCGTCGACGCCAAGGTGGAGGCGGCGGCCGCGGCGGCCGTCCAGAACTGGCGCCACAACCGCGATGCTGACCGCGCCAGCAGGGAGAACGCCGAGCAGGCGATCGCCGCGCTCAAGGCCGACGCGGCCGACCCGGCCAAGAACCTGATGGCCGCCTCGCTGCAGTGTGCCCGCGTCGGGGTGACGACGGGGGAGTGGGCCGCGGCGCTGCGCGAGGTCTTCGGCGAGTTCCGAGCCCCGACCGGGGTCACCGGGTCGATCGGCGTCGGCGAGGCTCCGGCCGGTTCGGCGCTGGAGCGAGTCCGCGCGCAGGTGCAACGCACCGGCGACGACCTGGGCGCCAAGCTGCGCTTCCTGGTGGGCAAGCCCGGCCTGGACGGTCACTCCAATGGCGCCGAGCAGGTCGCGGTGCGGGCCCGCGACTGCGGTTTCGAGGTCGTCTATCAGGGCATCCGGCTGACCCCGAGTGAGATCGTGGCGGCAGCGGTGGCCGAGGACGTGCACGCGGTCGGGATTTCGATCCTGTCCGGCTCGCACATGGAACTGGTCCCCGACATCCTGCGGGGGCTGGCCGAGGCCGGTGCGGCGGACGTGCCGGTGATCGTCGGTGGGATCATCCCCGACAGCGACGCGCGCAAGCTGCGCGACGCCGGCGTGGCCGTGGTGTTCACCCCGAAGGACCACGATCTGACCGAGGCGATGGGCCAGATCGTGTCGGCGATCCGCACGGCGAACGGGCTCGCGCCGCTGCAGGAGGCCGCCGCCCACTGATCGGGAGGGGACCGAGCGGGACCGAGCAGCGACGGACATCCGCGGAGAAGGGCCCGGCGTGCGTGCGGCGCACGCCGGGCCCTGCCGTGCTCGTCGCGGCTGAAGTCGGCTCTCCATAAAGTCGGACGTCCGATATGTTTACTGGTCGGACAATCCGCTCGGCTCGCTTTTCCATCGGGCTCGCCGTCTGGAAGGATGTGCTCCACGTCCGGTCATCTCGGTGGAAAAGGGGGGCCTTATTGTGGCCGATCCATTTGGTGTCCTCGGAGCCCATCCGGTCGCTCGGTCGGTGAGTGCGAAACTTCTGCTGGGCGCCGAGCGGCTGCGCCGTCCGTCGCTGCCGGTCCGGGGGCAACTGCCGCCGCCGCTGGCGCCTGCGGGCTCGGATCACCTGGTGACGGTGGCCATCCCGAACTACAACTACGGCCGGTATCTCGCCCAGGCGGTCGCCAGTGCGGTGCGCCAGGAGGGCGTGCGGGTCGAGGTCGTCATTGTCGATGATTGTTCCACGGATGATTCTTACGAGATCGCGCAGAAACTGCAGGCGGATCATGCCGAAGTCACCGCCTTGCGAAATGACACAAATTCTGGCCCCGGTATCACGTTCAACCGAGCCTGGCAGGCCGGCGCGGGCCAATTCGTGGTGCGGCTGGACGCCGACGACATTCTGACCCCCGGATGCCTGGCTCGCGCGGTCGCGGTCATGGAGGCTTTTCCGGAGGTCGGCCTGGTCTACGGGCGAGTGCAGCATTTCGAGGGAGATACCCCACCTGCTCCGGTGGAGGCGCCGGCTCATGCCGTGGTCTGGTCTGGCCACGACTGGGCTTACCGGGCCATCCAGGACGATCGGAACCTCATCTCGACCCCGGAGGCGATGCTGCGGCGTAGCGTCATGGAGCGCCATGGCGCCTGGAAGCCTGAACTCGTGCACAGCCAGGACTTCGAGATGTGGCTGCGGGCCGCGACCTTCTCCGACGTGGGCTATGTGGCGGGGCCGGCGCAGGCGCTGAAGCGCTATCACGTGACGAGCCTGGGTCAGTCGGAGGGCTCGGTGGGGACGCGGCCGTTCGTCGAGCACCTGGCCGCCTATGACTCCTGGTATCGCGACGTCGCCGACCAGTTCCCCGCCGCGGACCGCTATTACTCACTCGGTCGGCGAGGCCTCGCGCAACGCGCCGTACGGCATGCGCTGCATTCCTACCGACGAGGCGTCGCCGACCACGAGGCCGTCACCACGTTGGGGACGATGGCCTCCGAGCTGGCGCCGGATCTGCCGCGGTTGGCCACGCTGAGCCGGTATGCCCGGGCGACGCAGCGATTCGGCCCCAGGGCGGTGCGGATGTCCCCGCCGGCGCTGTGGGGAAGCGCCTGTGAACGGCTACGGCTGGCCGGCGTGCAGGCGGGCCTCGAGCGCGACGGCTACTGACGGGATCGCGGCCGCCCAGCGCGGACCCGGACCCGCCCCCGGACGCCTTCAGCCGACGGCGGTCCCGCCGGTGCGTCGTGGGTCCGCGGCGGCCAGCAATGTCCCGTCGGTTTGGTGCAGGCAGGCTCCGACGCCGCCGAAGAACATGTGCAGCTGATCGCGCGGCGCGGCCGCCAACCCGGCGGATCGCGCGACCGGGCTGATCGCATCGGACATCTCGTAGTGCAGGGTCGCCGTCCCCGCCTCGTCGAGAGCCACGTGCAGCCGGGGCTGGTCAACCGCCTGCTGCAGCGGCAGGTGATCCAAACACAATCCGCCGAGCACCTGGAAGAGCGCCGTCGTGATCCGGTCCGCGCCGGGGGAGCCGATCGCCAAGGTCGCGCCGTCGTCCCGGCGAGCCGTGGTGGGGGCCATATTGGAGGCCAGCCGGGTGCCGGGCGCCAGGGCGTGCAGGCCCCGCCGGTTCAGCTCCTCCTCACCCAAGGCGTTGTTGAGGGCCAGCCCGGTGCCCGGCAGCGTGACCCCGGACCCGTAGCCCGCCGAGGTCGTCACCGCACACGCCAGCCCGTCACTGTCGACGACCGAGACGTGCACCGTGTCCTGCGAGGTGGCGACCGCCGCGAGGCCGTCCGGGCCGACCTCCTCCAGCACTCGGATCAGCTCGTGGCCGGCGGCCTCGAGGTCCTCGGAGCGGTCGATGAGCCTGCGCCGGTAGTCCAGGACCAGCCGCTGGATCCCCAGCACGTCCGAGGCGTCCGTGTGGCCGGCCTCCTCGCGGCGGCGTTGCAGCAGCCGCAGCATCGTGGTGAGCACGGGACCGCCGATCGAGGGGGCCGGGTTGACGCCGAGGTCCCACTCGCCGAGCCGGGTGCGCAGGGCGGGCCGGATGCGCGGCTCGTACGCCTCCAGGTCGGCCAGGCTCAACAGCCCGCCGTGGGCGTCCATGTACGCCGCGAGCGAGTGCGCCAATTCACCCGTGTAGAGGTCGCCCGCACCCCGGCTGCCGAGGTGATCCAGCGTGGCGGCCAGATCGGGATCGCGCAGGATCGCTCCGGTTCGCGGCGGCGTGCCGCACTGGGCCAGGAAGTCGACGGTCTCCGGGTCGCGCGCGAAGAGTTCGGCGGTGGCGTAGCCCAGGTAGTACGCGGAGGACCCGCTGAGCGGGTAACCCCGGCGAAGCACCGCGGCGGCCGGGCGGAGCAGTTCGGCCCACGGCAGGACGCCGTACCGCTGCGAGGCCTCCGCGAGGCCGGCGAACATTCCGGGGGTGCCGACCGAACCCGGCCCGCCGGAGACGAAGAGGCCGCCGCCGTACTCCATCCATACCCGCCACACCCCGGCGCCGAATCGGGCCTGCTCGCGGCCGCGTCCGGGCATTTCGGCGTAGCCGTCGATGACCATCGGCGAGCCGCCCGGCTGCCAGACGTTGATGAACGCCCCGCCCATCGGGCTGACGATGCCGGGCTCGGTGCAGGAGGCGACGACGATCCCGGCGATGGCCGCATCGACGGCGTTGCCTCCGGCCTGCCCGATCGACAGGGCGGCGTCGGCCGCGTCCTGACCGGGCGCGGCGACGGCGATGTGGCGAGTCATGGGAAGAATCCTGACATGGACGGCCGTTCATCCGGGTCGGGGCGATCCTGCTCCCGGCCAGCCGGCGGCAGTGGGCGTCAGCCGCGCGGGATGGCGCGGGATGGCGCGGGACCGCGCAACCGCTGCTCGCAGAGCGGTCAGATCAGAACAATCGCAAGGCACCGATGTCAAGGCCTCGCAGCGCCGGCACGGCCAGGGGCGAGGTGCGCCGGGCCGCGGTCGCCTCGACCAGGGGCTCGACCGATGCCACCAGAGCGGAGCATGCGCCCTCGATCGCCGCAGCGTCCGCGGCGACGGCACGGCGTGGGACCTCGGCCAGCGAGGCGAGATCGGCGACATCGACACCGCGAGGCGCGGCCGGGCGGGCCACCGTCTCATGGTCCCGAAACTTGAAGTCGTGGCCGTAGAGGGGCTGGGTCGTGCGCACCCAGAGGGCCGGGATGCCGAAGGCGTCCGCGACGATCAAGCCGTGCAGGGAGGACGTCACAATCGTGTGGCACTGGGCGATGTCCATCGCGACGGCGAGGGGAGATCTCGTCGTGCTGATGACCCGGACCCGACCCACGCCCGCGGCGGGCACCGCAGTGAGCTCCGCGGCCTCCTCATGGGAGTAGTGCGGGACGATCCCGACGGCATAGCGCTTGGGTCGCGGCCGCACGATCCGTCGCAGCAGCAGTCCCGGGTCGCCCAGCGTGGTGACCTCGGCGGTGCCGAGCCGTTCGCGAGTCAGCTCCCCGCGCAGCGCGATCGGATGAGCCCGCGGCAGGCCGAGCGGCTCATCGAGGATCTGGCCGGTCCCCCAGATGGCGCCCGAGAACTCCGGGGGGAGTTGTTGCAGCAGCGAGCCGACCCCCACGGCGGCCGCCGATTCGATCGGCGATCGCGCCGCGATGACGCCCAGGTGACGCAGGACCAGTGGGGTGAGGAGGTCCCCGAAGTTCCTCTTCCCCTCCCACCAATAGAACCCGATCACGGGGGCGGTCGGGTACAGCCGTGGCGTGGCGAGGTCGTGGACAGCGCGGCTGACGGACCGCGCGGCGCGACGCGTTCGACCGGTGTAGGTGAATTTGGGCGCCAGTCGGCCCGGTCGCTTCATGGCACGGAATGATACGTCAGAGGCTTCGCGGCCTCGTCGAGTCACGCAGTGCGCCAACCGGTTTCGTGGAGGTCAGGGGGGCTGTGGGCCGGCCTGCCGCAGGCGTGGTCGGCGCTCAGAACAGCCGCGACGCGCTGTCGTCCATCCCCCGGAGGGCCTCGTAGTCCAGGGTCACGCACCGAATCCCGCGGTCCGTGGCGAGCGTGCGGGCCTGTGGCTTGATCTCCTGGGCCGCAAAGACGCCCTGGACCGGCCCGCCGGCCACCAGATGCGGATCGCGGTTGAGCAACTCCAGGTAGCGGGTCAGCTGTTCGACGCCGTCGATCTCACCGCGGCGCTTGATCTCGATCGCGACGCTGCGGCCGCCGGGGTCGCGGGCCAGGATGTCGACCGGGCCGATGGCGGTCAGATACTCCCGACGGACCAGCTGGTATCCCTCGCCCAGGGTGGTGATGTGTTCCGCGAGGAGCGCCTGCAGATGCGCCTCGACACCGTCCTTGACCAGGCCCGGGTCCACGCCCAGCGGGTGGGTGCTGTCATGCAGCACGTCGTACAGGCGGATCCGCAACGCATCGCCGCTCTTGGCGTGCCGGACCACCCACACGGCGGCGACTCCGCTGGCAACCTCGTCTTCCTCGGGGGCGAGTTCGGCCAGGGCGCAGGGCGGGGACATCCAGTTGAGCGGCTTGTAGGAGCCCCCGTCGCTGTGCACCAGCACCGAACCGTCGGCTTTGACCAGCAACAGCCGGGTGGCCAGGGGCAGATGGGCCGACAGTCGGCCCGTGTAATCGACGCTGCACGTCGCGATCACCACACGCACGCCGTTACTGTGGCACACCCGCGCGGCGACGGCGACGGCGACGGCGGACGGCGCCTCGCGATCGACCGACCGACCGACCGGTCGGGGTGGCTGAGGTCTCATCCGCTAGCCCGCCCGCGGGGCCGTCCGCGCTGGCACACTCGCGGGCATGACACGTGACATCGCTAAGGTCGGGGTAGTGGGGCTTGGCACCATCGGCGGCGGAATCGTCGAGGTGTTCGCCCGGAGCGGCATCGAGACCATCGGTGTCGAAGTCAGTGACGAGGCGCTCGCGCGAGCCAAATCGTTCGTCGAAAACTCTCTGCAACGCGCGGTCGACCGCGAGAAGTTGGCCGACGCGGACCGCCTCGAGGCCCTGGGCCGCATCTCCTACACGAAGACCGTGGCCGACCTCGCCGGCTGCGACATGGTCATTGAGGCCGTGCCGGAAGACCTGGACCTCAAGCGCAGCATCTTCACCCAGCTCGACGACATCGTGGCGCAGGACGCGATCCTGGCCACCAGCTCGTCCGCACACTCGATCACCGACGTGGCGATGTCGACCAAGCAGCCCCAGCGGGTGCTCGGCATGCACTTCTTCGCCCCGGTGCCGGTGCTCAAGCTCGTCGAGGTCATCAGCACGGTGGTCACCGATCCGGCGATCGCGGACCAGGTCACCGAGCTGGCCGAGCAGCTGGGCAAGCAACCCGTCCGGGTCGGCGACCGGGCCGGATTCATCGCGAACGCGCTGATCATGGGCTATGTCAACCACGCCGTGGGGATGTACGAGAGCAAGTACGCCACCCGTGAGGACATCGACGCCGCCATGATGATGGGCTGCGGCTACCCGATGGGCCCGCTGGCGCTGGCCGACCTCGTCGGCGTCGACACGATCTTCGCGGTGCTGGAGACCATGTATGAGCAGAGCGGCGAGCGCCTGCATGCCCCGGCCCCGATCTTCAAGCAGATGATCTCGGCGGGCTGGCTGGGCCGCAAGTCCGGCCGCGGCTTCTACAGCTACGAGAAGCCGGGCTCCAGCAAGGTCGTCGCCGACGAGTTGACCCCCGCCAAGGGCGCCGCCGCCGATGCCGGCCTGCGCGACATCGGCACGGTCGGCGTCATCGGCAACGGCACCATGGCCATGGGGATCGTCGAGGTCTTCGTCAAGGCCGGCTACCCGACGACCTTCGTCGCCCGGTCCCAGGAGAAGGCCGAGGCCTCGCTCGGGATGCTCCGCAAGAGCCTGGACCGCGCCCTGTCCAAGGGCAAGTTGACCCAGGAGAAGTACGACGCCACGCTGGCCCTCGCCACGCCCTCGGCCAGCTACGACGACCTGAAGGACGTCGACATCGTCGTCGAGGCCATCGCCGAGGACCTGGCCGTCAAGATCGACACGTTCCAGCGGCTCGACAAGGTCTGCAAGCCCGGCTGCATCCTCGCCTCGACGACGTCCTCGCTGCCGGTGGTCAAGATCGCCGCGGCGACCTCGCGGCCGGCCGATGTCATCGGCATGCACTTCTTCAACCCGGCCGCGATCATGAGGCTCGTCGAGATCGTCTCGACGGTCATCACGGCCAAGGACGTCCGCGACACCGTGGATGCGCTGTGCGCCAAGATCGGCAAGCGCGCGGTGCACTGTGGCGACCGCTCCGGCTTCATCGTCAACGCACTGCTGTTCCCCTACCTCAACGACGCCGTGTCGATGCTCGAGGAGCACTACGCGACGGCCGACGACATCGACCTGGCCATGAAGCAGGGCTGCAGCCTGCCGATGGGCCCGTTCGAGCTGCTCGACGTCGTCGGCAACGACGTGTCGCTGGCCATCCAGAAGGAGCTGTTCACCGAGTTCCGCGACCCGCATTTCCGGCCGGCGCCGCTTCTGGAGCACCTGGTCAAGGGCGGTTATCTGGGCCGCAAGACCGGGCACGGATTCCGGTCCTACGCCAAGAAGTAGGCCGCTGCGCCGTTCCCTCGCCGCCTTGGCATGATGGGCTACGCCCGGGGCCGGCCGTGACCACCCACGGCCGGCCTCGATCCCTGTCACCCACGATGGCCGCGAGGTGCCCGCCGATGACGTCCCAGCCCCCGGTCGACCCGCGGACGGGTCCGCAGCCCCAGAGCACGCCCAGCGAGATTCGCGCGAACAGTGTCCTGCCGGCGCACCGGGAGGACATCGAGCTGCACACCGCCGACGGGATGGTCCTGGTCGGGGAGCTCGCGACCCCGCTGGACCGCCCGCCTGTGGCGACCCTCATCACGCTGCACCCGCTGCCCACCCACGGCGGCTTCATGGACAGCCACGTCTACCGCAAGGCGGCGTTCCGGCTGCCGGCGCTGGCCGACATCGCGGTGCTCCGGTTCAACACCCGTGGCACGAGTTCGGCTCGGGGCACCAGCGAGGGCGAATTCGACTACGCGCAGAGCGAGAAGTACGACGTGGCGGCCGCGATCGAATACGCCGAGTTCCACGACCTGCCCCATCGCTGGCTGGTGGGTTGGAGTTTCGGGACCGACTTGGCGCTGATGCACGGCCACGACCCGGCCGTCGAGGGGGCGATCCTGCTGTCCCCGCCGCTGCGCTACAGCCACGAGGGCCACCTCGCCGAGTGGGCCGCCGAAGGCAAGCCGGTGGTGGCGCTCGTGCCGGAATTCGACGACTACCTGCGGCCGGCGGAGGCCGTCGATCGCTTCGCCGCGATCCCGCAGGCGCACGTGGTGCCGATCGAGGGCGGCAAGCACCTATGGGTGGGGGAGAGCTACGTCCGCCGGGCGCTGCAGGATATCGTCGACGTCGTCGCGCCGGGACATGGCGAGCTGCCGACCACGTGGTCCGGCCCGATGGAGGAAGCGGAGGCCCCCGACCTGGGCTGATGTTCGCTCTGGGCGCGCCGCGAACGGCTGTTGCGCATGGTGGCGAAGGTGACGTGCGGGTTGCCTCACGTCGAGCCTGCCGAGGTCGACAAGTAGGGGGCCGGGCGATCTCTCGACCGCCCCGAAACACGCGACGTAGACAGGGATGACCATGACTCCTCCTGCCCCAACGAACCCCTTGCCTCGTTCCCGGTTCGGCGTACGCGGCCTGTTCATGCGCGTGATGCTCATCGGTCTCGTGGGGATGCTCCTGGTCGCCGGAGCCGGGCTGATCGGCATCCAGCGCGAGCGGGACGCCGCCGGCGAGCGCAAGGCGCTGTATGACAACCTGCTCTACCAGGAGCACATGCGCTATCAGGGCGCCCAGGTCGAGGGCGCGGCCGTCACCTACCTGGGCGATATCGCCAGCGGGGCCGCCGCCAAGGACCAGACCAGCGCCAAGGCGTACGCCGAGAAGGCGAACGCGCTCGCCGCCAGTGTCAAGGACTTTCCTGCCGGCGACCTCACGCCGGCCCAGCAGGACATTCTGGCGGTGATGCGCAAGCAGCACGCGCTGTCCAAGGACTCGGCCGACCGGGGCCTGAAGGCCATCCTGAGCGGCAACGCCGCGCAGGGCTTCGGCATCTTCATGCAGGAGTCGATGCCGCAGTACGCCGACTTCCTCAAGCAGATCGACACCCTGACGACCACCTCCAAGGCGCGTCTGTCGGCCGCATCGGAGGATGCGGACGCGGCGTCGCGGTGGGCCAACCTGGTGATCGGTGCCGCCCTCCTCGCCGGCGTCCTGCTCAGCATCTGGTCCGGGCTGCAGTCCGCAAGCCGGATGCTGCGCAATGTCAACGCCGTGCGGCGCTCCATCGAGGGGTTGGGCCGCGGTGACCTCACGGTGGCCGCCGAGGCCATCTCCGCCGACGAGGTCGGCGCCACCGCGCAGGCCGCCGAGCAGGCCCGCCTGGCGATGCGAGAGGTCATCGGGCAGGTCTCGGAGAGCTCCGCCGAGGTGTCCTCGGCGTCCACCGAACTGCGGGCGACCCTGAGTCAGATGGAGGACAACGCCGACAAGGCGACCGCCGAACTGACCCGGATTTCCGGTGCCGCCGAAAACGTGTCGAACAACGTCAACACCGTGGCCGCCGGCGCCGAGGAGATGACGGCCAGCATCCGCGAGATCGCCAAGAACGCGCAGGACGCCGCCGGCGTCGCCGCGAGCGCCGTCAAGGTGGCCGACCACACAAACGCCACCGTCGCCAAGCTCGGCGAGTCCTCGGCCAAGATCGGCGAGGTCATCAAGACCATCACCTCGATCGCGGAGCAGACCAACCTGCTGGCGCTCAACGCCACCATCGAAGCCGCGCGGGCCGGTGAGGCGGGCAAGGGCTTCGCTGTGGTCGCCACCGAGGTCAAGGACCTGGCGCAGGAGACCGCGAAGGCGACCGAGGACATCTCCCAGCGGGTGGAGCAGATCCAGATCGACACCGAGGCGGCAGTATCGGCCATCAGCGAGATCTCGATGATCATCGCGCAGATCAACGACACCCAGGCCACGATCGCCTCGGCCGTGGAAGAGCAGACCGCCACGACGAACGAGATCGGCCGCAATGTCGCTCAGGCGGCCACCGGCTCGACCGCCATCAGCGGGGACCTGACGACGGCCTCCAACGTGGCGCACGGTGTCAGCGGCGCGGCCCGCAACCTGGTAGGAAGCGCCGACCAGCTGTCCGATCGGGCCGGCGCGCTGCAGACCCTGGTCCGCCGCTTCACCCTCTGAGTGACCCCTGGTCCTGGTCCGTTCGCCGGGCCAGGCCGGGGTCCTCCGACGTCCCGACGTGGTCCAGCGTGGTCAGGGAATCGACTGGTAACGTTTTCCCATGGAAGCGACGATCGACAGCGTGGGGCGCATCGTCGTGCCTAAGGCGCTCCGCGACGAACTTGGGCTGGTCCCCGGCACGAAGGTCGACGTTTCACGCTACGGCTCGGGTCTGCACATCCAGCCCGGCGGCCGGACCGCCGGGCTCATCACAGACGAATATGGCGACCTCGTGCTGAGTGGCGATGGTGTGCTCACCGACGAGATGATGTTCGCCCTCATCGAAGCAGGGCGGCGCTGACGCTGTGAGTGAGCCCCTGCGGTGACTGAAGTCGCGCCTGGTGAGGTTGCCGTCGATAGCAGCCTCGCCATTCCCTTGCTCTCCGCGAACCACGAATATCACCGGTTCGCGCGCAGTTGGGCGCGTGGGAGGGCGATGGCCCTCACCGGCCATTCAGCGGCAGAGACCTACTCCGTCCTGACGCGGCTGCCCATGGCCATGCGCGCGGAGGCTGACGATGCCGCCCAGCTCATCCAAGCGCGGTTCACCCGCGTGGTGCTGGTGCCACCGGCTGAGGCGTCGTCGGTGCACCTGTTGCTCGCGTCCGCCGGGATTCGCGGCGGGGCGGTGTACGACGCGCTGGTCGCGCTCGCCGCCCGTGCCGCCGGGCTGCCGTTGGCGACGCGGGACGCACGGGCCCGCACGACGTACGAGGCTCTAGGAGTCACCGTCGAGGTCGTGCCGTCCGTCGGGTGAGCGCAGGTCCTACCCAGAGAACGGGAACGGGCCGCCGCTCACGACGTACGCCGTGGGTGGCGGCCCGGTCACGCTGGAGGTGCCGCGATCAGACGTCGCGGAACCAGTTGATCTTGTCGATCAGGCGGTCGCGCATCTCCGGGTTGGTCACGCCCAGGCCCTCTTGCGGCGCCAGGCACAGGACGCCGACCTTGCCCTGGTGCAGGTTCTTGTGCACGTCGAGGGCGGCCTGGCCGACCTCATCCATGGCATAGGTCTTGCTCAGGGTCGGCTGCACGATGCCGCGCCGCACCAGGCTGTTGGCCTCCCACGCCTCGCGGTAGTTCGCGAAGTGGCTGGAGATGATCCGCTTGAGGTTCATCCACAGGTAGCGGTTGTCGTATTCGTGCATGTAGCCCGACGTAGACGCGCAGGTCACGATCGTGCCGCCCTTGCGGGTGACGTAGACGCTGGCGCCGAAGGTCTCCCGGCCCGGGTGCTCGAAGACGATGTCGATGTCGGCGCCGCCGGTGAGCTCGCGGATCTTCTTGCCGAACCGCTGCCATTCCTTGGGGTTCTGCTTGGTGTTGTCCTCGTTCCAGAACTTGTAGTCCTCGGCGCGCCGGTCGATGATCAGCTCGGCGCCCATCCGGCGGCAGATCTCGGCCTTGTCGGGCGAGGACACCACGCAGACCGGGGTCGCGCCGCCCGCCAACGCCATCTGCGTGGCATAGCCGCCGAGGCCACCGCTGGCACCCCAGATCAGCACCCGGTCGCCGAGCTTCATGGCGGCGCCGTTCTTGCTGACCAGTTGCCGGTACGCCGTGCAGTTGACCAGCCCGGGGCTGGCGGCCTCTTCCCAGGTCAGGTGCTCGGGCTTGGGCATCAGCTGGTTGGCCTTGACGATGCACAGCTGGGCCAGGCCGCCGAAGTTGGTCTCGAAGCCCCAGATCCGCTGCTCGGGGTCCATCATCGTGTCGTTGTGGCCGTCGGGGGACTCCAGCTCCACCGACAGGCAGTGCGCGACCACCTCGGCGCCGGGCTTCCACAGGTTGACGCCCGGACCGGTGCGCAGGACGACGCCCGCCAGGTCGGAGCCGACGATGTGATAGGGCAGGTCGTGGCGCTTCGTGTATTCCGAGAGCCGCCCGTAGCGCTCCAGGAAGCCGAACGTCGGCAGCGGCTCGAAGATCGAGGTCCACACGGTGTTGTAGTTGATCGCGCTCGCCATGACCGCGACGAGCGCCTCACCCGGAGCCAGCTCGGGGATCGGCACCTCGTCCACGTGCAGGGACTTGCGCGGGTCCTTGTCGCGGGAGGCCAGGCCGGCGAACATGTCGACCTCGTCCTTGTGGACGGTGACCGCGCGGAACGATTCCGGCACTGCCAAGCCCTCGTAGGTGGACCGCTCGCGGTCGCCGGACATGATGGCGTCGCGGATCTCGTTCATCGTTGTCATGCCAGATCGCTCCTCGTGAGGCGGGGGGTCGGAACGTTGCTACGGGTCAGGATCGTGGCCGCGCCGGCCGGCAATCCGCCGCAGGGCCGGTGACATTGGTCACGGGCCCTGCGGCGCAGCGGCCGGGGTCAGCGCTGCGTCAGTGACTGGTGCTTGACGGGCCACTTCCTCGGACTCCGCTGCGCTACGCCCTTCGTCAGTGACCGGTGCCGGGCTCGACGAGCTCCACCAAAATGCCGCCGGCGTCCTTGGGGTGGATGAAGTTGATCCGGCTGCCCGCCGTACCGCGCTTGGGGACGTCGTACAGCAACCGCAGGCCGCGCTCCCGCAACGTCGCGCAGGCCGCGTCGATGTCGGCGACCCGATACGCCATCTGCTGGATGCCGGGGCCCGACTTGGCCAGGAACTTGGCGATCGTGCTGGTCTCGTTGAGGGGCGCGAGCAACTGGATGCACGAGGTGGAGTCGCCGACCGCCATCATGGCTTCCTGGACGCCCTGCTCCTCGTTGGTCTCCCGATGCGCCATCCGCATCCCGTACTTCTCCTCGTAGAACGCGATGGCCTCATCGAGGTTCGGCACCGCGATGCCGACGTGGTCGATATGCGTGAACAGTCCGGTCATGTCTGCGGTCATGCGCCCTAGCCTAGAGCGCCGTGCGGCACCCCGGTCGGGTCCGCGGCGACCGGTTGACCGGCCCTCTGCGAGGGACGCTTGCGCAGGGCGACGACCGATCAGCGCAGTGGCTCGGCCGTGCGCGCCGATCCGTCGGAGGTGGTGGATACAGTGGCGGAACTGAACGCTGATTAAGGAGGCCCCATGTCCGAAACCACCGTGATCGTCGCCGGCGCCCGCACCCCGATGGGCCGCCTGATGGGGTCCCTGAAGGACTTGACGGCGATGGAACTCGGCGGGGTCGCCATCAAGGGTGCGCTGCAGCGTGCCGGAGTGCGCCCGGACCAGGTCGGATACGTGATCATGGGGCACGTCCTGCAGGCCGGCTGCGGTCAGATGACCGCCCGCCAGGCCGCCGTCGCCGCGGGCATCCCGATGACGGTGCCGGCCCTCACCATCAACAAGGTCTGCCTGTCCGGCCTCGCCGCCATCGCGCAGGCCGACCAGATGATCCGCGCGGGCGACGCCGAGATCGTGGTCGCGGGCGGGATGGAATCGATGACGCAGGCTCCGCACCTGCTGGCGAACAGCCGGGCCGGCTACAAGTACGGCACCGTGCCGATGCGCGACTCGATGGACTACGACGGGCTGTGGGACATCTTCACGAACCAGGGGATGGGCAACCTGACCGAATCCGCGAACACCGGCGACGTCACGCGCGAGGACCAGGACGCCTTCTCGGCCCGCAGCCACCAGCTCGCGGCCAAGGCCTGGGCGGACGGCAAGTTCGCCGACGAGGTCGTCCCGGTCGAGATTCCGCAGCGCAAGGGCGACCCGAAGGTCTTCAACCAGGACGAGGGCATCCGCCCCGAGACGACGGCCCAAAGCCTGGCCACGCTGCGCCCCGCGTTCTCCAAGGAGGGCACCGTCACGGCCGGTTCGGCCAGTCAGATCAGTGATGGGGCGTGCGCGGTCGTCGTGATGAGCAAGGCCAAGGCGCAGGAACTGGGCCTGGAGTGGCTTGCGGAGATCGGTGCGTACGGCGCCGTCGCCGGCCCCGATTCGACGCTGCAGCAGCAGCCGTCCAATGCCATCGCTGCGGCCTGCCGCAAGGCCGGCATCGAGCCCACGGACCTCGATGTCGTCGAGATCAACGAGGCCTTCGCCGCGGTGGGCATCGCCTCCCAACGCGAGCTGGGGATCGATCCCGAGCGGGTCAACCCCAACGGCGGCGCGATCGCCATGGGCCACCCGCTCGGCGCCTCCGGTGCTCGGGTCGTGCTGACCCTCGCCCTGGAGCTCAAGCGCCGCGGCGGCGGCGTCGGGGCCGCCGGCCTGTGCGGCGGCGGCGGCCAGGGCGACGCGCTCATTGTGCGGGTCCCGAAGTCCTGATCCGCACCCCTCGACGCCCGTACGCCGACTGTCGGCGTACGGGCGTCCTGCCTGCTGCGCTCCCCGCCGCTGCCCGTGCCGCCCTGAGTAAGGTGAGCCCATGTCCCGCCGCGCCGCCGACGTCCCCACCCTCGTGTCCCAGGCTCGGGACGGTGCGCCGCGGGCCGTGGCGCGGTTGATCTCCCTCGTCGAGGACGCCTCGCCGCTGCTGCGCGAGGTGATGGCGGAGCTGGCGCCATACACCGGGCACGCCCACATCATCGGCATCACCGGCAGCCCCGGCGTGGGCAAGTCCACCTCGACCAATGCGCTGGTCACCGCCTTCCGCAAGCAGGGCAAGCGGGTCGGGGTGCTGGCCGTCGACCCGAGTTCGCCGTTCTCCGGCGGCGCCCTGCTGGGCGACCGGGTCCGCATGCAGGATCACGCGCTGGACCGCGAGGTCTACATTCGCTCGATGGCCAGCCGCGGCCACCTCGGGGGGTTGTCCTGGGCGACCCCGCAGGCGCTGCGTGTGCTCGACGCGGCGGGCTGCGACGTTCTGCTCGTCGAGACCGTGGGAGTCGGTCAGTCCGAGGTCGAGGTGGTCGGCCTGGCGGACACCACGATCGTGCTGCTCGCGCCGGGGATGGGCGACGGCATCCAGGCCGCGAAGGCGGGCATCCTGGAGATCGGTGACATCTTCGTGGTGAACAAGGCCGATCGCGAGGGAGCGGATGCCACCGTGCGCGACATCCGGCACATGATCAGCCTCGGGGAGCGCAGCGATGCCCCGCAGTGGCGGCCGCCGGTGCTCAAGACCGTTGCCGCGCAAATGCAGGGTGTCGATGAGGTCGTGGCGGCCATCGGTGAACACCACGGGTGGATGGCAGAGCACGGCGAGCTGCACCGGCGCCGGGTGGCCCGGGCGGCCGACGAGATCGAGGCGATCACGCTGGCGACGCTGCGCGCGCGGATGGGTGACCTGCGCGGCGAGCACAGCATGGCGGATCTGGCCCAGCAGGTGGTCAGCGGCGCCATCGACCCCTATGCCGCGGCCGATCGGGTGCTCGCCAACATGAGCTGAGTTTCCTTGGCCGGACCTGCCGCCGGTGCGCCTGCCCGGGCACCCGCGACCGGACACCTACCGTGTCAGCATGGACCTGGTCTCGCTTGATCTGTCGAATCACGATCACGCAGAGCGCTATTGGCGTGTCCGGGAGACGGCGTTGAGCGCGGGTCGACCGCGGTATCAGCCGACCGCCTTGGAGGACTTTGTCGAGCTGATGGCCCTGCCCAACGACCGGTTTCGGCGTCGGGTGCTCGGCGTGATGACCCGAGGTTCCCTGCTCGGCGCGGCGATGGAACTGATTCCGACGGCACCCGACCCCGACGCGGAGACGATCGACGGGTGGGTCTTCCCTTACGTGCCGCCCGCCTATCGCAACGACGGCATCGGCACGTTGATGATGACCGAACTCATCGGCCGGGCCCAGGCCGAGGGGCGCACGCGGATGCTGTCGGCCGTGGAGTTCGCCGGGGACAATCTGATGGAGGCCAGTCGGCACCCGTATGTGACCTTTGCCAGGTCGCACGGCTTCGAGATCGGGCGCCGAATTATCCGCTGGGAGTTGACCCTGCCGCTGAAGCCGGAGACGGTGACCTCCTTCGTCCAGGCGGGTTATCCGCGTCTGGAGGGCTACCGGTTCGCCCTGTTCGAGGGCCTGCCCCCGGCCCAATGGCGGGACGACCTCCTGGCCCTGCGGGCCGAGTCCGACGCCCACGACCTGGTTCGCGGCCTCTCGGTCGATCCCGAGCAGACCACGGGTGACTTCGAGCGCACCACACAGATGTGGCTGGGTCAGGGGCACCGGGTGGTCACCGCGATCGCGCTGTGCCCGCAGGATCGAGTCGTCGCGTTGTCCACGGTGCGGGTTCCGCCCAAGCCCGATTTCGCGGCGACGCTGCAGCGGGCGACCTACGTCGACGAGGCCCACCGCCGCAAGCGGCTCGCCCCGATGCTGCTCGTGGCCACCGCGAGCTGGCTGGCTCGGCACGCTCCGGAGCGCCACCACATCCAGACCGCGACCGTGGAGGTCGACCGCAAGTTGGCCTCGCTGAGCCGGGCCATCGGCTACGAGCCCATCGAGACCATGCTGCGGGTGGCCCGCCGGGTCCTGCCGCCGGAGGAGGAGAAGCCGGCGAAATAAGCCCTGGCACAAGCCGCCCCTCCCGACGTACCGTCGCGCCGTGACAGCCATGCCCGCGCCGGATCCTGCCGCGGCGACGACCGCGAGCGGGGACACCGGCTCCCACCGGTTGGCAGACCTCGACGTACACGACGACGCCGTGCTGACGGCCTATCACCGACTCCACGGCCGAGCCCTCGGTCACGATCGGCCGCGCTTCGTGCCGACCTCCTGCGCGGAGCTGGCGGCGATCCTGAGGACGCCCTCGGACCGACAGGAGCGCCGCACGCTGGGGGCATTCGATGGGGAGCGGCTGGTGGGCACGGCGCTCAGCGTGCTGCCGCTGCGGGACAACCTCGACCTGGCGTGGCTGTTCGTTATCGTCGATCCCGACCTGCGGCGCCGGGGCATCGGTCGTGCCCTCGCCGTGGCCGGGCTCGCCCACGCTGCGGGCCACAGGCGGCACCGGGTGCTCTCGGAATTCGAACTCGACGGCGCGGTGTCCACCGAGGCGGCGACGGCGTACGGTCCGGTCGCCTTCGCGCGCGGGCTCGGCTTCGCGATCGCGAGCCGCGAGGTACGTCGTGAGCTGGCCCTGCCCGCCGACCCCGACCGGCTCGCCGCCCTGGACGAGCGCGCGCGCCGGGCCGCGGCGTACCGTATCGAGACCCACACCGGACTCCCGGATCCCAGCGATCTGCCCGATCTCGTCAGGCTCATGGGGCTCGTGACAGTGGACGCCCCGACCGGGTCCGTGACCATTGAGCCGGAGCACTTCACCGCCGACGGGGTGGCGCGCCTGCTGACCGCCAAGCTGGCCGCGGGAATGCACCTGCTCACGGTGCTTGCCCGCGACGGGGACGGCGCGGTCGTCGGGTTCAGCACCCAGCAGGCCTCGGGCGAGCCTGCCGCGCCGGTGATCCAGACCGACACCTACGTGGCGCGTCTTCATCGCGGCCACGGCCTCGGAGCCGCGATGAAAGCGGCCGGCATCCGCTGGTGGACCCAGCAGCAGCCGGCGCGGCAGCGCATCCTCACGTGCAATGCGCAGGACAACGCGGCCATGGTCGCGATCAACGAGGCAGCCGGTTTCGTCCCGATCGAAACCCTCTTTCTCGTCGCCAGGATCGCGCCGTGACGAGGAAAAACGCGGCGTAGGCTCGAAATCATGAGCGGCGCCCGGGGTAGCGGCGACCACGCCCAGTGGCGGTGGGCCCTCGCGGCGCTGCGACATCGACGTGGCCAGGCGGTAGGCGTGCTCGTGCTCGCCTTCCTCGTCGGCGCGTGCATCGTGCTCGTCCCGCTCGCCACCCGATCGCTGGAGCAGGGGGTCGTCAAGCCGGCCGTCACGCTGCGCCCGGCTGTGGAGAGCGCGCTGATCATCGATGCCGGGCTGCAGCCGGCCTCGGCGCCGCAGCTCGACGAGGCCGCCGCGCTCTTCGGGCCGGGCATGCGTGGCGTGTACCCGCGGGGGATCACCGACCGCCGCGCCCCCGGAACGACTCCCGTCTTCCCGGCGCCGGCCCCGGAGAACCCGGCAACGCTCCTCGTCCGCGACGACATCTGCGCGCACTTGCGATTCGCCGCCGGCCGCTGCCCGGCGGCGGCGAACGAGATCGCCGTGAGCGAGCAAGACTCGGCCGCCTACGGCTGGACCGTCGGCGCCACCAGGCCCTTCACAGCACAGGGACTGACCGATCCCCGTGCCCAGCGCGCCGGGACGCTCGATCCGGCCTCGCCGGGGCAGGTTTCACTGCGGATCGTGGGCGCCTACCGACAGGTCCCCGCCGACAGCTACTGGTTGGGAGCCCACCTCGGCGGCAACCACGTCATCGTGCTGGACCGCGGCGTAGCGCTCGACCCGTTCGTGACGGTGCCGGCCACGCTCGGCCCGGCGTGGGTCGCTGCCACGAGCCGGGAATACCCAGCCGATCCCGCCGCCCTGACGATCGACACGCTCCCGCTGGTGCGCGCTGAGATCGGCGACGCGCAAGCACGGGCCGCCGCGGGCACCCTGTTCCGCGGTCGCCTGGATGCCGCGCAGGAGGAGGTCGAGGCGTCGGCCGCGCAGGTCCGCCGCCTGGTGCCGCTGGTGCTGGGACAGCTCGCCGCGCTCGTCGTCGCCGTCCTCTTCGCCGTCGCCCGGGCCGCAGCCGACGAACGGCGCGGTGAGGCTGCCCTGGCCCGGCTCCGCGGCGGCGGCGCGCGTGGGGCCAGGATGCTGTTGCTCGGGGAGTTGCTGCCGCCGGTGGTGGTCGGGGTCCTCGCGGGCAGCATCGGCGCGGTCGGCATCGACGCCCTGCTGCGCTCCCGTGTGCTGCCGCCGGGCGTGCCCGCCGAGATCGGTGCGTCGACGGTGGCCGCGGTTCTCGTGGGCGCCCTGGTTGCCGCGCTTGCGGTGACGCTGGCGGTGGGGCGGGTAGCCCGCCAGCCGGTGGCCGCGCTGCTCCACCGGCTGCCCTTGCTGCCCGTGCTGCCCGGGAGCATCGGCGTCGGCACCTGGGTCGCCCTCGCGCTCTCGGTTGCCGCCGTGGTCGTGCTGCGCACCAGCAGCGAACCGACGCCGCTGGCGCTTGCCGCCCCCACCCTGGTGGCCTTCGCGGTCGGGCTGGTGGCGGCCGGACTCGTCGTCCGGTTCGGTTCGGCAGCCGCCACGCGGGCGCGGCGGCGGGGTCGGGTCGCCGCCGCCCTCGGTTGGGCGGGTGCGGCCCGCCGTCCCGCGGGCCGACTCGTTGTCGTCATCACCGCCATCGCCACGGCCAGCGCAATCGTCGCCGTCAATGCCGCCGTCGTCGGTGCGCGCAACCGCGCGCTGCGGGCCGAACTGGAGGCCGGGGCGCCGTACGCGCTCCAGGTGGCGACCTACGATCTCGACGCGCTCGTCGACCTCGTCCACGCGGCCGACCCGTCGGGCACCGCCGCAAGCGTGGTCGCCGTGACCCGGCCGGCCGACGCCGGCGCGCCCGCCACCCTGGCCGTCGATCCCCGCCAGCTGCGCACGATCGCCTTCCCGAGTGCCGTCCCCGCCGAGCTGGCGTCGCTCACGGCGGGCACGCCCGGGTTGACTCCGCGGGTGGCGCCGTTGCGGCTGTCCGGTACGACGCTCAGCGCGACCCTGCGGACGGACCTCACCGGACTCCCGCCGCAGTGGGGGGTGCTGGTCAACGCGGTCCTGACCACCTCCGACGGGCGGCGCCTGAACCGTACGCTCGGGGTCCTGCCGGACCACTCTCCCGGCGCGGTCACCCTGCGTGCCCCACTGCTCTGCGAGGGATCCTGTCGCCTCGACCGGCTCGAGTTCACGCTGACCCGGAGCGCGGCAACGTCTGACCCGCGCGCAGCGGCCGCGGCGACGGGTCGGATTCACCTGCTGGCTCTGGGGGTCGACGGCCGTAGTGTCGGCGCCGACCAGAACGCGGGCTGGCAGTCGTGGGCGGACCCGGATCGGTCCCCGGCCTCGGCGGATCCGAGCTCCGGTCCGTTCATAAGGATCATCACCGACCCGGCCGCAGGGTCCGCGCCGGGCGCGCTGGTCCTGGAGGTCTCGCTCGGCGGTGGCCCAGCGGCGCTGCCCCGCGCCGACGTACCGGAACCGCTACCCGCCCTGCTCGCCGGCCTGCCCAATGCCGGCGGCGTGAGCCTGGCGAAGGGCATCACCGACGCCATGCTGTCGGTTCGTCGAGTGGGCTCCCCCGACCAGTTGCCGTTGCTCGGGGACCGGGGGGTGCTGGTGGACCGCACGGTGCTCGGGCTGCGAGGCGCCTCTCTAGGGTCGCGGGACAGTGCGGAGGTGTGGTTCGCGGCGGGCTCCGATACGGCGCGCTCGGCGGTTCGCGACGCGTTGGCCGCTGCGGGGATGCAGGTGACGGGCGAGCGCGACGTGGCGGCGATCCGGGCGCGGTACGACGCCTCCGGGTCAGCCTGGGGCCTGGCACTAGCGGTGGTCACAGCGCTGCTGTCGCTGGTCGTTGCGGTTTGTTTCACGGTGGTGGCGGCTGTCTTGGGGTGGCGCCGGGCTGCTGCCGACAGCGCCACCTTGCGGCTGGCTGGCGTGCCCTCGACAACGCTGCGGGCGGCCGGGATGAGGGAACGGGGAACGCTGGTCGTGGTCGGCCTGGCTGCGGGTGTGCTGGCGGGTGTCGTGGGTGCCGTGCTCGTCATGCCGCTGTTCCCGCTGTTCACCAGGCCCCCGATCCGACCGGTGCCGCGGTTGACGCCCGATGCCCTGGCCGTCGGCCTGACGGTACTCGTCATCGCGGTGACGCTGGGGGCAGCCGTGGTGGCGGCGGCACACGTGGTTCTCTCGCGGTCCCGCTTGCGGCTGGTGGCGCAGGACGCATGAGCAGAGCGGCGGCGTGGGGATGAGCGGTGCCAACGCCGGGTTGGCCGTGACGACGCGCGGGCTGGTCCACGTGTACCGGACCGAGGGTCAGGACGTGGCGGCGCTGGCGGGCGTCGATCTGTCGATCGGTCCAGGTGAGATGGTGGGTTTGCTCGGGCCATCGGGGTCGGGCAAATCCACGCTACTAGCGCTGCTCGGCGGGTTGATGCGGCCGAGCGCTGGGCGCATCCTCGTCGGCGGTCACGATCTTGCCGAGCTGGCCGATGCGCAGGTGGATGCTTATCGCGCTACCGAGGTAGGGATCCTGTTGCAGGGGGCGCGGCGCAACCTGGTTCCCTATCTCACGGTGGCCGAAAACGTGGCGTTCGCCCAGGCGTCCGCTCGCCGTGCGGGGAAGACCGGGACAGCACCGTCCGCCCGGGAGGCGCTGGAGCTGGTGCAGGTCGCCGAGCTGGCCGATGCGCTACCCGCCGCCCTGGGACCCGGCCAGGCGCAGCTGTGCGCTCTCGCCGTCGCGCTCAGCGCGCGGCCCGGCCTGCTGCTGGCCGATGAGCCGTCCGCGAACCTGTCCGCCACGGCCCGAGACCACGTGCTCGTGGCGATCGCGGGGGTCAACTCCGCCTGGGGGACGACCGTCATCGTCGTGACCCACGACGCGGCGGTGGCTGCAGGCATGCGGCGTACCATCACGATTCGCGACGGCCGCGTCGGTGGTCAGGGCCGCGGCGGTGAGGAGTTCGCGGTTGTCGCCGCCGATGGATCGCTACCATTGCCGCTGGCCGCCCTCGCGGACCTCCCACCCGGGTCGGCGGTGCACGTGCTCCGCGCTGGGGACCGCTGGGTGCTGGTGCCGGAGAGTGAGGGGTGATGGGCGTCGCGCCGGAGGAGGGCAAGGTCGCGCGGCTCGCGGCGGTGGAGCTGACGGTGACGTACGGCGCACTTCGTGCCCTGGACCGGGTGTCGGTGGCCGTGGCGCCGGGATCGACCGTGGCGATCACGGGCGATTCGGGCGCGGGGAAGTCCACGCTGTTGTGGGCGTTGGCGGGGGCGGTCCGGCCAGCCTCCGGCGCGGTACTGCTTGACGGTGTGGATGTCACGGGCCAGCGACGTCCCTTCGACGTAGGGCTGTTGCCGCAGTCGTTTGCCCTGGCCACCGTGCTGAGCGCGGTCGAGAACGTGATTCTGCCGTTGTTGGCAGCGGGGGTGTCGGCGGCCGACGCCGGGGATCGGGCCACCGAGGCCCTGGACGCGCTGGGCGTGGCGGACGTGGCGACGCATCTGGTGGACGAATTGTCCGGGGGGCAGCGGCAACGGGTTGCCCTCGCGCGATTCCTAGCGATGCGTACGCCCGTCCTGCTGGTGGACGAGCCGACCTCGGCGCTAGACGTGCGGACCCGGGAACGAGTGTTGGCGGCGCTGCACGCCGCCGCCCATTCTGGTACCGCTGTCGTGATCGCCACCGACGACGCGGAAGTGGCCGCGGCCGCGAACGAGGAATGGGTGCTGGAGAGCGGGTGTGCGCGACGGGTGCGCGGCGATCTGGCCGGGAGCTCGATCGAGGCTCGGTGACCAACCGCCAGGCAAGGTGGAGCGGCTGGAGCTCGCCCTCGCGTGTCGGGCGGACGATCGAGCTGTGGGGCTCGGCTCGGACCGATCGGTAGCATCGGATTGTGCCCGCGCCCTTGTCCCTGCCATTCGACCCGATCCGTCGGGCGGCGGTGTTGTGGGAGCGGCGGTGGGGTCGGGCGTCGGCGCCGCAGGCGATGGCCGCGGCGACGTCGGTGATGCGGGCTCAGCAGCTGTTCTTGGCGACGTACGACGAGGCGTTGGCCCCCTTCGATCTGAGCTTTCCCCGGTTCGAGGCCTTGACGCTGTTGGAGTTCTCGCGCGATGGTCGGTTGCCGATGACGACGTTGAGTCGGCGGCTGATGGTGCATCCGACGAGCGCGACCCACACGGTCAAGCGGTTGGCGGAGCAGGGCTTCGTGGAACGGGTGCCGAATCCGGACGATGGACGGGGCACCTTGGCGGCGATCACACCGGCGGGCCGGGCCGTGCTGGCGGAGGCGACGGCGGTGCTGGTGGCCGGCGGGTTCGCACTGGACGCGTTGACGGGGGCCGAACGGGTCGAGCTGTTCCGGCTGTTGGAGAAGGTACGCCGCGGGGCGCGCGACTTCGACGATCAGAGCTCGGCGACGATCTAGCGAGCGCAGCGAGCGTTGAGGAGCGAGCGTTCAGGTGTGAGCGCCAGCGGCTGATGACCGTTCGTGACCTGCACGGATAGCACCATGGTGCTAAATGGGCTGGTGACGAACGGTCGTCCTGTGGATATCTCGCTGTCGGGTCCGGTCGACTCCCGCTGGCTGACGGGTGCGGGTGCCGGTGGCTGACGGGTGCGGGTGCCGCCGGATAGCCTCTAGCATTTACTAGGAAGTCCTAGTAAATTGTCCCCATGACGACGACGGACCGCCCGCAGACCGACCCCGCCGCCCCCACGACCTCCCAGCCCGCCGCAGGGACGCCGAGTGCGGCCCTCCCGACGTACACGTTGCCGTCCACCGACGGTGCTAACTCCAGGCAGCGCTGGCAGCAGCGCTACAACGAGGCCCTCGCCAAGGGGCGCGTCCGCAACGCGGACTTCACCACGCTGTCCGGGATGGAGGTCGAGCCGGCCTACGGGCCGACCGACGAGCAGGCCGCGGCCGACCCCCACTTCGATCGCATCGGCTGGCCGGGGGAGTACCCCTTCACGCGCGGCCTCTACAGCACCGGCTACCGCGGCCGGACCTGGACGATTCGGCAGTTCGCGGGCTTCGGCAACGCCAAGCAGACCAACGAGCGTTACAAGATGATCCTTGGCCGTGGCGGCGGCGGCCTATCCGTCGCCTTCGACATGCCGACCCTGATGGGCCGCGACAGCGACGACCCGATGTCCCTGGGCGAGGTCGGCCACTGCGGCGTGGCGATCGACTCCGCCGCCGACATGGACATCCTGTTCTCCGACATCACACTCGACGGCGTCACCACGTCGATGACGATCAGCGGTCCCGCCGTACCGGCCTTCTGCATGTATCTCGTCGCAGCGGAGCGCCAGGGCTGCGACATCGCCAAGCTCAACGGCACGCTGCAGACCGACATCTTCAAGGAGTACATCGCGCAGAAGGAGTGGCTCTTCGAGCCCGAGCCGCACCTGCGCCTGATCGGCGACCTGATGGAATACTGCGACGCCAACATCCGCGACTACAAGCCGCTGTCGGTGTCCGGCTATCACATCCGCGAGGCGGGGGCGACGGCCGCGCAGGAGCTCGCGTTCACGCTCGCGGACGGCTTCGGCTACGTCGAGCTCGGCCTTTCCCGCGGCCTCGACGTCGACTCCTTCGCGCCGGGGCTGAGCTTCTTCTTCGACGCCCACGTCGACTTCTTCGAGGAGATCGCCAAGTTCCGTGCGGCCCGCCGGATCTGGGCCCGCTGGCTGCGCGACACCTACGGCGCCAAGACCGAGAAGGCGCAGTGGCTGCGGTTCCACACCCAGACGGCCGGCGTCTCCCTGACCGCGCAGCAGCCGCTGAACAACGTCGTCCGTACGGCGGTCGAGGCGCTGTCCGCGGTCCTGGGCGGCACCAACTCCCTGCACACCAACGCCCTCGACGAGACGTTGGCCCTGCCCAGCGAGCACGCCGCCGAGGTGGCGCTGCGCACCCAGCAGGTGCTCATGGAAGAGACCGGCGTCGTGAACGTCGCCGACCCGCTGGGGGGGAGCTGGTACGTCGAGGCGCTCACCGACAAGATCGAGGCCGAGGCCGAGGCGATCTTCGCCAAGATCCTGGCGATGGGCGAGCTCGGCAAGAAGCCCGGCCCCGACGGCTCGATCCAGCACGAGATCGGCCCGATCACCTCCGGCCTGCTGCGCGGCATCGAGGAGGGCTGGTTCATGGCCGAGATCGGCGACGCGGCCTTCCACTACCAGGTGGCCCTGGAGCAGGGCGCCAAGAAGGTCGTCGGCGTCAACTGCCTGACCGACTCGATCAGCCACGAGCTGGAGATCCTGCGGGTCAGCCACGAGGTTGAGAAGGTGCAGGTGGCCGAGCTCGCCGACCGCAAGGCCGCTCGGGACCACGCCGCCGTCGACGCCGCGCTGGCGCGCCTGGTCGAGGTCTCGCGCACGTCCGAGAACATGATCCCGGCCATGCTCGACGCGGTCCGCGCAGAGGCGACGCTGGGCGAGATCTGTGGCGCTCTCAAGGCCGAGTGGGGCATCTACCGGGAGCCGGCGCGGTTCTGAGCGGCCCGGCGAACCCTTGACACCCGCAGCCCCCTGTTGAAGAGGAGTGGGGCTCGCGGGGGGAACAACTCCACCGGGTGGATCGTCGGAGCAGGTGCCCGACGGTCCGCCCGGTCTCTTTTGGTGGCGGCCCGCGCGGCGGCTTACGCTGCGGATCGGCCCACCGATTTCGCCAGAACGGCCGCCGCCGACCCCCGACCACGGAAGAAGGACTTGCCGTGCCAGCCGCACGCCGCCCCTCGTGGGTGTCGCTAGCCGCCTTCGCTCTCGGGGCCCCGGTGCTGATCCTGGGCCTGATCTATGCGATCGCGCTCGGTCCGTCGGGGCGGGTCGAAGCCTCGGCCCGAGTCGCCGCCCCGGGGGTGGTCGTGATCGGCGAGGATGCCGTTCGCGCGTCGTCGACGCCGGTGCATGTGTTGGTGCGGTCCGCCTCAGCCGGTCAGGTGACCGGGGTCCGGATGCTCGACGGCGACGCGCACGCGAGCCTGGAGGCCTCCCGGCACGCGTCGCTCGACGGCGTGTCCTTCCTCCCGCGGGCCCTGCGGGTGACCGCATCCGGAGACGGACCGTTGCCCCGCGCCATGAATCGCGACACCTTTCTCGCCGACCCGATGACCGCGGACCGTGTCGAACTCGACGTGACTCCGGGCCGGATGCCGCAGGCGCTGCTGATCTACCCGGGCGAGCCCGGGTCCCCCCGCGACGACGCCGTCGACGTGACCATGACGTGGTCGAACGCCGCGTGGTTCTGGCAGGCCGTAGCCCTCGCCCTCGCCGGAGCCGCATTGCTGGTCGCCGGCGTCTGGTCGCACCGCCGCAGGCTGCGCGCGAGCGGCCCCAACCGCGAGGACCGAGACCCGGCGGGCGCGACCGAGGTGCCGGACGCCTCCGGAGCAGGAGCAGACCGATGAGACCGTACGCCGTGCGCCGCGGGGCCTTGGCCACGCTGGCTGCCGCGATCGTGGGCGCCGGCGCCGTGACCGGTTGCGGAGCCCCCGGTGTGCCGGGTTCCGGGGGTCCGGACGCCAACCCTGGGGCCGCCGTCACCGAGGATCAGGCGCTCCGAGTGGCCGAACGTGTCCTGACGCAGGACGCGAAGCTGCGATCGGGCCAGCCGGACCCGGGCTCGGCGCTGGCCTCGACGTATGCGGGGGAGGGGCTCGTCGCCGCGAAGGCGGCGGTGCAACTCATCGCGGCGGGCGTGCAGGGCAAGTCGACCGGCACGGTCCGCGACGTCAAGGTGCTGACCACCTCCCGCGGAACGGGGTATCCGCGCTACATCCTGGCCGCCTCCGCGGCCGACACGGGCACCCTGCCGGTGGTTCACCTCCTGGTGGCGACGAAGCCCGATACGCCGTACCGGCTCACCCTCAGCGCGCAGCTGCTGCCCGGCGCGCAGATCAGCGCCTTCCCCAGCCGCGATGACGGGGCCGAGGTGGTCTCGGACTCCGGCGACCTGGCGATCAAGCCCGCCGACCTGCTGACGTCCTACGCCCGCGGGCTCGCGGCCAAGCAACCCGACCCGCCGTACGATTCCGACACCTTCGCCGAGCAGGTGCTCTCGCGGGCGGAAGCGGCCAAGACGGCCGTCGCGGCCCAGGCGGACTTCACCCAGTCGTTCCAGGTGCGCCAGGATCCGGTCGTGGCGTTCCGGCAACTCAACGGAGACACGCTGGTCCTGGGGGCGATCGAGCGGGTCAGTGACTACGCGATCAAGCCAGGGCAGCAGATGCAGCCCACGCCGATCTTCTCCGCCCTCGTGCCGGGGCGGTCCGTGCTGGTTCAACAGGTCCGCACCCAGGTCTCGCAGTTCGTCGTGTTCACCGTGCCGGCGCAGGGCAAGGCTCGGCTCGTCGCCGCGACGGAACAGGTCTCGGGCGCCTCGGGCTACTGACGGCCCCGGTTTTTCCTCCTCGGCTCCGGGCGCAAGAATGGGCGCCATGAGCCTGCCCGGATCCTTCTCGCCCTCGCTGCGTGGCGCCGTCGACCTGTCCTCGCTGGGCCGTCCCGCGCCCGCGCCCGCGTCTGCTGCCGCCTCGCCGTCCGGCGTCGTCCTGGACGTGACCGATGCCACCCTCGAGGCCGCCATCCTCGGCACCCGTGAGGTTCCGGCGCTGTTCGTGCTCTGGGACGGCCAGTCCCCCCAGACCAAGGCCGCGCTGGACAACGCGGTCGCCGCCGCACAGAAGGTCGCCGGGCGGGTGCGGGTGTGTTCCGTCGACATCCGGACGGCACCCGGGACGGCGCAGGCCTTTCAGGTCCAACAGATCCCCGTGACCTTGGCGATCATCGGCGCTCAGCCGGTGCCGCTGTTCGCCGGCGTGCAGCCCGTCGCGCAGCTGGACGCCGTGCTGGATCAGGTGCTGCAGCTGGCCAGTCAACACGGCGTCACGGGCACCTTCGACGCGAGACCCGCCGAGGCGGCCGCCGCCGACGAGGGCGCGGATCTGCCGGTGGCGCACGCCCTGGCCTATGAGGCGATCGAGCGCGGCGACTACGCCGCGGCTGTCGCGGCGTACGAGCAGGCGCTCAAGGACAACCCGGCCGATGCCGACGCCAAGGCGGGACTGGCGCAGGTGCAGCTCCTGCAGCGAGTCGCGGCTGCCGACCCGGCTGCCGCCCGCGCCGCGGCGGCCGAGCGCCCCGGCGACGTGGCAGCACAGCTCCTGGTCGCGGATCTGGACGTATCCGGTGGCCATGTCGAAGACGCCTTCGCGCGGCTGGTCGACCTCATCCGTGCGACCAGTGACGAGGACCGCGACCGGGTCCGCACCCACCTGCTCGGTCTGTTCGAGGTCGTCGGCTCCGCCGATGACCGGGTCGTCAAGGCGCGTCGGGCGCTGATGAGCGCACTGTTCTAGCCCCCGGCCCGCCTTATCCGCCGGCGACCAACAGCGCCTCGTCGAGGCGGCCGAGGAGCTCACCGGCCTGGGCGTCGACGTCCTCCGTGGAGAGCACCCGCAGGCCCAGCGGGTAGGTCTGCTCCGAGCCGTCCAGCACGATCAGGTGGACGTCGTCCGGCTCGCACAGGTCGCGGAAGTCGTCGAGGCGGCGGCCGGGCAGGTCCTCGACCACGATCACGTCGTACCCGGCTCGTCGGTAGGTCTCCGCCAGCGCGATCTGTCCGCAATAGCGCAGCAGCGCCGTGCGGATCGTGCCCAGTTCGTCGGCGCCGGAAGCGTGTTCGGAGGCGACCATGGCCGCGAGAATCGGCCCGTCGATGACCACCGACTGATCCAGCCGGCGGGCCATCGCCCAGGCCAGCCGGTGGCAGCCGGGCCCCATCGGGCCGGTCACCAGGATCAGCCGGCCCACCGGCGCGGGGAGGTCCCCCGCGCCGGTGGGCTCCTGCGAAGCGCCCGGCTCAGGGTCTGGGAGGGCAGACCCCGGGTCGGCCGCGTCCGCTGAACCGGTCACGACGCCAGCGCCGCCGAGACCACCTCGCGGGCCTCGGCCTGGACCTGGGCCAGGTGCTCCGGCCCCCGGAAGGATTCCGCGTAGATCTTGTAGACGTCCTCGGTGCCGCTCGGCCGGGCCGCGAACCACGCGTTCTCCGTGGTCACCTTGAGACCGCCGATCTTGGCCCCGTTGCCGGGCGCCGCGGTCAGCTTCGCCGTGATGGGCTCGCCCGCCAGCTCGCTGGCCGTCACGGCCTCGGGGGACAGCGCGCCCAGCTTGGCCTTTTCCGCGCGGTTGGCGGGGGCGTCCACCCGCGCGTACGCCGGGGCGCCGTGCCGCGCGACCAACTCGGCGTAGTGCTCGCTCGGGCTCTTGCCGGTCGCCGCGAGGATCTCGCTGGCCAGCAGCGCGAGGATGATCCCGTCTTTGTCGGTGGTCCAGACCGAGCCGTCGAAGCGCAGGAAGCTCGCGCCCGCCGACTCCTCGCCGCCGAACGGGCCGCTGCCGTCCAGGAGCCCCGGCACGAACCACTTGAACCCCACCGGGACCTCGACGAGCTTGCGGCCCAGATCGGTCGCGACCCGGTCGATCATGGACGAACTCACCAGCGTCTTGCCGATGAAGCCGTCCGCCGGCCAGGCGGGGCGCGCGCCGCCGTACAGGTAGTTGATCGCCACCGCGAGGTAATGGTTGGGGTTCATCAGCCCGGCGTCGGGGGTGACGATGCCGTGCCGGTCGGAGTCGGCGTCGTTGCCGGTACTGATCTGGTAAGCGGCGCGGTTCTCGATCAGACTGGCCATCGCCGAGGGGGAGGAGCAGTCCATCCGGATCTTCTCGTCCCAGTCCAGGGTCATGAAACGCCAGGTCGCGTCGACCAGCGGGTTGATGACGGTGAGGTCGATGCCGTGCCGCTCGGCGATGGCCCCCCAATATTCGACGCTGGCCCCGCCGAGCGGGTCGGCGCCGATGTGCAGGCCCGCGGCCTTGATCTTGGCGAGGTCGACAACGTGGGGGAGGTCCTCGACGTAGCGGCCCATGAAGTCGTACGCCGTGGCCGCGGCGCGCGCCCGGGCGAACGGGATGCGCTTGACCCCGGCGAGCCCCGCCCGGATGTAGTCATTGGCCGTCGCGGCGATCCACGAGGTGGCGTCGGTGTCGGCCGGGCCACCGTGCGGCGGGTTGTATTTGAAGCCGCCATCGGAGGGCGGGTTGTGCGACGGCGTGACGACGATGCCGTCGGCCAGCCCGGTGTGGGCGGGCAGGTCGTCGACGCCGCCGATCTTGCCCCGGTTGGCTACGAGGATGGCGTGGCTGACCGCCGGGGTCGGGGTGTAGCCGTCGTGGTCGTCGACGAGAACCGTGACGTCGTTGGCGGCCAGGACCTCCAGGGCGCTGGCCCACGCGGGTTCCGACAGGCCGTGCGTGTCGCGGCCGATGAACAGGGGGCCGTCGAAACCCTGCCCGCGGCGATAGTCGACGATGGCCTGGGTCGTCGCCAGGATGTGGTCCTCGTTGAACGCGGTCTTGAGACTGGATCCACGGTGGCCGGAGGTGCCGAAGGCCACCTGCTGGTCGACGTTCTCCGGGTCCGGGTGCTGCGTGTAGTACGCCGTGACGAGGTGCGCGACGTCGACGAGATCCTGGGGCTGGGCCGGCTTGCCTGCTCGCGATGAGATCATGGGGACATCTTTGCAGGCCCGGCCGGGTCGAGGGGGCGGCGCCGGGCCAGCGTCGAAGGACAGCGCTGTCGCTGCGCGAGCCCTGTCCCGAGGCCGATTCGCCTGCGAAGATAGGCCCAACCTGTCAGCCCCCGAAGAAGCCGAGGCGACGTGCCGGACAACTCCATGAAGATCGGCGAGGTTGCCGAGCGCACCGGTCTGAGTCTGCGGACAATCCGGCATTACGACGAGACCGGATTGGTGGTCCCGTCGGCCCGAACCGTCGGCGGATTCCGAATGTACACCGAGGTGGAGGTGGCTCGGCTGCTGGTCATCAAGCGGATGAAGCCGCTGGGCTACTCGCTGGAGGAGATGGCCGACTTGCTGGCCACCCTCGACGATCTCGGTGGCCCGTGGATGCCGGACAGCAAGCACAGCTACGGCTCGCGAGCATCCTCGGGCGCGGATCGCGCGCGCGACCTGCGGCGGCTGGACCACTACATCGGCGACGCCGACGAGCGGCTGGGCAAGTTGCGCGAACGCACACAGATGGCCGAGGAGTTCGCCCGCACCTTGCGCTACCAGGCCCAGCGGCATCGGGGGGACGGCACGGCCTGAGTCGCCGGCCAACCCCGCCACCCGCTCGCAGGACGAGTCGGGCAGGCACTGTTACGCTCGTCCGGGAAGTCACTCTTACGCAGCGTGAGGTTTCTCCCGCGGTGGGGACCGCGGGGAAGTCGGTTGGGGGATCGTCCATGGTCAGCGCCACTCAAGGACCCGTGGTCGCGGGCGGCGGGAGGCCGCCGGGAAACGCGTTCGGCCTGCTCCGGTTGGTGATGGCCGCCCTTGTCATCGTCTCGCACGGGTTCCCCATCGGGGGGTTCGGCGAGGACCCCATGTATGGCTGGTTCCGGGAACAGACCGACCTCGGCGGGGTCGCCGTGCTGGGCTTCTTCGCCATCAGCGGCTACCTCATCACGCGATCGGGCTCCTCCAGCGCAGTGGTCCCCTTCCTGTGGCGCCGGGCGCTGCGCATCCTGCCGGCGTTCTGGGTGGTTCTCGTGGTCGTCGCGGGGATCTTCGGGCCGATTTCGTACGCCGCGACATATGGGCGTCTGGACGGCTACTGGACCATGGATGGGGGCGGTCCGCTGGCCTACGTGACGCGCAACAGCGGCGTCCTGATCACGGAGTACGGCATCAAGGGCGTCTTCGTCGGCAGCCCCTACGGCGCCGGCGCCGGCGTCGATGTCGTCAACGGCAGCCTGTGGAGTCTCTTCTTCGAGGTGCTCTGCTATCTCGGGGTCGCGGCGGCCATCGTGCTGGGCCTGCTGCGCGGCCGGCGTCGATTCGTGGTCGCCGCCCTCACCGTGACCCTCGCGCTTCTGCTGGTCCTGCAGCCGGTCGTGCCGATCTTCGGTCGCGTCGTTGATGTCCTCACCCTCGGCGCGGCCGGGCCCGATCTCTATCTGGCCTTCGCCTGCGGCGGCATGGCGGCGCTCTTCCCGTCGCGGGTTCGCTGGCAGACCTGGTTGGCGGTGGTGGCCGGAGCGGTGACGCTGGGGACGCTGCTGCTCGGCGGCTTCAAGGGGCTGGGGACGGTGGCCCTGTCGTACGGCGTGCTGGCGGCCGCGCATCTCCTGCCGGCATGGGCCCGGCGCATCGGCGCGGTCAACGATGTCTCCTATGGCATCTACATCTACGCCTGGCCGGTCGCCATGCTCCTGGAGCAATGCGGGTTCGCGCGGGCCGGCTACCTGCCCTATCTCGCGGCGACGGCGGTGCTGACCCTGGCGCTTGCGGTGGGAAGCTGGGTGTTGGTGGAGCGGCCGGCGATGCGACTGAAGTCTCGCGGGCCGGGGGCCCGTCGGAACCGCCCGGCCGGGGTGGCGCTGCGAGGCCCGGGGGCCACTCCTCGCGCGATGACATAGTCGGCGGGCGTGAGCCGCGACGGGTTTGTCGCCCCCGGCCTGCACGGCGGGGCGGTTTCGAGTTTCCCTGTGCCGCAGATCTGCTGGTCAGGGGCCCATCGCTAGCTTGCCCCGGGCGGCACGCCCGGTGTTACCATAACGTGGTCGGGCGTCCAACATTGCGCGCCAGCCGCGCTAGCCCGGCAAGTGGTTCTAGGGGGAACTGCCACGATGCCTGTCGTTTCCGTCGTCCCGCCGACCTTCCGGCGCGGCGGTGCGAAGGCCTCCCACCGTGCCTCGTGCGGGAGGCAGTCTCGCCTCCGCACCAGAGACGTCGCGCACTCCGGGCGCGGACAAGGAAGGACAACGTAGTGAAGGCCGTCATTCTGGCCGGGGGGCTGGGAACCCGACTCTCCGAGGAAACCGTCCTCAAGCCCAAGCCGATGGTCGAGGTCGGGGGGAGACCGATTCTCTGGCACATCATGAGCGAATACGCCGCGCACGGCATCAACGAGTTCGTCGTGTGCTGTGGTTATAAGGCCGAATACATCAAAGAGTGGTTCTCCACCTACGCCATGCGCAATTCGGACATGACCTTCGACCTGGCCACCGGGGAGGTGCAGGTCCACAAGCGCGATGTCGAGGACTGGAAGGTCACCCTCGTGGACACCGGTCTGAACTCGATGACCGGCGGTCGGCTACGACGGGTCCGGGAGCATGTCGGTGACCAGACCTTCTGCTTCACCTACGGCGACGGCGTTTCGGACACCGATATCACCGCGACCGTCGACTTTCACCGCAGGTCCGGGCGGCTCGCGACGATGACGGTGGTGCAGCCGCCCGGCCGGTTCGGTGCGATCAGCCTGGGCCGCAACGAGACGACGATCGAGCACTTCCAGGAGAAGCCGGACGGCGACGGCGCCTGGGTCAACGGCGGCTACTTCGTGTGCGAGCCGGGCGTCATCGACTACATCGCCGGCGACGACACGACCTGGGAGCAGGAGCCGCTGCGCAACCTCGCGCACGACGGCCAGCTCAACGCCTACAAGCACCCCGGCTTCTGGCAACCGATGGACACGCTCAACGACAAGAACAAGCTGGAGACGTTGTGGGCCTCCGGCAAGGCCCCGTGGAAGGTATGGAACTGACATGAAGATCCTGGTCACCGGCACCGACGGCTACATCGGTTGCCTGTTGGCGCCCATGTTGCAGGATGCCGGCCACGAGGTCGTCGCCGTCGACACCGGCTATTACAAGAACGGCTGGCTCTACAACGGGCTGCGCAGCGCTCCGATCACCCTCGCCAAGGACATGCGGCTGCTGACCGAAGCGGACTTCGAGGGCGTCGACGCGGTCGTGGCGATGGCCGAGCTGTCCAACGACCCGGTCGGCGACCTGGTCGGGCCGATCACCTACGAGATCAACCACCTGGGCAGCGCGCACGTCGCCAAGACCGCCAAGGCGGCGGGCGTGGAGCGGTTCGTCTACATGAGCTCCTGCTCGGTATACGGCGTGGCCGACGGCACCGTCGATGAGACCAGCGACGTCAACCCGCAAACGGCATACGGCAAGTGCAAGTACCTGACCGAGCAGGACCTCTGGGAGCTGGCCGACGACAATTTCCACCCGGTCGCGCTGCGCAACGCCACCGCCTTCGGTGCTAGCCCTAGGCAGCGCTTCGACATCGTGCTCAACAACCTGTCGGGCCTGGCCTACACGACCGGGGTCATCGCGATGACCAGCGACGGTACGCCGTGGCGGCCCATGGCCCACGCCCTCGACCTGTGCAAGGGGATCACGCTCATGCTCGACGCCCCGGTGGAGAAGATCCACGCCCAGGCGTTCAACTCGGGCAGCAATGACAACAACTACACGGTGCGTGAGATCGCCGAGACCGTGGCGAACGAGTTCACCGGCTGCCAGCTGTCGTTCGGGGCGCCGGGCGCGGACAACCGGTCCTACAAGGTCAACTTCGACAAGATCGCCGACCTCGGTTTCACCTGCGACTGGGACCTGGCCAAGGGCGCCAAGCAGCTCCACGAGGTCTTCGACGCGATCCAGCTGGACGAGGCGACGTTCACCGGCCGGGGGCACACCCGCCTCAAGCAGATTGAATGGCTGCTGCAGACGGGTCAGGTGGACGAGAAGCTGTTCTGGAAGCGGGAGTGGTGAGCATGGAGTTTACGAAGACCGCCGTCGACGGGTGCTGGATCATCGACATCAAGCCGTTCGAGGACGCCCGCGGCGGATTCGCCCGCACCTTCTGTGTGGACGAGTTCGCCCAGCACGGCATCCCGACCGAGGTCATGCAGGCCAACATGAGCTGGAACCACAAGGCCGGCACCATGCGCGGGATGCACCGTCAGATCGCGCCCGCGGCCGAGGGCAAGCTGGTCCGCTGCATCCGCGGCACGATCGTCGACTGCTGCCTGGATCTGCGCGAGGACAGCCCGACGTTCGGCGAGCACGTCATGGTCGAGCTCTCGGCCGAGAATCATCGGGCGCTGTGGATCCCGCCGTACTGCGGGCACGGCTATCTCACGATGACCGACGACACCGAGGTGACCTACCAGGTGTCCGGCATGTACAGCCCGCAGCACGAGCGCGGGCAGCGGTACGACGACCCGGCGTTCGGCCTGCAGTGGCCGCGCAGCATCGAGGTCGTCTCCGAGAAGGACATGGCCTGGCCGGACTGGGACGGAAAGAAGATCAAGTGATCATCGTCGACGACCTGCTGGCGCAGCGCGAGGCGCAGGGCAACCCGGTGCGCGTCGGGATCGCCGGCCCCGGGTTCATGGCCAAGGGCCTGATCAACCACATCCTCAACACCAAGCCCGGCATGGAGGTGGCGTGCGTCTATGCGCGCACCCCCGACAAGGGCGTCGCGGCGCTGGCGACCGCCGGCCGCGAGGGTGACCTGGTGGCCGTCGTGGCCGACGCCGCAGGCGTCGACGCGATCGTCGCCCAGGGCGGCACCGCCGTCACGAGCAACCACGAGGCGATGACGCAGGCGAGCTGTGTCGACGTCATCATCGACTGCACGGGCGCCGTCGAGTTCGGCTGCGTGCTCGCGCTGGCGACGCTTGCTGCCGGCAAGCACCTGGTCCTGATGAACGCCGAGGTCGACGCGACGGTCGGCACCATCCTCAACGCGAAGTTCGAGGACGCCGGCCTGGTCTACACCGGCTGCGACGGTGACCAGCCGGGCGTGCAGATGAACCTCATCCGGTTCGTCCGAGGCCTCGGCCTGACGCCGATGGTGGCAGGCAACATCAAGGGCCTGCAGGACCCCTATCGCAACCCCACCACCCAGGAGGGGTTCGCCAAGCAGTGGGGCCAGGACCCGCACATGGTCACCTCCTTCGCCGACGGGACCAAGGTGTCCGTCGAGCAGGCGCTGGTCGCCAACGCCGCCGGGCTGTCGGTCACCAAGCGGGGCTGCGAGCAGCGCGATCACCGCGGGCACATCGACGAGCTCACCGGCATGTACGACGTCGAGCAGCTCAAGGAGATCGGCGGCACGGTCGACTATGTGGTGGGCAGCCAGCCCGGCCCGGGCGTCTACGTCCTGGCCACCCACGACGACCCCAAGCAGCAGCACTACCTCAACCTCTACAAGCTGGGGCAGGGCCCGCTGTACTCCTTCTACACGCCCTATCACCTGTGCCACTTCGAGGTGCCGGACACGGCCGCCCGCGCCGTACTGCTGGGCGACGCGACGATCAAGCCGCTGCGCCAGGCGCCCAAGGTCGAGGTCATCACCATCGCCAAGAAGGACCTGGTGGCGGGGGAGCGGCTGGACGCGCTCGGCGGCTACATGTACTACGGCGAGTGCGAGAAGGCCGAGGTCACGGCCGCCGAGCGGCTTCTGCCCGTCGGACTCGCGGAGGGCTGCGTCCTCACGCGCGACATCGCCAAGGACGAGGCGATCGGCTACGACGACGTCGAGGTGCCCGCGGGCCGGCTGGCCGACGAGTTGCGTGCCGAGCAGGATCGGACCTTCCCGCAGCCGGTCCAGGTGGCGTCGTGACGACTCGAGCGAGCGCACCGTCTCGGCGATCCGGTGCCGCCGATGCGACCCCGGTCTACGACTACGTCGTGGTCGGCGGCGGCATCGTCGGACTGGCCACCGCGATGACCCTGCTCACCGAGCGCCCCGGTGCCTCGGTGCTCGTCGTGGAGAAGGAGAACGACGTCGCGCGGCACCAGACCGGCCACAACAGCGGCGTCATTCATGCCGGGATCTACTACAAGCCGGGCAGCCTGAAGGCGAAGCTGTGCAAAGAGGGCGCGCAGTGGACCCGAGACTTCTGCGACGAGCACGGCATCCCCTATCGCAACACCGGCAAGCTCATCGTCGCCACCAACGACGCCGAGCTGGAGCGGATGCACGCCCTCTACGAGCGGGCGCTCATCAACGAACTCGATGTCGAGCTGATCGACGAGGCCGAGCTGCGGCGCCGCGAGCCCAACATCACCGGCGTCGGGGCGATCTTCCTGACCAGCACCGGCATCGTGAGCTACACGCAGGTCTGCCGGAAGATGGCCGAGGTCATCGAGTCCCGCGGCGGCACGATCCGGCTGGCGACCAAGGTCGTGGCCATCCACGAGTCGCTCTCCGAGGTCTCGATCGACGTCACGACGACGGACCCGTCCGCGGCCGAGGATCGCGAGCGGCTCTACGCGCGGCAACTCGTCGTGTGCGGCGGCATCCAGGCCGACCGGCTGGCCCGAATGGCCGGCCTGGACGTCGACTTCCAGATGGTGCCGTTCCGGGGGGAGTACTACCGACTCGACCCCAAGCACAACGACATCGTCGACACGCTGATCTACCCGGTGCCCGACCCGGAGCTGCCCTTCCTCGGCGTGCACCTGACGCTGATGATGGACGGCGGGGTGACGGTCGGCCCGAACGCGGTGATGGGGCTGTCCCGGGAGGGCTATCCCAAGTTCTCCCTCAACGTCGCCGACATGGCGAGCTTCGTGCGCTTCCCCGGGTTCTGGAAGGTCGCGAAGAAACAATTCAAGACCGGCATCGTGGAGCAGAAGAACAGCCTCTACAAGCCCGGCTACCTGCAGCTCGTGCGCAAGTACTGCCCGAAGCTGACGACGGCCGACCTCACTCCGGAGGAGTGCGGGATTCGGGCCCAGGCGGTCAAGACCGACGGCTCGATGGTTGAGGACTTCCTGTTCTATGACACTCCGCGGATGTTGCACGTGTGCAATGCGCCCTCGCCGGCCGCGACCTCGGCGATGCCGATCGCGGCGCTCATCGCGCAGAAGGTGCTCGCCCACGACGCCTCGCCGCAGACCAGCGAGCTGGCCGGGTAGTCGCCCGCAGGGGTGACCCCGGCGCCCCGAGGGTGCGCGGCGGAATCCGCCGCGCACCCTCAGGCGTTCAGCCGGTCAGGAGATGCCCGGCAGGGAACTGCGCCCACCGTCCGCGAGGTCGGCACCCTGGACCGGGGGCAGCTCGCCCAGGCCCGAATCCACGACCTCGTCATCCTGGACCGGGGTGTTCGAGAGCTCGGGCCGGGGGATCCCCGGGGTCGGCGGCTCCTTGCGGGCCGGGCGCGCCTCGCCCGGCAGCGTCGTCGGCACGGCCTCGCCGGTCGGCTCGAACCACACCGCCGACAGCTTCTGGACTGCCACGGTGGCCGAATAGGGCTGCCCGTGCCACGGGATCTCCTCGGCGTGGATCTCCCCGAGGTTGCCGAGCCCGGCTCCGCCGTACTCCTGGCTGTCGGTGTTGAGGATCTCGCGCCACACGCCGCCGACCGGAAGACCGATCCGGTAGTTGTGATGCTCCATTCCGGCGAAGTTGGCCACGCAGGCGACCACCGGTCGCTGCCCGTCGGCGGTGGGGTTGCCGAAGCGCAGGAAGCTGTAGGCGTTGCCGAAGCTGTCGTTGGCGTCGATCCACCGGAATCCGTCCGGGTGGCTGTCGAGGGCCCACATCGCCGGGTGGCTGCTGTAGATCTGGTTCAGGTCCTTGACCAGCTTGTGCATCCGCCAGTGCGGCTCGTGGTCGAGCAGCCACCAGTCCAGGCTGGAGCCATCCGCCCACTCGGCGTACTGCGCGAACTCGCTGCCCATGAACAGCAATTGCTTGCCGGGGAAGCTCCACTGCCAGGCGAAGTAGGCGCGCAGGCCGGCCAGTTGCTCCCACCGGTCACCCGGCATCTTGGTCAGCATGGAGCCCTTGCCGTAGACGACCTCGTCGTGGCTGATGGGCAGGATGAAGTTCTCGCTGTAGGCGTAGATCATCGCGAACGTCATCTCGTGGTGGTGGTACTGCCGGTAGATCGGCGCCAGCGAGGCGTAGTTCAGCGTGTCGTGCATCCAGCCCATGTTCCACTTCAACCCGAAGCCGAGGCCGCCCATGTAGGTCGGCGCCGTGACGCCGCCCCAGCTCGTCGACTCCTCGGCGATGGTGACCACGCCGGGGGTACGCCGATAGACGGTGGCGTTGGTCTCCTGCAGGAACTGCACGGCGTCCAGGTTCTCCCGGCCGCCGTACTGGTTGGGCAACCACTGCCCGTCCTCGCGGGAGTAATCCAGATAGAGCATCGAGGCCACGGCGTCGACCCGCAGGCCGTCGATGTGGAACTCCTCCAGCCAGTAGCTCGCGTTGGCGACCAGGAAGTTGCGCACCTGCGGACGCCCGAAGTCGAAGATGTAGGTGCCCCACTCGGTGTGCTCACCGCGGCGCGGGTCCGGGTGCTCATACAGCGCCTGGCCGTCGAACCGGCCGAGGGCGAAGCCGTCCTTGGGGAAGTGCGCCGGCACCCAGTCGACGATGACGCCGATGCCGGCCTGGTGCAGCGTGTCGACGAGATAGCGGAACTCGTCCGGGGACCCGAAGCGGGACGTCGGGGCGTAGTAGCCGGTGACCTGGTAGCCCCAGCTCGGCCCGTAGGGGTGCTCCGCGACCGGGAGGAGCTCCACGTGGGTGAAGCCGAGATCCTTGACGTAGTTGACCAGATGCTCGGCGAGCTCGACGTACGACAAGCCCTTGCGCCAGCTGCCGAGGTGCACCTCGTAGACGCTCATCGGGAGCTTCTGCGGCTCGGTGTGCGTGGCCCGCTCGGCCATCCACGCCTGGTCCTGCCACTCGTAGTGCGACTGCGTGACCACCGACGCCGTCGCCGGCGGGCACTCGGTCGCGCGGGCCAGCGGGTCGGCCTTGGTGCGCCGGTAGCCGTCCGCGCCGAGGATCTCGTATTTGTACGTCGCGTTCTCGCCGACGCCCGGGACGAAGAGTTCCCACACCCCGGTGCTGCCCAGAGCCCGCATCGGGTGGCAGGTGCCGTCCCAGGTGTTGAAGTCGCCGACCACCCGGATCGCCCGGGCGTTGGGGGCCCAGACCGCGAAGCTGGTGCCGGTCACCGAACCCATGGGGCCGTCGTAGCTGCGGATGTGGCTGCCGAGGACCTTCCACAGCTGTTCGTGGCGGCCCTCCCCGATCAGGTGCAGGTCCACCTCGCCGAGGGTGGGCAGGAACCGGTAGGGGTCGTCCTGGCGGTGCACGAAGCCGTCACCGTAGTCGACCAGGATCCGATAGTCGGGCTTGTCCGGGACGTCCAACTGGACGTGCCAGACGCCCTCGAAGTCGTGCTCCATGGCGTGCACGGAGCCGTCGGGCAGTTCGACCTGCACCGAGGTGGCGCCTGGGCGGACCACACGGATCGTGATGCCGCCGTTCCACGGGTGCGCGCCGAGGACGCCGTGGGGGTTGCCGTGGCCGCCGTGGACCAGGAGGCCGAGTTCGTCCCAGCTCGCCGGGCGGATCCTGGGCATGGCGGCGGGAGTTGCCGATCCAGCCTTACCGCCCCCAGAGAGCTGTCCCTCGACCGGGGCCCAGGTGGGATCGTCGGGGCGGTTCGTCTCGGTCATGGTGTTCTCGCTTCCGTCGGGTCGCAGGGTGTTGCTGCACAGCCGATGCACGGCGGAGGCCGGCACCGTAATCCAGGTCGGGCGATTGCGGGCCTCGTACACCACCTCGTAGAGAGCCTTGTCCAATTCCAGAGCTCGCAGCAGGGCGGCGCTGTCGGCATCCGCTCGTGGGTCGGGGCCGGCGCTGGCATAGCCGTCCAGGAACGCCGTCCGGCAGGCGAGCGCCCACGCCGCAGCGCGGGCCCGATCCTGCGGATGCCCGACGGCATGGTTGCCGGCCGCGTAGTCGAAGCTGCGCAGCATCCCCGCCACATCGCGCAGCGGCAGGTCCGGACGGTTGCGCTCGGCCAGCGGCCGCAGCGGCTCGCCTTCGAAGTCGAGCAGCACCCAGCCGCGGCCGGGCACGTCCAGGACCTGGCCGAGGTGGTAGTCGCCGTGGACGCGTTGCAGGGCGGGCCAGTCGCACTGCGCCCCCGCCTGGAAGATCGCCGCGATAGCGGTGGCGTGATCGCCCAGCTCGGGGGCCGCGATCACCGCGGCGTCGGCCCGGGCCTGCCAGGAGGCGAGCTGGTCGGCGCGCGCCGCCGGGTCGGCTGCGGCGGTAGGCAGCACCCGCGCGAGGTCGTGGTGTACGGCGGCCGTGGCGGCGCCGAGCTCCCGAGCGCGGGCGGTGAAGTCGGTATCCGCGGCGACCCCCTGCGTCGCCACGCGCCACGCGTCGACGGTTCCGGCCAGGAAGGCGCTCGCGAAGGCCAGGTGACCGTGGGCCTCGTCGACGGGGTCAGCCCCAGGGCTGGTCCCGGCCCTGTCGCTCGGGTTCTGCCACGCGCCGGTCATCGAGCCGAACGGATCCGGCACCAATCGCGACCCGGCTCGCGCCAGGGCGGATTGGAGGATGACGTCGGGGTTTTCGCCGTCGGCGAGGACCCGGAACAGTTTGACGATGAGCGGGTGCGAGCGGCCGGCGTCGGGGCCCGTGCGCCGCTGCGCGTCGATGATGATCGAGGTGTTGGACTGCTCACCGGTCAGGACGCGGCTGCCGGTGACCTCCAGTTCGAGGTCCGCCGCCACGGGGTGGCCCGTCGCGGGCTCGGTCGACCCGCCACCGATCGGCGTCGCCAGGTCGGAGGTGCCGCCGGCGCCGATGAGATCCAGGAGCGCCCGCACATACACCGGGTCGTGCGGGGCGTCGTACACATACCTCGTGCCCAGAACCGAGTGCTCGGTGATGCCGACCAGCGCGTGCTCGGCACCGGCCAGCGGCGTCGCCCGGTAGGTGAGGGGCACCTGATAGACGACCGCGGGCGTGGCCGCCTCGTCGAGCACCAGCAGGGTCTCCATGCCAACCTGCCCGGCCGGATCCTCGAACCGAAAGCCGCCCACCCGGCGCAGCACTGGGCGGCGGCCCTTGGCGGTATACCACCGCTGCTCGGGCATCCACGCGGTGATCAGATCGAGCTTGGTCGGCGTCAGGGTCGCGCCGGGGTGCAGCTTAGCCATCGACGTCCTTCTCTCGCAGGCCGAGCCAGAAGAAGTCGCGCGAGCCCAGCATCACCTGATACGTCGCGTCCGGACCGACCTTGGGGAAGCCGGTCCCGCCGAACAGATCGCGCACCCTGGCGCCGGCGTACCGTTCGGGCAATGTCACCGTGCCCGCCTGTGGTTGTCTGGACAGGTTGTGCAGGCACAACACGTGCTGCGGTTCCTCGCGGCCGCGGCTCGGGTCGGCCTCCAGGGTCCGGGTGAACGCCAGCACGGCCTCGTTGTCGACCGGGCGCAGCTCGAAGTCGCCGAGTCCGAACACCGGGTGGCTGGAGCGCACCCGCAACATGGCCCGCATCCAGTGCAGCAACGAGGAGCTGGAGGCCATCTGGGCCTCCACATTGACGTTGTTGTGGTGGTAGACGAGGGACTGGATCACCGGCAGGTAGAGCTTGCCGGGGTCGGCGCCGGAGAAGCCGGCGTTGCGATCGGGGGTCCATTGCATCGGCGTACGGACCGCGTCGCGGTCGTTGAGCCAGATGTTGTCGCCCATGCCGATCTCGTCGCCGTAGTAGAGACACGGGCTGCCCGGCAGGCTCAGCAGCATCGCGTTGATGAGCTCGACCTCGGCGCGGCTGTTGTCCAGCAATGGCGACAGGCGCCGCCGGATGCCGATGTTGGCGCGCATCCGCGGATCGGGGGCGTACCAGCCGTACATGGCCGTGCGCTCCTCGGGGCTGACCATCTCCAGCGTCAACTCGTCGTGGTTGCGCAAGAACGTGCCCCACTGCGCCCCGGCCGGGATCGGTGGGGTGTCGTTGAGCACATCGATGATCGGCGCCGCCTTCTCGGCCCGCAGCGCGTAATAGAGCCGCGGCATCACCGGGAAGTGGAAGCACATCTGGCATTCCGGCGCTTGGCCGGTGCCGAAATAGTCGACGACCTCGTGCGGCATCTGGTTGGCCTCGGCAAGAAGGATCCGGCCGGGGTATTCGGCGTCGACCATCGCCCGCAGCTGGGCCAGGAACTCGTGGGTCTTGGGATGGTTCTCGCCGTTGTGCCCCTCCTCCTCGAACAGGTAGGGCACGGCGTCGAGCCGGAATCCGTCGATGCCCAGATCCATCCAGAACCGGACGACGTCGAACATCGCCTCCTGGACCGCGGGATTCTCGAAGTTCAGGTCCGGCTGGTGGGAGAAGAACCGGTGCCAGAAGAATTGGCGACGGACCGGATCGAAGGTCCAGTTGGACACCTCGGTGTCCACGAAGATGATCCGCGCCTCGGCGTATTTCGTGTCGTCGTCGGACCAGACGTAGAAGTCGCCGTACGGGCCGTCTGGATCCGAGCGCGAGGCCTGGAACCAGGGGTGTTGGTCGCTGGTGTGGTTCATCACGAAGTCGGTGATGATCCGGATGCCCCGGGCATGCGCCTGGGTCACCAGCTCGGTGAATTCGGGCAGCGTGCCGAATTCGGGCAGCACCGCGGTGTAGTCGCTGATGTCGTAGCCGCCGTCGCGCAGCGGGCTGGCATAGAACGGCGGCAGCCACAGGCAGTCCACGCCCAGCCACTGCAGATAGTCGAGCTTGCCGATCAGTCCGGTGAAGTCCCCCGACCCGCTGCCATTGGAGTCCGCGAAGGCACGCACCAGCACCTCGTAGAACACCGCGGTCTTGTACCAGTCGGGGTCGTGCTTGAGCCCCGGCTGGGCCAGGTTCAGGCCCTGCATTCCTTAGAACCTCCGCGCGCTGATGATGTGGATTGGTTCGGTGTCCCGACCAAGCCGGACGAAGGCGTGTTCGCCCCACTGCCAGGACTGGCCGGTGATCAGGTCTTTCGCGACGAACCCTGTGCCCCAGTCGAAGCCGAGCGACGGCATGTCCAGGTGCACCCAGGTCTCCCGGGTGGTGTGCGGATCGAGGTTGGCGACGACCAGGATGGTGTCTTCGCGGCCGGCCTGCACCCGCCGCTTGCTGAAGACGAGCACGTTCTCGTCCTCGGCGGAGTGGAAGCGCAGGTTGCGCAACCAGTGCAGCGCGGGGTGTTCGCGCCGGATCTCGTTGACGCGGCGCAGGTAGTCGGCCATCCACAGCTCGCCAGCCTTGGGGCCGCCGGGCTCGTAGTCGCGCCAACGACGATCCTTGAACTGGTATTTCTCGTTGTCGATCTGTTCCTCGACGCCGGGCCGCGGGACGGCCTCCAGCAGCTCATAGCCGGCATAGATGCCGTACGTCGGGACCAGCGTCGCCGCCAGGGCGGCGCGCAGCTTCCACGCGGTGGGGCCGCCGAACTGCATGTACGGCGTGAGGATGTCGTGCGTCGTCGGCCAGAAGCTCGGCCGCATGTACGCCGCGCTCTCGCCGGCCAGCTCGCGGCAGTATTCCTCGATCTCCCAGCGCTGATTGCGCCACGCGTAATAGGTGTAGCTCTGCTGGAAACCGACCTTGCCCAGTGCCTTCATCATCGGCGGCTTGGTGAACGCCTCCGCCAGCCAGATGATGTCGGGGTGTGACTTGGCGACGTCGGCGATGATCCACTGCCAGAACTCGACCGGCTTGGTGTGCGGGTTGTCCACCCGGAACAGCGTCACGCCGTGGTCGATCCACACCTGGATGACCCGGCGGACCTCGGCATAGATGCCGGCAGGGTCGTTGTCGAAGTTCAGCGGATAGATGTCCTGGTATTTCTTCGGCGGGTTCTCCGCATAGGCGATCGTGCCGTCGGCGCGCGTGGTGAACCACTCCGGGTGGGCACTGACCCACGGGTGGTCGGGGGAGCACTGCAGCGCGATGTCGAGCGCCACCTCGAGGCCGTTCTTCCGGGCCTGGGCGACGAAGTAGTCGAAGTCCTCGAAGGTGCCCAGGGTCGGTTCGATCGCGTCGTGGCCCCCGGCCGCACTGCCGATGGCGTACGGCGAGCCGGGGTCGTCCGGCCCCGCCTCCAGGGTGTTGTTCGGTCCCTTGCGGTTCGTCGAGCCGATGGGGTGCACCGGGGTGAGATAGACGACATCGAAGCCCATCCCCGCGATGGCGGGCAGCCGCTGCGCCGCGGTGCGCAGCGTGCCCGTGGTCCAGGTGCCGGTCGCCTCGTCGTAGCGGCAGCCCTCGCTGCGCGGGAAGAACTCATACCAGGCGCCGTACAGCGCCCGCTCGCGCTCGACCCGCAACGGGTAGGCCGGCGACGGCGAGACCATCTCCCGCAGCGGGCGATGCTCCAGTTCGGACCGTACGGCGTCGCCGGTGCCGCCCGACAGCCGCGCCTCGATACCCAACGTGGTGTCCCGCAGCGTGGCCGCCCCGTCGGTCAGCAGCTGCGCCGCGGGTTCGGTGCGCGGCACCGCGTCGCGGGCCTGCTCCAGCAGCCGGGCGCCCTCCTCGAGCATCAGCTCGACGTCGACCCCGGCGCGCACCTTGATGGTCGCATCGTGTTCCCAGGTGCCGTAGGGATCACTCCAGCCCTCCACGCGGTAGCTCCACGACCCCACCCGGTCGGCGGCCACCGGGCACTCCCAGGTCATCAGCCCGACGTTGGTGCAGCGCATCGGCAACACTCGCTCGGCGCCGTCCGGGTCGACCAGCACCACGCTGGCGTTGACGGCGTCGTGACCCTCCCGAAAGACGGTGGCGGTCACCGAGAACTCCTCGTCGACCACCGCGATCGTGGGGAAGGCGCCGGATTCGATCGTCGGAGCGACCTCCAGGACCGGGATGCGGCCGACGGGTCGGCCGACCGGGAACGGCTCCGGGCGCGCCGGCGTGGGGATCGGCTCGGCGGCGGGGGCGGGACGGGGCACGGCTCGTGTACGCGGTCTCGCTGTCACAGGTAGGACGCTATCTCGTTCCTCCGACCAACGGCGCGTCAGCGTGCCCACCGTCCGCCTGGGACGTTTCGGGAGTGTGTGGGGGTCTCGCCTAAACTCTCATCCGTGAAGGCAATTCGACGTTTCAACGTCCGTTCGGTCCTGCCGGAGGCGATCAGCGAACTCGGCGAGCTCGCGATCAACCTGCGCTGGTCCTGGCACACCGCGACCCGCAATCTGTTCGCCGAGACCGCACCGTTGCGGTGGGAGCAGGTCGGCCACGACCCGGTGGCCCTGCTGTCCAGCCTGTCGGCCGCCGAACTGGACAAGCTCGCCCGGGATACGGACTACGTGGCCAAGGTCAAGTCGGCCTACGCCGACCTGCAGGCCTATGTCACGGGCGACCGGTGGTACCAGCGGTGGGCGCGCGAGGTCGGCTCCGAGGTGCCCAAGGCCATCGCCTACTTCTCGGCCGAGTTCGGCATCACCGAGGTACTGCCGCAATACTCCGGTGGACTCGGCATCCTGGCCGGTGACCACCTCAAGTCCGCCAGCGACCTCGGCGTACCGGTGATCGGGGTCGGCCTGTTCTACCAGACCGGCTATTTCGCCCAGTCGCTGAACCGCGACGGCTGGCAGCAGGAGACCTACCCGGTGCTCGACCCCGACGGCCTGCCACTGTCATTGCTGCGCGGCGCCGACGGCAAGCCCGTCCTGATCACCCTGTCCATGCCCGGGCACCGGACGCTGCGCGCGTTCGTCTGGAAGGCCCAGGTCGGTCGCATTCCGTTGCTGCTGCTCGACAGCGACGTCCATGCGAACGATCCGGACCTGCGCAGCGTCACCAACCGGCTGTACGGCGGCGGCGGGGAACAACGGCTGCTGCAGGAGATGCTCCTGGGCATCGGCGGCGTTCGGGCCCTGCGCCTGTACAGCTCGATGACGGGAACGCCCGAGCCCGACGTCTACCACTGCAACGAGGGGCATGCCGGATTCCTCGGCATCGAACGGATCCACGAGCTGGTCACCCAGCGCGGACTCACCTTCGACGAGGCCCGCGAAGCCACCCGGGCCGCCACGGTCTTCACCACCCACACCCCGGTCCCGGCCGGCATCGACCGCTTCGGCGCCGACCAGATCAGGCACTACTTCGGCGGCGACAACGCCCTGGACGGGGTGCCGATCGAGAAGCTGATCGCGCTCGGTGCAGAGTCCTACCCCGGCGGCGACGGCGGCGTCTTCAACATGGCGGTGATGGGGCTGCGGATGGCCAAGCACGCCAACGGGGTCAGCGAGTTGCACGGCATCGTCAGCCGGGAGATGTTCCACGGCCTGTGGCCGGGATTCGACGACACCGAGGTCCCGATCACCTCGATCACCAATGGGGTGCACGCCCCCACGTGGGTCGACCAGCGCATCTTCGATGTGGGTGGGTCCTTCGACCCCGCCGAGGAGTCGTCCAGCGGCAAGCTGGCGCTCTTTGCGGCCCGCGCCACGGATGAGCAGATCTGGTCCGTCAAGCGTGAGCTGCGCCAGCAACTGGTGGAGATGGCTCGGGCCCGGACCAAGGACAGCTGGGTCAAGCGCGGATCCTCGCCGGCCGAGCTGGGCTGGACCCAGGACATCCTCGACCCGGACGTGCTGACCATCGGGTTCGCTCGCCGCGTCCCGACGTACAAGCGCTTGACGCTGATGCTGCGCGACCCCGAGCGGCTCACCAAGATCCTGCTCGACCCCGAGCGGCCCGTGCAATTGGTCATCGCGGGCAAGAGCCACCCCGCCGACGACAACGGCAAGCGCCTGATCCAGAAGATGGTCCAGTTCGCCGACGACCCGGCCATCCGGCACCGGATCGTGTTCTTGCCGAACTACGACATCGGGATGGCCCGGCACCTCTACCCCGGCTGCGACGTCTGGCTGAACAACCCGCTGCGGCCACTGGAGGCCTGCGGCACGTCGGGGATGAAGGCGGCCCTGAACGGGGGGCTCAACCTCTCGATCCTCGATGGCTGGTGGGACGAGTGGTACGACGGGCAGAACGGCTGGGACATCCCCACCGCCGACGGCATCACCGACCCCGACCGCCGCGACGACATCGAGGCGACCGCGCTCTACGACCTCATCGAGAACCGGGTCGCGCCGCGCTTCTACGACGTCGACCCCGCCGGTGTGCCGCGCCGGTGGGTCGCGATGATGCGGCACACGCTGGCCACCCTGGGGCCGAAGGTGCTGGCCACCCGGCAGGTGCAGGACTACACGACGGAGCTGTACAAGCCGGCCGCCGACGCGCACCGCGTCATGGTGGATCGTGGCTTCGAGGCGGCCAAATCGCTGGCCGCCTACCGGGCCCGGATCAGCGAGCACTGGTCGACGTTGCACATCGACCATGTGGAATCCTCCGGCGTCCCGGACGCGCCGCAGGTCGGGGACTCCTTCGCGGTGCGCGCGTTCTGCTCGCTGGGCGCGTTGCGCCCGGAGGACGTGGATGTGCAGGTCGTGCATGGCCATGTCGACGCCAACGATGAACTCTCGGCCACGGCGACGTGTTCGCTGCCGGTGGTGGAGAGCTATGAGGGCGGCCGGCATCGCTTCGAGGGCGACCTGAAGGTGGCGCAGACGGGCTCGTTCGGCTACACGGTGCGGATCGTCCCGACACACAAGCAACTGGCCACGCCCGCCGAGTTCGGCATGACGGTCAACGCCTGAGCGCACACTCGGTCCCAGTCGGGGGCCGGCTTCCCCATCGGGGAGGTCGGCCCCCGAACTGGTTCAGATCACCTGGTAGATCCGCATGCTCGCTGCCGCCATGTGCACCACTGCACCGGGCACGATGGGTCGGGCGCTCGCGGCGCCGGGCAGGTCGTCCCCGGGCAGTTCGACACCGGGCAGTTCGACACCCGGCAGTTCGACACCCGGCGGGTCGACGCACACGGGCTTAGCATCCGGCAGGCCCGGGACGGACTGGTGTGCCGCGGTCTCCTCTGGTCGGCTGGCGTCGGAATCCCACAGCAGCTCGTAGGTCTTCCCGTCGGGCAGCGGCGGCATCGTGACGTCCTCGGGGGAGTGCTTGCCCTGGAAGACGAGCAAGAAGGAGGTCCCGGTCGTGTCGTCGCCGAGCAGCAGCATCTGCAAGACGCGGCAGCGGGGGTCCTCCCACGCGTGGCTGGTCATCGGGTCGCCGTACCGGCCGAACCAGAGCACCCCGACCCGGCCGTCACCCGGTCGGGGATGGCTGGCGAAGAAGCTGCCCTGCCGGAAGACCCGATGGTCCCGGCGCAGCCGACTCAGGAAGCCGACGGTGTCGGCGAGGTCCTGCTGCCAGTCGGCCAAGTCCCAGTCGAACCAGCTGGTCTCGTTGTCCTGGCAGTAGGCGTTGTTGTTGCCGCGCTGGGTCCGGCCGATGGCGTCGCCGCCGCACAGCATGGGCACGCCCGTGGCGAGCAGGGTGGTCGCCAGCAGATTGCGGATGCTGCGACGCCGGGCCGCGAGGATCTGCGGGTCGTCCGAGGCGCCCTCGACCCCGTGGTTGTACGAGCGGTTGTCGCCGTGTCCGTCGCGATTCCCCTCGCCATTGGCCTCGTTGTGCTTGCTGTTGTAAGCGGTGGCGTCGGCGAGGGTGAACCCGTCGTGGGCGGCGACAAAGTTCACGCTGGCCAGCGGACCCCGGTCGTGGTGACCGAACAGGTCCTCGCTGCCTGCCATGCGCGTGGCCAGTTCCCGCACGCCGTGCCCCCGGTAATCGCGGGCAGCCATGTCGGTGAGCCAGAACGTGCGTACGGCGTCGCGGAAGCGGTCGTTCCACTCCGTGAACGGTGGCGGGAACTGGCCGGTGCGCCAACCATGCACCCCGCAGTCCCAGGGTTCGGCGATGAGCTTGGTGCGGGACAGCACCGGATCGGTGCGCAGCGCCACGAGGAACGGGTTGTCGGGATTGAAGTCGTGCCCGCGGCCGCGAGCCAAGGCGACGGCGAGGTCGAACCGGAACCCGTCGACCCGGCACTCCGTGGCCCAGTAGCGCAGCGAGTCCAACACCATCCGGGACACCATCGCGTGTCGCATGTCGAGCGTGTTGCCGCAGCCGGTCACATCAATGTCGTAGCCGCGCTCGTCGAGCCGGTAATAGGCCTCGTTGTCCAGGCCTCGCCAGGACAATGTCGGACCGTTCTGGCCCTGTTCGCAGGTGTGGTTGTAGACGACGTCCAGGATCACTTCGAGACCGTGGTCGTGGAACGTCTGGACCATCGCCTTGAACTCGCGGACCTGCTCCCGCGGGTCGTTCGCCGCGGCATAGCCGGGGTGCGGGGCGAAGAAGCCCAGGGTGTTGTAGCCCCAGTAGTTGGTCTTGCCGAGCCACTTCAGGTGCGGCTCGGAGGTGAAGGCGTGCACTGGCAGGAGTTCCACGGTGGTCACCCCGAGCTGCAGCAGGTGCTCGATGAACGCGGGGTGGGCCAGCCCCGCGTAGGTGCCGCGCAGCTGCTTGGGGATCCGGGGGTGGCGCATGGTCGCGCCCTTGACATGCACCTCGTAGACGACCGTCTCGCCCCACGGGATGCGGCGCATCGGGGCGCCCCAGTCGTAGACGTCATCGACGACCACGCTGCGGGGCACGAAGCGGGCGCTGTCCCGATCGTCCATGATGTTGTCCGCGCCGTGGAGATCCTCGCCGACGACGTGGCCGTAGACCTCGGGCCGCAGATCCACCCCCCCGGCGATGGCACGGGCATACGGATCGAGCACCAGCTTGTGCGGATTGTGGCGCAGGCCGCGATCGGGCCGCCATGCCCCGTGCACCCGATAGCCGTACCGCTGGCCGGGGGAGACGCCCGGGACCTCGCCGAACCAGACGCCGTGGATGCGGTCGGTCAGTTCGATGCGCCGTTCCGAGGAGCCGGTGGGGTCGTCGGCGTCGAACAAGCACAGCTCGACGGCGTCGGCGGCCGAGGCGAACACGGCAAACCCGGCGCCATGTTCCGTCGGGATAGCACCGAGCGGAGGAGGCAGGTCCGGCATGTGGTGCACCTGGCCACTGTAGCGAAGCAACCCGCCCATGGGTCGGAAACGGTTGCGCCGCAACCCGCCCGTGGACGCGGGACCGAACGGGCGGGCCGTCGGCGAGGGCGGCTGGTCCCGGGGCTGGTGCGCCACTAGGTTGTCGGACATGAGCGATCCCACCAGCTTGCCCAACTTCCCGCCGCCGGCCAACGAGCACCCGCTCCGGGGACGGGTCCTCGACGCCCTGCAGGATGAGGGCTTCCGGCCCGACATCGACGCGGACGGGGACATCGCCTTCAAGGTCAACGGTCAGCAGCTGTTCGTGCACTGCTTCGAGGGGGAGTTGCCCCTGCTGCGGGTCTTCGGCCAGTGGCAGATCGACGACAACCTGCCTGGCGACGAGCTGACCCGCCTGCAGAAGTGCAACGAACTGTCGCTTCGTCTCAACGTCGTCAAGGTCGGTCTCAACAACGAGACCCTTTTCGTCACCGCGGAACAGATCTGCCCGCCCGAGACGGACGCCAAGATGGTGTCCACGCTGCTGACGCAGCTCGTGCTGCAGGCCGTGCACGTGTGGCACGAAATGATGTCCGGTAAGGACCCGTTTGGGGAGGCGCAGGCCTGATGAGTGACTATGTCCGGCTCGAGGTCGAGGGTGGCATCGCCACGATCCGCATCGACAAGCCGAAGATGAACCCGCTGAACGCGGAGATCCAGGATGCGATCGCGGCCTTCGCCGCCGAGGTGGACGCCCGCGAGGATGTCGCCGCCGTGATCTTCTGGGGCGGCGAGCGCGTCTTCGCCGCCGGGGCGGACATCAAGGAAATGCAGCAGATGTCCTATGTGGACATGGTGGCTCGGGCCAAGCACGTGGGCGGCTTCGCGACCGCGGTGCAGCGCATCGGCAAACCCACCGTCGCGGCCATCGAGGGCTACGCGCTCGGGGCGGGATGTGAGTTGGCGCTGGCGTGCGACTTCCGGTACGCCGCGAGCAACGCCAAGCTCGGCCAGCCCGAGGTGCTGCTCGGTCTGCTGCCGGGCGCCGGCGGCTCGCAGCGGCTGCCGCGCCTGGTCGGCCCGGCCAAGGCCAAGGAACTGATCTTCACGGGGCGGCATGTCGACGCCGAGGAGGCCCTGCGGATCGGGCTGATCGACGCGGTGGGCGAGCCGGGCAAGGTCTATGAGCTGGCCCGCGAGCGGATGGCGGTCTACGTGGGCGCTGCGGGCGTCGCGATCCGGCACGCCAAGGAGGCCATCGACCGCGGCCTGGAGGTCGACATCGACACCGGCGCGGCCATCGAGGCCATGCTGTTCGCCGGGGTCTTCGCCACCAAGGATGCTCAGACCGGAATGGTCTCCTTCATCGAGAACGGGCCGGGGAAGGCACGCTTCGAGAGCAAGTAGGCGCGCAGGGAGACGTATGAGGGATCCTCTGGCCCAGCTGCGCTGGGCGGCGATGCGGGGGGCCTACCGCACCGAGCACCTGGCGGCGTACGCCCGGATGTCGGCGGTGGCCGCCCGCTTCCCGAACGTCACCTTCCTCGGGCCCTGCTTCATCCGTGAGGGCGTGACGATCGAGGCCCGCAAGGACTACGGCCGGATCGTCATCGGCCCCTGGGTGCACATCGGTGCGGGCACTGCGCTGCGCTGCCACGAGGGCACCCTGCGGATCGGGGCCAAGACGGTCTTCGGCCGACGGTGCACCATCAACGCCTGGTTGGACGTGGAGATCGGCGATGCCTGCCTGTTCGCCGACGACGTCTACCTGTGCGATTTCGACCATGTCACCGACCGTCTGGACACCCCGATCAAGGATCAGGGCATCGTCAAGTCCCCGGTGCGGATCGGCGACGACGTCTGGCTGGGCACCAAGGTGGTCGTCACGCGCGGCACGCGGGTCGGGCATGGTTGTGCGGTCGGGGCCGCCTCGGTGCTGCGTGGCGACTTCGCCCCGAGCTCGGTCGTGGTCGGCTCCCCGGCCCGGGTGGTCCGCTCTCGCGACCCGGAGGTCGAGCGCGTCCGGCGGGCCGCGGGGATGGACTCGCTGCGGCTCCGTGAGGCGGTCCGGGCCCTGGTCACCGACGAGCGTGGCCGGATTCTGCTGGTGCACTACGTCATCCCCGACGAGGACGCCCCCGTCGGGGTCTGGGCCTGCCCGGGGGCCGAGTTCGACAGCGACGAGGATTCCGGGGTGGTGCTCCGCCGCGAGGTGGAGCGGGTCCTGGGGCAGCGCGTGGAGGGTGGCGGCGACCCCGTCTGGGTCCGCGAGATGGTCCAACCCTCCGATGAGGACGACGGCCTGCGGGAGACCTACCACCTCCTGGAGCTCGCCGGCATCCCCGCCGGTCAGGTCGATATCGACGTCGCCGGCCTGGACGTGGACGAGCACGTCGACGCCGTCCGGTGGTGGACCCTGGAGGAGATCGCTGTGGCGCAGCGCCGCCCCGAAGCCGAGACCCGGCCGGGGGAGCCGGCCACGGTCGGCGAGGTCTTCTCGCCGCTGGCCCTGTCGCACCTGTTGGGGGACCTGTTCACGCACGGCCGACCGGAGACGCCGACGCAGGTCCCCGCGCAGGGCGAGCGGCGCGTGCCGGGCGGGGTCAGGCGCCGATAGCGCGCGGCGGGTGGTTCCTCGGGTGGTGCGTGTGGGCGGCATCACCCCCTATCGAATCGAGGGCTCAGCGGTTGCCGGTTAGCCTCGAAGGCGAGGTGATGGCGTCGGTCGATGCGGCGCGCCCACGGGGTGCGACGGACCGGATGCCACCACCGCGCACACGACGTACCGTCTTGTCGTCGCCACCTTTTCGGGCCCTCGTCCGTCGAGAAGCGCGAGGGGCGCGATAGCACCGAGAGCCGCACACGAGGAAGGGCCAGACATGAACATCGTCGTCTGTGTCAAGTATGTGCCGGACGCCCAGGGCGACCGGTCGTTCGAGAGCGACGAGACCACGGACCGCGAGTCCGTCGACGGGCTGCTGTCCGAGCTGGATGAGTACGCCGTCGAAGAGGCCCTGAAGATCAAGGAGGCCGGGGACGCCGAGGTCACCGTGCTGACGATGGGCCCGGCCAAGGCGATCGACGCCGTCAAGAAGGCCCTGCAGATGGGCGCCGACAAGGGCATTCACATCAGCGACGAGGCCATCGCCGGCTCGGACGCCGCGGGCACCTCGCTGATCCTGGCCAAGGCCGTCGAGAAGATCGGCCAGCCGGACATCGTGATGACCGGCATGGCCTCGACCGATGGCACCATGGGGGTCGTCCCGGCGATGCTCGCGGAGCGGCTCGGCGTGCCCATGTTGACCTATGTCTCCGAGCTCACGGTCGAGGGCGGCCGGGCCAGGGGACGGCGCGACGGTGACGTGGCCACGGAGCTGATCGAGACGAGCCTGCCCGCGGTGATCTCGGTGACCGACCAGATCAACGAACCGCGCTATCCCTCCTTCAAGGGGATCATGGCGGCCAAGAAGAAGCCCGTGGAGACCTGGAGCCTGGCCGACATCGGCGTAGCGGCCGAGGAGGTCGGCCTCGATGCCGCGTGGACCAAGGTGCTGACCTCCACCAAGCGACCGCCCCGCGAGCAGGGCCTCATCGTCACGGACGATGGCCAGGGCGGCGCGGTGCTGGCCCAGTTCCTGTCCATCCACAAGTTTGTCTGACGCCCAATCCGATCGAGCGCGAGACGCGAAGGAGTTCAACCATGGCTGAGGTTCTCGTCCTCGTCGACCACGCGGACGGTGTGGTGCGCAAGACGACCCTGGAGATGCTCACGCTGGCCGCGCGGCTCGGCGAGCCGTCCGCGGTGTACGTGGGGGAGGGTGCCGAGCAGGCCGCGGCAACGCTGGGCAAGTACGGCGCGGGCACGGTGTACGTCGTGAGCGGGCAGGCCAACGACTATCTGGTCGTGCCGACCGTCGAGGCGCTGGCGCATCTGATGGAGTCCTCGGGTGCCGCCGCGGTGCTCATCCCGAGCAACCAGCACGGCAAGGAAATGGCGGCCCGGCTGGCGGTCCGGACATCCTCCGGTCTGATCACCGACGCGATCGACGTGCGCGCGGGTGGTGACGGGGTGGAGACCACCCAGTCGGTCTTCGCCGGTTCCTATTCGGTCGACGCCACCGTGACCAAGGGCACCCCGATCATCACGGTCAAGCCCAACTCGTGTGCCCCGCAGGAGGCCTCGGGCGCCGGCACGGTGCAGCAGGTCGACCTCGCCTTCTCCGAGGCGGCCAAGGCCGCCCGCATCGTCGAGCGCAAGGAGAAGCAGAAGTCGGGACGTCCGGAACTCACCGAGGCCGCGATCGTGGTCTCCGGCGGCCGAGGCACTGGCGGCGACTTCGCCAAGGTCGAGAGCATGGCCGACACGCTCGGTGCCGCGGTCGGCGCCTCTCGCGCCGCGGTGGACGCGGGCTGGTACCCGCACACCAGCCAGGTCGGCCAGACCGGCAAACAGGTCAGCCCCCAGCTCTATGTCGCCTGCGGGATCTCCGGCGCCATTCAACACCGCGCCGGGATGCAGACCTCCAAGACGATCGTGGCGATCAACAAGGACGAGGAGGCGCCGATCTTCGAGCTCGTCGACTTCGGCGTCGTGGGGGACCTGTTCGAGGTCCTGCCCCAGGCCGAGGAGCAGGTCAAGGCCGCCCGCGGCTGACGCGGGCAGCCGCGGGTCAGACCGCGGCGCGCCGACGACAGCGGGCCGGATCCCCCTCGGGGTCCGGCCCGCTCGGTGTTCGGGGAAGTGCGCGCGGGACCATATGGCCCCCGAAACGACAGCGCGATCGGCACCTTCGACTCCCGGACAGCACCGAGCCCCGACGGCTTCGGGGGGCAGCGTCGGGGCTCAGTGGTCCACGGGTGTTCACGCAGGTCAACCAGGCGATTTCGGCTGCGTCCACACGACGCTTATACGATAACCGACGCCTTCGCGGGAACCGAACCGGTGGTCGAAGGTCACCTGGCACTTTGGTCGGTATGTTGCGCAAGGTCGATCTGCGGCGCCGAATGGTCGAGGCCCAGGGGACGAATGGTGCCGCGGCTGGGCCAGGCGGGCGGGGCCCGGTGCTCAGGGCAGGTGGGCTGGCCGGTGGTCGCTCGCGGGCGCGCCGTAGGATCGACTGCCGTGAGCGTCTATCTGGACCATGCCGCCACGTCGCCGACCCGCCCCGAGGTGGTCGAGGCGGTCAGTGCGGCCATGGCGCAGGTCGGCAACCCCAGCTCCGTGCACACCGCGGGGCGGCAGGCGCGCCGTCGCGTCGAGGAAGCGCGCGAGGACATCGCGGACGCCTTGGGGGCCGGCCCGTCCGAGGTCGTCTTCACCTCGGGTGGCACCGAGTCCGACAACCTGGCCGTGAAGGGCATCTACCGCTACGCCGTGGACGCCGACCCGCGGCGTCGCCGGCTCGTCGTCAGCGCCGCCGAACACTCCGCGGTGCTCGACAGCGTCACTGCCCTGGCCGATCGGGAGGGCGCGCTGATCAGCTGGGTCGACCCGGGCCCGGACGGCGCGGTCAAGGTTGATGCGGTGCGGGCGGCCGTCGAGGACCGCGCGGCCGGCGGCCCGGATTCCGTCGCGGCGGTGGTGGCCATGTGGGTGAACAACGAGACCGGAATCGTCCAGCCCGTCGCCGACCTCGGCGCGCTGGCCGGTGAGTTCGGGGTGCCCTTCGTCACCGACGCCGTCCAGGCGCTGGGCAAGGTGCCCGTCGACTTCGCCGCCTCCGGGGCCGCTGTTCTCGCCGCGACCGGGCACAAGATCGGCGGCCCGGTCGGCACCGGCCTGTTGCTGGCCGGCCGCGATGCGCCGATCCAGCCGATCTCGCACGGCGGCGGCCAGGAGCGCAAGCTGCGCAGCGGGACGCTGGCCATGCCGCTCATCGTCGGTCTGGCCCGCGCGGTGCGGCTGGCGCAGGATGCCCGCGAGCTTGAGGCGGTCCGGTTGGTGCAATTGCGGGACCGGCTGTTGGCCGGGGTCAGCGCCGCCATCCCCGGGGCCCGGGCGACCGGCTCGTGGCAGCCCGGCGACACGCTACGGCGTACCGCGACCCACGCGCACGTCCTGATTCCGCAGGTGGAGGGGGACTCGCTGCTGTTCCTGCTGGACGCCGCGGGCATCGCGTGCTCGACGGGCTCGGCGTGCCACGCCGGCGTGCCACAGCCCAGCCACGTCCTGCTCGCGATGGGCTTTTCACCCGAGGAGGCCCGCGGGGCACTGCGGCTCACCCTGGGCTGGTCCAGCACCGCCGCCGACGTGGACGCCCTGCTCGCCGCGCTGCCGGAGGCGGTCGAGCGGGCCCAGCGGGCCTACGCGGCCACGCGGGCGCGGGCGCAAGCCCGGCTGGCGCGGCGCGCGACGGCGGGCTGATCCTGATGCGGCTGGTCGCGGCGATGAGCGGCGGGGTCGACTCGGCCGTCGCCGCCGCCCGAGCCGTCCGCGCCGGTCATGACGTCGTCGGTGTGCACCTGGCGCTCGCCTCGCAGCCGGCCATGCTGCGGACCGGATCGCGTGGCTGTTGCTCGGCCGAGGACGCCGGCGATGCGCGCCGGGTCGCGGACCGTCTTGGCATCCCCTATTACGTGTGGGATTTGGCGGCGGAGTTCGCCCAGGATGTGGTGGCGGATTTTGTGGCGGAGTACGCGGCCGGTCGCACGCCCAACCCGTGTCTGCGGTGCAACGAGCGGATCAAGTTCGCGGCGCTCCTCCAGCGGGCCTGGGCGCTCGGTTTCGACGGCGTGGTGACGGGCCACTACGCGCGGATCAGCGAGCCCGGAGACCCCGACAATGTCACCGGCGCTCGCGAGCTGCACCGGGCCATCGACCCGGCCAAGGACCAGTCCTATGTGTTGGGCGTCCTCGACGCAGAGCAGTTGGCCGGGTCGGTCTTCCCCCTGGGTCACAGCACGAAGTCGCAGATCCGCGTGGAAGCGGCGGCCTTGGGATTGGGCGTCGCCGCGAAGCCGGACAGTCACGACATCTGTTTCATCGCCGACGGCGACACCCGGGCCTTCCTGGCAGCCCGGCTGGGGGAGGCGCCGGGCGAGATCGTCGACGAGGACGGGCAGCTGGTCGGGCAGCACCGCGGGGCCTACGCCTTCACCGTCGGCCAGCGTCGCGGGCTGGCGCTGCGCCGTCCGCACCCGGACGGTCAGCCGCGCTATGTCACCGCGGTCGACGTCGCCGCCAACCGCGTCGTGGTCGGCCCGCAAGAACTCCTCGGTATCGACGTCATCGACGCCGAGGGGGCCCGTTGGTGCGGTGCGGCGCCGGACGGCGAGCTGGCCTGTGGCGTGCAGTTGCGGGCGCACGGGGCGGAGGTCCCGGCGCGGGCCGTAGCCAGCCCGGACGGCTCGGTGCGGATCGCGCTGGCCGAGCGCACGCGCGGGGTGGCCGCCGGTCAGGCGGCGGTGCTCTACGACGGCACCCGCGTCGTCGGCTCGGCGACCATCGTCGGCACGTCCCGACGGTAGGCCGGGCGTCGCCCCCACGTTGGGATCGCTCGCCGGAGCCACCTCGGCCGCGGCTGGCGCGCCGCGGGTGGGCTGTGGTGGGGTCGGGGTATGCGCGAACGCTGGCTCGGGGCAGGGGAACTGGTGCGGGTGGCGGTGGCCGCCGCGGAGGCCGCGCTGACGCCGTACGTCGAGCGCGACTGGACGGCGACGCCCGCCCGCGACCTCGATCTCAGCTGCCGCGCGACCCTGACCCATGTCGTCGACGGCCTGCACCACTTCACCTGCCAGGTGCTGACGGCACACCCCGAGTCCACCGGCACGGCGTACGAGCTGCGACCCCGACCCCGCGCCTCCCCGGCGACGGGCGGGGTGCGCGATCCCGCCGGGGAGGACCTGCTGCGCGGGCTCACGACGTACGGGGGGATCCTGGCCGCGGTGGTCGAGGCCGCGGATCCGGCCTCGCGGGCCTACCACCCGTACGGCGCCGCGGACCCCGCCGGATTCGCCACGATGGGCGCCCTGGAGGTCGTGGTGCACGCCTATGACATCGCGGCCGGATTCGGCGGCACGTGGGCACCGCCCGCGGTGGTCGCGTGGCCGTGCGTCGACCGGCTGTTCCACGATCAGGAGGCCGGCCTGTCCGCGTTCAGCGCCGCCGATGCGCTGCTGTGGTGCTGCGGTCGGGTGCCGCTGCCCGGCCGACCACGTCGAGACGAGGGTTGGCGCTGGGACGGCCGACCCATGGCGGACCGACTGCGGGGCCGAGTTGCTGTCGGGTCATGAGACGACTGGCGCGTCGCGCGGCCGGGAGGCCTCGCTCGCCGTCTGTGGGGCTCGGCGATGGCGTGCCGCCCGCTGCCCGCCGTCTGTCGCCCACACGCCGATCGGTGTGTTGGCGTGGTCCCAACCCCCTCAAGGCACCGACCGGAGTCTTGGCGGTCCTGCGAACCCCGGTGGGAGAGGTTGCCGCCCGTCGTCAGTAGCCCCGGCTGGCGTCGGCCACCTGGCCCGCGCCGGTCAGGGCGGTAGCGAACTCGCGCGACGTCGTGGGCCGGCTGAACATCGGGTAGTCCTTGGCGATGGCGTTGTCGTGCTCCTCGGCGCTCGTCGCGGCGAGGCAGTCGGTCAGGGTGTAGACGTCGTACCCCTTCTCGTACGCCGTACGCATCGTGGACTCCACGCAACAGTTGGTGAGGAAGCCCGCCAGGGCGATCGTCGACAGGCCCTTGCTGCGCAGGATGAAGTCGAGATTCGTGGAGGCGAACGCGTCCAGGCCGCGCTTGCCCTCCACCACGATGTCGTCGGCCGCCGGGGTCAGCACCTCGACGATCTCGCTGCCCCATTTCCCGGCCAGGAAGCTCTGCGACTCGACCACGCCGGCGAGGATGCCGTAGGGGGTGTTGGTGATCTCGCCGTACCCGGGCTTGAACGAGATGGGCACGTGCACCACCGTGGCCCCGGCTGCGCGCGCCCGCTCGGCGAGCGCGACGGTGTTGTCGAGCATGTTCGTGCTGGCCATGACGTCCTTGACGGCGCCGTGCAGCGTGCCGCCCTCGGTGGTGAAGTCGTTCTGGAACTCGATCAGGACGAGCGCGGTGCGCTGGGGGTCGATGCTCATGGGCGTGACGCTAGGACGGCCGATGGTGCGCTCACAAGCCCCCCGGGTCGGCCTCAGCGTCGCGCCGGTTCGAACGGGTTGACCAGTGGTACGCCGGTTCCCTCGACATCGGCGGTGTTGCGGGTCGCGAGCACCAGGCCGTGTACGGACGCCGTCGCGGCCAGGAGCGCGTCGACGACCGGTCTGGGCTGGGGAACCATGAGCTGGGCCCACCGCAGCGCGACGCGCTCATCCACGCGCAGAATGCGGTCGCCGGCGGACTCGATTAGCCCGTCCAGCCATGTCTCGAGGCGATCGGCCTGGGCGGCATCGCGGCGCCGCACGAGCAGCACCCCGCGCCGAAGTTCGCCGATGGTGAGCACGCTGAGGAAGAGTCGATCGGCCTCCTGGGCAGCGAACCAGGCTCGCACGTGGACGTCAGCACGTTCCTGCTTGCGCAGTTCGCTGACGATGTTCGTGTCGAGGAGAACGCCGTTCACAGCTCGACGGGCCGGCCGAGATCGCGAGGCCTGGCGAAGTCCGGGTCGAGGCCGACGTCAGGCATCGAGGCCAGCGCAGCCTTGAAGCGATCGTCGTCGAGCAGCGCACGGCGCAGGATCTCCCGGTGCTCGGCCTCTGCCGAACGCCCGTTGGCGGCGGCGCGGCGACGGAGTTCGCTGGCAACGCGCTCCTCGACGCCGCGGACGATGAGTTGGGCCACGACCTCGCCTCCTTGACTCGTTGACGGGTCGACTTGGCTAACCGACGCAGTGATATCGATGCTATCACTGCGTCGGGTCGGGCCTGGGGCGCCTAAGCTCGCGCACGTGAGCAGAGCGAGCGCGCTGGGATCGTGGCCGGGCACCGACACCGCCGACGTGCGGGAGGCGATCCGGGTGGTCCGCGACACCCTGACCGACGCCTCGCTCACCGGACGGCCCGGCATCCCGTACCTGCCGGAGGCCCCGCGGCGAGGCCCCGGCGCGGACCTGATCGGCCGGTCCGCGGCGCTGCTGGTCGGGCTCTCGGTGGACCTGCAGCCCTCGGGCTGGCGGCTGGTGGACCGGCCCGGTCGCGACGAGAGCCGCGCGGCGGCCTACCTGCGCTCAGACCTCGACGAGCTCGCCGAGGCGTACGACGGATACGCCGGGCCGCTCAAGGTCCAGCTCGCGGGGCCGTGGACGCTGGCGGCCGAGCTACGGCTGAACCGGGGGGAACGCGTCGTCGTCGACCGCGGCGCCTGCCGGGACGTGGCGGCCGCCCTGGCCGAAGGGGTGGCCGCGCACCTGGCCGACGTGCGCCGGCTGGTGCCGGGCGCCGAGCTGCTGGTCCAGCTGGACGAGCCGCTGCTGCCGGCGGTCCTGGCGGGGGAGTTGGCCACCAGCAGCGGGTTCGGGCGGCTGCGGGCGGTCGACGTCGAGGAGGTACGTCGGGTGCTGGCGCAGACCATCGGCTCGAGCGGGGTCGACGTCGTCGTGCACTGCTGCGCCGCCGATGCGCCCGTCGGGCTGCTGCGCGAGGCCGGGGCGAGCGGAATCAGTCTCGACACCGCCCTGCTCGGCCCGCGCGGGTGGGAGTCGGTGGCGGTGGCCGTCGAGGCCGGTACGCAGCTGTGGGCGGGAGCCCTGCCCACCGGCGCGCCCGCGGTGACCCCGGCGGCCGCCGCCGCCCCCGTGCTGCGGGCCTGGCGGGAGCTGGGTCTGGATCAGGGACTGCTGGAGGCGGTGGTGATCACGCCGGCCTGCGGATTGGCCGGGTCGGCGCCCGCGGACGCCGTACGGATCCACCGCACCCTGCCGCGGGCCGCCGCCGAACTGACCGAGGCCGCCCACGCCTGACCCGCGCGCTCGGCACTCAGCCGAAGTAGCGCTCGTGCCAGACCAGGAAGATGAAGACGGTCCAGATCAGCCGGCTGTTGTCGGCGACGCCGGCGCAATGGTCGTCGAGCAGGCGGCCCAGCATCGTCACGTCGAAGTAGTCCCGCGCGGTCTGGGAGGCGAACGCCTCGCGCACCCGCCCGTTCCACGGCTGCTCCTTGAGCCACACCCGGATCGGCACCGGGAAACCCAGCTTGGGGCGCTCGTAATAGGCCCGGGGGAGCTTGGCCGCCGCGGCCGCGCGGAAGGCCGTCTTGGTCTGCGTGCCGTCCATGCGGTACTTGGTTGGGATCTTGGCCGCGACCTTCATGACCTCCTTGTCCAGGAAGGGCACCCGCACCTCGATCGAGTTGGCCATCGACATCTTGTCGGCCTTGAGCAGGATGTCCCCGACCATCCACAGGTGGATGTCGAGGTGCTGCATCCGGGTCGCATCGTCCTGGCCGATGGTGCGGGCGTAGAACGGGCCGGTGACGTCCCCGGGCAGGATCGGGTGGGCCAGCTGGTCGTTCATCAGGGCCGCGACCTGGTCGCTGCGGAACTGGTAGGCATTGCCGATGAAGCGCTCGGACAGGTCCAGCGCGCCGCGGTGCAGGTAACCCTGACCGTAGAACTTCGGCAGCTTGTCGCCGAGCGTGCCCAGCCCACGGCGTACCGTCCGAGGCACCCGCGACAGGTGCCGCAGCCCGTGCGGCTCGTTGTAGATCTGGTAGCCGCCGAAGAGTTCGTCCGCGCCCTCCCCGGACAGGACGACCTTGACGTGCTCGCGGGCGACCTTGCTCACGAAATACAGCGGCACGCACGCGGGGTCGGCCAGCGGCTCGTCCATGTGCCACTGGATGTCGGAGAGGGCGTCCCAATATTCGGTCGGGGTGATGACCTTGCTGTGCGACTCGACGCCGAGGTCCGCGGCCAGCGCCAGCGCGGCATCGATCTCGTTGTAGCCCGCGTTGTCGAAGCCGACCGTGAAGGTCCGCTGCCCGCCGAAACTGGCCGCGACGAAGGAGCTGTCGACGCCGGAGCTCAGGAACGAGCCCACCTCGACGTCCGCAATCATGTGCGCCTTGACCGAATCCTCCAGGACCGCCGAGAGCTCCTCGACGTGGTCCTCGAACGTCCGGCCCTCCTCGGGTGCGAACTCGGCGGCCCAGTAGCGGCGGATCTCGCACCGGCCGTCCTTCCAGCGCAGATAGTGCGCCGGCGGCAGCTTGTAGATCCCTTCGAACATCGTCTCGTCGAGCGGGTTGTACTGGAAGCTGAGATAGCTCGCCAACCCCTGCAGGTTCAACTCGCGCTTGACCTGCGGGTTCTCTAGCAAGCACTTGATCTCACTGGCCCAGGCGAAGCCGTCCTTCAGGGGCGCGTAGTAGAGCGGCTTGATGCCGAAGAAGTCGCGTGCGAGAAAAAGTTCGCGCTCGCGGGAGTCCCAGACCGCGAAGGCGAACATGCCGCGGACGTGGTCGAACATGCCCGCGCCGTATTCGTCGTAGGCGTGCAGCAGCACCTCGGTGTCGCTGTGGGTGCGGAAGGAGTGGCCGCGCTGGGTCAGCGCGTCGCGGATCGTGCGGTAGTTGTAGATCTCACCGTTGAAGGTGATGACCTTGGAGCCGTCGCCGTTGAACAGCGGCTGATGGCCCTCGGCGAGGTCGATGATCGACAGGCGGCGGAAGCCCAGGTGCAGGTCGCCGTCGAGGTGGAAGCCGTCGTCGTCGGGTCCCCGGTGGGTGATCCGCGCGGCTTGGGTGCGGATCACCTGCTCCCGGTCGTACGTCGTGGCCGGGTCGAGGAATCCGCAGATGCCGCACATGGTGGTGGTCTACCCCTGATCGCGTCGGTGTCGACCAAACACTATCGCCCGACTCGTCAGGTCCCCTGAACCGCCACTGCCGGGGACGAGGGTCCCTGATCCGGCCATCACCGCCGCCGATAGACCTCGCGGCGGTGGCCAACGCCGATCACCAGGATCAGCAGGACGTCGTCGTGAATCTCGTAGACGACGCGGTAGTCACCGGTGCGGACGCGCCACGCGCCGTCGCCCCCGAGGAGCTGGGTCGCGGCGGCCGGTCGTGGCTGGGTCGCCAGCAGTTCGATCGCGGCCTGCACCCGCCGACGGGCAGGCGGGTCGAGTTTGCGCAGCTGCCGCGCGGCGGCGGGGGCGACCTCGACGCGAAAGGTCATGTCAGGCCGAGGTCGGCCTTGACCTGGTCCCACGGGATGGCGACCGCTCCGCCGGCCATCTCCTCGCGGGCCGCGCGCGCCGCATGGATGTCCGCGAGGTCCTCCGCAGCCGCGATGAGGCGATCCAGGTCGTCGGCATCGATCACTGCGGCCACGCGCAGTCCCCGCCGGGTGAGGTAGACGGGCTCGTGATCGACGCGGGCGGCGTCCACGACGTCGGCGAGTCGCGCGCGGGCGTCGCTCACGGTCATTTCAGTCATGGCTCGACGCTACGCCGAAAGCGCAGAGTTGTACATCTTGGTGATTCCAGCAGGATGACGCAGCGCAACGCCGCCGCTCGCCGATGCTCGCCCCCACCCCCCTCGCGAACGACGAAGCGGGGGGTCTACCACCCGCCAGTGGAAGACCCCTGCTTCACCCTGCCCACGTGACAAGAACAGCGACATATCAGTCCAGGGCCAGGACGCGTCGAAGCCCTCGGTCGATCTCCGCGAGGAGGTGTGCCGGCACGGCACCGGCCGCGTGCGGGTCGAGGTCGCGGCGGTCGACGGTGGACAGCGCCGTGACATTCACGACGGAATCCTTCGGCAACCCGGTGACGGCTGCCGGGAGGAAGACGTTGCCGGGCATGGACGCCAACGCGGTGTTCGAACTGACGACGGCGACGATGGTCGTCGCCAGGCGGCTGCGGTTGTATGTGTCGGCGGCGATGATCACGACGGGGCGCCGCTTCGCCGGCGCGCTGCCCGCCGGCGGCCCGAGGTCGCACCAGTGGATGTCGCCGCGATTCACCACGACTCGTCGTCCGCGGCGATGGCTCGGCGGCCGGCCGACACGGCAGAGGCCGTGCTCTCGTCGGCGTTGACCAACTCGACGACCGCATCGATGGCCGAAGTGAGTTCGGCTGACTCCAGCTCGTCGGCATAGCGCTTGACGGCGATGGAGTAGAACTGAGAACGATTGAGCCCGTGCGTCTTGGCCACGCGTTCGGCGTGTGCGTAGATGTCGTCGGGGACGGAGACTGCGGTCTTCACGCGTCGAGTATAACCCGGTATAAGTCACACATCACGTCACGATCCGCCAAGCCGGCGGCGCTGGGTTGTCGGGGGTGTGCGGCAGGATGTGGCCGTGACCGCGACACGGCGTACCGGCAGCGAACCCGCCTCCGACGAGCTGCCCGCAGCCGGGCCTGCAGCCGGGGCCACGGCGCAGGTGCCCGCGGCCTCCGACGAGGCGCGGCACGCCTGGGACGCGCTGGCCGATGAGATCAGGACGCACCAGTTCGCTTATTACGTCAAGGACGCGCCGACCGTCTCCGACGGGGAGTACGACGCGCTGCTGAGTCGGCTCGCGGCGATGGAGGAGCGCTACCCCGACCTGCGCACCCCCGACAGTCCGACGCAGATCGTCGGCGGCACCTTCGCCACCGACTTCGCCGCCGTCGACCACGTCGAGCGGATGATGAGCCTGGACAACGTGTTCAGCGCGGCTGAGCTGGCCGAATGGGCCGACCGGGTGGTGCGAGGCGCCGGGGGCGCGCCGATCCACTGGCTCACCGAACTGAAGATCGACGGCCTGGCGATCAACCTCCTCTACGAACACGGCCGGCTGGTCCGCGCGCTGACCCGCGGGGACGGTCGCACCGGCGAGGACGTCACGATGAACGTGCGCACCATCGAGGGCGTCCCGCACCAGCTCGCCGGCTCGGCCGAGCATCCGGTGCCCGAGCTGATCGAGGTCCGCGGCGAGGTGTTCTTCCCCGTCGAGGCCTTCGCGGGGCTGAACGAGTCCCTGGTCGCCGCGGGTCGAGCCCCGTTCGCCAACCCACGCAACGCCGCCGCCGGCTCGCTGCGGCAGAAGGACCCCCGCGTCACGGCCACCCGACCGCTGCGGATGCTCGTGCACGGCATCGGCGCGCGGCGCGGGTTCGACGTGGCCCGGCAGAGCACGGCGTACGCCGCGTTGGCCGCCTGGGGCCTGCCCACCAGCGACAAGGTCCTCGTGCTCGACGATCTCGCCGAGGTCCAGGAGCGCATCGACTACTTCGGGGAGCACCGCCATTCCGTCGCGCACGAGCTCGACGGCCTCGTCGTCAAGGTCGACGAGGTGGCGGTGCAGCGCCGGCTCGGTTCGACGTCCCGGGCGCCGCGCTGGGCGATCGCGTACAAATACCCGCCCGAGGAGGTCACCACCAAGCTCCTCGCCATCGAGGTCAACGTGGGGCGGACGGGACGTGTCACGCCGTACGGCGTGATGGAGCCGGTGCAGGTCGCGGGCTCCACGGTGGAGATGGCGACGCTGCACAACGCCTTCGAGGTGGTCCGCAAGGGGGTGCTGATCGGCGACACGGTGGTGCTGCGCAAGGCCGGCGACGTGATCCCGGAGATCGTCGGGCCGGTCGTGGACCTGCGGGACGGGACCGAGCGGGAGTTCGTGATGCCCACGTGTTGTCCCTCCTGCGGGGTGGCGCTGGCGTATGAGAAGGAGGGCGACAAGGACATCCGGTGTCCCAACGCCCGAACCTGCCCCAGCCAACTGCGGGAGCGGTTGTTCTCCCTGGCCGGTCGCGGGGCGTTCGATATCGAGGCGCTCGGGTGGGAGGGTGCCATCGCGTTGCTGGAAGCCGGGGTGCTGACCGACGAGGCCGGACTGTTCGAGTTGACCGCCGCCGACATCGCCCGCGTGCCGCTCTATACCCGAGCCGCCCGCAAGCAGGAGCTCGCCGATCCGCAGCTGGCGCCGGCCGGGGGCGTGCGCGAGGGTCGGGTGCTGTCGGCCAACGGCACCCGGTTGGCGGCGAACCTGGCGCAGGCGAAGACCCAGCCGCTGTGGCGGGTGCTCGTCGCCCTGTCGATCCGGCACGTGGGGCCGACCGCCGCCCGGGCGCTCGCCGGACAGTTCGCCTCGATGGCGGCCCTGCGCGCGGCCTCGCGGGAGGAACTGGCCGCCGTCGAGGGGGTCGGCCCGGTGATCGCCGACGCCGTCATCGAGTGGTTCGGGGTGGACTGGCACCGCGAGATCGTGGATCGGTGGGCGGCTGCCGGGGTGCGGATGGCCGACGAGCGTGACACGAGCCTGGAGCAGACCCTCGCCGGGCTGACCGTGGTCGTGACCGGCTCCCTGACCGGCTACTCCCGGGATGAGTCCAAGGAGGCCATCATCTCCAGGGGCGGCAAGGCGGCCGGCTCGGTGAGCAAGAAGACGGACTACGTGGTGGTCGGGGAGAACGCCGGGTCCAAGGCGACCAAGGCCGAGGAGCTCGGGCTGCGGATTCTCGACGAGGCGCAGTTCACCGCGCTGCTTGCCGGTGGCGCGGCGGCGCTTCCCGATGCGCCCCCCGGGGTCTGAGATGGGCCGTCCGTGGGAGCGGGTCCCGGGTTGGGGCGCGGCGGTGGCCGCCGGCGTGGCACTGCTGCTGATGGTCTGGTGCCACCCGAACATGCAGATCGACACGCTGGTCTACCGACGGGGGGCCCAGGTCCTTCTCGCCGGGACCGATCGGCTCTACGAGCAGCCGTACGGCGACCTGCCGTTCACCTATCCGCCCATTGCCGCGGTGCTCTTCCTGCCGTTGGCCCTCCCGATCCCGATCGCGGCGTTCGCCCTGATCGCCACGGGGGTGGCCGCGATCTGGCGGATCACATGGTTGACGCTGGACGCGCTCCGTCCGGACGAGCGCAGCCTCGACCATGCGCGATTAGCCGCGCTGGTGCTGCCCCTGGCGGTCCTGGCCGAGCCGCTCTACAAGACGTTCTCCTACGGTCAGATCAACCTGTTGCTGGCCTGGCTCGTCGCCGAGGATCTGCTGCGGGGGCATCGCGGCCGGTTCGGCGGCGTGCTGCTCGGGATCGCCACGCTGGTCAAGCTGACCCCGGCGGCGTTCTTCCTCGTCGTGCTGCTGCGCCGCGATGTCGGCTCGATGCTGCGGGGGATCGGCACGATCGTTCTGGGCGTCGTGGCCGGTTTTGTGTTGATGCCGCAGTCCTCGCGGATCTTCTGGACCAATCTCTCGGGCGCCTCGGATCGGGTCGGCGACCCGGCGTACTTCCTCAATCAGTCCCTCAAGGGCGCCCTGGCGCGGCTGGGCCTGGGCGCCGGGCCGGTCTGGGTGGGAGCCTGCCTGGTGGTGCTGGCGGTGGCGGCGTGGGCCGTCCATGTCGCGCTGCGCGCCGGCCGCGACGTACCGGCCGTGCTGGCGACCGGGTTCTGCGCACTCTTGGTCTCGCCGGTGAGCTGGAGCCATCACTGGGTGTGGACCTGGCCGTTGCTCGTGTGGGCGTTCGCGGCGCACCACGCCCGGCCGGGTCCCAAGACGGTGGCGGCGGTGGTGGCGTGGGTGGTGGCGGTGTTCGGCTATCCGTTCTGGTGGGCCGTGCCGCACGACCCGGACTGGGCGCAGGTGCCCTGGTGGCAGCAACTGCTCGCGGACACCTACGTGCTGCTGGGGATAGGCACCATCCTGATGTTCGGCTGGCGGGCCGCGCGGCTGCATCGCGCGTCTGCGTGAGTCTGGAGCGGCGGCGGCCTGGCCTGCCGTGGCCCGCGTGGCCCGCGTGGGTCGGTCTGCTGGCGACGCTGGTGGGCTCGTACGCCGCGCTGGCCGCGTTCGGGGTGCCCGAGGACCTCGGGGTCTACCGCGAGGCGGCAGCCGCGGCGTTGAGCGGCGCCGACGTGCTCTATGCCGGGCCGGTCGACCGGTTGCCCTACACCTACCCGCCGGTGGCCGCCTACCTGCTCGCCCCGGTGGCCTGGTGGCCGCCGGTGCTCGGCGGCGTGCTGATGACCACGGTGAACGTGGCGGTGCTGTGGCGGTTGACCTGCCTGTTCCTGCCCCGCCGGGGGTTGGGCGGGTCGGGATGGCCGCGGTACGCCGTCGCGGCCGGGCTGTTGCCCTTGGCCCGGCTCCTCGAACCGGTCTGGCAGACGTTCTCCTTCGGCCAGGTCAACCTCGTGCTGGCGTGGCTGGTCGCGGAGGATCTCCTGGGGCGGTGGTCTGGGCGCTCTGGGCGTTGGCGCGGCGTGCTCCTGGGGCTGGCCGTGCTGGTCAAGCTGACCCCAGGCATCTTCGCGTTAGTGCTGTTGTTCCGGCGCGACTGGGCGTCGTTGGCGCGGACCGGTCTCGTGGTCCTCGCGGGAGTCGCCGTGGGGTTCGTGCTCCTGCCGAGGTCGTCGGCCCAGTTCTGGACGAGCGCGCTGCGCGATCCGGCGCGGGTCGGTGGGGTTGAGTTCGCGGCCAACCAGTCGCTCAACGGCGCCTTGTGGCGGGCGCTGGGTCCCGGCGGCTCGCAGGCGGCATGGCTGCTTCTCGCTCTGGTGACGCTCGCGACCACGGCGTACATCCTGATCCGCCGCGGTCGACTCGGGGAGGGTCCGCCGGCCGCCGGACGCGACCCCGGCGTCGTGCTCGCGGCTGCCCTCGCCGGGCTGCTGATGTCCCCGGTCTCCTGGAGTCACCACTGGGTGTGGGTGTGGCCGCTGCTGGTGTGGCTGGTGTGGCTGGTGGGATCGACCGGGGCGCGCGTCCTGGCGATCGGGTGGGCGGCCGCGGCGTACGGCTGGGTGATCTGGTGGTTCCCGCACCAGGCGGGGCGAGAATACGACGTGGGGCCACTCGGGCTGCTCCTCACCGACGCCTACGTGGTGCTCGGGCTGGCGACCCTCGTTTGGCTCGCCGTGCGGAGTCGCTCCCCGGTCCTCGGTAGACGACGGCCGTGAGGGGCTGGGCGCGGAGTGCGGGCTCGCTGCCGATCGTGACTTCGGCGGTGCGCTTGCTGACCATGACCACCGTGCGCGACCGTGACCGTGACGTCCGGCGAGGTGACTCGTCGTCGGAGTAAATAAGACGGACTGCGCGAGAATAAATATATCCGATCGACATAACTGTGAACTGCAGTAATGATCGAAATGGTGTCAGTGAGACTCTGGTATGGGGCGTACTTCTGTCGTAGACTTTGCTCATGACGGGAGGCGGTTCTGCGACACCAGCGGGAGAGCGGACGTCCGCCGTCCTGGATCGAGCTGAGGATTGGTTGCGCGTTCTGGCGCAGACCCCGGTGGGCGGCCTGAGTCGGGTCCAGATGATCGATGAGCTGGCGGCGTTGGAGCGCCTCGCTGCGGCGGCGGCCGCCCGACAGGCGCGCCTTGCGGTCGCGTTCGAGGCGGCGGAACGCCAGGCGCAGGCCGCTGCCGGAGTCGCGGCGGCGCGGCGAGGCGAAGGAATCGCTGCGCAGATCGGGCTGGCCCGACGCATGTCGCCGACACGAGCCGCCATCTTCCTGGGGCACGCCCGCACCCTGTGCCTCGATCTGCCGGAGACCATGCGCGCCCACGTGGCCGGGGAGCTCAGCGAACACCGCGCCGGACTCATCGCCGGCGAGGTTCGGCTCCTGGATGCTGCGGCTCGGGCGAACGTGGACCGTCATCTGCATGCCGGCCGTTACGGGGGGCCAGGCCTGGATGCGACGACACTGTCCGACGCGCGGCTTCGCGCCGAGGTGCGGGCCGAGGCTTATCGGCAAGACCCGACCATCGTGCTGAAGCGGGGACGGCACGCGGCGACGGAGCGCTATGTGTCCCTGCGGCCGGCGCCGGACATCATGTCCTACCTCACCGGCTATCTGCCCGCCCGAGAAGGCGTCGCCTGCCTGGCTGCCCTGTCCGCGGCCGCGGACTCGGCGCGCGCTGCGGGCGATGAGCGATCCCGGGGACAGGTCATGGCGGACACCCTCGTGGCCCGCATCACGGGTGCGGCGCATCCGGGGGAGATCAAGACGGAGCTACACCTCATCCTCACCGACCAGGATCTGCTGGACGACGCCGGCGGCCCTGCGCAAGCCGACTGCTCCCCAGCGTCGACGGTGGCCGAGCCCATGCCGGCCGAGGCTCACGCGACCGCGACCGCGACCGCAGCGAACGGCGACGGCTGGCCCGACACCGAGCGTGATCCCTGGTCCGATGACGAGCCGGAGCCGACGCCGCAGCCGGGGCGCCTCGAAGAGCTCGGCCGGCTCGATGAGCCCGGCTTTCTCGTCGGCTACGGCCCGGTGCCGGCCCCGGTCGCGCGGCAGTGGCTGCGCGAGAGCTTTGACGCGGCGGGCAGGATCTGGATTCGGCGCCTCTTCACGGACCCCCCGACCGGGCAGGTCCGCGACGTGGACGGCCGGGCACGGCCCTTCCCGGCACGGATCGCCCGGCTGATCCTCGCGCGCGACCGATACTGTCGCACGCCCTTCTGCGGCGCCCCCATCCGACATCTCGACCACGCCCACCCCCGGGCCGACGGCGGTCCCGGCGACGCAGCCAACGGCCAGGGCCTCTGCGAGCGATGCAACCAGGCCAAGACCGCGCCGGGATGGAGCGCCCGCAGCGTCGCAGACCCGATGGGGCTCGGCCGGCACATCGTGCGCACCACGACGCCGACCGGGACGGTCTACGAATCCACGGCGTCGCCCGTCACGAAGCCCCGACCGCGCACCAAACCTGGCGGGTCAGAACAGCTCCCCAGGGCGGGGTAGATGACAGGCGACTCACGGCTGGCCCGGCCGGACCACGGCGTACAGCAGCATGTCCCGCCGGGCGCCGCCGATCTCCTGGTGGCTGCGCAGCAGTCCCTCCCGAGTCATCCCGCCGCGCTCGCAGGCGCGCCAGGATCCGGCGTTCCACGGCTCGACGTACGCCTCCACCCGGTGCAACCCCGGGATCGTCCAGGCGAAGCCGAGCAGCGCTGCCACCGCATCGCTCGCCACCCCACGACCCCGGGCGCCGGGAGCGACGGCGTACCCGATCGTGCCGCGACCCGCCGCCAGCTCCCGCAGCCACAGCGCCGCGAACCCCAGCGAACGCTCCGCCGCCGACCGTTCGGCGATCGCGAACACGAAGCCGAGACCTTCGGCGTACCGGCCACGCTGACGCTCCAGATAAGCGCGGGCCTGCGCCTCGTCGGCGCGCGCCGGGAGGGTGCCGATCAGCGGCGGGTACGGATCCGTGGCGAGGTCACAGACCATCGCGAGGTCGCCCGCCTCGTAGCTCGGGTCGAAGGGCCGCAGTCGCACCCGCCCCGACGCCGGATCCGACGCCGGCCAGCCGATCTGGTCCAATCGCACGGACCCAGTCTGCTCGCCCGTGAGGAAGATCCGCGTCCGACGATGATGTCCGCATGAGCACACAGCACCCCCGGCCTCCGGACGGCGTGCCCGGGCAGCCGGTGCGACCGCCGCTGACCTGGCTGGACGCCGAGGAGGTACGCCGTCGCGTCTCGCCCGACCAGGCCCGCCGGCTGCTCCGGGCCGCCCTCGACGGCGGTCTCGACCCCGCAAACGACCCGCCGCGCTCCACCCCGGCGGCCGGGGCGGGGCAGCTGCTCATCATGCCCTCGGCCACCGCCGAGTCGGTCGGGGTGAAGGTGCTCTCGGTCGCCCCGGACAACCCGCAGCGGGGCCTGCCCCGGATCCAGGCCTGGTACGTCTACATGGACGCCGCCACCCTCACCCCGAGCGTGCTGCTCGACGGGACAGCCCTCACCGCGCTGCGCACCCCGGCGACCTCGGCGCTGGCCGCCGACCTCCTGGCCCCCGAGCACGTCGACGAGTTGGTCCTGGTCGGCAGCGGACCCCAGGCCCTGGGCCACGCCGAGGCCCTGGCCCAGATCCGCGCGCTCGGCCACGTGACCGTTGTCGGCCGGGACCCCTCCCGGGCCCGTGCGTGCGCCGACGCGATCCAGAAATCGGGGTTGGCCTGCGATGTCGCCGCCGACCCGGCGGCGGTGGAGGAGGCCGTACGCCGTGCCGGGATCGTCGTCTGCGCGACCTCGTCGGCCACCCCGGTCATCGAGGAGGACTGGATCGCCGACGGCGCCTGCGTCGTCGCGATCGGCTCCCACGAACCGGACCGGCGCGAGCTCGACGCGAGACTGATGGGCCGCGCACTCGTCGTCGTCGAAGACGTCGCCACGGCCCTGCGCGAGGCCGGCGACGTCATCATGGCGATCGCCGAGGGCGCCCTCACCGAGACCGACCTGCACCCGCTGCGCCACCTGGTGCAGGGCCGCATCGCCCGGGCCACCGACCGCCCGAACGTCGTCAAGACCGTCGGCATGTCCTGGCAGGACCTGGTGCTCGCCGAGGGGGCCGTCCGCGCCGGCCCCTAGACTGGCGCGCATGTCCACGATCTCCCGCGATCAGGTCGCGCACCTGGCGATGCTGGCCCGGATTGACCTGTCGGAGACCGAACTCGACGCCATGGCGGGGGAGTTGGCCGTCATCCTCGACGCCTTCGCCAAGGTCGGGGAGCTCGCCGATGTCGACGTACCGGGGATGTCGCACCCCCTGCCGCTGACCGACGTCTACCGGGCGGACACCCCGGCCCCCGGACTCACCCAGGAGGCCGCGCTCGCCGCTGCCCCGGAGGCCGAGGACGGCCGCTTCGCCGTACCCCGCATTCTCACCGAGGACTGATGGTGTTCACGCCCGATCCGAGCGACCTGACCCGACTGCCCGCCGCCGACCTGGCCCAGCTCCTGACGGACCGCGCGGTGAGCTCGACCGAACTCACCCGAGCCCACCTCGAGGCGATCACCGCGCGCGACGGCGCCGTGCACGCCTACCTGCACCGCAACGACGAGCAAGCACTGGCCGAGGCCGCCGCCGTCGACGCCGCGCGGGCGGCCGGGCAGGACCTCCCGCCGCTCGCCGGGATCCCCGTCGCCGTCAAGGACGTGGCCTGCACGATCGGCCAGCCGACCACCGCCGGATCCCGGATCCTGCAGGGCTGGCTGCCACCGTACGACGCCACCGTGGTCACCCGGCTGCGCGCCGCCCGCATGCCGATCCTCGGCAAGACCAACATGGACGAGTTCGCGATGGGCTCCTCCACCGAGCACTCCGGCTACGGCCCCACCGGCAACCCCTGGGACCTCGCCCGGGTGCCGGGCGGTTCGGGCGGCGGCAGCGCGGCCGCGCTCGCGGCGTACCTGGCCCCGCTCGCCGTCGGGTCCGACACCGGCGGCTCGATCCGGCAGCCCGCCGCCTTCACCGGAACGGTCGGCGCCAAGCCGACGTACGGGGCGGTGTCCCGGTACGGCGTGATCGCGCTGGCCAGCTCGCTGGACCAGATCGGCCCGTGCGGTCGGACGGTCCTGGACACGGCCCTGCTGCACGAGGTCCTGGCCGGGCACGACCCCAAGGACTCCACCAGCATCGACGCGCCCGTTCCGCCGGTCGTGCAGGCCGCCCGCCGCGGCGACGTGGCCGGGCTGCGGGTCGGGGTGATCCGGCAGCTCGGCGGCGCGGGCTACCAGGGCGGGGTTCGCGCCCGGTTCGAGGAGGCCGTCGCGCTGCTGGGCCGGCTCGGTGCCGACATCGTCGAAGTGGACTGTCCGCACCTGGATTACGCGCTCGGCGCCTATTACCTCATCATGCCGAGCGAGGCCAGCAGCAATCTGGCCCGTTACGACGCGATGCGCTACGGCCTGCGGGTCGGTCCCGATGGGGTGCCGGCCCCGAGTGCGGAGCAGGTGAGCGCGGCCTCCCGCGGCCAGGGATTCGGAGCCGAGGCCAAGCGACGGATCATCCTGGGCACCTACGCCCTGTCCAGCGGCTATTACGACGCCTTCTACGGGCAGGCGCAGAAGGTGCGCACGCTCATCGCCCGCGATTTCGCCGCCGCGTTCGAGACTGTCGACGTCCTCGTCAGCCCGACCGCGCCCACCACGGCCTGGGAACGCGGCGCCAAGACCGACGACCCGCTGGCGATGTACCTCGGCGACGTCGCGACCATCCCGTCGAATCTGGCTGGCTTGCCGGGCATCTCGGTGCCGATCGGCCTCGCCGACGAGGACGCGATGCCGGTCGGACTGCAGGTCCTCGCCCCGGCGATGGCCGACGACCGGTGCTACAACGTCGCCGCCGCCGTCGAGCGTGATCTCGTCGCCGGCTGGGGTGGGCCGCTGCTCGACCGGATCCCCACGATCGCGACGGAGGCCTGAGCCATGACCGCAGCCCCGCACGCCGTCCTCGCGGACTACGCCGACGCGCTCGCCGCCTACGACCCGGTCCTGGGCCTGGAGGTGCACGTCGAGCTGTCGACGCGCACCAAGATGTTCTGCGCCTGCCGCACCGACTTCGGCGCCGAGCCGAACACCCAGGTCTGCCCGGTCTGTCTGGGGCTGCCGGGGGCCCTGCCGGTGGTCAACGGCGCGGCCGTCGAGGCGGCCATCCGGATCGGTCTCGCCCTGAACTGCGAGATCGCCCCCTGGTGCCGGTTCGCCCGGAAGAACTACTTCTATCCCGACATGACCAAGAACTTTCAGACCAGCCAGTACGACGAGCCGATCGCCTTCGGCGGCCATCTCGACGTCGAGGTGCCGGCCAGCGAGGCCGGCCCGGCCTTCGGCTATCGCGTGGCCATCGAGCGCGCGCACATGGAGGAGGACGCCGGCAAGCTCAGCCACGTCGGCGGATCGACGGGTCGGATTCACGGCGCCGACTACTCGCTCATCGACTACAACCGGGCGGGCATTCCGCTCATCGAGATCGTCACCAAGCCGTTGGTCGGCGCGGGGGAGCGGGCTCCGGAGGTGGCCCGCGCGTACGTCGCAGCCCTGCGGGACCTGATGCGTGCGCTGGGAGTCTCCGACGCCCGGATGGAGCAGGGTTCGATGCGCTGCGACGTCAACCTGTCGCTGCGGGCGCGGTCCGGCGACGACCGCGTCGGCGAGGCGCAACTCGCCGTGCCGTTCGGCACCCGCACCGAGACCAAGAACGTCAACAGCCTGCGCAGCGTCGAGGCCGCCTGCGCCCACGAGATCCAGCGCCAGGCCGCGGTCCTGACCAGCGGCGGCGTGGTCACCCAGGAGACCCGGCACTGGCACGAGGACACCGGTGTCACCACGGCCGGACGCCCGAAGTCCGACGCGGACGACTACCGCTACTTCCCCGAACCCGACCTCGTGCCGATCGCCCCGAGCCCCGAACGGGTCGAGGAACTGCGGGCGACCCTGCCCGAGCCCCCGGCCCAGCGGGTGCGCCGGCTCCAGGCCGACTGGGGGTTCGCGGATCTGGAGATGCGCGACGTGCTCGGCAGCGGCGCCCTCGATCTCATCGACGCCACCGTCACCGCGGGCGCCTCCCCGGCGGCGGGCAAGAAGTGGTGGGTGGGCGAGCTGTCCCGCCGGGCCAACGCCGACGGTGTCGAGCTGGCCGAGATGCCGATCACCCCCGCACAGGTCGCCGAACTCGACGCGCTGCTGCGGGCGGGTCGGCTCAACGACACGATGGCCAAGCAGGTGTTGGACGGAGTCCTCGCCGGCGAGGGCGGTCCGACGGCCGTGGCCGATGCCCGGGGCCTGCAGCTGGTCTCCGACGACGGGGCGCTGCGGGACGCCGTCCAGGCGGTCATCGCCCGCAATCCCGACGTCGCCGCAAAGATCCAGGCGGGCAAGGTGCAGGCCAGCGGGGCGCTGATCGGTCAGGTGATGAAGGAGATGCAGGGCCGGGCCGACGCCGCCAAGGTACGCACGCTCCTGCTGGAGTCCCTCGGCGTCGCCGCGCAAGGATGAGGTCATGTCCGACACGCCCCGCGTCCTCGTCCTGGTCCGGCACGCCCAGGCCAAGAACCACTCCAGCGGTGGAGATCGCGCCCGCGAGCTGACCAAGAGCGGCCGGCGCGTCGCCCGGGCGGTGGGGGCTCGACTGGCCGCCGACGGCGTCCGGCCCGAGCTGGCCGTCTGCTCGCCGGCCGTGCGCACGGTCCAGACGTGCGACGAACTCACTCGCGGCGCCCTGCCGATCCGGGACGTGTGGGGCGACGCGGGCCTCTACGACGCCGATGTCGAGGACGTCCTCGACTCGATCCGCGCGGTCCCGGACGACGTACGGACCCTCCTGGTCGTCGGGCACGCTCCCGGCGTCCCGATGACGGCGGGGGTCGTGACCGATCACTGCGACCTCGGCGAGCAGGCCCTGCAGCAGCGCCTGCGGGCCTGGCCCCCGGCCGGCGTCGGGGTCGTCGTCCACGACGGCCCCTGGTCGGCTTTCCCCGACGCGACCAGCGCGTTAGTCCTCCTCCAGGACCCGCCCGACGACGTGTGATCTTAGTCACGTGACATTCGCGACGTAGGCGGCTTTCGTCGCGCGGCAACGTCATTCGACAGTCGTCCAGGTCGTTGGCTCAGGTCACGAAAATCTCCCGCTGCGTTAGGGCTTGGGCGGGCTGGCGCCTCGGTCGATTCGGTTGACGAGTTACCGCACCCCACGCGGCCACGGATGGTCGCCACGCCCCACGGATGGGAAGAGGTCCATCGGATGCTTCATCCCCCACGCCGCGCCACCGCACCCCACGCGCTGGCGCTCACGCTGATCCTCGCCGGACTGGTCGCGAGCCCGGTCCACGCCCTGCCCGCAGGGACCACCACGGTGACCGGAGTCCTGGTCACGGTGGTCGACGGCCCCGCCCCGGACAGCCGAGTGCGCGTCGCCGACGGCTCGTTCGTGCCGGTCCAGGCGGACAAGGTCGCCCAGGCGACCCCCGGCTCCACCGTGCGTGTCACGGTCGATCGGCGCGCCATCGATCGGCCCAGTGCCGCCTCGGAACGCCACTTCACTCCGGACAACCTGACGCCCAGCACGAGCAATCCGTCGGGTACCACCGTCATCGCCGAGCCCACAGCGCCCGTGCTCACCACGGCCACGCACCAGCTCACCGTGGTGATCGCCACGCCGCAGGGCGTCAGCGGGACACCGGCAACCCAGAGTCAGGTGAGAGCCCAGGTCGATTCGGTCAACCAATACTGGTCTGAGCAGTCCGGTGGCACGGTGCGCTTCGCAGTGGGCTCGATCTCGGCTCCGCTGACCCTCGCGGCCGGCTGCTCCGACTACTGGGGCATGTGGCAGGAGGCCGCGCAGCGGTCCGGCTTCACCCCCGGAGCCGATCGACACCTGGTGATGATCCTGCCGCGCTCGGCCACCACCTCGGGCTGCTCCTACGGCCTGGGCAGCATCGGCGCCGCGGTCAATAGCGGCGGCTACACCTACGTCGCCGACACCAACTGGCCGGTCCTGGCCCACGAGCTGGGCCACAACTTGGGCCTCGCGCACGCCCAGCGGTTGCTGTGCAGCTCGGTCACCGATGTCAGCCTGTCCAGCCTGGCCGGCTGCCAGCTCAAGGACTACGGCGACCCGTGGGATGTCATGGCCGCGTCGGCGCCGAACGCGGCGGGTTCGCTGTCCGCGCCGCAGGCCTACCGGACCGGCATCATGCCCGCCTCGGCCGTCAAGCAGGTCACCTCCGGCACCGCGTCCGTCACGCTGACCGCTCTCGCCTCGGTCACCGGCACCCGCGCCGTCCGGGTGGTCGACCCCAACACCGGCGTCGCCTACTTCGTGGAGTACCGCACCCGGGCCGGCCGCGACTACCTGCTCTATGCCCCGATGACCGCCGCAGTCCGCGTGCTGCGGGAGGTGACGACCAGTAGCGGCGCCGCCAAGCCGTCGCTCGCCCTCGACGCAAGCCCGACGGGCAATGTCGCCGACTACACCTGGGGGATCCCCACCGGCGGCACGTTCACCAGTTACGGCGGCGGCGTCAGCGTCAAGGTCGTGTCGCAGGGCACCAGCACCGCCACCGTCACGGTGACCGCAGGCAAGCCGACCAGCACCCCCACCACGACGCCGACACCCACCCGTCCGACCACGGTCGACCTCACGGCCACGACGGGCACGGTGTCGCGGCTGGGGGCGGGTGGCTGGTACGACGTGCCGGCGAGCGGCTACCTGAACAACACGGCCCTGGTCACCTACACGTACGGCGCGACCTGGACGGTGACCGTGCAGGGTGGCCGCACCCTGGACCTCATCGGCACCGCCTTCCCGAACGGCGCCGCCGGCCGGATTCTGGTGGATGGCAAGATGGTCGCCAACTTCACCAGCAACCGGGCCGGATGGACCAACAACTATCAGCAGTTGCTCAAGCGCATCACGGTGCCGGCCGGCAGCCATCAGGTCACGGTCGTGGCGCTGCCCAACGGTGCCCGGGGGGAGACCACCCTGGCCCTGGACGCCTACCGGCTCGGCTGAGCGAGCCCGATGGGCCAGGGCCCAGGAGAGGGGACTACGCCGGTCCGCTGCCCGGGTCCATCTGGGCCGCCGTGTAGTTCTCCAGGCCCGACCTGGCCAGGGCGTCGAGCTGACCCTCGAACCAATCGGCGTGGGACTCCTCGTCGAGGGCCATCTCCTCGAAGATGCTCGCGGTCGCGTGATCGCCGAGCGAGCGGCATTCGGTCGCGGCGGCATTGAACGTCCGGACCGCATGCAACTCCCCGGCCAGCGCCAGCGAGAGCATCTCCGAGACCGAATCGCCGATGGTGAGCCCGCTCAACGGCTGCAGGTGCGGCCGCCCGTCGAACATCAGGATCCGGTTGATGATCTCGTCGGCGTCCTTCATCTCGCCGATGGAGAGCTGATAGAACACCCGACCCAGCTTGGGCAGTCCCCAGTTGTCGAGCATCCGCGCGTGCAGGAAATACGTGTTGATCACGGTCAGCTCGATCTCGAGCGCTTCGTTGAGCAGCTCGACGATGCGGGGGCTCTTCGGCTTCATCACGGGTCTCCTTCGCCAGTAGGCGTCCTGGGCCCAAGCTAGCAGCGTGCACCGGCTGCGCCGTACCGCCACGGCGTCCGCGGGCGCCGCCCACTGTCTCGGCTCCGCCGCAGGTCGGGTCGTGCTCCGTCGTACGGCGGATTCGCGGCGCGTGCTGAGGCCGCTGACCCGGTCGCGGTGTTGACTGAGTGACATGACCGATGCGCTGGTGCTTTCGGGGTTGGCGAAGCGGTTCGGCACCAAGATCGCCGTCGACAACCTCTCCCTGACCGTCCCACGCGGCGTGCTGTTCGGCCTGGTCGGCCCGAACGGCGCGGGGAAGACCACGACCCTGTCGATGGCCACGGGCCTGTTGCGTCCCGATGTCGGGACCGCGACCATCCTGGGCCACGACGTGTGGTCCGATCCCCCCGCCGCCAAGGCCCGGATGGGGGTGATGCCCGACGGGATGCGGCTGTTCGACCGGCTCAGTGGGCGAGAGCTGCTGCGCTACGTCGGCCTGTTGCGGGGCATGCCGCCCGCCGAGGTGGACCGGCGATCGGTCGACCTGCTGGCCGCCCTGGGGCTGGCCGGCGACGCCGACACCGTCGTGGCCGACTACTCCGCCGGGATGACGAAGAAGATCTCGTTGGCCTGTGCCCTGTTGCACGCCCCGGGGCTGCTGATCCTCGACGAGCCGTTCGAGGCCGTCGACCCGGTCTCCGGTGAGGCGATTCGGGACATCCTGCGCGGCTATGTGCGCTCCGGCGGCACCGTGGTGATGTCGAGCCACGTGATGGAGCTGGTCGAGCAGCTGTGTGACGGGGTCGGTGTCATTGCCGGGGGCCGCGTCCTCGCGGTCGGCGCCACGGCACAGGTCTGTGCGGGGCTGCCGCTGCAGCAGCGCTTCCTCCAGCTCGTCGGCGCCACGGCCGGTCCGCAAGGAGGTGGCTTGGAGTGGTTGCGCTCTTCGTCCGACTCAAACTGAGCCTGCTGCGGCGCGGCTTCGGCCGCAGCGGCGCGACGGCGGCCGGGATGGTCCTGGCGTATCTCTTCGCGCTCGGGCTCACCCTGCCCGCGGTGGCGGGCCTGATCTTTCTGCGGCAGGGCGGCCCGGAGGTGGTGGCCAGCGTGACGGTGCCGCTGTTCGCCATGCTCACGGTGGGCTGGCTGGTGCTGCCGCTGCTCTTCTTCGGGGTCGACGAGACGCTCGATCCCGGCCGGTTCGCGTTATTGCCGGTCCGCGCGCGGACCATGCTCCCCGGCCTGGTGGTGGCGTCGTTCATCGGCGCGCCCGGGATTGCGCTCGTCCTGCTCGGCGTCGGCCTGGTCATCGCCTGGAGTTCGACCCCGGCATCGCTGGCCATGGCCGCGCTCGCCGTACCGCTCGGAGCCGTCACCTGCGTGCTGCTCAGCCGGGCCCTCACCACGGCGCTCGCCGGTGCCCTGGGTCGCCGTCGGGCTCGGGAGAATGTCGCCGCACTGGTCGCCTTCGCCGGCCTGTTCCTCGGGATCGGCATGCAGGTGGTGGGCCGTCTGCTCAGCTCGTGGGTCGCCGCGGCCGAGGATCCGGCGGCGGGCGCGCGCGGCGTCGCGGAGTTCGTGGGCTGGACCCCGTTCGGGTGGGCCTGGGCGGCCCCGGGCGACATGGCGCAGGGCCGGTACGTCGTGGGCTCGGTGCGACTCGTGCTGGCGCTCGCCCTGGCCTATGGCCTCGCCGCGTGGTGGCGGTGGGCTTTGGACCGAGCCCTGGTGACTCCCGCGGCGGGCACGGGGGATGCGGAGAAGGTGCACTCGTCGGCGGCCCTGGAGCGGCTCTTCGGCACCAGCGCGCGCGGGGCGATCGCGGCGCGGATCGTGCGCTCGTGGCGTCGGGACAGTCGCGCGATGGTGCAGGTGGCCACGCTCGCGGTCTTCCCGCTGTTGATGGTGGCGCCGACCCTGATCGGCACCGGGGGCGGTCGAGGGGATCGCGACCAGCTGGTCGGGCTGCTGAGCGCGGCGCCGTTCATCGCGGTCTTCGCTGGCATGGTGGTCGCCAACAGCCTGGTGCTGGACGGTACGGCGGCCTCGCTGCACGCCCTCGTCGGGGTCCGCGGCAGCGACGATCGCTGGGGCCGGGCGCTGGCCTATCTGCTCCTGGTCGTGCCCGTGGTGGTGCTCGTGTGGGGCGCCGCGGTGGCGGTCAACCAGCGCTGGGATCTGGCCCCGGCGCTCGGCGGGCTGACCGCGGGGCTGCTGCTGGCGAGCGTGGGCGGGGCGTCCTGGGCCAGTGCCCATTTTCAATGGCCCCAGCCGCCGGCCGGTGGCAACCCGTTCCAGCGCAACAGTGGCGGCGGTGCGGCCGGCTTCATGCTGCTCATCGCCAATGCGGTCGTCGCGGCGATCGGATCGCTGCCGGTGATCGTCCTGTTCGTGCTCGCGCTCACCGGAGCCGGGTGGGCGGGGCCGGCCGCGGCGGTGGTCGGGCCTGCGGTCGGCGCCGCGGTGTTGTGGGCCGGCTGTCGATTCGGCGGAGCGGCCCTCGACCGCCGCTGGCCCGAGGCCCTGGAGGCGATGCGCCGGTCGTGAGCGGGCGTCTCCCCGGACGTGAGCGGGCGTCTCCCCGGACGTGAGGCGCGCCCTTCGGCGTCCGAAGAATGGACGATGGATCTCGGGATTTGAGATGAGCGTGGTGGCGCGTTGACGGGGCGCACCCCTTCGCGCGAAGGTGGGCACCGTGAGCACCCTCCTCGTAATCCCCTGAGCGCGACCGGCCACACCGGCCCGTTGCGCGATCCCTTCAGTCCAGACCGGACCGAGGGGTTTTTTGTTGGTCGGACGCATGGTGACCGGCCACCCGTGACCGCCCGCCGGGCTCTCGCGGGACATGAGCTCGCACGCGAAAGTGGTGACAGCAGTGAAGGACCGCAAGCCTCCGTCGGCGGGGCGCGAGCCCAGGCCGCCGGCCGCCCCCACGGGCCCGGCCGCGCCCAAGGCCCCGACCCCCGGTGATCTCGCCGCGCGCAAGGCGACCCCGGTCGTCGAGCACGTCACGGGCGCCCAGAGCCTGGTCCGTTCCCTCGAAGAGGTCGGTTGCGAGGTGGTCTTCGGTCTCCCGGGCGGCGCGATCCTGCCGGCGTACGACCCCCTGATGGATTCCACCCGCGTCCGCCACGTCCTGGTTCGCCACGAGCAGGGCGCCGGGCATGCCGCCCAGGGCTATGCGACGGCCACCGGAAAGGTCGGCGTGTGCATGGCGACGTCCGGCCCCGGCGCGACGAACCTGGTCACCCCGATCGCGGACGCACACATGGACTCCGTGCCGCTGGTGGCCATCACCGGGCAGGTCGGCAGCGCCGCCATCGGCACCGACGCCTTCCAGGAGGCGGACATCCGGGGCATCACGATGCCCATCACCAAGCACAACTACCTGATCACGGACCCGGACCGGATCCCGCAGGCCATCGCCGAGGCGTTCCACATCGCCTCGACGGGACGACCCGGCCCGGTGCTCGTCGACATCACCAAGGACGCTCTGCAGTCGCAGACCACGTTCTCCTGGCCGCCGAAGATGGAGCTGCCGGGCTACCGCCCCACCACCCGCCCGCACGGCAAGCAGATCCGCGAAGCGGCGCGCCTGATCCGGCAGTCCCGGCGGCCCGTGCTGTACGTCGGGGGCGGCGTGATCAAGGCGCGGGCCACGGACGAACTGCGCGCCCTGCTGGACCTGACCCAGATCCCGCTGGTGACCACCCTGATGGCCCGCGGCGCGGTCCCCGACGACCACCCGCTGCACTACGGCATGCCCGGCATGCACGGGTCGGTGTCGGCGGTAACGGCGCTGCAGCGCTCGGACCTGCTGATCGCGCTGGGGTCGCGGTTCGACGACCGGGTCACCGGGAAGCTGGCCACCTTCGCGCCGTTGGCCAAGGTCATCCACGCCGACATCGACCCCGCCGAGATCGGCAAGAACCGCGAGGCCGACGTGCCGATCGTGGGCGACTGCCAGGAGGTCATCGCGGCGCTCATCGAGGAGCTCACCGGTCCGGACAGCGAGGGCATCGGCGACTACGCCGACTGGGTCGCCGAGATGACCCAAGTGCGCCAGACGTACCCGCTGGGTTACACCGAGCCGGACTCCGGCGCGATGTCCCCGCAATACGTCATCGAGCGGATCGGTGCGATCGCCGGGCCCGAGGCGACGTACGTCGCGGGCGTCGGGCAACACCAGATGTGGGCGGCGCAGTTCGTGCGGTACTCCCGCCCGAACAGCTGGCTGAACTCCGGCGGTCTGGGCACGATGGGTTATTGCGTGCCGGCCGCGATGGGCGCCCAGATCGCCGAGCCGGACCGGGTGGTGTGGGCCATCGACGGCGACGGCTGCTTCCAGATGACTAACCAGGAGCTCGCCACGTGCGTCATCGAGGGCGTGCCGATCAAGGTGGCGGTAATCAACAACTCCAGCCTGGGCATGGTGCGGCAGTGGCAGACGCTGTTCTACGAGGAGCGCTACTCCAACACCGACCTGCACACGGCGTACGAGGGCCGGCGCATCCCGGACTTCGTGAAGATGGCCGACGCCTACGGCTGCGTCGGGATGCGCTGCGAACGGCCCGAGGATGTCGACGCAACCATCGAGGCGGCGATGCAGATCACCGACCGTCCCGTCGTCATCGACTTCGTCGTCTGCCGGGATGCGCAGGTCTGGCCCATGGTGCCGGCCGGGGTCAGCAACGACGAGATCATGTATGCGCGCGGGCTCTCGCCCGTGTGGGATCGCGAGGAGTGAGCGGTGAGTAGGCACACGCTGTCCGTACTGGTGGAGAACAAGCCGGGCGTGCTGACCCGCATTGCGGCGCTGTTCAGCCGCCGCGGGTTCAACATCTCCTCGCTCGCCGTCGGGGAGACCGAGCACCCGGAGATTTCCCGGATGACGGTCCTCGTCGACGCCGAACAGCTCCCGCTGGAGCAGGTCACCAAGCAGCTCAACAAGCTCGTCGAGGTGCTCAAGGTGGTCGAGCTCGACGACGCCCAGACCGTCGAGCGGCGGATCATCCTGGTCAAGGTGCGCGTCGATGCCGCCACCCGCAGTCACGTCATCGAGACCGCGCAGCTGTTCCGGGCCAACGTCGTCGACGTGGCGCAGGAGTCGCTGACCATCGAGGCGACCGGCCGGGTCGAGAAGCTCGAGGCGCTGCTGGCCATGCTCGAGCCGTACGGCGTCAAGGAGCTCGTCCAATCCGGCCTCGTCGCGATCGGCCGGGGTCCCCGCTCGATCACGGACCGGTCCGGCCGACACTGATCGTTTCCACCCGCACTCGCACCTGCACCACGTGCACCACCCGAGATAACCAACGAAGGAGCGCCACCCTCATGGCCGAGATGTTCTACGACGACGACGCCGACCTGTCGGTGATCCAGGGCCGCAAGGTCGCGGTCATCGGCTACGGCAGCCAGGGCCATGCCCACGCCCTCAACCTGCGGGACTCCGGCGTCGACGTACGGGTGGGCCTGGCCGAGGGCAGCCGATCCCGGGCCAAGGCCGAGGCCGAGGGGTTGCGGGTGCGCACCGTCGGGGAGGCGGTCGCCGAGGCCGACCTCGTCGTGATCCTGGTGCCGGACCAGCACCAGCGGCGCGTCTACTCCCAGGACATCAAGCCCAACCTCAAGCCGGGCACCGCGCTGCTCTTCGCGCACGGCTTCAACATCCGGTTCGGCTACATCACCCCCGAGGCCGACGCCGACGTCATCATGGTCGCGCCGAAGGGTCCCGGGCACATCGTGCGGCGCGAATACGTCGACGGCCGCGGCGTACCGGTCCTGGTCTGCGTCGAGAAGGACGCCTCCGGCTCGGCCCTCGACCTGGCCAAGTCCTACGCCAAGGCGATCGGCGGCCTGCGCGCGGGCGGCATTCAGAGCACCTTCACCGAAGAGACCGAGTCCGACCTGTTCGGCGAGCAGGCGGTGCTGTGCGGTGGGGCCTCGCAGCTGGTGCAGTACGGCTTCGAGGTGCTCACCGAGGCCGGTTACCAGCCGGAGATCGCCTACTTCGAGGTGCTGCACGAGCTCAAGCTCATCGTCGACCTGATGATCGAGGGCGGCATCGCCAAGCAGCGCTGGTCGGTCTCGGACACGGCGGAGTACGGCGACTACGTCTCCGGTCCTCGAGTCATCGACCCGCGCGTCAAGGAGAACATGAAGGCCGTCCTCGCCGACGTGCAGAACGGTTCGTTCGCCAAGCGGTTCATCGACGACCAGGACAACGGTGCGGTCGAATTCAAGGAGCTGCGCGCCCGGGGCGAGCAGCACCCGATCGAGAAGACCGGCCGCGAGCTGCGCAAGCTGATGGCGTGGATCAAGGACGCGGACAGCGACTACACGGAGGGTACGGCAGCGCGGTGACGAAGCGCGCAGCGCAGCGGAGCGTGAGGAGCCGCGCAGTTCAGTATGCGCGGTAGTTCGGTCGTCTCCGGGTATCACCGGAGGAGGCGCTTTGTGCGGCGCCGTAGGGCGGGTGGCAGCTTCGGGGCCACCCGCCCTTCGCCGTGCCGTCGCGGTGTTGCGCACGCCTGCGGCCGCTCGGTTGGGCCTCGCCGGTACGTCGAGAGCGCGTGTGACGTGAGCGAAGCAGTGCTTGTTTGCGGAGGTCGTGTCGCCCACGGCGGTAGATCGGTCTCTTCGTGGACGACACCCCGGCCGACCGGGTCAGCGTTACCGTGGCCGGGACATCGAGCGAGGTCTGCGTCGAAGACTTTACCCCTGAGGCGGTGAGGCCCCCTGGCGGCATGTCAACGAGTCGAGACGCCGGCCTGCTGAGCCTGATGCATCTTGTCGAGAAGCCAGCCGAGGCTCGCGGGGTGAATCAGGGCGACGGCCAGAATGGCCAGGAATGTGAAGCTGGCGATGCGACTCGGGCTCACGTCGAAGAGCCCCGCCAGCCGCGCGCCGACGCGCAGGACCGTTGATCGAGGATGCGTTCGACGCGCTTCCCGTGCGAGGATCGACATTCCCCATCCCTCAGCTGTCGTCATCACGAGCACCAAAATGAGCAGGATGAGGCCCCCGAGCCGGTAGGTGTAGGCCGCCGTGGTCTCAATACTCAGATGCTTGACGAGGGCGGAGAGCGAACCACCATCGCGGCCGGTTTGGGCAGCGAGGTCGGGCAGGCTCTTGACCGGGCCGACGCCAGTCGGGATGACGAGGACCGCCCAGACGACGGCGGCGCTCAGCGCCACGATGAGTGCGGAGAGCCAACGGCTACTGGTGCTGAGCGAGCGCCACGTCAGCCACGTCGATGCGGTGATGATCAAGCACACTGCCACGACAACGGCCACGGCGATGGCGATCTGGGTCCAGTAGCGAGCCATCAACCACACGAGCGTGACCGCAGCGCAGGTGGCGAAAGCGATGATTACCCACGGACCGACGTCTGACGAGGACTCCTGTTCGCCTGACCCCTCGCTTTTCACGGACGGGGGCTTTGCGGGGTAGTTGTGCGTCACCGTCAGCTGGGTGCTCTGGTCGATGAGCTGCTGATTGATCGGGGAGTTCTCACCGCTTGTCGTGGCGGTGAACGTGGGTCCGGCGGACGGCGAGGACTTCCGCCACGTTGTGATGAGTGCGGCGAGTATGGCGGCGGTAGCGGTCAGCAGGGCGGCGATGACGGTTGGGTGTACGTCTGGCATGAGGCTCTCCTGAGTCTGTGGCGCAGTTTCAGCGCATGTGGGGCAATGGCGCTATTGAGACCCTGCGGCGCCCATCCGAGCAGCGTGGGCCGCCGCGGTTCTCGGGACGTTAGCGGTGGGGTGTGACAACCCTCGGTGAGCCCCTCCGACCTCGCCGGATCGGTGCTCACGGCGCATCCTGCGGATAATGACTCCAAGGATCTTCTGATAAGGGGCATTATCAGCAAAATCTTTGGAACCAGAGTGCGCCACGCGTACGGTTATGCCATGTCCACGCCGACCGAGACAGCTGCCGAGGGGCTCACCCTCGCGGAGGTCGCCGACCTCGCCGCCGTACGGCGTCCGGTGGTCACCATGTGGCGAAAGCGCTACGCGACGGGCGATCAGGCGTTTCCAGTGCCCCTCGCGCATGTCCGGGGCATGGACCGGTTTGATCGTCGTGCAGTAGTGGCCTGGTTGCAGGCGACTGGCCGCGACGATGGCCGGCGGCTCGCCGAGGAGGCGGTGACGATCGGCGAGCCACCGCTGCCCACGCCCGACGGCTACGTCCTCGCGCAGGCGCTTCTCGCGCTGGCTGCGCTCACCGGGGAACCGATCGTCGCACTGGACCAGGAGGACGCGGCGGACCTCGCCGCGGAAGTCGACGGCGATGACGTCGCACTACGACGCGACATCGAAGACGCCTCAAATGGGGACGTGCTGGCCCTTGGCCCCTACGTGGACGCCCTCCTCGACTGCTCCTACGGGCCGACCGACGCGATGGATCGGCTCACAACCCTCGCGCCTCGGTTCGGGTTGGCACCCGACACCTCGGGTCTGTCGCTCGACGTACGTCGGTTCGTGCGTCGGCTCGCCGAGGCGCTGGCCGAACCGCTCCGCTACGGCCCTGCCTCCGACGCTCGCGCGGCCGCCGGAGGTCCCCGCGGGTCGACACCCTGCCCACTGATTGACCCCACGGGGTGCTCCGACCTGACCTGGTCGATCGACGACCATGACTGGCCCGACGGGGTCGTCTTGCCCGTTTCGACGTCCGCACTGGGTGACCGGGGGGAGGCCCGAGCTTCGCGGGCTACCTGGCGGCGACTCTGGGTCTCTGGTGCGAGCGTGTCGCCCCTACCCGGCGGTGACGGCGTGACAGATCCGGGACCCTGCATCGTGGTCGCTGCCTTCCCCCACCCGGGTGACCCCGCGTCCGACCCCGGGGAAACTCTCGAAGCCGTCGATGCGATCGTGCGCGGCCTGAGAGCCGACCAGTGTGCGATCGTCGTCGGTCCCGCCGAGACCTTGGTCGATGCGCTGCCGGCCATCAAGGACGGTCGCGACTATGTCCTGCGCAGCGGCGCGCTTCGGGCCGCGCTCCGGTTGCCGGTCGGTGCGCGAACCGGGATGCCTCACGCCCACATGGCGCTGTGGGTGCTGGGTGCTGCGCAGGGCGAACAACGCGCGGCGCACCGGCGTACGGCGGTGGCCGATCTCGCCGGCCTCGTCCTCGCCGAGGTCACGGACGACGTGGTGGCTGACGTGCTCGCGGCGATCGACGACAGGGCGCCGGAGGGGCGAGACGAGGCGCCGGAGCGCCACCAGGTCGGGCACAGCTGGTCGCACATCTATCGCGTCGCGCGCTATGAGCTGACCAGCGACGTTCGGGACCGGGCTGCGCTCGTACCGCGTCATGTGCGGGCCACGACGCGCCCGCGGGCGGTAGGCGGTGTCCCGCTCGTGGACGTGGTGCGTCCCGACCTCAGGGGCATCTCGATCGAGCTGGAGAGAGGTCGCCATGCCCGACCGCGGGGTGCGGTCTCGACGGTCGCCGAACTCGTGACGGCAAAGCGTCTGCGCGTGGTTAAGGGGTTGCGCTTGGCGACGCATCTGGCGTCGCCGGGCGTCATCGGACCCACGGTGGTTGGGACGGCGGAGCTGTCCGGCGTCGACTGCGTCGGCCGGCGTCGCGTCGAACTGCTGGCCCTCACCGCCGCGCATCCGCGGGCCCAGTTGACCAACCCGGGCGACGTCGTCTTCGTCACGGCGCCGCGGTTGGCCGCGTGGGTCGACGCGCAGGGCGGCAGCGTGGTCGAGTACCCAGCCAGAGTCCTGCGGATCCTTCCGGATCCGGATGACAAGCCACCGCGTCCCCAGCGGCTGTTACCCAGGGTCATCGCTGCAGATCTGCTGCGTGGCACCCCTCGGGCCTGGCAGTCGACCCCCATCCGGCTGATCCCGATCGAGGCCGCCGACGCCCTGGGACGAGCCCTGGACACCGCACACTATGCCCGCGAGGAGGCCCTGGCTCGCGCCCGGGACCTCGAACTCCTCACCAACTCCCTCGCCGACGGCGTCGTCGCCGGTGAGTTCACTACCCTGCTGACGTCGACGGCCCCTGTGGACATCGATCAGGCGCCCGACCAGGAAGGACACTGACGTGCCACCTCGCACCAAGAAGCCGGTCGCCACCGGCCCCTCGACCATGAAGGAACTGAAGGACACGCTGTGGAAGGCGGCGGACAAGCTGCGCGGGTCGATGGACGCCTCGCAATACAAGGATGTGGTGCTCGGCCTGGTCTTCCTCAAATACGTCTCCGAGGCGTTCGACGTCCGACGTACGGCGATCGCCGACGAGCTGCGCGCCGACGGCTACCGCGACGATCAGATCGAGCCGCTGCTGGACGACCGGGACGAATACGTCGGGCACGGCGCCTTCTGGGTGCCCGAGTCGGCGCGCTGGTCCCATCTGGCGAAGCACTCCAAGGGTGAGTACGTGATCGGCGGCCAGGAACGGTCCATCGGGCTCCTCGTCGATGACGCGATGGACCTGCTCATCGGGGCGAACCCGAGCCTGCGCAACGCCCTGCCGCACGGCTTCAACCGCGGCAACGTCGACCAGCGCCGGCTCGGCGAGCTGGTGGACCTGCTCAACAACATCCGGTTCTTCGGCGAGGGCGCTAGTCGGGCGCGAGATCTGATGGGCGAGGTCTACGAGTACTTCCTCGAGCAGTTCGCCCGTGCCGAGGGCAAGCGGGGCGGGGAGTTCTATACGCCGCCATGCGTCGTGCGCACCCTCGTGGAGATCCTCGAGCCGACGGCCGGCCGGATCTACGACCCGTGTTGCGGGTCGGGGGGCATGTTCGTGCAGGCGGAGAAGTTCCTCGAGGCGCATCACCGCGATAAGACCGCGCTGTCGATCTACGGCCAGGAACTGAACGAGCGCACCTGGCGCATGGCCACGATGAACCTCGCCATCCACGGCCTCAACGGCAATCTCGCCGACCGGTGGGGTGACACCTTCGCCCTCGACATGCACCCCCTCGTCGAGATGGACTACGTCCTCGCGAACCCGCCGTTCAACATCAAGGACTGGGCGCGCACGGAGGGGGATACGCGGTGGCGGTACGGCGTGCCCCCGCTGCGCAACGCCAACTACGCGTGGATGCAGCACATCATCGCCAAGTTGGCCCCCGGCGGCATGGCCGGTGTGGTCATGGCGAACGGGTCGATGGCGTCTAACACGAACGGCGAGGGCGACATCCGCGCCCGGCTCGTCGAGGCGGACCTCGTGACGTGCATGGTGGCGCTGCCGGACCGGTTGTTCCGGTCGACGGGCATTCCCGCGTGCCTGTGGTTCTTCGCCGACGACAAGGGAGTCGGCAAGGGCGGCGCGGTCGACCGCCGCGGCGAGGTGCTCTTCATCGACGCGCGCGGGTTGGGCACCATGATCGACCGGGCCCAGCGTGAGTTGACCCCCGAGGACATCGCGAAGATCGCGGGCGCCTACCGCGCGTGGCGCGGCCGCGAGTCCGCGCAGGGGGAGCCGTACGCCGACGTGCCCGGCTTCTGCGCCTCCGTCACCAAGGACGCCATCAAGAAGGCAGGCTACGCGCTGACGCCTGGACGGTACGTCGGCGCCGCCGCGGCGGCGGACGATGGTGAACCCATCGAGGAGAAGATCCAGCGCCTCACCACCGAGCTGATGGCCGCGTTCGACGAGTCCGACCGTCTTCAGACCGAGGTCAAGCACCAGCTCGGGAGGCTCTGATGCAGATTGTCACGATCGCCGAACTTGCCGAGATCTACGACGGGCCGCACGCCACTCCGACTCGCCGTGACGAGGGGCCTTACTTTCTAAACATCGCGAGCCTGAAAGATGGTCGTCTAGACCTAGCCGAGTCGGACCATGTCAGTGAGACCGACTACGAGCGCTGGACGCGTCGCGTCACCCCGGGCCATGGTGACATGCTCTTCTCGTACGAAACGCGCTTGGGAAGCGCTGCGTTGATGCCGGAGGGCGTGCGAGCGTGCCTCGGAAGCAGGGCCATGCCGTTCTTGATTCGGTTGTGATGGTTGTGACCTGGGCGTTATGCGATCAGTTCGAGGAAGCGGTGCGGGTCGCGGAAGATGGCGCGGGTGGCGGCGGCGATGTTGTCGGCTCCGGCG
>JAIUNK010000061.1 GCA_020161845.1 Actinomycetota bacterium
GGCGAGGAAGACCTCCTCCTCCTTGACGCGCCACGCGTTCTGCTCCGGAGAGAGGCCCTCGGTGCCGCGGCCCGCGTCGGCCACCCGGGCGAGGCTGACGAGCACGCCGTCGAGACCGCGTTCGAGGGAGGTCGGGGAGAAGGGCGTCACCGAGAGCGGCTCGACATTGGCGTAGAACGTCTCGTGGTAGTGCCGGAACTGTTCGAAGTGGGCGAGGTCTCGCGGCCGAGCCCAGTTGCTGATCGTCACGACGAGCCCAGGACGGTCGGCCGAGCGGCCGACCCGGGAGGACGCCTGGATGTATTCGGCGGTGTTCTTCGGCTGGCCGACGATCATCATCAGCCCGAGCCGCGACACGTCCACCCCGACCTGGAGCATCGAAGTGGCGAGCACGGCATCGTACGGGTGATTTGTCCGGTAGTCGGGTTTGGTCCCCTTCTTGGCCTCACTGCGGCGCCACAGGTCGGCGATGGTCGTGTCGTACGCAGTGAACGGCACCGCCATCGCATCCAGCGTGGCGGTGATGTCGCTGTTGGACACGCGGCTGGTGAGCTCGGCGGTGCGCAGTCCGAACTGGGTGCCGTAGCGCCGCGGGATGGCGACGCCGCGCCGCCCGAGCCGCAGCAGCTCCTGGACGTCGTCGTCGAGATAGCGGGTCATGCCGGCGAGCTCGCGGGTGCTGGAGAAATACCCCACGAGGGTGAGATAGGGGTCGACCGGCGAGGGCTTCTCGGGTTGCCCCTTCGGGGCGGGGGAGTACGTCGGGTGCGCCGCGGCGTACTCCTTGTCGAGGAGGAGCTGCCCACCGCCCATGAGCGCCTCGGCGAGGCGGATCTCCCCGGTGGTGAGCTTGACGCCGGTCGTCGAGAGGCCGAGGTAGCGGCGGCCTGGATGCTCGCGGTCGATCGCGACCTCGGTGGAGAAAAAGGTCTCCGAGGCGTCGAGGACCTGCGGCGGGAAGATCGTGAGTCCGCGGCCGTAGAGGTTGCGGACCTGCTCCTGGGCGTTGCGGACGGTCGCGGAGGAGGCGACGACCAGCGCCTTGACGGGCTGGCCGTCCGGCGCGGTCCACTGGCTGAGCAGGTCGACGGCGACCTCGAAGAGGCCGACGGTCGTGCCGAGCGCACCCGTGATGAGGTGCAGCTCGTCCTGGATGATGAGGTCCGGCGGCCGGAGCCGGGTGGCGGGGCGCAGCTGGACGCCCGGGAGAGTGTCCGTGGCCTGGTGGGAGGAGACCTTTCCGCAGGGGCCGTCCGGGTGGGCGAAACCGTGCCGGGGGCAGCACCGATCGACGCGACCGAAGAGCGCAGCGGCCTCCCCCTCGCGCGCGAGCCGGGCGAACTTGTCGACGGTCGCGATGACGAAGGCCGGGGTGAGGCGATAGATCTCCTCATCGACGGTGAGCACGGGCAGGCCTTCGTCGCAGCCCTCGGGGCCGTTCCCGAACGCGAAGGGGCAGCTGCCGAGGGCGTTGGCGCAGCTCACGAGGATGCGGTCGGTCTCGGGCACGTGCCGCACGTTGGCCGGGCCGATCGCCTGGCCGCACCACGGACACCGCTTGAACTGCAGCGCGGTGAGTCGGAAGCCCTTGCCCTCGCTGACGTCCCTGAGTTGCGCGGCGGCGTCCTTGACCTTCTTCGGGGAAACGTCGCTGCCCACCCACAGTCCGATCCGGAAAGGGGTCGATCCCCACGTGGTCGGGTCGGCGCGCCGGGCCAGCTCGGCGGCGCAGATGAGTGCGGTGGCGCGCTGGAACTGCTGCGCGGTGAGGAGGCGCAGCGTGTAGCGCATGAGCACCGCGACGCCATCGGAGCTGTCGAGCGGCCCGTCGGGGGTCTGCAGCAGACCACGCGCGGCGTCGCGGCGGCGGATCGCGAAGACGAACGCCGCGAGACCGAGGTATGCCTCCGTCTTGCCACCACCGGTCGGGAAGAAGAGGAGCTCGACCTTGGCGACGTCGCTCGAACGGCGCCGGTGCCCCGGCTCGCAGAGCGACGGCAGCTGCATGAGGACGAACGCGAGCTGGAAGGCACGCCAGTGATGCGGCTTGTGCGCCTCGGGGTCGCCGCCCGGCGGGAGCGTGATGACGGCGTCGTGCGCGTCCGCGATAGTCAGCCGCGGGTCCTTGGCGCGTCGATCCGCGACCTGCGTCGCGATGCGCTGCTCGGCCATGACGCGGTTCATGAACGCGAAGCAGCGCCGCGCCTCGGCGTGAGCGGGGTCGAGGAGATAGGCAAGACCCTCGGCAAGCTGGGCCTGGACCTGCCGCGCCTCATGAAGCGCCTCCGCGGCGATGGGTCGCAGATGCGTGGGAAGCCCCGCGGCCTTCGTGTCCTGGTCGTCGAGCCACGCGCCGTACGCCGTGACGAGCGGGGAAAGCCCGTCTTTCAGCTGCGTCACGTCCTCGGTGTCGAGCGCCCGCATGTCCAGCAAGGCGGCGACGTCGATGGCGGCGACCTGGGGGGTCTCGACGACCGGGAGCCACGTCGTCCGCACGGCGGTTGCGCGCCGGGCCCCCGTCTCGACGTCCCAGTCCGCGGAACACGTGCGCCCCATCGCGAACTCCAGCCGGTCCCGATATTGCAGGGCCAGGCGCTGCTGCTCGCCGGTGGTGTCGTCGGGCGCGTCCCAGGCGGGATCCATGACGTCGTTGATCGGGAGGAAGATGTCCCTGCGTGCGGCGCCGTCGGGGGCGACCACCTCCAGCCGGGTCTGGAAGAGCCACACCGGCGTCGGGATGGAGCGCGGCGAGTGCCGGTCGTTGCACAGGGCGATCTCGATGATCGCGCAACCCCGCGCGGCGTCGTCGTGGCGGTCGACCCGCAGCGTCACCTCGCCGTGGAGCAGCGGATAGTCCTTCGTGGCCCCCATCGTGAGGTCGGCGAGGGGGATCGTGGTGGGGGGACGTTCGACGGGGGTGCGGCGGAAGTGGCGAATCGGGCGCCCCGACGCCGTGACCTCGCCGGTGTTGAACGGCTCGTAACTGCCCCAACTCGCGATGACGACGAACTCGGGGACGTCGAGCGGCACCTGGAAGCGCAGCCCCATGGAGGCCGGGATCATGAGGCCCCGCTTCTGCGCCTCGTCCTGGCCGCCGCCGGTGTCCTCGTCGGCCGAGGCGGAGTCGTCGTCGACGGAGGTGAGCGGCACGCCGTCGACGAGGGAGGCGTCGAGTTCATCGCCCACGTCGACCGACGGGGCCTCGCCCTGCGCGTCCGAACCCCCGGCGGGGGTCGGGTCGGCGTCGAGCGGGCGGAGCTTGGCGGGGGCGACGCGGCCGAGGAGGTAGAAGTTCTCCGGCGCCTCCTGGATGACCTCGTCGGCGCCGTACCGCGGGCCCAGCATCTCCCGGCGCAGGATGTCGGCGAGGTTTTCCCGCGCGGTCCAGGAGGTGCCGTCGGGCTCGTGCGCGAGCTCGTACGGCGGGGGCGGCGGTCCACTCGGCCGCTTGGCGGTGGCGGTCATTCCTCGTCCCCCTCGCTCTCGGGGCCGTCGACCTCGGCGTCACCCGCGTCGTCCTCGGTGTCGCCGGTCGCGTCCTCCGGGGCGTCGCCCTGGGCTGCGGCGCGACGGTGATTTTCTTCGAGGAGGCGGTCGAGGACCTCGACCCGCGCCTCGGGGCAGATCGTCCACCGGCGCATCTGCCGGTAGGTGTGGAAGCCGTGGTTGAGCGGTACGTCGGTCCACCCGTACGCCTCCATCACCGCCTCGTCGATCTCGACATGGATCTCCCGCAGCCGATCGATGTCCGGGTCGCCCTGGCAGTCGGGATCGTTGACGAGGTTGTACAACTTCGTGAGTCCGAGCTCGCGTCGCAACATCAAGGGTCGACGAACGGCCTCAACCACCCTGCCCACCTCGGCCAGCCGTATTGTTTCGCGCGGGCGGGGGAAGGTGACGAAACAATCTGAGGGTATGTAGCGCGGATCGCCTTTCATGCCAGACCCGAACTTGATGGACCAAGACTGGTGTGGGCTGCTTGACAGGAGCGCGTAGTCGCCGTCTGACTCAGTCACTAACACAGCCAATGCATGGCTAAGGATCTGGCCTGTCGGCACTCGAGTTGGGAGCATGGTGCGGCTCGTTACCGGAAAGCAAAGCACATGGTTCCGTGGCGTCATTGCCTCTCGCAGCGCGGGTCTCTTGTCTGCATATACCCACCACTTGTCACGGTGAGTCTTTCTGTTGACCTGTTGACGTTCTGGACGCACGAGTTTCTCGATCCGGTGGAACGGTGCTGTGTAGCGAGCCGCCTGTTCAAGGGTCCTAGCGTTGAAGTCGATGACCCAGCGGGATGCTGAGGCGTCAGGCCGGGAGTTCAGGTCCTCGCCGTTGAGGTAGGGAAAGAGGACGTCCGCGTTCCGCGGATCCTCGGCGATCCACTCGTGTGCCTGCGCCTCGTCGATGACGAAGCCCATTCCCAGCACATAGCATCCAATGAATGCTATTCCAGCGTTCTCGCGCAGGCGCTTGGGTGCGCCTTCCACTCGGCCGGAAGGCTCCAGCAGTGACGAGATTCGTCGGGCCACGACATCGTCGGCCACGCGCAAAGAGGTGTCGGAGACCGACCCCTTCGTGCCCCAAACGGCGGCGTACTCGAGGTTGGCGCTCGCGGCGGGCCACTTTCGACTTTGGATCGCGCGAGTGATCGTGAACCCGCACCCGACCATCCGGTCGAGGCCGACCTCGCGAGTGTCGCCCTGCGCCACTGTATTTGTCGCGATGAGCCCAATGGCGCCGCGCGGGTTGAGAAGGGTAGCGGCGCGAAGGAAGAAGTAGGCCACGAGGTCGGCGTTCCCCTTGGTGCCATCGGCGATGGCATTGACGAGCCATTCCCGCACGTCGGTGCCGCTCGCTCCCGAAATCTTCTTGCCGCCGAGGAAGGGCGGGTTGCCGATGATCGCGTCGAACCCGCCACGCTCCATGACGTCGGGTACCTCCACGACCCAGTGCAGCGGCCGCCAGCGCACGTAGTCCGTCAGGACAGTCGGCGTCAGCCCCGCGTCGACGATCCGCTCCAGCTCGGTGGGGTCGCCGGTCCCGCTCGAGGGGAAGGCGGTCGCGACGGCCGAGCGGAGCGCGTCGTACGCGTCGTCAAGTCTTGTGCCCGGTTTGCCCCCGAAGGGGAGGCCCGTCGCGACGACGGCGTTCGCGACGAGCCGGACGTCGGCGGTGTCGGCGTGGACCCGGTCGAGCTGGCGCGCCTTTGCGCGCGCCGACCGCTGCGGGTCGTCCGCCTGGACCTCGCTCGCGAGCGCCTCCCGCCGCCGCGCCGCCCGGGCCAGGGCGTCCCGCACGTCGAGCTGCAGCAACGTGTTGTCGAGCGTGAGCTGCCACGCCTCCTGCCGGTGCCCGGTCTCCGGATCGAGGTGCAGTTCCTCGATCTGCCGCACGTCCGTGAGACCGAGGAGGGAGTTGCCGACGAAAAGTTTGTCGTCGACGAACGAGAACGGCAGTTTCGGGTCGAGCGAGACCAGCCAGAGGGACAGCTTGCACATCTCGACGGCCATCGGGTTGATGTCCGCGCCGTACAAGCAGCGGGCGACGACCTCGCGAGTCGCCTCCAGCTCGAGCCGCTCGGGGGGGTGGCCCCGAGCATCGCCCTGCACCTCCCAGGCCTCGACGAGCCGCCGGGCGAGATAGCGGGCCGCGGCGACGAGGAACGCGCCCGAGCCGCACGCGATGTCGGCGACCTTGAGCCCGAGGATCTCCTCCGAGCTGACGAGGCGCCACGCCTCCCGGTCGCCGGTCTGGTGCGGCCCGGGGGAGTAGACGAGCGGGGCGAGCGCGTGCTCCACGACCTCCTCGGCAAGGACACGCGGGGTGTAGTGGGCGCCGGCGCTGCTCCGCGACGGCGTCTCGACGACCATGAGCCCGCCGGGGAGGAAGACGGTCGGGCGATTGCGCAGGTCGGGGCGCACGAGCCCGATCCACGGCGCGAGCCGCTCGCGGATCGCGGGGTCGGTCGTGACGGACCGCAGCGCCCGCTCGGTGGCGTCCGAGGCGGTGTCGGCGGCGGCCATGTCCTTCCCGAGCCGCGTGGCGCTGGGCAGCTTGGCGCCGGGCTGGTGGGTCTTCGCCCACGCGAGGATGCCGGCCGCGGTCGCCGTATCGGTGCCGTTGGCCTCGAACAGCTCATCGAGGACATCGATGGGGATCTCTGCCTCCTGGCCCGTCGGCCCGGGCAGGCCGATCTGGATCGTCTCGACGCGTCGGGCCGTATAGCCGAGAAGCTGCTCGTAGATGTAGCCGATCTGCTCAACGTCGATCTCCCGGAACGACACCCGCCGGGCCTCGCCCTTGACGACCGCCACCTGGACGGCGTCGAGGACGTGCCGCATGACGAGGTCCGACACGGTGACGACCAGCTGCCCGGAGGCGTCGGTGGCGGTGAGGAAGCCGAACCGAGCAGGGTCGAAGAGCGACCCGCCGTACGCGGGGATCCGCATCGTCTCCGAGCTGACCCCGGCGGCCAGGGCATTGCTCGTCGCGAGGAGCCGATGCCACACCAGGCGCGTGTCGTCGAGACTCTCCTCGCCCTCGTCGCGCAGCCGCCGGTCGAGGTCGTCGAGGACACCGACGAGCCCATAGCCCGCGGTGAAGACGTGATCGTCCGGGAGGAGGTGGCGCTCCTGGGCGAACAGGAGGAAGACGACCCGCATCATGACCGTCACGGCGGCCTGGTAGACCTCGTTCGCCGTGCCGTCGGCCTCGATTGGCAGCGGCCCGGGCATTCCACGCCGGCGGGCGTCGGCGGCGCTCTCGGCGAAGGCCTGGATGAGGAGCTCGACAGCCCGACGCACCTGCACGCCGAGAGAGAGGGTGATGTCCTCGGCCGCGGCGACCGACTCGACGAAGAGTGCGGTCGTGCGGTCGATGGCCCTTCCCCCGAGGAGCTGGACCGGGTCGAGGAGGGCCGCGACGGCGTCCCGGACGTCGGTCTCCTCGACGAACGTGAGGGCGTCGACGACGCCGGAGCTCGCCAGGGTGGCGGTGTCGTCGCCCGCGGGCTTCGCGGCCGTCGGCGTGTTCGGTCGCGGCACGCTGACGAGGCCCCACCAGCGGCCGTCCGTGACGAGCCCGATGGGCACCTCTGCGGCGCGGAGCATCTCGGTCATCGCGTCGATCGGCGTCTGTGCCCAGCCGTCCGCGAAGAGCCGGCGCAGGTCCTCGACGGGGTCGATGGCCCAGACGAGCGCGCCCACGGCGTCGTCGTGGAGCAGCGCCCCGATGGGTCGTCGCGTGACGGACCGGTCGCCGGAGGTGATCGTCGCCCGGTCGAGCACCGGCGCTAGTCGCGGCGAGGCCGCCGCGTCGTCATCGCGGTGCAGGAGGTCGCCCCAGCCGAAGACGTCGCGCAGGAGGGTCTCGACCCAGACGTCGCGGGCCGGGCGGTACGCGGCCGCGGCGCCCTCGGCGGCCTCGCCCGCGCCGAGGGCGACGACGGCAGCGTCGTACGCGCGGTCGAACGCGGGCTTGGCGGCCCGCAACGCGTCGTTCCGCTCCCGGGCCAGCAGCGGAACGCCCGTCGACCACCGGCGCTTGAGGGGCGGCACGGCGAGGAACGGGCCGTCGGTGTCGACGAGCCGAAGCCAGGCGCGGTGCTGCTCGGCGGCGCTCCGCGACGGGGGAGCGCCGGCGCCCCTGGCGGGCCCACGCCCGGACGGGGCGCGCCGGGTGCCGGTCTTCGCGGGGCTCATCGCTGGCCTCCCCAGGCGGCCGCGTCCTGCTCGGACACGGCAAAGACCAGGGCGGCGGCCGTGACATAGGGCCGGACGTCCGCATAGCGGGCGCGCAGTCCCGCGACCTCGCGGCGTTCGTCGTCGTCGAGCTGCGCGAGGCGCTCGCCCATCCGGGCGATGTCGCGCTGCCGCTGGCGCCGCTGGTCGTCGAAGAGCGCTAACTGCGCGCCGGCGTCCCGGTCCTCGTCCTCCAGGCGCCGCAGCGACTCCTCGAGGTTGGTCCGGAAGCGGCCGAAGATCGCCTGGGCGCGCTCGACGTCCGCACCCTCCCGCTTGGCGAGCTCGCCCTCGACGGCGCGCTGCCGGCCGTCGGCCCGCTGGTGCATCGCCGCGTCGAGGCGCTCGCGAAGCCTGGAGCCGTCGTCATTCCACGCCTCGATCAGATGGCGGCGCACCGCTTCGTCGGCGAGGACGAGCGTGTCGTCGTCGAGGACGCGGTCGAGCAGCTCGTCGACCTTCTCCTCGGCCATGCCGGTGCCGCCCTGGTGCAGGCGGATGCCGGTGAGGAAGACCTCCTCGTGCAGGCGCAGGCCGCCGCGTCCGACGAGGACGAGGCGGGCGACGGCCGCGACGGCCGTGCCGGGAAGGGTTGGCGTGACGACGGCGGTGACGCGGTTGAGGCCGGCCTCGGCGCCGTAGAGCGAGCTGCGCAGGATCCGGGATGACTTCTGCAGCAGCGCGTGCCCGAGGTGGACGTGGACGAGGTCGGTCCGCGGCCTGCCGTCCTCGTCGAGGAGGGCCGCGTCGTCGAACGTGATGGGGCGGCGCACGCCGGGGTGGAGCCGGTCGATCAGCCCGGCGAGCGCCGGCTGCCACCCGGGTCCGAGCTCCGGCACGGCGAAGACGTCGGCATCGGAGAGGTCGTCACCGACCACGTGCAGCGGCGGCTGGTGGCTCAGCGACAACGCCGTGTCAACGACGCGGCGAGAGTTGTGCGGCAGCAGGTGGAGTTCTGCCTTGCGCTTGTCGTACGTCCGGGCGAGATCGGTGAGTTCGCGGCTCAGCTCGCGCTCCCCCCGGAGGGTGCGGTTGATCTCCTGGGTCCCGGCGTCGGGCGTGGCAGGCCGTCTCATCGCCTCGCGTGCCGTCGTCGAGAAGCGCCGCTGGATCTTGGCGTCCACGAGCTGGTTGACCGAGCCGAGCTCCTGTTCGACGGTGCTGACCTTCTCCGCGATGCCGCGCAGGAAACGCATGTCCTCGGCGTACGTGCTCGTGCCCGTCGCGGGGGCGAAGTGGAAGATCTCGGGGGCGAACGGCTGGCCATAACGGTCGATCCGGCCGATCCGCTGCTCCAGCCGCGACGGGTTGAACGGGATATCGAAGTTGACCAACCGGTGGCAGTGGGTCTGCAGATCGATCCCCTCGCCCGCCGAGTCGGTCGCGAGGAGGACACGGACCTTCTGAGTCGTCGGGTCGGCGGTGAACCTGGCGCGGACGAGCTCGCGGTCCTCGGCTTTGGTGGAGCCCTGGATGACGCCGAGGCGGTCGCGGTCGTAGCCGCGCTGTTCCAGGCAGCGGCGGACCCACTCCAACGTCGCGGCGTAC
>JAIUNK010000062.1 GCA_020161845.1 Actinomycetota bacterium
CCGCCGAGCCCTGCTTGCCAGAGATAGCGCAGCCAGCGGTACCCCTCCAGCTGATACGGCCGCAGCCTGGCGGCCAGCTGCTGCGGCGGCTCGATCGGGCCCAACGAGCCGGGGTCGAGCAGCCCCGCGACGGCACGGCTCCACGTCTCGCTCTGGGCCGCGATCACGCCGATGTCGGTGAGCTCGTCCCACAGCCCGGCCTGCCAGCGATTGATCCGCATCGGCCCGTCGCGATCCGACAGGGCCCGGGCCTCGGCGATCAGGGCTCGGAGCCGGTGCAGCTCCGGCCGATCGAGGCTGAACCACAGCCCCGACTCCAGCAACAGCCACTCCTCGTCGAGGGCCAGGGCGCTGAACAGCGGCCGGAACGGCACCACCTCGCCGTCGATCTCGACCCGCACGTCGAGGTCGAACCAGTCCGTGCCCGCCCCGTCGGCGGTGCCCTCGCCGAGGGCGAGCCGGACGACGGGTGGCTCCAGGGCCTGCCGATAGTCGGGCACCTCGCCGACGGTCAACACCTCGATGCCGGCGGTCTCGCGCAGCGCCACCGCGACCTGGGTCGCGAAGGTCATCGCCTGCATCCCCGACAGCCCCGAGCCCGGGTACGGCCGCGGCGGCAGCCCGGGCGCGTGACTCCAGACGATGCCGGGCAGGTGCGGCTCGATGATGCGCACGGCGGCCGCCAGCAGGTCCTCCTCCTCGGTGACGCGGCGCAGCCGCTCGCTCGCCTCGGTCACCGCGAACCGGCTCAGATCGCGCGGCGTGGCGGGGCGCAGCGGCAGGCGGGTCGCCGCCGCCCCCTCGCCATAGGCGAACCACCAGCTCAGCTCCAGATTCGTCGCGTGGGCGAAGGTCATCTCACAGACCAGCCGCGGATGCAGGACCAGCGGCGGCGCCACGCTGCCGTCGGGGGACTCGACGGCAAGGCGGTCGTGCAGGAGTGGGTAGTACGTCGTGAGGAAGCGGTCCGCGTCCTCCGCCGGGACCTCGACGGTCCCTGCGCGGAGGAGAGCCGTCGCGGCGTCGGCGGCCGGGCTGGTCGCGGCGAGCAGCAGATCCCCGGGGCTGGGGCGGTCGATCAGCAGCATTGCCGGGGGCGAGCCGACCGCGCGGGTCGCGGCGGGGTTCGGCACCTCGTCATCGAGACGCCAGCTCGCGACCAGGGCGATCGCGCCGTCGTCGCTGCGGCGGATCTCGACGTACGGCGTGGCCGGCTGCGACGCCAGGATGATCGGCCGCTCGGGGGTGTCGGTGAGCAGCGCGATGCCCGCCGAGTTCGCGTCTGCCAGCAGCGGGAAGGCCAGCCGACCGAGGTCTTCGAGGGTCAGTTGCGCCGACGAGGAGTAGTAGGAGTAGTTTCCGCGGGCCGCTTTCAGGATGGCTTCGAACGCGCGTCTCGCGGCCCCGGGCACGTTGTGGGCATAGCCGACGGACTGCCAGCTGATGCCGGTCTTCACCCATCGTCCGGAGCGACCACGGCGCACCGGGCGCAACATGATGGGCGCCTTCTTGGCCGGCAGCCCGCCACCCTGCCAGGAGAACTGGAGCGCCACCTCGTCGTCCGTCGCGGTGGGACCCGGCGTGGCCGTGGCGCCGCGGCCGTCCAGCAGGGCGGCGAAGACCGGCTCCCACGGGGCCACGCGAGGGGCCTGGGCGTCCGGGAGGGCTGCGATGGCCTGTTCCGAGGCGGCCAGGATCGTCGCGACGGCATGCTTGCACCCTGCTCCCACAGGGCAGGAGCAGCGGCTGCTGATCGTGTAGCGGCCCCGGGCCCCGGGGCGACGCATGGTGATGACGACCTGGTACGTCGCGCCCCGCCCCCGCACGGTGGCCAGCACGGTCGCGCCGTCCTTGCTGGTGGCGAGGGCGAGCACGCGTCCTTGCTGGGCGTAGACCCGACCACGCGCGATCGAGCCGCCGTCGAAAGAGGTCGAAAGCCCGCGAGAGGCATCGAGCAGCCAAAGGGGGACCTGCACCACGCTCGCCACCCTAAGGGCTGGAGCCGACAGCCCGTCCCGGGTGCAGGCCTGTCGAGGCCCGTCGAGGCCCGTCGAGGCCCGGGCAGAGTCCCGTCGGTCGGTGGTCGGGTGCCCCCGCACGGGCCATCGACGAGCCCGTTTCCGCTCGGTTGGATCGAGTGTCCAACTTGTGTCGTCATCGCCCTCACACTTCGCGGCGCCGCGTCGATGGGGGGAGTGGACCCTTCTGTCCCCACGCCACGGACGGCGTGGTTTTCGTCAAGGAGTGGCGTATGCGCATCGGGGCCGACAGCGACGTGAGCCGCCGCATCGGGCTGGAGCATTGGCACGCTCAGATGCAGGCCATGTCCACTTCGATCAGCCGGCTGTCCTCGGGACTGCGCATCAACTCCGCCATGGACGACGCCGCCGGTCTGGCCATCGCCGAGAAGATGCGCAGCCACGTGCTCGGCGCGCGGCAGGCGCACCACAACGCCCAGGACGGGATCAGCCTGCTCCGGGTCGCCGACGGCGCGCTCACCGAGACGGCCGGCCTGCTGCAGCGGATGCGCGTCATCGCCGTCCAGGCCGCCAACGGGACCTGGAGCGATGCCCAGCGGGCCGCGCTGCAGCTGCTCATGGACAGCTCGCTCAAGGCCGTCGACGAGGTCGCTCGGACCACGGCGTACAACACCATCCACCTGCTCGACGGCTCCCGCAGCGGGCTGACGCTTCAGGTCGGATCCACCGCCGGCGCCACCCTTGCGGTCGACCTCGGCGGAGCGGCCAGCGCCGACGGACTCGGGCTCGGCACCGCCGGGACGACCACGACGACCTACCGCACCGTGACGACGACCACCCCCGACCAGACGGTCACCACGACCACCCCGGACACCTACGTCACGACGCCCGGTCCCGATCAGGTGATCACCGAGACCACGACGACGTACACCTATTCCTCGGACAAGTCGGGCGTGGTGAGCGGCACCGTGCCGGCAACGAATAGCCCGACGGCCACGGCCACCACGGTGTACAACATCGATAACGGCGAGGTGCTGCTCTCGGGCGCTCAGGTGGGGACGTGGGACGCCGCGAGCCACGTCGTCACCATGAACGAGGGTTGGTCCGTGGCCTTCGTGACCTCGATCACGAACGGCGGCAGCGGCAAGGGACAGTTTTCCCTCGACGTCACACCGCACACGACCACCACGACGAAGCCCGTTCCAGGCCAGCCGGTGACCACCCTGGTCCCCGGTACCACGACCACCACCGTCATCCCCGGGACCACCACGACCTCGCAGGTGGCCGAGACGGTCACGACGCCGGGGAGCGCCCCGAGTCTGCTGTCGCAAGAGAGCGCCGCCGCGGCGGTGGACACCATCGATGCCGCCATCGCCATGCTCTCGGACCGCCGCGCCACGATCGGGGCGGCCGAAAACTCGCTCACCCACGCCATCGCCGCGCTCCAGGTCCAGGAGATCAACCTGGCCGCCGCCGAGGGGCGGATCAGAGACGTCGACATTCCCGGCGAGGCAGCCCGGCTGGCCAAGCTGCAAGCCGCGGCCGAGGCCAGCGCGCAGGCCGTCAGCCAGGCCCTGCTGAGCCAGTTCGCGGCGGTCAACATGCTGTTGGGCGCCCTGGACCAATCACCCGCGGTGCAGCGCGACGACAAGGCCGCGGCCGGCCCCGCCCCGGTCAACACGCCGGCCAAGTCGGGATCCGCGACCAGTTCGCCGCCGTCACAAGCGAAGTCCGCGTCGGCTCCCGCCGCGCGGCCGGCCGGCTCGGCCTGACTCCACCCGGCCGAGAAATCCGGATGGCACGATGCTCTGGCCCTGCCTCAGTTGACCCCTCGCGAGGCCGATGGGAGGGGTAGGGCGACGTACGCCGTACCCTCGCGGCGCCCCGTGGCCATTGCTGGACACCGCGTACGGCGAGAGGGGCGACGGCATGAGGATCGGTACCGACGGCGATATGTCCCGGCGCATCGACCTGGAGGCATGGGCGGCGCAGATCGCCGCCATGCACCTGTCCGTGTCCCGGATGAGCGCCGACGCGCGCTCCACACCGCAGCAGGACGACCGCGGCGTGCCGACCATCGGGCCGGCCGAGTCGCTGCGGGCTCAGGTGCTCTCGTCCCGGCAGAACCAGATGTCCGTGCAGGACGGCCTCGGCTACGTGCAGGTCGCCGGCGCGGACCTGCAGCGCTCGCAGGAGGTGCTGGGCCGCATCCGCGTCGTGGCCGCGCAGGCCACCGACGACACCGTTGATCCGACGATGCGCGCGGCGCTGCAGAAGTATGTCGATCGCTCCGTTCAGGAGCTGGAGGGCATCGCCGAGCAGGCCCGCTATCACACGTTGAAGATGCTCGGCGGCACGGCGTCCACGTGGTCGCTGCCGGAGGCCGCCCCACCGCAGTCGGCTGCGGCCGCCCCGCTCGTCGCGGCCACCGCCCCGACGGACCTCGGCCGCCCCGCCCAGGCCGGTCCGGCAGCGATGGCCCCGGAGCCCGGGGTGAGCCCGGTGGTCCCCGCGAGCCCGCTGGCCGTGCCCCCCACGACCCGCCCGGACCAGGCGTTCGGCGCCGGCACGCAGCGTCGGGGGTTGGGTGTCTTCGCCGAGGCGGCAGGCCCGCAGGAAGCGGATCCGACGGGCGCCGACCGTTCGGCGCGTCCGGAGCGCCCCACCGGCGCCTTCGCGAGCCGGGCACCCATCGGCACTGCCGCCGATGCGCACTCCCTGATGCGGCGGGTCGACCTGGCAGGTGACGTCTTGGCGCAGGTTGGCGCGGCGGTCGACGCCGCGGAGCAGAGCCTGTTGCGCACCATCGGGGAGCTTGGCCTGGACCAGGTCCGACTGCCCGGCGACAGCCCCTCGGCGACCACCCAGTCGGCGAGCGCCCGGACGGTGGAGCGGGACGGCGCCATGCGGCAGTTGACAGTTCAGTCGGCCGCGCAGTCCAGTGCGGCGGTCCTCGTCGAGGCAACGCGCGCCCAGTTCGACGCGGTGACCACGGTCTTGGGTGGCACTGCCGCCGCGGCCGCGGTGGGTGCGCAGACGGCGTTCCTCCCGCGGGACACCAGCATGGCGCCGCGCCCGGCGGTGGAGGCCGTGGCCACGACCAACCGGACGGCGCGCGCCGAGAGCGGCCGGGAGCGCAGCGACCGCGGGGGCGGCGGCGTCGCCCACCGCTGATCCCCGACGGGGTCGTCACCCGCTGACCCGTCACGAGCGCCGGGCCACCCCAGGTCACCCCAGGTCGGACAGCTCCGTCTCGCAGCGAGCCTGCAGTTCGTCGAGTTCGTGCAGCAACAGGTCCAGGTCGGCCCGGCGTTGCTCCAGGTCGGCCCGCCGATCCCCGATCTGGGCCAGCAGGTAGCGCAGCTGCCCCGCCTCGCCCGGGTGGTCGTCGTACATGTCCACGATCCGGCGGATCTCCTCCAAGGGAAATCCGAGACGCTTGCCCTTGAGCACCAAGGAGAGTCGGATCCGGTCGCGCCGGTGGAAGACCCGGGCGGTGCCGCGGCGCTCGGGGCTGATCAGGCCCAGGTCCTCGTAATGCCGGATCGTGCGGTGCGTCACGCCGAACTCGTCGGCCATCTCGGCGATCGTCCACGTCGTTGCGCGGCTAGCGTCGGATGTGACCGTCTGGCCACTGCTGGGGACCGCTGGACGCGGTTGCGGGTCCGGGAGGCGAGCGTGGGCCGGACGACTTGTCATGATCGCGATAGTCCCTTACGTTTACGTCAACGTCAAGATGTCGTGCCCGCGCACGCCGTACCGGTTCCCGCGCGGCGCCCCGAGGAGAAGGGTAGTGAGCATGTTCGAGCTCTCCGCCGATCACGAGGAGTTCCGTCAGCACGTGCGCGATTTCGCCGCCGGTGAGGTCGCCCCGCACGTGGCGCAGTGGACCAAGGATCACCACTTCCCGGCCGACCTGATTCCGAAGATGGGTGAGCTGGGTCTGTTCGGCCTGGTCGTGCCCGAGGAGTACGGCGGCGCGGGGATGCCGCACGAGGACGGACCGTTCACCTACCTTTGCCTGGCCATCGAGGAACTCGGCCGCGTCGACCAGTCGATCGGGATCACCCTGGAGGCCGGCGTCGGCCTGGGGATCAACCCGATCCTCACGTATGGCACCGATGCCCAGAAGGAGCGCTTCCTGCCCGACCTGGCCGCGGGGCGCACCCTCGCCGGCTTCGGCCTCACGGAGCCCGAGGCGGGTTCGGACGCGGGCGGCACGCGCACCAAGGCCACCCTCGAGAACGGCGAATGGACCATCAAGGGCGCCAAGGCCTTTATCACCAACTCCGGCACGCCCATCACCTCGGTCGTCACGGCCACCTGCCGCACCGGCACCCGCGACAACGGCAGCCCGGAGATCAGCGCGATCATGGTTCCCTCGGGCACGCCCGGGTTCACCGTCGAGCCGCCGTACGACAAGCTCGGCTGGTGGATCAGCGACACCCACGGGCTGACCTTCGACAACTGCAAGGTCCCGGAGGAGAACCTGCTGGGGCAGCGGGGCAAGGGTTACGCCCAGTTCCTGGCCACGCTCGACGACGGCCGGGTCGCCATCGCGGCGTTGGCGGCGGGCTGCGTGGTCCGCATGCTCGAGGAGTGCGTGGAATACAGCAAGACCCGCCTGTCTTTCGGCAAGCCCATCGCCACCTATCAGGGCGTCAGCTTCCAGATCGCCGACCTGGCCGTGATGGCCGAAACGTGCCGGTTGCTGACCTACAAGGCCGCGTGGATGAAGGACCAGATGCACCTCGGCAAGGTGTCGATGGAGCAGTTCAAGCACGCCGCCTCGATCGCCAAGCTCTACACCAGCGAGGCCGCGGTCACCTCGACCCGCATCGCCACCCAGGTCTTCGGCGGCAACGGCTTCATGGAGGAATACCCGGTGGCCCGGTTCTTCCGCGACGCCAAGATCCTTGAGATCGGGGAGGGCACCTCGGAGGTGCAGCGGATGCTCATCGCCCGGGGCCTCGGCCTGCCCAGCTGAGCCAGACGGCCCGCGACACCCGACGTACGACGAGGAGAGGCGAAAACGGCATGACCGGCAACGAGGCGTTCGCGGCGGCGACCCCCGTCGAACAGGGCGGCGACGCGCGGGTCGGCGACGTGCGCCTGCGGCTCAACCAGGCGTACGCCGCAACCGCGAGCCTGCCGCCGAAGGCGAAGGCCAAGCTCGACTCCCAGGGCAAGATGTTCGTCCGGGACCGGGTCGCGATGCTCTTCGACGAGGGCAGCTTCGTCGAGGACGGTCGCTACGCCAACGCGATGGCCGGCGGCGCGCTGCCGGCCGATGGCGTCGTCACCGGCCGCGGCAGCGTCGACGGGCGGCCGGCGATCGTGGTCGCCAACGATCCCTCGGTGAAGGCCGGCTCGTGGGGCGCCCGGACCGTGGAGAAGATCATCCGGGCCACCGAGTCGGCGCTGCGTGAGGAGCTGCCGATCTTCTGGTTCGTCGACTCGGCGGGCGCCCGCATCACCGACCAGGTCGACCTCTTCCCGGGACGTCGCGGCGCGGGCCGCATCTTCCACAACGAGGTGGCGCTGTCCGGCCGGGTGCCGCAGATCTGTTGCCTCTTCGGGCCGAGCGCGGCCGGCGGCGCCTACATCCCGGCGTTCACGGACCTGGTGATCATGGTCGACGGCAACGCGTCCATGTATCTGGGCAGCCCCCGCATGGCCGAGATGGTGGTGGGGGAGAAGGTCAGCCTGGAGGAGATGGGCGGGGCACGGATGCATTGCACCGTCTCCGGGTGCGGCGACATCCTGGTCGACAGCGACGAGGAGGCCATCGAGGTCGCCAAGCTCTACTTCTCCTATCTGCCCTCGACCTGGCGCGACCAGCCGCCGGTCTTCCACCCGGAGGAGCCGAGCGTGCCGCTGACCCGCGCCACGGTGCCCGAGGTCGAGTCGGTGCCCTTCGACATGCACGAGGTCATCGACGGCCTCGTCGACGAGCACAGCTTCTTCGAGATCAAGGCGCTGTTCGCGGCCGAGCTGATCACGGGGTTCGCCCGTCTCGGCGGCAACTCGGTGGGCATCGTGGCCAACAACTCCGCGGTCAAGGGCGGGGTGCTGTTCGTGGACAGCGCGGACAAGGCGGCCCGGTTCGTGCAGCTGTGCGACGCCTTCTCGATCCCGCTCATCTACCTGGCCGACGTGCCGGGCTTCATGATCGGCAGCGAGGTGGAGCGGGCGGGGATCATCCGGCACGGAGCCAAGATGGTGAGCGCGATCTCCGAGGCGACCGTGCCGCAGGTCTGCGTGGTGGTCCGGAAGGCGTACGGCGCCGGGCTGTACGCCATGGCCGGGCCCGGCTTTGGCCCCGACGCGACAATCGCCCTGCCGACGGCCCGCATCGCCGTGATGGGCCCAGAGGCAGCCGTCAACGCGGTCTACGCCAACAAGATCGCCACCATCACCGACCCCGACGAGCGGGCGGCCTTCATCGCGGCCAAGCGCGAGGAGTACGAGCAGGACGTCGACCTGGAGCGGCTCGCCTCCGATCTGGTGCTGGACGACATCATCGAGGCGGACCGGCTGCGCGACGACCTGATCCGGCGGCTGACCTACGCGGGGCGGCGCGAGCGCGCCTTCAGCGAACGTCGCCACGGGGTCTCGCCGGTGTGACGCACGACGCGGCCTCGCCGTAGGTAGGTGGTTGGGTGCTGCCGGTACGTCGTGGCCTGCTGCCGTACGTCGTGGCCTGCTGCCGGTACGTCGTGGCGTGCTGCCGTACGTCGTGACGGGACCCGACCAGCGCTGGAGCGAGCGACGTTGCCACTCCAGGCAACTGCGGCCCCAACTGAATTGACCCCGAGGTCCGATCGGGGTAACCTGTGGAGGTTGCCCCGATCTGCGGTGCCAACGCCTCGCCCGGCTAAGCCGGGCGCTTTCCCCACAAGTCACAGCGAGCTACGCCACACGGCGTGGGCCGCAGCGTGTCTCGGGGCGGGGCGATTTGACTCGCGGGATCGGCGGTGGCAGAGTTCTCCGGGTTGCCCGGTTGGAGGTTATTCTCTCAGCAGGTGGAAGAAATTCTGCCGAAAGCGCGGATTTGACACTCGACTGACAAGCCGGATAACTTACCGAAGTCGCCACGGAGAAGCCCCAAACAAAAGGGGCGGACCCACGCGGCATCCGATTCTTGAGAACTCAACAGCGTGCCGAAATCGATGCCAATTGTTTGTTTTTGGTTTCAAGTCAATTCGGCTCTGCTGCTCCTGTTTGGGGGTGGTGGGGTTTGTTTGGTTTGGGGCTGGG
>JAIUNK010000063.1 GCA_020161845.1 Actinomycetota bacterium
CAGATGGAACTCGCCCGCCACGGCGCGCACACCCTATGGGGCCTGCTCACCCGCACGGCCAGCACCATCGCGGCCCACACGCTCAGAACCGCCATCCTGACCGGCGACTAACCCACACAACGCGCCTCAGCGGCCCGTCTCAGCGCGCCGCCTCGCGCATCTGGCGGAGCTCCTTCTTCAGATCGGAGAGCTCATCGCGCAGTCGGGCGGCCAACTCGAAGTGCAGGTCGGCCGCCGCCTGGTGCATCTGCGCCGTGAGCTCCTGGATGAGGCCCGCCAGGTCGGCGGCGGGCATCCCGGCGGCGAGGGCGGCCCCGGCCACGGACGTCTCGGTCGCTCCCGCTGCACGGCTCGCGGCGCCGCCCCCCGCCGTCTTCGGCGCCCGCCCGCCGGTCTTGCCCCGGGACTGGGTGCGGCCACTGCCCATCAGGGACTCGGTGTCGGCGTCCTCGCGCTGCAGCAGGTCGGTGATGTCGGCGATGCGCTTGCGCAGCGGCTGTGGGTCGATGCCGCGTTCGGTGTTGTAGGCGATCTGCCTCTCCCGCCGACGCCGGGTCTCGTCGATGGCGGCGTGCATCGAGTCGGTGATGTCGTCGGCATACATGTGGACCTGACCCGAGACGTTGCGGGCCGCGCGACCGATCGTCTGGATGAGGCTGCGCGTCGAGCGCAGGAAGCCCTCCTTGTCGGCGTCGAGGATCGACACCAGTGACACCTCGGGCAGGTCGAGGCCCTCGCGGAGCAGGTTGATTCCGACGAGCACGTCGTACTCCCCCAGCCGCAGCTCCCGCAGCAACTCCACCCGGCGCAGGGTGTCGACCTCGCTGTGCAGATAACGCACCCGGATGCCGCGTTCGAGCAGGTAGTCGGTGAGATCCTCGGCCATCTTCTTGGTCAGCGTCGTGACCAGGACCCGTTCGTCGCGACGAGTCCGCTCCTGGATCTCGTGCATCAGGTCATCGATCTGACCCTTGGTGGGTTTCACCACGATCTCGGGGTCCACCAGGCCGGTCGGCCGGATGATCTGCTCGACCACACCGTCCGATTTGGCCATCTCGTAGGCCCCCGGGGTGGCCGACAGATAAACCGTCTGCCCGATGCGTTCGAGGAACTCCTCCCACTTCAGCGGCCGATTGTCCATCGCGCTGGGCAGCCGGAACCCGTGCTCGACGAGGGTGCGCTTGCGGGACATGTCGCCCTCATACATCGCCCCGATCTGCGGCACCGTCACATGCGATTCGTCGATGACCAGCAGAAAGTCCTCAGGGAAATAGTCCAGCAAGCAGTTCGGCGCGCTCCCGCGGCTGCGACCGTCGATGTGCATCGAGTAGTTCTCGATCCCAGAGCAGCTGCCGACCTGGCGCATCATCTCGATGTCATAGTGCGTGCGCATCCGCAGCCGTTGCGCCTCCAGCAGCTTGCCCTGCTTTTCGAAGGTGGCGAGTTGGTCCGCGAGTTCCAACTCGATGCCCTTGATCGCGCGCTCCATCCGCTCGGGGCCGGCGACATAGTGCGTCGCAGGGAAGACATACATCTCCTGCTCCTCGCGGACGACCTCTCCAGTCATCGGGTGCAGTGTGTAGATCCGCTCGATCTCGTCTCCGAAGAACTCGATCCGGATGGCCAGCTCCTCATAGACCGGGATGATCTCGACGGTGTCGCCGCGGACCCGGAACGTGCCGCGGCTGAAGGCCAGGTCGTTGCGGGTGTATTGCATCTCGACGAAGCGGCGCAGCAGCTGGTCGCGCTCAATCTGCTGACCGACCTTCAGACGCGCCATCCGGTCGACGTACTCCTGCGGCGTGCCCAGCCCGTAGATGCACGACACGGAGGCCACCACCACCACGTCGCGCCGGGTCAGCAGCGAGTTGGTGGCGCTGTGTCGCAGCCTCTCCACCTCGTCGTTGATCGAGGAGTCCTTCTCGATGTAGGTGTCGGTCTGCGGGACGTAGGCCTCCGGCTGGTAGTAGTCGTAGTAGCTGACGAAGTATTCGACCGCATTGTGCGGAAACAGCTCCCGCAGCTCGTTGGCCAGCTGGGCCGCGAGGGTCTTGTTCGGGGCCATCACCAGGGTCGGCCGCTGCACCTGCTCGATCATCCAGGCGGTGGTCGCCGACTTGCCGGTGCCGGTAGCCCCGAGCAGCACGATGTCCTCCTCGCCGGCCCGGACCCGCCGGGCGAGGTCGGCGATCGCCGCCGGTTGGTCGCCCGAGGGGTTGAATTCGGCGACGACCCGGAACGGGGCGACGGTGCGCTGCAGGTCGGTGACGGGCCGCATGACGCTCAGGCTATCCGGTGCCTCCGACAACGCTTCGTCGGGCCGTTGACCAGCGGACTCGGTCTTCGGCAGGGGTGTTGGGGATCAGCAGATCCACCATGGACACCTCCGATATCGGCAGATATCACCATGATGCGGCCCATCTGACCACCTCGAAAGCCCGGCCGTGACACACTCGCGGCGGTGCCGGACAGGTAAGGAATGTGAACCGAACGAGACAGCCCGCGCAGCGCCACGGCATCAACCCCGAGGCGCGGTTCCGGGCGTTCTATTCCGACAGCTACGCGGACGTGCTGCGATTCGTCCGCCGCCGCACCCCACCGGACCGAGCCGAGGACGTGGTCGCCGAGGTCTTCCTCGTCGCGTGGCGCCGGGTCGCCGATCTGCCCGTCGACCGGGACGCGGCGCGCGCGTGGGTGTACGGCGTAGCCCGCCACACCATGCTCAACGACCGCCGAGCCACCCAGCGGCGGGACGCCCTCGCCGTACGGCTGGCCGAGGCGACCTGGCCCGCCGAGGCACCCGACCCCGCGACCGACCCGCAGTTCGTCGCCGACCGCCTCGACCTCGAAGCCGCCTGGCGGGAGCTGCCGGCCGCCGACCAGGAAGTTCTCGCCCTGACCGTCCTCGACGGCCTCACCTCCGCCCAGGCCGGGGCCGTCCTCGGCATCACCGCCGTCGCCTACCGCCTGCGGCTGTCCCGGGCCCGGGCCACCTTGCGCCGCGCCCTGGGAGCAGCCCCGGAAGCAGCCCCGGACGGCGCCACCACCCGACGTACCGCCATCACCACCACGGAGCTGACCTCATGAACGCCACCGACCTGCGCCGCGACCTCCCCAATGACCACCTCGACGACCGCATCGACCGCGCCCTGCGCAGCCTCGACGTCGGCGGCATCGTCACCGACACCGACCGGATCCGCGCCGAGGCGAGCCTGGAACGGATCCTCGCGACCCCCGCCGGCGGGTCCGCCGGCGTTGCCGGCGCCGAGCCGGTACGTCGTCGCAGCCTGGGGCGCCGACTCGCTTGGCTGCTGCCCGCAACGGCCACCGCCGCGCTGGTCGGCGCCGTGATGATCCCCGCGATGACCGGGACCGATCCGAAGGCGTTCGCCACCTGGACCCGGACGCCGTCCGCCGTCGCCGCCCAGGACCTCGAGGACGCCCGGCGAGCCTGCATGGCTAGCCTGCGTGACTGGGAGCAGCGCGGGACCCAGGCCCCCGACGACGAGAGGCCCGACATCCGCCCCCAGACCGCAAAACTCGTAGCCGCCGAACGGCGCGGGGAGTATGTGTTCGTCGCGCTGGCCACCGAGTCCGGCGCCAGCATCACCTGCCTGTCCGAGGCCGGAAACCCGGGCGGAGTCAGCTCCGCCGGAGGAAGCCCCACGGCGATGTCGCCCAAGCCGCCCGCCCTGGCACCAACGCAGGTCGAGGCGCCCGGTGCCGGTACCTCGACCGGGCCCGACGGAGCCTTTGCCTTCACCATGGGCCGGGTCGGCACGGACGTTCGCGCCATCACGCTGCATGCCGGCAGCACCGTGATCGACGCCACGGTCGGCGACGGCTGGTTCGCCGCGTGGTGGCCGGTCGAGAAGTCCTCTGTCGATCGGGTGGGGGCGGGCGCGCCGTACGAAGAGCCGACCGTCGACGTGACGCTCGCCGACGGCTCGGTCCTCAAGGACGCCCCGGTCACGGGCCCGGGCCGGCATCCCAACCCCGGCCCCAGGCAGCTCGGTCACATCGAGCGGGGCGGTGGCGTGAGCAGCCGGGGCGCGGTCGCCACGGCAGGCGGCCTGGTCGGTTCGGACGTGGTAGGTGTGCGGATCCACGTGGCAGGTCGCGAAGTCACTGCCACCGTCGAGGACGGCCGGTTCTCCGCCGAATGGCCTACGGCTCGACAGGGGGACTCGGGTGGCCCCGCGACGTACGACCTCACCCTCCGCGACGGGACCGTCCTGACGGACGTGAAACCGCTGCCCTGAACCGGCAGGCGGCTGGGTGTGCGGCGCCGCTATGGCGCTGCACACTCAGGCGCGCCAGCCGGACTTCTGCGCCCAGGCCGTGATCCGCGGCCAGACCTCCTCGAACCACGGTTCCTTGGCGGTCGCATAGGAGCGGCTGTCCGGCGTCGAGTCGGCGAGGCGCTGCTTGACCGCGACGTACTCCACCGCCGCGTCCGGACAGGCGCGCAGCCAGTCGCGGAACAGCAGCGCGCTCTGCCAGCCGGCGCTGTCGGCCTCCCGGACGTGGATGTGCACGACCCGGCCGGGGTCGCAGGAGACGTGGTAGCGCTTCACCCACAGCTCGGGGTCGAGCAGTTCCCCGGTCGGGTGATCCATCCGGACGTCCTCGAGCCGGGGGAAGCCGAGCTGCCCCAGGACGGCGACGAACTCGGGGTCGTCGGCGTCCGTCAGTTCGGACACCCCGATCTGCAGGTCGATCACGTCCTTGCCGGGCATGCCCGGCACCGCGGTCGAGCCGACGTGCTCGATCTCGGGCGCCCGCTGCCCCAGCGCCCTGCTGAGCCGCCCGATCAGGCGCTCGGCCTGCCGCGGCCACTCCTCGTCGTAGGGCACCGCCACGCCCAGCCGCCGCCACTCCGAGCGGCGCTGCGCCCGCAGGTTCTCGTCGAACGGCAGCAAGCGGTCGTCCCAGAGCTCGTCGACCGCGGCCCGCAACTCGTCCTCGATGCCGTCGTTGACGATCAGGACGTCGGCTGCGGCGGCGCGCTGGGCGTCGCTGGCCTGGTGCGCCATCCGGGCCCGCACATCGGCCTCGGACATGCCGCGCCGCTGCACGAGCCGCTCCAGCCGTTCCTCGGCGTGCGCGTCCACGACCACCACCAGGTGATAGTCGGCGCCCAGCTTGTTTTCCACGAGCAGCGGTACGTCGTAGACCACGATGCTCTCCGGACCGGCCGCATCCAGCAGGTCGGCGCAGCGTGAGGCCACCAACGGGTGGGTGATCTTCTCCAGGTCCGCCCGGGCCCGTTCGTCACCGAACACGATGGTGGCCATCTCTCGGCGATCCAGCGCGCCGTCGGCTCCGATGACTGTGTCGCCGAAGCGATCCCGGATCTGCTGCAGGCCGGGCGTGCCGGGCGCAACGACCTCGCGCGCCAGCGCGTCCGCGTCGATGATGACCGCGCCCCGGTCGGCCAACCGCCTGGCGACGGTGGACTTTCCGGACCCGATTCCGCCCGTGAGGCCTACCCGCAACATGACATCACTGTAGGTCGGCGGACGCCGGTGGGGGATACATAACGGCCCTCTTCATCGCGCGTTGGGCGTGTCGGTGCCGCGGCGCACCGGTGCCGCGGTCGCCCCAGTCATCGCGGTCACCGCGGTCACCGCGGTCACCGCGGTCACCGCAGTCAACGCGGTGAACGCAGCAGCCGCTCCGGATAGTTCGTCACGATCCCGTCCACCCCGGCCCGGATCAGGCGCACGTGGTCGCGCGGCGCGTCGACGGTCCACGGGTTGACGGCGAGCCCCAGGCGGTGCGCCCGCGCCACGAACGCGTGATCCACGACGAGGGAACCGCGGTCGTCGCACCAACGCGGCGCGACGGCTCGTACGCCGAGGCGGTACGCCGCCAGCGGCAGGTCACCGCCGCACTCGGCGTACGTGCCTGCCCCCACGAACGGGCTGCCCGGCAGCCAGGTCTCCCCGTGTGAGGCCAGCGCCGAGCGCGGCAGATCCGGCGCCAACCGCCCCGCTAACTCCAGCAAGCGCCAGTCGAAGCTGTGCACGATGGCCCGCCGGCGCACCCCGCCCTCGTCGATCGCGGCCAGCACCGCCCGCAGGATGGTCTCCCGCCGAGCGTCCTGGGCGGGGTCACGCGGATCGAGCTTGATCTCCACCGTGAACCACATGTCGACCAGCGCGGACAGCCGCCGGAACAGGTCCACCAGCCGCAGCATGGACTCCCCGGCGACCGCCCGCTGGGTGGGCAACTCGGGCTGCGTGACACTCCCCACCTCGACCGTGCCCAGCTGCGCGTAGGTCAGCTCGTCCAGTCGCCGGCCATAGAGCGACGCGTCGCGGCACCGCAGCTCGTGCGGCAGGAGTTCCATGTCGTGCCAACAGACCGGTACGCCGTCCGCGGTGACCCGCACGTCCAGCTCCACGTTGCGGGCGCCGAGGGCGGCGGCTCGTTCGAAGGCGGGCCACGTGTTGCCGACGAAGTGGCCTTGGGCCCCGGCGTGCGCCTGCACGTCGAGGAGGCCGCCACCCCACGGTCCACGTGGCATGACGGCCTCCTCGATGATCGCGCCGGACGCGGCGCGCGTCAGTTGCCGGTGAGCTTCTCCCGCAGCGCGGCCAGGGCCTCGTCGGAGGCCAGCGTGCCCTCCGCCGGGGCGGCAGTGTCGGTGCCGCCAGAGGAGTACGACGTGGGCATCGCCTCGCTGCCGCCACCCGAGCTGGCCTCGGCGTCCGCCTTGACGGCCTCCTCGACCTGGGCCCGGTGGGCCTCCCAGCGGGCGTGCGCCTCGGCGTACTGCTTCTCCCACTTCTCGCGGGCCGCCTCGTGGCCCTCGAGCCACTCGTTGGTCTCGGAGTCGAAGCCCTCGGGGTACTTGTAGTTGCCCTGCTCGTCGTATTCGGCCGCCATCCCGTAGAGGGTCGGGTCGAACTCGGCGGTCGCGGCCGCCGCGTCGTTGGCCTGCTTCAGCGACAGGCTGATCCGGCGCCGCTCCAGGTCGATGTCGATGACCTTGACGAAGATGTCGGCACCGACGGTGACGACCTGCTCGGGCAGCTCCACGTGGCGCTCGGCCAGCTCGGAGATGTGCACCAGGCCCTCGATGCCGTCGTCGACGCGCACGAACGCACCGAACGGGACGAGCTTGGTGACCTTGCCCGGCACGACCTGACCGATCGCGTGCGTCCGGGCGAAGTGCTGCCACGGGTCTTCCTGGGTCGCCTTCAGCGACAGCGAAACCCGCTCGCGGTCCATGTCGACGTCCAGCACCTCGACGGTGACCTCCTGGCCCACCTCGACGACCTCGCTCGGGTGGTCGATGTGCTTCCAGGACAGCTCGGAGACGTGCACCAGACCATCGACGCCGCCGAGGTCCACGAACGCACCGAAGTTGACGATCGAGCTGACGACGCCAGAACGGACCTGGCCCTTCTGCAGCTCCTTGAGGAACGTCGTGCGCACCTCGGACTGGGTCTGCTCCAGCCACGCCCGGCGGGACAGCACCACGTTGTTGCGGTTCTTGTCCAGCTCGATGATCTTGGCCTCGATCTCCTTGCCCACATAGGGCTGCAGGTCGCGGACGCGGCGCATCTCCACCAGAGAGGCCGGGAGGAAGCCGCGCAGGCCGATGTCGAGGATCAGGCCGCCCTTGACGACCTCGATGACGGTGCCGGTGACGACGCCGTCCTCTTCCTTGATCTTCTCGATGGTGCCCCAGGCGCGCTCGTACTGAGCGCGCTTCTTGCTCAGGATCAGCCGGCCTTCCTTGTCCTCCTTCTGAAGGACCAGGGCCTCGACCTCATCGCCGACGGAGACGACCTCGCCAGGGTCGACATCGTGCTTGATGGAGAGTTCGCGGGAGGGGATGACCCCTTCCGTCTTGTAGCCGATGTCGAGCAGGACCTCGTCCCGGTCGACCTTGACGATGATTCCCTCGACGATGTCGCCGTCGTTGAAGTGCTTGATGGTGGCGTCGATCGCGGCGAGCAGGTCCTCCTCAGAACCGATGTCGTTGATCGCGATCTGGGAAATAGCCGGGCTGGCAGTCATGTAGTGGGGGCTCCGATTGTGGACAGATTGGTCAAGGGGACCGAGCATGGACCCGGACCCCGGCGTACAGGGACAAGCGAGCGCGGTCGGTCGGACCCGGCAGCCCGGATGAACCGTTTCACCGAGTGTCCGCACGACCGCGAATGCGACACGCGCGCACGCGTATGCGCGGAACCACCCTACCGGTCGCGCGCCCGGGAGGGCAAAGCACCGAGTTGACTCACCCTGGATGCCCGCGTGGGGCGAGTCGTTGACTCATCCGAAGATGCCCGCGTGGGTCAGCATCGAGGATGGAGCTGACGATGGCAGCGCGTAAGGCGATCACGAAGGCCCAGCTGCAGCGGTGGAGCAAGGCGACCAAGGCAGAGAAATCAGCGATCCTGGACGCCGTCTGCCAGGTCACCGGGTGGCACCGCGATCACGCCCGCAAAGCGATCCGTCGGGCGGTGGCCGAAGCGGCCAGCGGCGGGCCGCCCCCGCCTCAACCTCGGGCCGTGGTCCAGGTGTACGGCCCCGAGGCGATCGACCTGCTCACCCGCTGCTGGGCCGCCCTGGATGGCCCCTGCGGTAAACGCCTTGCCCCAGCGCTACCGCAACTACTGGCCAATATGGCCGATCACGGCCACCTGAACGGCGTGGCCCCGGAGGTGATCGGCCAGGTCAAGACCATGTCAGCCGCCACCATCGACCGGCGTTTGGCACCAGCGCGCACCGGGCTGGTCGCGCGCAAACCGATCAGCCACACCCGCCCGGGATCGATGCTGAAGTCCTCGATCGCGATGAAGACCTGGCACGAATGGGACCACACCCGCCCCGGGTACCTCCAGATCGACCTGGTCGGTCACGAAGGCGGGGACAACAACGGGGCGTTCTTCTACACCCTGGACGCCACTGACGTGGCCACCGGCTGGACCGAAACCATCACGGTGCGCTCCAAAGGCGAACGGATCGTCGCGGCCGGCCTCGGCGAGCTGCAGCTCCGTTTCCCCTTCCACATCGCCGGCATCCACTCCGACAACGGCAGCGAGTTCATCAACCACTGGAGTGTTTCCGGTTTTGTGGACGCGGATCTAAGCTGCCAATTGTTTGAGGTCTCTGTATCCTAGTTCGTATTCCTGGGGTGTCAAGTAATCCAGGTAGGAGTGCCGACGAATCCGGTTGAAGTAG